>DASQLT010000066.1:0-15392 GCA_035629855.1 Allosphingosinicella sp.
CATCACCGTCGGCTTCGGGCTGATCGGCTTTCTCGACGATTACGACAAGGTGACGAAGAAGAGCCACAAGGGCGTGTCCGCCAAGGTGCGGCTCCTCGCCGAGTTTCTCGTCGCCGGGATCGGCTGCACGATCATCACCTGGGGCGCGGGGACCCAGCTCTACATCCCCTTCTACAACGGCCCGGTCGTCGATCTCGGCTTCGCCTATCCCTTCTTCGGCGCCTTCGTCGTCGTCGCGTTCGGCAATGCGGTGAACCTTACCGACGGCCTGGACGGGCTCGCCACCATGCCGGTGATCATCGCCAGCCTGGCCTTTCTCGTCATCTCCTACATCGTCGGCAACGCCGTCTTTTCGGCCTATCTCGGGGTCCCGTTCGTCGCGGACGCCGGCAACCTGCCGATCCTGTGCTCCGCCATCGTCGGCGCCGGCCTCGCCTTTCTCTGGTTCAACGCGCCGCCCGCGGCGGTCTTCATGGGCGATACGGGAAGCCTGGCGCTCGGCGGAGCGCTGGGAGCGATCGCGGTCGCGACCCAGCACGAGATCGTGCTCGGGATCATCGGCGGATTGTTCGTGGTCGAGGCGATGAGCGTCATCATCCAGGTCTTCTTCTACAAGCGGACGGGCCGGCGGATCTTCAAGATGGCGCCCATCCACCACCATTTCGAGCAGATCGGCTGGTCCGAGGCGACCATCGTCATCCGCTTCTGGATCATCGCCTTCGTGCTCGCGCTCGCCGGCCTGTCGACGCTGAAGGTGAGATGATCGGATCGAGCGCCTTTTCCGGCCGCAAATATGCTGTCTACGGGCTCGCCCGCTCAGGCATGGCGACTGTGGAGGCGCTGCTCGCGAGCGGCGCCGAGGTCATGGCGTGGGACCAGAACGAGTCGGCTCGCGACCATCTTGCCTCCCTGCGGCGAAGCCGTGGGGAGGGGGACCACCCGAAGGGTGATGGAGGGGTAGTCGACGAGGCCTCGTCGATTACCCCTCCACAAGGCTCCGCCTGGTCCCCCTCCCCATCTGGCGATGGGGAGGCAATTCGCTTCGCCGACCCGCTCACCACGTCCCTCGACGGCTTCGACGGGATCGTCGTCTCGCCGGGAGTGCCTCTGAACCGTCATCCCATCGCCGACCGGGCCAGAGAGGCGGGAGTGCCGCTGATCGGCGACATCGAGCTTTTCGCTTTGGCGCGCGCGTCGCTGCCGCCGCACCGGGTGGTTGGGATCACCGGCACCAACGGCAAGTCGACGACCACCGCGCTCGTCCATCACATATTGGTTACCGCCGGGATCCCGACGACCATGGCCGGGAACATCGGCTTCCCGATCCTCGGCCAGGAGCCGTTGCCGGCGGGCGGAGTCTATGTGCTCGAGCTGTCGAGCTACCAGCTCGATCTGACGCACAGCCTCGATTGCGAAGTTGCCGTCCTGCTCAATGTGTCGCCCGATCATCTCGACCGTTACGACGGCTTCGAGGCCTATCGCGAGTCGAAGCTTCGGCTCTTTCGCATGCAGTCCGACCGTCACCTCGCGGTCTACCCCTTCGACTCGGAGGAAGCCGCGGCGGTGAGGCAGCTGATCGGCAACCGCCCCGAATTGTGGATCACGTCCGATCCGGTGGGCCCTATGGTCAACCAGGCCGAATGGCCGTCGCTGCAAGGACCGCACAACAGGCTGAATGCGTCGGCGGCGGTCGCGGTCTGCGCCGCTCTCGACATTCCGGAGAAGGCGATCGCCGAAGGGCTCCGCACCTATCCCGGCCTTCCCCACCGGATGGAGCGGGTGGCCGAGAAGAACGGGGTCCTCTTCGTCAACGATTCGAAGGCGACCAACCCGACCTCGGCGGCGCCGGCGCTGGCGGCCTATCCGGCGGTTCACTGGATATTGGGAGGCCTCCCGAAGTCGGACGATCTCGACGCCTGCGAGCCCTATCTGGATCATGTCCGGGCCGCCTATACGATCGGCGAGGCCGGGCCGATGTTCGCAAGGCTGCTTCGCGGACACGTGCCGGTCAGCGAATGCGAGATGCTGTTCGAGGCGGTCGCCGAGGCGGCCGGGAAAGCGAAGCCGGGCGAGGTCGTCCTGCTCTCGCCGGCCTGTGCCTCGTTCGACCAGTTCCGGGATTATGAAGCGCGGGGCGATGCGTTTCGAGCCGCTGTGGAGGCGTTGTAGATGGGCGTAGTCGCGCAGCTGAAGAGCAAGACCGAGAACCGGCTCGGGCGATCGGACCGAAGCGCCGCCGGGCGCTGGTTCTGGGAGATCGACCGGATCCTCCTCTTTTTCGTGGCGGTCCTGATCGCCATCGGGCTCATCGCCGTCGCCGCCGCCTCGCCCGCCGCTGGCCAGCGCCTGTCGGGCGGCGGGGTGAGCTATACGCCGCTCCATTATTTCTACCGGCAATTGGTCTGGATCGTCGTCGCCTTGCCGGTGATGGTCGCGGTCTCGATGCTTCCCAGGACCAAGGCCAAGCGGTGGTGCCTCATCGGGACCCTGTTCTTCACCGCGCTGCTGTTCCTGGTCCCGATCATGGGCGTCGAGGTGAACGGCGCCCGGCGCTGGCTCGGGATCGGTTTCACCCAGTTCCAGCCGTCCGAATTCCTGAAGCCGCTCTACGTCGTCTCCATGGCCTGGATGCTTTCGCTGAAGGAGCAGGACGCAAGCCTGCCCGTGGTGCCCTTGTCCGGAATCTGCACCGGGCTCATCGCCCTCCTCCTCATGCAGCAGCCCAATTTCGGCGAGACGATCATCTTCGCCGCAGCCTGGGTGATGCTTCTCACCTTGTCCGGCGTCTCGCTTCGGACCCTGGGGCTTCTCGCCGTCGGCGGAATCGTCGCGATCGTCCTCGCTTATTTCTTCTATCCGGTGGCGACGACCCGGATCGACGCCTTCCTGTTCAGCGGCGCCGGCGGGCACGACAATTACCAGACGGAATCGGCGTTGAGGACCCTGACCGCGGGCGGGCTGTTCGGGGCCGGGCCGGGCGCGGGCGTCCGCAAGTTCAACCTGCCGGAGCCGCATACCGACTATATCTTCTCGGTGATCGGCGAGGAGTTCGGGATCATCGCCTGCCTCGCCATCGCCGCCATCTACCTGGTCATCGTCGCCCGGGTGCTGATCCGCCTTCTCCACGAGGAGGACAAGTTCGTGGTCCTCGCCGCCGCCGGGCTCGTCTGCCAGTTCGGGCTTCAGGCGCTGATCAACATGGCGGTCAACGTCCAGATCGCCCCGTCCAAGGGGATGACCCTTCCCTTCATCAGCTACGGCGGCTCGTCGATGGTGGCTTTGTCGGTCGGAATGGGGCTTCTGCTCGCCTTCACGAGGCGGAATCCGTATCTGCACCGGTCTCCCTACGTGGTGAAATGGAGCGGGCGATGAATAATGCCGTCATCCCGGCGAAAGCCCGGACCCCGGGCCGGAAGGTCACGGCGGGTCTCCCCGAGGCCCCGGCTTTCGCCGGGGTGACGCGATCATGCTGAGCCGTCACTACGTCCTCGCCGCGGGCGGCACCGGGGGGCATATGATCCCGGCCCACGCGCTCGCCGAGGAGCTGATGCGGCGGGGGCATCGGGTCGCACTGGTCACCGACGATCGCGGGGCCCGGATCCCCGGCTTGTTCGAGGGGGTGCCGGTCCATATCCTCCCGGCCGGCCGGTTGGGCGGCGGGCCCGTGGGCTGGCTCAAGGCGATAAGCAAGATCTTCACCGGCCGGGCGATGGCGTCGCGGCTCTACGAGACGTTCGAGCCTTCGGCGGTGATCGGCTTCGGCGGCTATCCGGCGCTCCCGGCGCTGATGGCGGCGCAGCGCGACCGGATCCCGACCCTGGTCCACGAGCAGAATGCGGTGCTCGGCCGGGTCAACCGGATCGTCTCGGGCCGGGTCGATGCGATCGCCACCGCCTATCCCAACGTCCAGCGCCTCGCCAAGAGCCGCGAGGCCAAGACCCATCTCGTCGGCAACCCCGTTCGCGACGAGGTGCTTGCGCTTCGCGAGCAGCCCTATCCGGAGCTGACCGACGACGGCGTCTTCCGGCTGCTCGTCACCGGCGGAAGCCAGGGCGCGACCGTGCTTTCCGAAGTGGTCCCCGAAGCGCTCGGCCTTCTGCCGGAGCATTTCCGCCGCCGCCTTCAGGTGACCCAGCAATGCCGGGCGGAGGATATCGAGAGCGTTCGGGCGCGCTACGCGGCGCTCGGGATCGCCGCCGAGCTCGCCACCTACATCGACGACATGCCCGCCAGGATCGCCTGGACCCACCTCGTCATCGCCCGCGCCGGCGCCTCGACCATCGCCGAGCTGACCGTGGCGGGACGCCCCGCCATCCTCATTCCCTTGCCCTCGGCCACCGACGACCATCAGACCGCCAATGCCCGCGAGATGGCCAGGGCCGGCGGCGCCCGGACGATCAGCCAGAAGAGCTTTACCCCGGTCGAGCTCGCCAAGCAGATGCAGAAGCTCGGGCTGGAGCCGGCCGCTTTGGCCAATGCGGCGGCGCGGGCATGGTCGGTCGGGCGTCCCAACGCGGCGGGCGACCTCGCCGACCTCGTCGAGATGACCGGCCGCGACCTCGGCGCCGATCCACTTCCGGCCGAGGGGATGATCCTGACGCCCCTCCCCAGCGGGGCCTTCGCCTGATGCCGAAACGGGGGATGAAAGGCGTCGCCAAGGACATCGGCACCATCCATTTCGTCGGCATCGGCGGGATCGGCATGTCGGGCATCGCCGAGGTGATGCACATCCTGGGCTACAAGGTTCAGGGCTCCGACGTCGCCGAGGGCTATGTCGTCGAGGGCCTTCGCAAGGCCGGCATCCCGATCGAGGTCGGCCATCGTCCCGACAATCTCGGCGACGCCGCCGTGGTCGTGATCTCGACCGCGATCAGGAAGGACAATCCCGAGCTGGTCTGCGCCTATGAGCGCCGGATCCCCGTGGTTCGGCGGGCGGAGATGCTGGCCGAGCTGATGCGCCTCAAGTCGACGGTGGCGGTGGCGGGGACCCACGGCAAGACGACGACGACCTCGATGATCGCCGCGATGCTCGACGCCGGCGGGATCGATCCGACCGTGATCAACGGCGGGATCATCAACGCCTACGGCTCCAACGCCCGGCTCGGATCGTCCGACTGGATGGTGGTCGAGGCCGACGAGAGCGACGGCAGCTTCCTGAGGCTCGACGGCACCCTGGCGGTGGTCACCAACATCGATCCCGAGCATCTCGACCATTACGGCTCGTTCGAGAAGGTCAAGGACGCGTTCGTCGAGTTCGTCGAGAACGTCCCTTTCTACGGCGCGGCCTTGCTCTGCGTCGATCATCCGGAGGTCCAGACGATCATCCCCCGGCTTCGCGACCGGCGGGTGGTGACTTATGGCTTCGCCGCTCTGGCCGACGTCCGCGGCGAGAACGTCCGGCCGGTGCCGGGCGGCAACCTGTTCGACGTCTCGCTTCGCGACCGGGCCGGCGAGGTCGCGACCATTACCGACATCGAATTGCCGATGCCGGGCCGCCACAACGTCCAGAACGCGCTGGCCGCGATCGGAATCGCCGCCGAGCTCGGCATTCCGCATCGGGTGATCGCCAGGGGCTTCGAGAAGTTCGGCGGGGTCAAGCGGCGCTTCACCAAGGTCGGGGAGATCGAAGGCGCGACGATCATCGACGATTACGGCCACCATCCGACCGAGATCCGGGCCGTCCTCTCGGCGGCGCGCGAGGGCGCCCAGGGCCGGGTGATCGCGGTCGTCCAGCCGCACCGGTTCACCAGGCTCCGCGACCTGATGGAGGAGTTCCAGGGCGCCTTCAACGATGCCGACGTGGTCTATGTGACCCCGGTCTATCCCGCCGGCGAGGAGCCGATCGAGGGCGTGGATTCCGAGGCTCTGGCGGAAGGCCTGAGGCAGCGCGGCCACCGCTCGGTCAAGGCCGTGGCCGACCTCGAGGAGCTTTGCCTCGGCCTTCGCGACCTCGCCGCCGCCGGCGACATGGTGATCTGCCTGGGCGCCGGCGACATCACCAAATGGGCGGTGGGGCTGGCGGACGGAATCGCCTGCGCGAGGGCGGCGAAATGACCTCCGCGACCAACAAGAAAATCGTGACAGTTACGAATTTTGCTCTGCATCCCCGCCACATCTCCGCTCGGAGAAAATTCGTAACTGTCACGATTTTCTGGGCGCTGGCGGCGTGAGCGGAGTTATCGAAATTCCGCGGATCGAGGGCAGAGTCGAGCCGGGCGGCTCGCTCGCCGACTTCATCTGGTTCCGGACCGGCGGGCCGGCGGAGTGGCTGGTTCGGCCGAACGACGTGGACGACCTCGCCCGCTTCCTGAGCGCGCTCGACCCGGCGGTTCCGGTCATGCCGGTCGGGGTCGGATCCAACCTCATCGTCCGCGACGGCGGGGTACCGGGCGTCGTCATTCGCCTGCCCAAGGCGATGAGCCGGGTCCAGGTCGAGCCTGGTCACCGAGTGCGCGCCGGCGCCGGCGCTATGGGGATCAGCGTCGCCTCGAAGGCCCGGGATTCCGATATCGCGGGCCTCGAATTCCTTCGCGGAATTCCCGGCACGGCGGGCGGAGCGGTCCGGATGAACGCCGGCGCCTATGGCCGCGAGGTCGCGGACATCCTGGTCGAGGCGACCCTGGTACTTCGCGATGGGCGGGTCGAGACCTGGCCGGGCGAGCGGCTGGGCTACACCTATCGCCACAGCGAAATGCCGGACGGCGCGGCGGTCGTCGAAGCCCTGTTCCAGGGCGTGCCGGGCGAGCGCTCGGCGATCGGCGCGGAAATGGACCGGATCGCCGCCGAGCGCGAGGCGAGCCAGCCGCTTCGGAGCCGGACCGGAGGCTCGACCTTCAAGAATCCGCCCGGAACCAAGGCCTGGAAGCTGATCGACGGCGCCGGTTGCCGGGGGCTGATGATCGGCGACGCCCAGGTCTCCGAGAAGCATTGCAACTTCCTGCTCAATCTCGGCAAGGCGAGCAGCTCGGACATCGAGGCGCTGGGCGAGGAAGTGCGGCGGCGGGTGCTTGAGCATTCGGGCGTGAAGTTGGAATGGGAGATACAAAGGGTGGGAGTGGAAGCGTGACCGTGAGCCCAACCGTCATGCTGAACTTGTTTCAGCATCCAGCCGGGAGGCGCGGTGAGGCGGAGAACTGGACCCTGAAGCAAGTTCAGGGTGACGGAAAGGGCGTGCGCTCGTGACCTCCCCCCTCCACGTCGCCGTCCTCATGGGCGGCTGGTCCGCCGAGCGGGAAGTGTCGCTGACCAGCGGCGCCGGAGTCGCCGACGCGCTCGAGAGCCTCGGCCACCGGGTCACCCGGATCGACATGGGCCGGGACGTCGCCGAGCGGCTTCGCGAGGCGGCGCCGGACGTCGTGTTCAACGCCCTTCACGGCACCCCCGGCGAAGACGGCACGGTGCAGGGCCTGATGGACCTGATGGGTCTCAAATATACCCATAGCGGAGTCGGAACCTCGGTCATCGCGATCGACAAGGAGCTGACCAAGATGGTGCTCGTCCCGCTCGGCATAAGGATGCCGGCGGGGACGATGGTCGAGAGCGAGAGCCTGTACGAAGCCGATCCGATCGCGCGGCCCTACGTGCTGAAGCCGGTCAACGAAGGCTCGTCCGTCGGAGTCGCGATCGTCACCCGGGGCGGCAATTACGGCGATCCGATCGGACGCGAGAGCGAGGGTCCGTGGCGGCATTTCGAGCGCCTGCTCGCCGAGCCGTTCATCCGCGGCCGGGAGCTGACGGTGGCGGTGCTCGGCGATGAAGCGCTTGCGGTCACCGAGCTCCAGCCCAAGTCCGGCTTCTACGATTACGACGCCAAATATACCGAAGGGATGACCCAGCACGTCTGCCCGGCCGACGTTCCGGAAGAGATTCGGTCCGCCGCGATGAAGATGGCGCTCGACGGTCACCGGGCGCTCGGCTGCCGCGGTTGCTCGCGCGCCGATTTTCGCTGGGACGACGAACAGGGGCTGGAAGGCCTCTATCTGCTGGAGATCAACACCCAGCCCGGAATGACCCCGCTCAGCCTGGTGCCGGAGCAGGCGCGTTTCCGGGGCCTCGGCTATGCCGACCTGGTCCGGAGAATCGTGGAGGAGGCGTTATGAGCAAGGCGATCGCCCGCGGCTCGCAGGCACGGGGCAAGGCCAAGGCGCCCGCGCGCGGTGCCGGGAAGGGCGGGGGCCGGCGCGGCCGCTCCGCGCCGGCCCCCGCCCTTCCCGACGCGGTCCGGCGGTTCAGCGGGTGGATCTTCGCCGGAATGCTGATCGCTTTGGCGGCCGCCCTGCTCTGGGCGCTTCGGGTGCCGCAGATGGTCGGCGGGACCCTGGGCGAGAGCGTCGGCGAACTGGGCTTTGCGATGAAGCGGGTCGAGATCAAGGGCGCCGACCATATCCGCCAGATCGACGTCTACAATATCGCCTTCGACCAGCCTTCGACGGCAATGCCGCTGATCGACCTGGAAGCGACCCGGCAGCGCCTGCTCCAGTTCGGCTGGGTCCGCGACGCCCGGGTCTCGCGGCGGCTGCCCGACACCCTGGTCGTCGACATCGTCGAGCGCAGGCCCGCCGCCATCTGGCAGCATAACCGGAAGCTCGCCCTGATCGACATGGACGGAGTGGTTCTGGAGGCGGTGCGCCTCGACGCCATGCCCGATCTTCCGCTTCTGATCGGCCCGGCCGCCAACCTCCATGCCGGCGAGCTGGCCCGGCTCACCCAGTCGGCGCCCAACCTCAAGCCGGCGATGGCGGGCGCCAGCTGGGTCGGCGGCCGCCGCTGGGACCTTCGCTTCCAGTCCGGCGAAGTGCTCGCCCTTCCGGAAGGCGAAGCGGCGGCGCGCAAGGCGCTGGGTAAATTCGCGAACATGGACCAATCGGTGCAATTGCTTGGGAAAGGCTATGTCCGGATCGACATGCGCGATCCCAAGCGGATGCTGATCCGCCTTCCGGGCGATCCCGGAAGCACCGTTCCCGACATCGCGCCCGAAGCGCCGCCGCCGGCGCCCGGCGGCGGCGACGTCGACACCGCCCGGACGATCTGATGAAGCGCCCGACGGTCCAGGCCCCGCGCAAGCTCGTCACCGCCCTCGACGTCGGCTCGTCGAAAGTCTCGGCGCTGATCGCGGAGCCGGGCGAGGACGGCCGACTCAAGATCCTCGGCACCGGCCAGCGCCAGAGCCAGGGCGTGAGGCGCGGCTTCATCGCCGACATGGAGAAGACCGAAGGCGCGATCCGGGAAGCGGTCGAGCAGGCGGAGCGGATCGCGGCGACCAATATCGAGGATGTGTATGTCGGCTTCTCGGCGGGCGGGCTGGTCAGCACCGTCGCGAGCGTCGAGCTCCTGATCGGTGGGCGGCGGATCGAGAAGGCCGATATCGACCAGCTGCTCGGAATCGGGCGGGAATCGATCAGCGGCGACGGGCGGATGATCCTCCACGCGCTTCCGGCGCTCTACACCGTCGACGGGCTGGAGGGCGTGAAGAAGCCGCTCGGCCTTCATGCCGACAAGCTCGCCGTCGACATCCACGTCATCGCCGGCGATCCGTCGCCGGTCCGGAATCTCGATCTGTGCGTTCGCTCGGCCCATCTCGGGGTCGAGGCGATCGTCGCGTCGCCGGTGGCGGCGGGGAAAGCCTGCCTCAGCGACGAGGAGCGCGAGCTCGGAGTCGCCTTGGTCGAGCTCGGCGCGGGCGTTACCAACGTCTCGGTCTTCGCCGGCGGAATGCTGCTCGGCCTCAAGTCGATCCCGGTCGGCGGAATCGACATTACCGACGACATCGCCTCGGCCTTCGGCACCCGCCGGGTCGAGGCCGAGCGGATGAAATGCTTCTACGGCTCGGCGACGACGTCCCCACGCGACAATCACGACATGATCGAGCTGTCGCCGATCGCCGGCTCCGAAGAGGGCACCGAGGCCGCCCGGATCACCCGGGCCCAGCTGATCGCCGTCATCCGCCAGCGGCTCGAGCATCTCACCGGCGACATCGCGGCCGCGTTGAAGGATCTCGGCTTCGGCGGACCGTTCGGCCGCCAGGTGGTGCTGACCGGCGGCGGCTCCGAATTGAAGGGCATCGCCGATTACGCGCAAGGGGTCCTGGGCCGGGCGGTGCGGATCGGCCGGCCCAATCTGCCGGGGCTTCCCGACGCCCATTCGGGCCCCGGCTTCACCACCCTCGTCGGCCTCGCTTTGTTCGCCGCTTCGGACGAGCTGGACCTGAGATCGGTGATGTCGCCGGACCGGATCATGCCGCGCGAAACCGGCGGCAATATCGTCCAAAGGCTGATCAGCGCCGTGCGCAGTGGCTTTTGAGATTCAGGCCGTGGTTTTCGGGATTCACAAACGTGACTTTTGGGACTCACACGGGGGTGTCCACACCGAAAAAATACCAGTTCGTTAACTTTTCGCTCGCGCCCAAGAATCGCATAGTGCAAAAGGAGTTAACGATGGGTCCCGTTGGGCTAAATCAGGGGGAGAGCAAGCATGAGCATCGACTTCATCAGGCCGGAAGTAGATGAACTGAGGCCCCGGATCAGCGTCATCGGCGTCGGCGGCGCCGGCGGCAACGCGGTCGCCAACATGATCGCCAACGACGTCCAGGGCGTGGACTTCCTCGTCGCCAATACGGACGCCCAGGCGCTCAACGCCTCGCCGGCCGACCATCGCATCCAGCTCGGCCTTCGAATCACCCAGGGCCTCGGCGCCGGCTCCCGCCCCGAGATCGGCAAGGCCGCCGCCGAAGAGGCGATCGACGAGATCGAAAAGGCGCTCGAGGGCGCCCATATGCTGTTCATCGCCGCCGGCATGGGCGGCGGCACCGGCACCGGCGCCGCCCCCGTCATCGCCAAGGCGGCGCGCGACCGCGGCGTTCTCACCGTCGGGGTCGTCACCAAGCCGTTCAGCTTCGAGGGCAATCGCCGCGGCCGTTCCGCCGACGCCGGGATCGCCGAGCTTCAGCAGCATGTCGACACCCTGATCGTCATCCCCAACCAGAACCTTTTCCGGATCGCCAATCCGAACACGACCTTCAAGGAAGCGTTCATGATGGCCGACGAGGTGCTCCAGCAGGGCGTCCGCGGGATCACCGACCTGATGGTCATGCCCGGCCTCATCAACCTCGACTTCGCCGACGTCCGCTCGGTGATGGGCGAGATGGGCAAGGCGATGATGGGCACCGGCGAGGCCTCGGGCGACAATCGCGCCATCGAAGCGGCCGAGAAGGCGATCGCCAACCCGCTTCTCGACGGCGTGTCGATGAAGGGCGCCCGAGGCGTGATCATCTCGATCACCGGCGGCGAGGACATGCGGCTGATGGAGGTCGACGAGGCCGCCAGCCACATCAAGGAGCTGGTCGATCCCGACGCCAACATCATCTGGGGCTCGGCCTTCAACAACGATCTCGAGGGCAAGATCCGGGTTTCCGTGGTCGCCACCGGGATCGACGCCGAGGCGGTGACGCAGGCGCCGCCGATGCCGGCCAAGGTCTTCACCTTCCCGGGCGCCCGAACCGCCGCCCCTGCGGGCGACCCGCCCAAGGTCACCTTGACCCCGCCGGAGCCGGTCGCGGAAACCGCCGAAGCGCCGGAAGGATCGATGGCCGAGCCCGAGATCGCCGGGGAGCCGGCCGACGCCCCGACCCTCGACGCCCCGGTCGCCGAGGAAGCGGGCGACGAGCTTCTGCTCGACGCGGCGATGCTCGGCGACGAGGACGATGGCGGCGAGAGCTTCATCGAAGAGGGTTTTGCCGGCGGCCCCGAAAGCGTCGCCCCCGGAACGCGCAGCTGGATCGACGGCGAGCCCGAAGCGGCGGCCGAGCCCGAGGCGCGCCCGCCCCGTGAAGGCGGCACCTTGTTCGAGCGCATGTCGAGCATCGCCCGCGGCGCCGCCAAGGCGCAGGTCGAGGAGGAGCCCCAGCCGCGCCTACGCCGCGATCCGCTCGATATCCCGAGGTTCCTGGGGCGCCAGAACAACCAGTAAACATTGCCTCCCCATCGACAGATGGGGAGGGGGACCCCGGGTAGCGGGGTGGAGGGGTAATGGCGCTGGACAAGCAGGCTCCCGCGCCAGAACCCATGATTCTTCAGCTACTTACCCCTCCACCATGCTTCGCATGGTCCCCTCCCCACGGCTTCGCCGCAGGGAGGCAACTGCTTAACGCATGGGCATTGCCCCCGTTGGAACCAACCGCTCTAAGCGCCCGATGACTTCATTGCGGAGGGGCGTCCGGCTCGGTTTGGCCGTTCTGGGTGCGGGGACGATGTTTACTGCCGCGCCGGTCGCGGCTCAGACCCCGGGCGTTTTCACGGAGCGCCCGCAGGCGGCGCTGTCGCGCAACCTTCGAAGCCTCGCCGCCAGTCCGAAGAGCGTGACCGCCCTGATGGGGGCCGGCCGGGCCGCACTCGACCTCGGCGACGCTCAGGCCGCTCTCACCTTCTTCGCCCGGGCCGAGGAGCAGACTCCCCGCGACGGGCGGGTCAAGATGTGGATCGCCAACGCGCTGGTACAGCTCCAGCAGCCGCATGCGGCCCTCAAATTCTTCCACGACGCGGCCGAGCTCGGAGTTCCCGCCGCCGACCTTGCCCGCGACCGCGGGCTCGCCCACGACATTGCCGGCAATCCCCGGGAAGCGCAGCGCGACTATCGGATGGCGCTTCAGCGGGGCCGCGACGACGAAGCGACCCGGCGGCTGGCGCTTTCGCTCGCGATCAGCGGTGAGCGGGAGCCCGCTCTGCGGCTGCTCGAGGATCAGCTGCTCGTCCGCGACCGTTCGGCGGAGCGCGCCCGCGCGCTGGTGCTGGCTCTGACCGGCGACTCGGCGGGCGCCGCTCGCGCCGTCCAGGCCGCCATGCCGGGTCCGCAAGCGGGAGCGATGCGCCCCTTCCTCGCCCGGCTTCCGAGCCTGTCGCCGGCCGAGCGGGCGCTTGCGGTCCATCTCGGGATCTTCCCGCAGGACGGCCGAACGGCGCCGCCATCGACTTACGCGGCGAACGACTTCGCCAACGCCGTCACCGATGCGGGCCGTCCGGACCCCAGCCAAAATTCGCTCGCCCGCCGCTCGTCCCGGCCCGAGCCGATCTCGACCGAGCCGCGCCGCCGCCCCGGAACGGAAGGGGGGCTCGCCCCGGCGATCCGCCGGACGACGGCCACATTCCGTCCGTCCGCCAAATCCGACGGAGAGGAGGCGCTCGCCGGAGTGAGGCAGCGCGAGGCTCCGAAACGGCCGTCCGCCAGTCCCGGCTTCAGCGGAAGCAATCCGCATTGGGCCCTGGCGCGCGGCCTCGACCCGAGCCCGCCGCGGCGCAAGCCGGAATCGCAGCCCAAACCGGAGCGAACGCCTCCCGCCCCGGCTCCAGCCGAGACCGCGGTCGCCGTAAATTTCGTGCCGCCGCCCGCCACCGTCTTGCAGGAGACGTCTCCGCCACCCGTCGCCACTTCCCCTTCGACGCCGCTGCCCCAGTTTCAGCTTCAGCCCGGGTCGCAGCCCACCGAGGTTATGACCGCTGCCGTGGAGCCTTCCAAGCCGCCGCCGCAAACCGAGCCCCAGTCGCGGCCGGCTGACGTCCGGGTAGCCGCCGTGGAGCCTTCCACTCCGCCGCCGCAAGCGGAACCCCGGTCGAGCCCGGCCGAAGTCCAGATCGCCGAAGCCCCGTCTTCCGCGCCGCCGCCTCAGGCGGAGGGGGCGCCCACGGGCAGCCGGCTTGCCGATCTCTCCGCGACGATCGCTGACATCGCCGAGCCTGAACCTCCGGCGGCCCGGACGACGGCCAAACCCAAGCCCGCGGCGGCCGCGGCGGCGAAGAAGCCCAAACCGGCGGCGCCGGCCGAGCCCAGCCGAATCTGGGTTCAGATTGCCGGCGGCGCCGCCAGGACGGCCCTGCCGCGCGAGTTCGTTCGGCTCAAGGCGAAGGCGCCCAAGACGCTCGGCGCGCGCTCCGCCTGGACGACTCCGCTCAACGCCACCAACCGGCTGCTGGTCGGCCCCTTCGCCAGCTCCAGGGAGGCACAGGCCTTCGTCAACCAACTCAAGGCCGAGGATCTGAGCGGCTTCGCCTGGACCAGCGCGGCCGGCCAGAAGATCGAGAAGCTTTCCGCCAAGTGAGGCTTGCGGCCCATTATGCCTGCGACCCTTCGGCCTCGCGCGGGCGGCTCCACGTCGAGCCGGAGACGGGAAAGCGCGGACCCCGCGACGCCTTTCAGCGCGATCGCGACCGGATCATCCACAGCGTCCCGTTCCGCCGCCTCCGCCACAAGACCCAGGTCTTCGTCGCGCCGGACGGGGACCATTTCCGGGTCCGCCTAACCCACAGCCTCGAAGTCGCCCAGATCGGCCGGACGATGGCGCGCGCCCTCGGCCTCAACGAGGATCTCACCGAAGCCCTCTGCCTTGCCCACGACATCGGCCACCCTCCTTTCGGCCATAGCGGTGAGGAAGTGCTCCAGGCCGAGATGGCCGGGGCCGGCGGCTTCGACCACAACGCCCATACGATCCGGCTGCTCACCCGGCTCGAAAGCCCCTATCCCCGCTACCGCGGCCTCAACCTCAGCTGGGAAACGCTGGAGGGGCTGGCCAAGCATAACGGTCCGGTGAAGGACGCGACCTGGGCCCTGGCCGAAGCCGATTCCGAATTCCCGCTGGACCTCGGCAGTTGGCCGAGCCTGGAAGCGCAGGTGGCGGCGGTCGCGGATGACATCGCCTACGACAATCACGACATAGACGACGGTCTTCGCTCCGGGCTGTTCACCCTGGAGGCGTTGCTCGAGGTGCCGATGGTGGCGCGCGCCTGGGCCGAGGTCCGAACCCGCTTTCCCGATGTCGACGAGGCACGGCTGGTACAGGAGCTGGTCCGCGACCAGATCGGCCTGATGGTCGGCGACGTGCTCGATGAGACCAGGCGGCGCCTTGCCGAGGCCGGCGTCGAGACGGTGCAGGACGTTCGGGAGGCGGGACGTCCGCTCGCCGGTTTCTCCCCGGCCATGGCCGGGGACGAGGCGCTACTGAAGCGCTTCCTGCACGTGCGGATGTACAATGCGCCGCCGGTCATGGCGGTGCGCGACCAGGCGCAGGCGCTGGTCGCCCGCCTCTTCGCCGCCTATCGCGACGATCCGGGGCAATTGCCACCCGATTGGCTCCCGCCGGAAGCCGACGAAACGACGACGGTGCGCGCGATCGGCGACTTCATCGCCGGAATGACCGACCGCTACGCCGTCCGCCAGCATTCCGAGCTGGTCGGGCCGGTCGAGCTGCCCGAGGGCTTTTAGCCTAGAGCATGATCATTTTAGACTGAAGCGCTGTCTCATCCCGTCATGCTGAACTTGTTTCAGCATCCAGCTTTCCGCTTCCCGGGCGAGCGACCAGCTGGACCCTGAAACAAGTTCAGGGTGACGCCGATGTCGGGGAAAAGTCC
>DASQLT010000067.1:0-20583 GCA_035629855.1 Allosphingosinicella sp.
GAGGCCGCGGATGGTGGTGATGACGTCGGGGCCGAGCTTCTTTCGGATCCGGGTGACGAAGACCTCGATCGTGTTCGAATCGCGGTCGAAATCCTGGTCGTAAATATGCTCGATCAGCTCGGTGCGGCTGACCACCTTGCCTTTGTGGTGCATGAGGTAGGAGAGCAATTTATATTCCTGGGCGGTGAGCTTCACCGGCTCGCCGTCGAGCGTGACCTTGCCCGACCGGGTGTCGAGCCGGACGTCGCCGGCGGTCAGCTCCGACGAGCTGTTGCCCGAGGCGCGGCGGATGAGGGCGCGCAGTCGGGCAATGAGCTCCTCGGTCTGGAACGGCTTGGCGAGGTAGTCGTCGGCGCCGGCGTCCAGTCCGGCGACCTTGTCGGACCAGCTGTCGCGGGCGGTCAGGACCAGCACCGGAACGGCGATGCCCTCCTTGCGCCAACGGTCGAGGACGGTGAGCCCGTCGATTTCGGGAAGGCCGAGATCGAGGATGATCGCGTCGTAGCTTTCGGTCGAGCCGAGATAATGGCCGTCCTCGCCGTCGGTAGCGAGATCGATCGCATAGCCGGCGCCTTCGAGCGTCGCCCGCAGCTGGCGCCCCAGATTGGGCTCGTCTTCGACGATCAGGACCCGCATCTCACTCCCCTGTCTTTCATGTGCGCGGCGACATTAACCGCCCAACCAGTGCCATGGCCAATTGTTTCAGCACGTCGTCCCAGCGAAGGCTGGGACCCCGGAAGGTGAAAGGCGCGGTGTCCTTCACCCGCCGGGGCCCCAGCCTGCGCTGGGGCGACGTGCAAGGTCAAAACCCGGATTTGCCGATCACCTCGCCGGTGCGGGCGTCGACGTCGATCCAGACGACGCGCTGCCCGCGCAGGAACTTGAGACGGTAACGCCCGATATCGGCATAATATTCGGGGCCGAGATAATCGAAGCCGCGCATCTGGGGAACGATCCGCTGCTCGATCGCCCGGAGCGGAATGATCCGGCCGGCCTGGGTGCCCCTGATCGCGGATTCCTGGTCGCGCTCGCGCGGGCGGGCCTCGGCCGGGACGGAGGCGGCTGCGGTCAAGGCCGTCGAGGCGATGAGAAAGGCGGAAAGGATACGCATCGGGGGTTACTGCTTTTGTTGTTCGGGAGTTGGCATAGAGCCGAACCATTGAATAGCCCATGAATGCGCGCGTCAGGCGCCGGACATGTGGGTCGGACGGCGAGCGCTCACCGCCGCCCGTGCTCCTGGAACCGGTTTCCGCCGGGATGACGTGCACGGTCCGTCGCTTCGGCCTTGGCTTTGCCGGCATCGCCGTGCTGAGGCGGCGGGATGAACGCTATCAGGAATGCGACCTTCGTGGCGGTGGCGGCTCTACTGGCCGGCTGCGCGGGCGGGCCCGCTCCCGCTCCGGCGCCCGAGCGCCCGCGCCCCGTCCGCCCGGCGCCGCCGCCGGTGGTCGCATCGCCGCAGGCCGAGACCGGCGCCGAAGACTGGCGGGACCAGCCGCTCGCGCTCGGCGACTGGAGCTACGATTCCGCCGCCGGCGAAGCCCGCTATGGCGACTTCAGGCTCCGCTGCGACAGCGCCCGGCGGCAGATCCTCCTGTCGCGCGCCGGCGCGTCCGGGCCGCTTCGGCTCCGCACCACTTATGGAGAGCGCCTGTTGCCGGCCGGCGCGGCGCTCGCCGCCGCCGATCCTATCCTAGACGAGCTGGCTTTCAGTCGAGGGCGTTTCACCGTCGAAGCGCAGGGCTCCGCGCCTTTGATCCTGCCCTCCTGGCCCGAGCCGGCCCGGGTCATCGGCGATTGCCGCGACTGAGTGGGGATTCCGTCGGCGCCGGTCAGCGCCGCAGGCGGTCGATCAGCTCGAGAGCGCGGCAGCGGAGAGGTGACGCGCGAGGGCCGGAGAGGGCGCGCGCGAAGCGGAAATAGTAAGGCCAAAAAAGTTCAAAACAAGCCTTGCGCGGCGATTCGCGATGATTCATGTTCCTCCTCGCCACAACAAAGCGAAAGGAGGTGATCCGATGTCTCATGGTTCAGCTAAGAGGTCGGGTTTGCTCGTTCGGGGGATGAAGGCCTAGCCTTCTGGGTCTCCCGGGCTGGAGCATCCGGCCGCTGACCATGTCGGAGGGTCGTCGCACGCAGGTGCGGCGGCCCTTCAACTTGTCCGGTGGGGCAGGAACGACGCGCCGGGCGCGAGCGTTCAGACGTGCATGACCGAGAAGCTTCCCGCGGACCAGGGCCGCGCCCCCCAGCTCTACGATGAGCAGCTCCAGCGCCAGCAGCAGGAGAAGATGCTGATGCGGGCCAAGGAGGCGAGGTCGGATCTCTTGAATCCCTCCCATCGATGAGATGGGGAGGGGACTATGCGAAGCCCGGTGGAGGGATAGCTGCTTAATGTGATCTAAGCAGCATTGGAGACACGCGTTTCGCCAGATACCCCTCCACCGCCCTTCGGGCGATCCCCCTCCCCACGGTTTCGCCGCGGGAAGGATGAACGGTCTCAGTTCGCGCTGATGCCTTTGTGGATCTGCTCCCACTGCTCGTGGCCCGAGCGGACCGACTGGTAGCATTCGCGGATCAGGCGCTGGGTCTCGACCGACACCTTCTCGTCGGCCAAAGCGGTTTCCCACTTGCCGTTGAGATAGGATTCGCCGCGATCGACCTCGGCGACGACCGCCTTGTCGTCGCGGCCGGTGACGGCGTCGCGAAGCGAGAGAAATTGGCGATGGGCCTTGGCGAGCAGTCCGCCTTCCTCTTCCGGGGTGCCGCCGAGTTCGACGACTCGGCGGCGCAATCGGCCGACGACCTCTTCACGCTCCTGGGCGCGCTGGCGGAAGATCTCGGCGAATTGCTCATTGGTCGCCTCGCCGGCGGAATGGCGATAGCCGTCCACGCTGTCGATGGTGGTCTCGATGAGGCTGTTGAGGACGGTTGCGTCATGTTCGTTGAACATAGGATCTCCTGTCATGGGGGTTCGCGGACTAAACCCACGGCAGGTCCGTAAGGGTCCGTGGCGGAACGGGAATAAGCGGCAGGACGTTCAACGTACCGGAAGGAATCACGGATGGCCGAAGACAAGAGCGAGCGGGGACAGCCTGCGACCTTCGATCCCAAGACGGGCGAAGTGCACGGCTCGGGCTCCGGGGCCGGGGGCGGCGGCAATGCCGCCGAAGATTACGACCAGGATTCGATGGCCGGCTCCGGCGCCGAGCCGCCGCACGGGCCGCGCTCGGCGGACGAGGCGGCGGATCGTCCGATCGACAGTGACGAAGGCGACTGAAATGACCGGCAAGGGACATCCGCTCCCGGGCAGCGACGAAGCCCGGCACAATGAAATTCCCGAGGATCTGGCCGAGGAAAAAGGCCGGGGCGACGACAGCCGGCCGGTCGTCCAGCCCGGCCGCGACGCCGTCGATCCGGACGGCCGGCCCTACCGTTACGACGACAACGGCCGCGCGGAGAAGATCTAGCCCGTCGCCTCCCCGACGCGAAGCGGTGGGAGGGGAACCAAAACGTGGAAGATTTAGCTTTGGCGCATCCCGGCACCGGTCCGGCGCTCGGCCCGGAGCCGACGGCCCGATCCGGCGTTGAACAGGCTCCCAATATATCAGCCAGGAGCATGATCATGGCCAATCAGAACACTCAGGACGGCGGTTTTTCGGGCGGCGGCCTGCAGCAGTCGCAGTCGGGCGGCGACAGCGGCGAGTTCGGCGGCAATCGTGACCAGCAGCAGCAGGGCGGCCAGCAGGGCAGCGGCGGCTTCGGCAATGCCCGGAATCAGGAGGAGCAGGAGAGCGGCACGGACCTTCGCCAGGGCGGCGGCAGCTCCGACGAGCAGTCGCGCGGTGAGAAATTCGACGAAGCCCAAGGCGGAGGCCGCGGCGATTCCGATATCCAGCAGGACCAGCAGGGCGGCCAGGGTCAGGGCCAGCAGAACCAGCAGGGCGGCAAGGGTCAGGGCCAGCAGGACCAGCAGGGCGGCCAGGGCCAGTACCAGCAGGACCAGCAGGGCGGCCAAGCCGATCAGGGCGGCTTCCAGCAGGACCAGCAGGGCGGCCGGTCGCAGCGCGAAGGCGGTTCCGAGATCGAGCGGGACCAGTAGTCCGGCCAGGACCGCGGTCAGGGCGAGAGCGGGATCGAGTCCGAGGGCGACCAGCGCTAGCTCGAGCGCCTGAATGAACGACCGGAAGGGCCGTCCCTCGGGGCGGCCCTTCTTGCTGAGCGTGGCGCGAAAAGGAACTACTCGCCGTGCCGCGAGTCTGTTACGCATCAGTTACAAGATCAGGAGACCGACATGGCGAATAAAGGTTCGGACCAGGGCGGCTCGGGTGGCCCGAAAGGCAAGGACGGCGGCTCGGGCGGGGTCCTTCCCGACGCCCTCAAGGAGGCTGGCGCGCGCGCCGCGGAACTGGCTCAGAATCCGGTCGCCCGCTCGATGCTCGCCGCCGGCCTCGTCACCGCCGCGGCGGCGCTGACCGCCAATGCGCGCGTGAGGAAGAGCGTTCGCGATGCCGGCCGCGACGCCCTCGACACGGCCGAGGCCGCCGCCGACAGCGCCAGCAAGATCGGCGCGGCCATCGTCACCGCGGCGACTGATGCGGTTCGGCGCCTGCTCGCCGGAACCGAGGACGGCGCCGCGGCGGCTACGGACTCGGGCTCGTCCGCCGGACGCAAGAGCGGCGCGACGTCGAGCCGGAGCAAGGCTTCGGCCAAGCCGGCCGGAGCGAAGGCCGGCAAGGCGAGCGGCACCCGGGCCAAGAGCGCCAAGGCGGCCGGCGCCGCGACCGGAACGGCGACCGCCGCACGCGGCAAGGCCGCGGCCTCAGGCGGGCGCGGCAAGACCGGCGCGGCGGCTTCGGCCGGCAAGCCCGCGGGCGGACGCGCCAAGGCCTCGGTCGGACGTGCCAAGGCCGCCGGAGCGGCTGCGGGCGGCAAGGGACGGTCGAGCGCCGGCGGATCGGCCGGAAGCTCCGCTACGAAGACCTCGAAAGGCGGCGGCCGCAAGAGCGGCGGCTCGGCGGCCTCCACCTCGGGCGGAAGCGGCGGTTCGGAAGGCTCGGGCGGCTAGACCCGGAGGGGATCAAGGCCGCCATGACGAGTGATGCGGATTTAGCGCCCGATGCCCTGGCCCTGTGCTTTCCCCTGCGGGGCGCGGGCTAGAGCATGATCATTTTAGACTGAAGCGCTGTCTCATCCCGTCATGCTGAACTTGTTTCAGCATCCAGCTTTCCGCTTCCCGGGCGAGCGAGCAGCTGGACCCTGAAACAAGTTCAGGGTGACGCCGATGTCGGGAAAAAATCCGCGATTCATTCTCAAGCGATCACGCTCTAGAAGCTCATCCGTCCGCCCAGCGCGAAGACGAGCACGCGCTGGCTGTGGGCCCGCCCGTCGGTCAGGATGTCGGTCTGCGCCGGAGTTCCCGCATAGAAGCGCTCGTCCCGGCTGATCGGGCTGTTCTCGAGATCGGTATAGCCCGCCGCCGCGTCCAGCGACATGTGGCCGTTCATCCGGTAGCTCGCTCCGACATTGTAATCGACCCGGTCGGCGTCGGGCACGCGCGGGTCGCGGCCGGCGTCGCGGGTCGGGGTCGGATCGAGCTGCACTCCCGCCCGAAGAGTCAGCCGGTCGCCGATCGCCTGGTCGAAGCCCATGGCGAGGCTCCACGTATCCTTGTAATTCTGGACGATCGCGTTGTTGATCGGTGCGGCGATCTCGATCCGGTCGAACTTGCTCCATCCGAAATGGACCGCCTGGGCATTGAGAGTCAGGCCCTCGGCAATTCCGATCCGGGCGCCGACGGTGAGCTGCCAGGGCGTGGTGAAGCGCGCCACCGTCTGCGCGCGCTGGTTGCGCGCGGCGAGGGGGCCGGCGAGGCCGCTGATTTCGACCGGGCCCTTGAGCTTGTGGTCGACCGCCGACTTGTAGGCGATCCCGATCGTCACCCGATCGGCCGGTTTCAGCTGGACCCCGGCGCTCCATCCCCAGTCCCAGCCGTTGCCGGTGAGCCTGAGGCGGCCGTCGGCCGAGCCGGGCGTCAGATTGGGGAGCGCGTTGGACAGCCAGGCGTCGCTATATTGGACGTTCAACGCCGCTCCGACGCTGAGCCAGTCGGTCGCCTTGAACGCGACCGAAGGCTGGAAGTCGAGGGTGAGAAGACGGCTTCGAATCGCGGAATAACGCTGCCAGCCGGACGGGTCGTAATCGCTGGTGAAGCTGAACGGGGCGGTGACGGCAAGCCCGATCGCGACCCGGTCGGTGATCGGAAGCGCGAAAGCATTGTGCGGCGCGACGCCCCGGACGATCGGGTCGCGAAGCTGCGAAGGTCCGCCCACCGCCTCGGGCGGGACGCCCGGCCGGTCGATCAACGTGCCGGCGTCGTCGACCCGGCCGCTGGGCAGAATGGCGGTCGCGCCGAACGCCGCTTCGCGCTCGGTGGCTCCAGCGATCGCCGCCGGGTTCCACCATAGCGACGCCGGACCCTGATCGGCGACCTCTCCGGAGTTCGCTCGACCCCATCCCCTAACCGATTGTTCCTGAAGATAGAATCCGGCGGCCTCGGCGGTTCCGGAAACGGTCATAACCAGGGCGGCGGTCGTCCCGAAAAGTAACAGGCGCCTCTCGGCATTGCTGCGCGCGCCCGGTTTCCCAATCATCTTTTCCCCCCGACGCTAAACCGTACCACCCTCGCATTCGCTAAGGGTTAGAAACGAAATCTTTGTTTCTCAACCTTTTTAATTTGTATCCGAAATGGATATTTGACGGTCCTTTTCCGGATCAATACGAGCCTCTCTTGCAACACCTAAACGGTTAACGCTCGAAACGTGCTTCCGACCAATTGTTCCCCAGCCGCTTATATGCTTACTTCCGCGTACACCAAATGCTTGGGGCAAAATGATGAATCACCATTTCGGTCTTCCGACTTCCGAAGAGGCGATCCCGATGGCCGTCGCCGTGGAGGGTCGCGCGGGGACGCCCCTGCAGCATCGCGAACGGCCGGCGGGCACCCGCCTGTTTGACCTTGGCCAGCTCGAAGTCCGCTGGGACGCCGAGGTCGGCACCTTGTGGACTCACATGACGCCCGTCGATCGCCCGAATTTCAACCGCGCCATGCTGCGCGACTTTCAACGCTGGCAGGCGGAGATCGGCCGCGAGTTCGCGGATCCGAACGAGGGGCTCAAATATCTCGTTCTCGGCTCGCGCTTCCCGGGCATTTTTAACCTGGGCGGCGATCTCGAGCTGTTCGCCCGCTTCATCCGAAATGGCGATCGCGACGGCCTCATTCGCTACGGCCGCGACTGCGTCTCCATTCTCCACAACAACATGCGCCGGCTCGAACTGCCGATCGTCACCATCGCCCTCGTCCAGGGCGACGCGCTCGGCGGCGGTTTCGAGGCGGTTCTGAGCTTCAACGTGATCGTCGCCGAGAAAGGGTCGCGTTTCGGCCTTCCGGAAATCGCCTTCGGCCTGTTTCCGGGGATGGGCGCGCACAGCCTGCTGTCGCGCAAGGTCGGTCTCGCCCGAGCGGAGGAGATGATGCTTTCCAACCGGCTCTACTCGGCCGAGGAGATGCATGAGATGGGCATCGTCCACATCCTCGCCGAGCCGGGCTGCGGCGAGGAGGCGGTGCGGGCCTATATCGCCAAGAACGGGCGCCGCCATGCGGGCCATCGCGGCATCTATCACGCCTCGAGCCTTTCCGATCCGGTCACGCTGGAGGAGCTCAACGCGATCGTCGAAATCTGGGCGGACAGCGCGCTTTGCCTGAGCGACGCCGACCTCAAGCTCATGCGGCGGCTCGGGAGCGCCCAAACTAGGCTTGCAGCCGCCTGAGGCTGCCCGGCTCGGGATCCTCCTCCGTCCATTCCTCGCCCCGTCCCTGCAGCTCGAGCCTGCGATTGATCACCGATTCCGGCACCGGTCGGCCCAGGAAGAAGCCCTGGGCGGCCGTGCAGCCGGCGCCGGTGACGTAGCCGAGCTGGGTCTCCGTTTCGATCCCCTCGGCGACGATCTCCATGTCGAGCTCGGCGGCCAGGCTGACCAGGGCGTGGATGATCGCCCGGGCCTCGCGGCTCTTGGTGACGTCGGCGATGAAGGTGGTGTCGATCTTGATCTTGTCGAAGCGATATTTCTTCAGATAGGTCAGCGACGAATAGCCCGTCCCGAAATCGTCGATCGACAGCTTGAGGCCGATCCGCTGGAACTCGCGGATCAGCGAGTTCGACTGGGCGGTCTCCTCGAGCAGGACGCTCTCCGTGATCTCGAGCTCCAGCCGCCGGGCCGCGAGCCCCGAGCGGTAGAGGGCGGACAGGATCATGTGGCTGAGATGCAGGTCCTTGAGCAGGGCCGGCGACATGTTGACGGCGATGCTGACGTCTTCCGGCCAATTCGCCGCCGCCGCGCAGGCTTGGTAGAGGACCCAGTGGCTGATCGGGGAGATGAGGCCGGTGCTCTCGGCGATCGGGATGAACTCGGCGGGGCTGACCATCCCGAGCTCGGGATGGTGCCAGCGCAGAAGCGCCTCGCAGCAGGTGACCTTCTTGGTCTTCAGGTCGACGATCGGCTGATAATAGACTTCGAGCTCACCCTTATCGATCGCTTGCTTGAGCGCGCCCTCGAGCGCTCGCTTCTTCTGGAATTCCTCCTGCATCTTCGCCTCGAACAGGCAGAAATCGCTCCGGCCGTTCGCCTTGGCGTGGTAGAGCGCCATGTCCGCGTGCTGGAGCAGGGTGTCGGCGTCGGTGCCGTGGCTGGGCGCGACCGCCGCACCGATCGATCCGGTCACCTGCAGCGACGCGCCCTCGATGGTCATCGGGATGGTGAGGCCGCGCATCACCTCGCGGGCCAGCTCCTCGGCGAAATAGGGCTTGGTCCCGCGCGCCAGAAGGACGAACTCGTCGCCGCCGAAGCGGGCGACGCTGCCGCGCCCGTCGATGATCGAGGACAGCTGGCGGGCGACGGTGCAAAGCACCCCGTCCCCGGTCGGGTGGCCGAGCGAATCGTTGATTTCCTTGAACCTGTCGAGATCGACCCAGAGCACGGCCAGCTCGCCGGCCTCGCCCGATTGCACCGCCGCCAGCTCGGTTTGGAGGCGCTCCTGAAAGGCACCCCGATTCTCGAGGCCGGTCATCGCGTCGAACCGCGCCAGCCGTTCGAAGCGATCGGTCAGGACCTTCTGCTCCTGGGTGGCGGACATGGCCTTGAGGATCGCCGAATAGGTCTGGAGGGTGATGTCGACCATTCCGATTATGAAGGCGCAATTGACGCAGCCCAGCACCCAGCGGAGCGGGTCGCTGCTGAGGAACAGGCCGATCGACATCGGCGCCGAGGCCAAGGCGAGCTGGCCGATGGCGATCACCGGCCGTCCGGCGTTGCGGCCGCAAATTCCGGCGGCGTAGCCGGTGCTCAGCACGGCCGCGAGCAGATGGTAAAGCGCGTTGTCCGAGCGCGTCAGGGTGAGCAGGGCCATGGCCCCGAGCAAGGCGGCGTAGGTCCAGGCGCCGAGCTCGTAGATGGTTTCGGAGCGGGCGCTGCTGGACGAATTCCGCTCGCCGACCCGATGGAAGAAGACGGCATGGCCGACTCGAAGGGCCCCGGTCAGCGCGATCGCGACCGCCATGGCGGTCAGCCAGGGATCGCGGCTCGACAAGGCGATGGCGGTGCTGCAGGCCGCGCCGGCCACGGCGCCCGCGCCGAGCGACGTGGCGGACGCGAACAAGGTCTCGACCAGCGAGCGGCGCACCTCATCGGCGGCCGATCGGTCGATCTTCGCGATATCACGCAGCTTCGCGACGATGCTGGCCACTAATCTTCCCCACGCACGGGGGCCTTGTCGCCTAAACTTCTTTATTCTGGATTAAGGGCGTTCGCTTCCACGTGGGTTGCCCGGAACTTGCTCGTCCCTCCAACGCTTTGGCGGGCGTGTTCAATCCCATGCGTACCCAGCGTCCGCCGACCTCGCGGCGGGCTTTCAAAACGCGATTGAGGCTCCAGACTGCCGGTGGCGGCCGCTGGGACCTGGTCGTGTCGACCGGCATGGAGCGCTTCATAGGGCCTTATTCTCAGGTGCCGGGCCTGGATTCGGAAGGCCCCCTGCTGGAATATCAGCCGCTCGGCTGCGCGCGAAGCGGCTGACCTTCCTCGCCGGCGGCGACGCCATAGCCTCGCGCGCTTTCGAATTGCGGCTGCAGGCGGTCGTTCAAAGGCCGGTAATTGTAGAAGGGCACGGACGGCCAGAGGTGGTGGCCCAGGTGCAAATTCTGCCCGAGCAGGGCCCGGTGCGCGGCCGGCCAATAGACCCTCGCCTTGTTGTAGCGATCCGTCTTGTCGAACGGCATGTGGGGCAGCCACTGGAAGAAGACGTTGAGAAGCACCAGCCCCAACATCATCGGCAGCCAGTAGAGCAGGACCGCGATCTTGGCATGGCCGAGGGCGACCGCGACCCAGAAGGCGAGCTGGAGTGCGGTGACGGTGATCGCGTGGACCTTCATCTCGGCCGGGGTCAGCCGCGCCTGCTTGATGGTGTAGCTCGCCGCCGGCACCAGCCGGACGATCGGAAGCGGCAGCAGCAGCAATGTGCGAAGGAAGACCACCCGGCCCACGCTCTTCCACAAGGGGCCGTGGCACAGATTATAGTCGGGATCGTCGTCGGTGTTGGTATGCTGGTGATGAAGGAGATGGATCCGGCGAAGCGCCGGATAGCTCGTCATCATGTTGAGCGCGCCCCACCAGCCGAGCAGCTGGTGAACCCAGGCATGGCGGGTGCTCCGGACCACGTTGCCGTGGATGCTCTCGTGGACCAAAGTGTAATAAGCGAAGTGGATATAGGCGAGCGGGAGGATCACCAGCCAATAGGGCAGGAGCCCGGTCAGGGCGCCCGCGATCAGCCCCGCCTGGGCGGTGGGCAGGAGCATTGCGAGGCGAAGGGTCGGCCAGGCGACTTTCGGCGACAGCGACTCCGCTACCCGCCTTTCCTCGTGGATCGACATTGCCAGCATCCGCCCTGCTCCCCTGCCGCGCCGCGCGGCCTCGATCGGTTACCAGCGCTTTTACCACAATCCGGCGCGGAAGAAACTGTTCTTGCGGGGAAAAGCGGCCGTTCCGGACCTACGTCGCAGGATGATACAGAGGCGAGGCCGACGGTTACGGCGGCGGCAACCCTTTATGAACCTCTCGCCGTCATATTGCCCGGATGCGCAGAACCCACGCCCGTCTCCGCCCTCGCGCCCCGATGCCGAGCATCGAGCTCGAGTTCCGCCTCGACGACGGCAGCCCCTGGCGGCTCACCGTTTCGCCCGGAATGGAGCGTTTCATCGGCTATTATCCGCTCGTCGACGGCCTCGACGCCGGCGGTGCCCTGCTGCGCTTTCGGACTTCCGACCCGGCCTAGGGACCGGCTCGATCAGGCCGGGACTTCGGCACGCTCGTCATCCCGGCGAAGGCCGGGATCCATGAAGATGGAGAATCGCCGTGAGAGGCTCGGCCGGGATCGCCTCTTCGTCAAAGGACTGCGTCCATGGCTCCCGGCTTTCGCCGGGATGACGCCGCAATTTTCAAACGACCTCGACGCGCAATTGGGCGCCAACCCGGCGGACACTGCGGCGCGCGCCTGCGTTAGGGCACGATGACCGGTAAAACCCAAGCTCCCGCCTGCGCAGGCCCGCGCCCCGGCGCCGCCCTGTTCGACGTCGACGGAACGCTCGTCGACACCAACGATCTCCACGCCTCCGCCTGGCGCGAAGCCTTCCTCCACTTCGGCCTCGACAAGCCGTTCGAGGAGATTCGCTGGCAGGTGGGGAAGGGGGGCGACAATTTCATCCCGTCGCTCTTTCCAAATCTGGGCGAGGCCCGGAGCGAAGAGATCGACGCGTTTCGATCCGACCTGTTCAAGCGCGACTATCTTCCCCGGGCGACGCCCTTCCCGGGCGTGCGCGACCTGTTCGAGCGGCTCGTCGCGGACGGGACGAAGATCGTGCTCGCCTCCTCCTCCCGTTCGGAGGAGGTGGATTACTATCTCAGCCTAATCGCCTGCGCCGACCTGGTGAGCGCGACGACGTCGAAGGACGATGTCGAGAATACAAAGCCCTGTCCTGACATCTTCGCCGCCGCGCTCGAACGGGTGGCGCCGCTCGGCGCGGACGAGGCGGCCGTGGTCGGCGACACGCCCTGGGACGCCGAGGCGGCCGGAAAGCTCGGCCTCAGGACCGTCGGCTTCCGCTCCGGCGGCTTCCCCGACGAAGCTTTGGCAAAGGCCGGCGCCTGCGAGCTTTACGACGGCCCGCTCGACCTGCTCGCCCGCTTCGACGGCTCGGTGTTCGGCCGTGGCTAAAGGCAAAGCCAAGGGCAAAGCGAGCAAGGCCCTGCTTGCGGCCGACGAGGCCGCGGCCGAGGCGGCTTTGCCATATCGGGGCTCCCCGGCGATGGAGGTGCTGGGCCGCTTCGCCGCGCTCGGCGACCAGCCGCCGCTTCGCACCTTGTGCGCGGCCGTGATCGCGGCGGGGGTTGCCGGCGGCAACAGGCGTCTCGCCCGCGCGGGGGTCAGGATGCTGGTCGCCCACACGCTCGCGACCCTCGCCAAGGATTATGTCAAGGTCAGGGTCGACCGCACCCGACCGCGCTCGAAGGGCAAAAGCGGCAAGAATCACGTGCCGAAGGCGGGCCGCGACACGTCCAAGGAAGAGACGAGCTTTCCGTCCGGCCACAGCGCCGGAGCGGCCGCGGTCGCCGCCGCCTTCGCGCGCGATTATCCGGAATATGCCGTTCCGGCCCGTACCGCGGGTGGAGCGCTGGCGCTGGCCCAGATCCCGCGCTGCGCCCATTATCCGACCGACGTCGGCGCCGGCCTGGCCATCGGGGTCGTGGCCGAGGCGATAGTGGACATCGGCCTCCGGCTGGTAGAGGAGCCGAACAGTCCCGACCGAAAATAGGAGCCGCGCCTTGCGCCTGTCGTCACTCGCGTTTCTAGCCTTCCTCGCCGCCTGCTCGCCCGCCGCCGAACCGGGGGCGGAGAACCGACAGGAGGCCGCGGCCGGCGAGCGGCAGGTGGCCCCGATCCTCGACAGGGCCGACGCGAAAGACCCGCAAAGCTATGCCCGCCCGCTCGAGGCGCGGGTGACCCACGTCGCGCTCGATCTCAAGGCCGATTTCGCGGCGAAGCGGATTGCCGGCACCGCGACCCTCGACGTCCAGGCGAAGCCCGACGCGAAGGCGATCGTGCTCGACAGCAAGGGTCTCGAGGTCAGGTCCGTCACGGACGAGGGCGGCAGGCCGCTCCGTTTCGCTTTGGGCAAAGCCGATCCGAACCTCGGCGCTCCGCTCACAGTCGAACTCGATGGCGCCAGGCGCATCCGAGTCGCCTATGTCAGCGCGCCCGACGCCGAAGCGCTGCAGTGGCTGACCCCCGAGCAGACGGCGGGCAAGAAGCATCCCTTCCTGTTCAGCCAGGGCCAGGCGATCCTCAACCGAAGCTGGATCCCGACCCAGGACAGTCCCGGAATCCGCCAGACCTGGGAGGCGCGGATCGTCGTCCCAGGCCCCTTGCGTGCGGTGATGAGCGGCGAGCGGCTGACTCCGGAAGGCGAGCCGGCCGAGGGCGGCGGCCGCGCCTTTCGCTTCCGGATGGACAAGCCGGTGGCGCCCTATCTGATCGCGCTCGCCGCGGGCGACATCGCTTTCCAGCCGCTCGGCCCGCGCACCGGGGTCTATGCCGAGCCGGCGACGATCCGCGCCGCCGCCGCCGAGCTCGTCGACACCGAGAAGATGGTCGCAGCGGCGGAGCGGCTCTACGGCCCCTATCGCTGGGGCCGCTACGACATGATCGTCCTTCCGCCCGCTTTCCCTTATGGCGGGATGGAGAATCCGACCCTCACCTTCCTCACCCCCACTTTCCTCGCCGGCGATCGAAGCCTGGTCGGGCTCGTCGCGCACGAGCTGGCGCACAGCTGGTCGGGCAATCTCGTCACCAACGCCGTCTGGCCGGACTCCTGGCTCAACGAAGGCTTCACTTCCTATTTCGAGAACAGGATCATGGAGGCCCTCTACGGCCCCGGCCGCGCCAGCCAGGAAGCCGCCCTCTCGTTCGCCGACATGGAGGCCGCCTTCACCGAGATCGGGGCGACGGCGCCCGGCACCCGCCTCCACAATCCCGACGAGACGACGGAAGGGGGCGCCAGCGGCATCGTCTACGACAAGGGCGCCCTGTTCCTGAGGACCCTGGAGCGGATCGCGGGGCGGGAACGGTTCGACGCCTGGCTTCGCGCCTATTTCGACCGCCATGCCTTTCAGCCGATGACGTCGGCGCTCTTCCTCGCCGACCTTCGCTCGAACCTGATCCGGGGCGACAAGGCGCTGGAGTCGAAGCTCCAGCTCGACGACTGGGTCTACAAGCCCGGCCTTCCCGCCAACGCCGTCCGGCCCGATCCGAAGGCCTTCGCCGCGGTCGACGCCGTCCTCGACAACGTCAGGGGCGGCGCACCCGCGCCTGCGGCGCTCTGGTCGGGCTGGACGACGGCGGAGCGGCTTCGCTTCCTCAACGGACTTCCGCGCCAGCTTCCCCAGCCGCGGCTGGCCGAGCTGGACCGCGCGCTTGGGCTGACCGGCGGCCGCAACGCCGAGACGCTCTTCGCCTGGCTTCAGCTCGCCCTCGCCAATCGCTACCAGCCCGCAATACCGGCGGCCGAGCGCTTCCTGATGTCGATGGGCCGCCGCAAGTTCGTCGCGCCCTTGTTCGAGACGCTCGCCAAGCAGGGCGAGTGGGGCCGCCCGGTCGCGGCGCGGATCTACGCCAAAGCGCGGCCGACCTATCATTCGGTGACGACGGGCACGGTCGACAAGACGTTGAAGTCGGGGGGTTAGGCCCTTCTAAATCCTCCCCGGCGTTTGCCGGGGAGGGGGACCACCCGAAGGGTGGTGGAGGGGTAGCTGGCAGAAGCCTGCGCCATTACCCCTCCACCAGGCTTCGCCTGGTCCCCCTCCCCGCGAAATCGCGGGGAGGATTTAGTAAGGAAACATCGCGTAGCCCCGGTCGCGGACGGCGGCGACATGCTCCGAATATTCGGCATGGCATTTGTCTCCGGGACGGATCAGTCCGACCTCCGCTCCGTCCCGCCGGCTCAACGGGAGCAGCGCGATGGGAGTCGTCGCCGGGATCAGCTGAGCGCCGCTGCCGCTCGCGAGGGTGGTCAGCACTCCGTTGAGAGTGCCCGCCCGCGACGGCCGGCCGAGGATCGCGATCCGATATTGGCCCTCGACGTTCGTCACCAGATAGATGTGCCCGGAAAGATGTGGGAACGAGACGAATCCGTGCTGCTCGAAATCGCGGTCGAGCCTCGAGCTTTCGCTGAACGAGAGGCAATGCGTGTCTTCGTGCCATTCGATCAGGGTGCGGTAGGCGAAGATCGAATCGGCCTCGCTGAACGAGCGGCGCAGGGTCAGATATTGGCCCTCCAGCCAATGGACCGCGGCCCGCGAATAGGCGCCCATCTCGTCGGGCGCGAGGTTGGCGTCGCCCGAGCTGCGCTCGGGCGCCTTCACGGCCCGAAGCGCCACTCCGAGCGCGCCTTCGAGCCGGACCACCGTCGCGAGCGTGAACGGACGCTGGCCCGACAGCGCTTTCTCGAGAGTCGACAGGCTCACCTTCGCTTCGTCCGCGAGCCACTGGCGCGACAGCCGCCGGCGCGCCAGCTCCTCGCGGATACGAAGCGCGGTCGCGCTGCTCTCCTCGTCGCTCTGGCTGCCCAGCATGATCTCTCCCCCCGCGTCGCTTTGCGCACATTTCGGCACATTCCGTCAACTCCCTGCCCGTTCCGACGGCGGCGAACGCAGGATGCGGCAGACCTTTGTCCGACAATAAGGTGGCGGCGATTCGGCAGGCTGCTATCGAGGAATTGCGAAAAGGGGGCGCAAAAGACGCTCTCCCGCGGGAAGGGGAACAATGATGGTTCGGGCCGCTCTGTCAGTCGACGAAAGCCGCGCACGGCCTTTCGGCTTCGTGAAGCCTCCCAAGCTGGGCGACCGAGTCGGAGTCTCGCGCCGCGGCGCCCCGGTCTGGGCCACCATCACCGAGCTCAGCATCCAGAACGGCCCCGACGGCCGCGGCACCCTCCTGGTCATGGCGCGGAGCGCCTGAGGCTACCGAAGCGGATTCGCGGCCTCGAAACCAGGCGAAAGCCGAGGCCTCGCGATGCGCGCGTCCCGGGGCGCCTACGCCTAGATCGGACCGTTCATCCCGTCATGCTGAAGTTGTTTGAGCATCCAGGTTCGGGCGAGGTTCGCCGGCTTGCGGGTAGCGAGAGACTCGGAGCGAACTCCACCCTGGACCCTGAAACGAGTTCAGGGTGACGCCGGTACGGAACAAAGGTCGTGTCCCTCTTCAAGCGATAAGGCCGGGACGATCCTGCGCGCATCCCCTTTCGCGCCGCCCTCCAAGCCCTCAACCCACCGCAAAATATGGTGGATAAGTCATTTACCGTCTTGGCTCTGAATCGGAGTTGAGGCACTATGGCTAGTGGCGGTGCCTGGGGGCAACGCAACAACTTGTGGGCGTCGGCTGCGTCCCCTATATCGGGCGCAGGCGGAAATCGCTTGCCCTGTGGATATCGGGGGCAAGTCGAAATGAGCGCCCCGCGCCCCCTCGAATGCGCTTAAGGTGGGCTTAATCCACTGGAACGAAAATAGTACAAGGGGTAGGATGATGGACCTTTCCGGCAGCAGCGAGACGGGAGCGAGCGAAATGGCCACCAGTCTTTCCGATTCGCCGGACAAGGCAGGGGCCGGTGCCAAACCGGGCCCGGCCATCTATCCGCTCGAGGTCGACCACGGCCGCGATGCCCTGCTCACCGATTTCGGCAAGGAAACCCTGAACGACCGCTATCTGCTGCCCGGCGAGACCTATCAGGATCTGTTCGTCCGGGTCGCCTCGGCTTATTCCGACGATGCCGAGCACGCCCAGCGCGTCTACGATTACATCTCCAAGCTCTGGTTCATGCCGGCGACCCCGGTCCTGTCCAACGGCGGCACCGGCCGCGGACTTCCGATCAGCTGCTATCTGAACTCGGTGCCCGACAGCCTCGAGGGCATCGTCGACACCTGGAACGAGAACGTCTGGCTGGCGTCGCGCGGTGGCGGCATCGGCACTTACTGGGGCGCGGTCCGCGGCATCGGCGAGCCGGTCGGCCTCAACGGCAAGACCAGCGGAATCATCCCGTTCGTCCGAGTGATGGACAGCCTCACGCTGGCGATCAGCCAGGGCTCGCTCCGGCGCGGCTCGGCCGCCTGCTATCTCGACATCTCGCATCCCGAGATCGAGGAGTTCCTCGAGATCCGCAAGCCGTCGGGCGACTTCAACCGCAAGGCCCTGAACCTCCATCACGGAGTGCTCGTCACCGACGCTTTCATGGAGGCCGTCCGCGACGGCTCCGAATGGATATTGAAGAGCCCGAAGGACGGCTCCGCGCGGGCCACCGTCGACGCCCGCTCGCTCTTCCAGAAGCTGGTCGAGACGCGTTTGGCCACCGGTGAACCGTACATCATCTTCATCGACAAGGTGAACCGGTCGATGCCCCGGCATCACCGCGAATTGGGCCTCAAGGTCTCGACCTCGAACCTGTGCTCGGAGATCACCCTTCCCACCGGCCGCGACCATCTCGGCAAGGACCGCACCGCGGTCTGCTGCCTTTCCAGCCTCAACCTCGAGACCTGGGACGAGTGGAACGGCGACAAGCAGTTCATCGAGGACATCATGCGCTTCCTCGACAACGTGCTCACCGACTATATCGACCGGGCGCCGGAGGAGATGGCCCGCGCCAAATATTCCGCCATGCGCGAGCGCTCGGTGGGCCTCGGAGTGATGGGCTTCCACTCCTTCCTCCAGGCCCGCAACATCCCGTTCGAAGGGGCGATGGCGAAGAGCTACAATTTCAAGATCTTCAAGCACATCTCCGCCCAGGTGAACGAGGCGTCGATGATGCTCGCCAAGGAGCGCGGGCCGTGCCCCGACGCGGCCGACATGGGCGTGATGGAGCGCTTCAGCTGCAAGATGGCGATCGCGCCTACCGCGAGCATCTCGATCATCACCGGCGGAACCTCGGCCTGCATCGAGCCGATCCCGGCCAATATCTACACCCACAAGACCTTGTCGGGCAGCTTCTCGATCAAGAATCCGTATCTGGAGAAACTGCTGATCGCGAAGTCGAAGAATTCGGACTCGGTCTGGAACACGATCCTCGAGCGCGGCGGCTCGGTCCAGCATCTCGATTTCCTCAGCGCGGAAGAAAAGGACGTGTTCAAGACCAGCTTCGAGATCGACCAGCGCTGGCTGATCGAGCTCGCCGCCGACCGAACGCCCTATATCGACCAGGCGACCTCGCTGAACCTGTTCATCCCGGCCGACGTCGACAAATGGGATTTGCTGATGCTCCACTACCGCGCCTGGGAGCTCGGAATCAAAAGCCTCTATTATCTCCGCTCCAAGTCGGTGCAGCGCGCCGGTTTCGCCGGCGGGGTCGAGGCCGACAACACCGCCGAGGCTCCGAAATACGAGCTGGCCACCACCGATTACGACGAATGCCTGGCGTGCCAGTGACGTCCTCCAAACCCCTCTCCCTGCAGGGGAGAGGGAGGGACCCGCGCGGCGCAGCCGCGTGGGAGGGTGAGGGCACGCCTTTGCCGGATATGGCAGCTCGCCAGGCCCTCACCCGGGCGCTTCGCGCCGTCCCTCTCCCCTCCAGGGAGAGGGAGGATTCGTCCCCCTCCGCGAGGGCGACTCATAGCCGCGCCTGGCTCCCTTCGGCGCGGCGCCTGGCGGGGGAGGTCGAGGCCGTGATCGCGCGCGCGGTTCCGCATCCGCGCGCGCTGCGTAAAACGCCCGCTTCCCCCGCTTTTTATCTGGCGCCCCTGCTTCTCCTCGCCGGTTGCGCCGCGACCCAGAACGCCGCTGCCGTCCAGCCGCAGGCGCCGGGCTTCTGGCTGGGCGTCTGGCACGGCTTCATCCTGCCCGTGGCCTGGGTCGTGTCGCTCTTCGTCCCGAACGTGTCGGTCTACGCGGTCCCCAACAATGGCGGCTGGTACGATTTCGGCTACGTCTTCGGAATAGTCTTCCTGGGCATCGGCGCCCGCCGTTCGAGGAGGCGCTGATGCCCGAGACGATCACCCTCGGTCACGTCCTGCTGCTGCTCGCGGCGGTCGCGATGGTCTACGCGCTCGCCCAGGCGTCGGCCTTCCTCAAGCACCGGGGCGCCGGGCCGGGCACGCCCCAATATGCCCGCCGCCGCGACGGCAAGCGCTATGCGGCGTGGGGCGCTCTCGTCGCGATCCTGCTGCTCGCGCTCGGCTTCCTGACCCCGCTCGGCGGCGTGGCGATCGCATGAGCGAGGGCGGGATCACCCTCGGCCAATTCCTGATCGGCATGGCGGCGCTCGATCTCGTCGCTTTGCCTTTGCTGGTGCGCTCCGTACGCCGCGCCAATCCCGGTTCGCAATCCGACCGGCGCCGAGCAACGATCATCGTCATCGGCGCCGTGATCGCCACCGCCATCGGCCTCTGCCTGGTCGGGCTCTACTGGCCCGACGCCCAGATGCGCCTTTATTAGAATTTCGCTGGAGTAACCCGTCATGTCCCTTCTCGAAGCCCGCAAGCAGTATAAGCCTTTCGAATATCCCTGGGCGTTCGATTTCTGGAAGCGCCAGCAGCAGATCCACTGGATGCCGGAGGAAGTGCCGCTCGGCGAGGATTGCCGCGACTGGGCGCAGAAGCTGACCGATCACGAGCGCAGCCTGCTCACCCAGATCTTCCGCTTCTTCACCCAGGCCGACATCGAGGTTCAGGATTGCTACCACGACAAATACGGCCGGGTGTTCAAGCCGGTCGAGGTCAAGATGATGCTCGCCGCCTTCTCCAACATGGAGACGGTCCACATCGCCGCTTACTCGCATCTGCTCGACACGATCGGCATGCCCGAGAGCGAATATTCGATGTTCCTTCAGTATAAGGAAATGAAGGACAAGCACGATTATCTCGCTACCTTCGGGGTCGACACCGACGAGGACATCGCCAAGACCCTCGCCATGTTCGGCGGCTTCACCGAGGGGCTCCAGCTCTTCGCAAGCTTCGCGATGCTGATGAACTTCCCGCGCTTCAACAAGATGAAGGGCATGGGCCAGATCGTCAGCTGGTCCGTCCGCGACGAGAGCCTGCATTGCGAGGGCATCACCCGCCTGTTCCACGCCTTCTGCAAGGAGCGCGATTGCCTCACCAAGGCGGTCAAGGACGACATCCTCGACGTCTGCCAGAAGACCGTCCGGCTGGAGGACGCCTTCATCGATCTCGCCTTCGAAATGGGCCCGGTCCCCGGCATGACTCCGCGCGAGATCAAGCGCTACATCCGCTACATCGCCGACTGGCGCCTCGGCCAGTTGGGCTTCCAGCCGATCTACATGATGGACGAGCACCCGCTGCCCTGGCTGGCGCCTTTGCTCAACGGCGTCGAGCACGCCAACTTCTTCGAAACCCGCGCCACCGAATATTCGAAGGCCGCGACCAAGGGCCAGTGGTCCGACGTCTGGGACGCCTTCGACAACCGCATGTCGGCGAAGATCG
>DASQLT010000068.1:0-58268 GCA_035629855.1 Allosphingosinicella sp.
GCGCTTCGTTTCCGTCCGGGGTCGCTGGCCCCGATTTGGTGAGAACTCGGCCGAAGCCTCGATCTTCCCTCACGCCCTAAGCCGGGGCGACGGTCTTTCCACGCCTTTGCCGCTTCCGGCACGTCCCGGAGGACAACGCAGCCGCAACTCTTCGGTAGACGCGAGCTCAAACGTTCCCGGATGACTTCGCGCCGGCCGCCGGCCTCGGGGCGAACCCCTCGGCCGAATCCCTACCCTCGCCGGTTGATCGGGACGACTCGGGCAGGGGTTGCATATGGCATAGGAGCGAGAACAAGTCAAGAACATTCAGTCTGCGCCGTACGGGGTCGTCCGCCGCCGCGAAGCCGCAGGCGCCGCGGCCTTCAATTTTCAACGGAAAGACGCAAAGACGCAACGATGCCCAGGCGGGTCACTGTAACCGTGCGCGCTCTCCAAAGCCGCGCGCAGCCCGGCATCTTCAAATGTCTGGAAGTTCGCGAGGCGAGTGAAGGGCACGACATCGTTGCGTCGTTGCGTTGAATAATGATTGGCCTGCGGCCGGCGAAGCGTCTCGAAATCTCGACCGGCGGCAGTCCGAAAATCGCGCTTCAGACGATCGAGCCGATCTTCTGGCCATCGCGCCAGACGTCGCAGATCGGGCAATCGACGTCGTCCTGCACCCGAGCGACCGCCTCGCGGTCGTCGTTCGCCAAAATGTCCTTGCGCTTGATCACCACGCCGCCCGCCTTGGCGAGCTTGTTCACCCGATAATGCCGCATTCCCCGCCTCCCGCTCGAGGCACAGGTGCCGCAACATGGAAGCGGGCGCAAGAGGGGGAGGGCGCGCCGTCGCCTATTCGGGCGCGTCGGTCTTCGGCGGCGGCGACCGGCCCGTCCCGGCATCGACCGCAACGCCGCCGTCGGAGCCGGGGACGGCGGTTCGGGCGTCGTCGCGGCTGGCGATGATCCCCCAGGCGAGCGCGATCAGCATGACGGCCACGATCGCGGCGACGACGAAGCATCCCCTTTTATTGTCCTTCGCGTCCTTCGTCATCTTTATCCTTGCCTCGCCGTCTCGTTCGGGAAGCGCTGAACGGACGGGAGCGGCAGGGGTTGCGGCGCGTCTTGCCTAAAGCATGATCATTTTAGACTGAAGCGCTGTCTCATCCCGTCATGCTGAACTTGTTTCAGCATCCAGCTTTCCGCTTCCCGGGCGAGCGGCCCGCTGGACCCTGAAACAAGTTCAGGGTGACGCCGATGTCGGGAAAAAGTCCGCGATTCATTCTCAAGCGATCACGCTCTAGACCGCGGGCCGGAGTGGATCAGCCGAGGCTGAAGCTCGCGGCCTCCTTGCCGTCCGGGGCTTCTACCGCGAGACGCAGCCGCATCCCCTTGGCATCCGCCATGCGCGCCAGAACCGAAAGCGACGGATCGCCTCCGGCTTCTATCTTGGAAACGTTGGACTGGGTCACACCGAGAAGCTTGGCAACCTCGACCTGCGTTAGACCCAGCACTGTCCTGAGCTCGCGCATCAGCCTGATGCGGGGCTCGATCTCGGCCCGGAGGCGAGCGATATGCTCGAACGCTTCCGACGACAGCTCAGGCTGCCACTTCACCAGTCCGTCTTTCACTTTGCTCATAATCTCAATATCCGTGCGGACTAACGCCTCCAGCGATCGTACAATACGAAGACGCCGGGCCGCCGTACCTCCAGCCACAAGGTGGTCCATACACCCAGGATCTTGAGCAGGATCTCGATGCGACCGGATTTCCCGGCGCGGCTTGCGGGGACCGGAACGGTCACGCAATAGCCCGGGACGTCGAGCACCGAGGGGCCCTGCTCCTCCAGAAGCTGGGTCAAGAGGAAAATCTCCGCCCCAACCAGCTCGTTGCTCTTACGAAGCCGACCCTGAAAGGCGAGGTCGACGAATACCTGACAGGAAGCTCCCATGTTCGCTGCTCCTCGAGGGGGCGGGCAGCCACGCGCTTGGGAGCCTTGCGGCCGCACCGATCTCTCGGTGCCTGGAAAATACCTGTGCCATGCGCGTCTCCCTCCCCTTTCTGACCGCGCCGACGTCCGGCGTTCGTCCGTTCCATACGACATTCCAGGACGGAATACAACTCTGAGGAATATCGGCGGTCAACGGTGAAGCGTAGGGCCTTGAACGGGGCGCCCGAACCTCCGATGTGTGATCCTGTCACACCACCCGAGCAGGAATCCTCCCCCCATGGACCATGAAGACATCATCGCCGGCCTCGTTCCGATCGTGATCGAGCAATCGAACCGCGGCGAGCGCAGCTTCGACATTTATTCGCGGCTGCTGCGCGAGCGGATCATCTTCGTGACCGGCCAGGTCGAGGACCATATGGCGACCCTGGTCACCGCCCAGCTCCTGTACCTGGAGAGCGAGAATCCGAAGAAGGACATCTTCATGTACATCAACTCGCCGGGCGGGGTGGTGACGGCCGGAATGGCGATGCACGACACGATGCAGTACATCCGTCCGCGCGTCGGCACGGTCTGCATCGGCCAGGCCGCTTCGATGGGCGCCTTCCTGCTCTGCGCCGGCGAGCCGGGGATGCGGGTCGCTCTGACCAATGCCCGGATCATGGTCCACCAGCCCTCCGGCGGCGCCCAGGGCCAGGCGACCGACATCGAGATCCAGGCCAAGGAGATCCTGAGGATCCGCCACCGGATGAACGAGCTCATGGCCAAATACACCGGCCAGTCGATCGACGCGATCGAGCGCGCCGTCGAGCGCGACAAATTCTTCAGCGCCAGCGAGGCGAAGGAATTCGGCCTGGTCGACGAGGTCTTCGAGAAGAGGCCGGCGCCGGGCGAGGGCGATGCGACTCATCAGGCGGAGGCGGCTTAGGCCCTCCAGCCACGTCCACCGTCGATTGTTGAAAAGGGGCAGTCACAGCGGCTGTTCCCTTTTTTTTTGATTCGACACTTCCAAAAAAATTCATGGAGATCTGAACGCCGGAAGGTGCGGAGCCCTACCCCGCCTTACGAGGTCGTCCCCCCTTCGTCCCGTTCGCCCGCGCCGCCGTGGCCTTGGCTGGGGAGGTGCTTCGCCCGGCCCTCCGAGCCAGCTCGCTCATCCATCTGCGTGTGCCGAAAACGCCGTTCATCAGGCCGCTAAGCGTTAAGTCAGCGTCGCGCGATGGCCAGTGGAGGCCGAAGCCGGCGCCGGCCACCTGCACCTCCGCGATCTCGGCGTCGCTCGCGGTTTCAAGCTCCTCGATCCGCCGCGCGGGAAAGGCGAAGGCGCACCCGTTAGTTAGATCAACGACGATGCGGCCGGTGCCAGGGTCGTAACGGGCCGAAGCCGCCCGCGGCTCCGTTTCGAGCATCGCCCGGCCGCGGGTCTCCGCCGCCTCGAGCTGCTCATCCGACCAGTGACCGGTCACCCGCCTTCTCCCTGTACTTCCTGCCAGCGAGCCAGGAATTCCGCCTGTCTCTCCAGCACTATTTCCATTGCCCTGCGCTCGTCGGCTCGCTTCATTCCGACCGACCAGGCCGCCCGGGGAAGACCGTCTTCGGTCGAGATGAAGATCTTCATTTCACCATCGCCGAATACGTGAACATGGGCAGGTCCATGGTCATTGCTGTGGATCCCGAAACGCAGGCCATGCTCGCGGTGGATAGTGGGCACAATTTTAACCTAACCGTTGGGTTTTGCAAGCGTCGATGCGTGCGGCCTTGCTTCGATGGCGATCTACCACGGTCCAACACGCGATCTAAAATTCGCATGCCCGCGGACCTTCGTCGCGCGGCTCGGCGCTCTCCCTCGGAACCGCGGCCCACGCCCCTTTGTTACGGAAGTACCATCTTCAAGGGGACACTCCATGAACCGCAACGTCACGATCAGCCTCGGCGCTCTCATTGTCATCATCATCATCGTCGCTCTGGTCTTCTGAGCGGAAGGCGCTCGCGCGGAGGAGCCGGACTTCCGGACGTCCGACCGATTCCAGACGAAACGCGCCGAGGTTATCGTTGCTGGCGCAAGGGCTTGTCGCGGCCCGGGCGCAGGGCCACATTGCCGTGGCGGGAAAACGGTCGGCTCGGAAGCATCCATCGCATTTTCGGAGGCGTCCGGAACGGGGACGCCTCCCGAGGCCGTCAATCGCCGTTAATCAATAAGCCATTGTGGTCGTGCGATAGTGCGGGCTAGGATGGCTGGATAGCAGAGGGCGCCACTCGCAGCGCCTGTAAGGACGAGAATGACGAAGCTTAGCGGCAGCGACTCCAAGAGCACTCTCTACTGTTCCTTCTGCGGGAAATCGCAGCATGAGGTCAGGAAGCTCATCGCCGGGCCCACCGTGTTCATCTGCGACGAATGCGTCGAGCTGTGCAACGACATCATCCGCGAGGAGACCAAGTCGTCGCTGGTGAAGACTCGCGACGGCGTTCCCACGCCGCTCGAGATCTGCAAGCATCTCGACGATTATGTGATCGGCCAGAGCCACGCCAAGCGCGTCCTCTCGGTCGCGGTCCACAACCATTACAAGCGCCTCGCCCATGGCTCCAAAGGCGGCGAGGTCGAGCTTTCGAAGTCGAACATCCTGCTCGTCGGGCCCACCGGCTGCGGCAAGACTTTGCTCGCCCAGACCCTGGCGCGGCTGCTCGACGTGCCCTTCACCATGGCCGACGCGACGACTCTCACCGAAGCCGGCTATGTCGGCGAGGACGTCGAGAACATCATCCTGAAATTGCTCCAGGCCTCCGACTACAATGTCGAGCGGGCGCAGCGCGGGATCGTCTATATCGACGAGATCGACAAGATCAGCCGCAAGTCGGACAATCCCTCCATCACCCGCGACGTCTCGGGCGAAGGCGTCCAGCAGGCGCTCCTGAAGCTGATGGAGGGCACGACCGCTAGCGTGCCGCCGCAGGGCGGGCGCAAGCATCCGCAACAGGAATTCCTCCAGGTCGATACGACCAACATCCTCTTCGTCTGCGGCGGCGCCTTCGCCGGCCTCGAGAAGATCATCGCCGACCGCCTTCAGGGCAAGTCGATCGGCTTCGGCGCCTATGTCGCCGCGCCCGAGGAGCGCCGCACCGGCGAGATCCTCCGCCAGGGCGAGCCGGACGATCTCCTGAAGTTCGGGCTCATCCCCGAGTTCGTCGGCCGGCTGCCGGTGATCGCGACTCTCGAGGACCTGGACGAGGTCGCCCTCGTCAAGATCCTCAAGGAGCCGAAGAACGCGCTCATCAAGCAATATGCCAAATTGTTCGACATGGAGGACGTGAAGCTCAGCTTCACCGAGGAGGCGCTGATCGCCGTCGCCAAGAAGGCGATCGAGCGCAAGACCGGCGCCCGCGGCCTGAGGTCGATCCTCGAGAACATCCTGCTCGACACGATGTTCGACCTTCCGTCGATGAACGGTGTCGACGAGGTGATGATCGACAAGGACGTGGTCGAGGGCCGCAAGGACCCGATCCGAGTCTATGCCGAGAAGGAAAAGACCGGCGACGCCGCCTGAACGTAAAGCGTCGAACGGTGATCGCTGACCCCGTTTTGCCGGGGCGGCCGGCCTATCTGGCCTGGCTGCCGCGCTTCCTTTTCGAGACCGACTCGTTCGCGCCCCGTTACGTCGCCAGGGCCTGGCTGGCGGCCTTGCTTCCGAGCATCGCGCTGTCGGCTTTGGTCAGGCTGATCGCGGCCGACGCAGCGGCTCCGCAATTTCCGGGCGAAGCGCAATCCCTGATCCTGCTCGTCGTCTTCGTCGGGCCGGCTCTCGAGACCCTGCTTCTGGCCTTGCCTCTCCTCCTCCTCGACCGATTGCTCGGGCCGGGTCCGGCGGTGGTCGGCAGCGCCCTGATCTGGGCCGTCGTTCACAGCCTGATCGTGGCGACCTGGGGCCTGGTGATCTGGTGGCCCTTCCTGATCATGTCGATCGCCTTTTTGACTTGGCGGCGCGAGGGCCTCCTACCGGCCCTGGGCGTCGCCTTCGCCATCCACGCGCTCCAGAACGGCTTCGCGGTCTTGCTCATTCTTCTGGCTGGCTGATCCGCCGCAAGCTCCCGGTCCCGAGGCGGCGCGAAAGCGAGAAGATCGCTCACTTGCCCGCGGCGGTCTTTCCTTTCCGTACCCGCGGTCCCAGGACGTAGGCGAAATTCCGGCCGACCTCTTCGAGCAGGGGCGCCGCGAGGCGCGCTTCCTCGGCGCTGATCTCGCGCTTCAGATGCCGGAAGTCGGCGACCATCGTCACCTGCTCTCCCGTCTTGGTCACCGTGCGCCTGAGCGACGATCCGGCGAGCGATTTGTCCAGCTCGTCCGATTCGAGCGAATAGCCCTTGCCGGCGTCGGGCAGGATGATGGTTTCGGTCATGCGTTCCCAATGCGGGTCGTTGCCGATAAAGACCGGCCAGTCCTTGCCGGGACCCGTGCTCCGGTCGAAGTCGGGCTTCCAGACGAGAGTGCTCTGGGTAAGGGCGTAGCGGGCGTGGCGTTGCCCTTCGAACGGCGACCAGTCCATCGCCGACTTGCCGCCGAGGTGGACGACGAAGTTGCCGGCGGGATCATCCGGCCGTTTCTCCAGGATCGTCAGATCTTCATTTCGTATTCTCGGAAACATCCCTTTCAGGCCGGTGTCGAACTGGGGGATGTCGGTGGCGCCGGAAAGCTTCGCCCGCATCGCGGCGGCCGCCGTGCCCCGAAGCGTCAGAGTCGCCTTGAAGGGAACCTCGCCCTGAAGGCCCTTCGATCCGTCCCAGACGAGAGAGAATTCCCGGGTTGGAGCCGTAAGCTCGCCCTGCACGAGCGCCTCGAGCGCGGCCCCGTCGCGGAGCGCAAGGCCGTGGGAGAAAGGCGTGATCGCGAGCTCGTCCAGGGTCCGCTGTCCGTAGCCGACGGCATCGAGATAATAGGTCTTGGAGCCGATGCGCGCCCGTACCAGCACATGATCGAACAGCTGCAGGGAAGGAAGCTGTTCCTTGAGCCTGTCGTCATGCTGGTTGCTGACGAGCATCGGATCGGCTTCGATTCCCAGCCGGTCGAGCAGGGCGAGCAACAGGCTCGTCTTGCCCTTGCAGTCGCCGAACTTGCGGTGCCACGTGTCGTCGGCGCTCATGGGGACATAAGCGCCGTCGCCCAGCAGGAGGGCGACGTAGCGGACCTGCTCCTGGGCGAGGCGCAGGGCGGCAACCATGCGATCGGCGGGGTCGCTCGTGGCCGCGGCGATCCGGTCGGCCTCGCGCAGGAGCGGGGAGGCCGGACTCGGGCGGCGCGCCTTGTCGAACAGCGGACGGAGCAGGTTCGCGACCGAGGCCCAGTCGTCATATCCCGTGACCTGGATCAGCGGGAGGGTGAAGCGCGAAGGGGCGAAGCTGGGATTCGAGAAGGGCTGCACCTTCGTCGCGACGAAACGATGCTCTGTCATTCCCGCCCGACGGACGATCTGGGGCGGACCGATCCGGGAGGATAATTTCCAGTCCAGCTTGACGTCGTCCGCGACGAGAAACCGGCGCTCCATCCAGGCGATCGGCACCGACGTGTCCAGATCCTGCAGCTCCTCCGGTTTCAATCCCAGAGTGGAGGGTTTGGTCTTGTAGGTGAAGGCCACGTTCAGAATGTCTCCGACCTGCAGCCCCCAGGCCGGGATGACGACGGTCCAGGTGCCGTCGAGCATGGCTTTTTCGAGATTGTTCTCACGGCGCAAGACGAGCGTCTCGGCGGACTTCAGCAAGTCGATCGTCGCGCCGCCGCGCCGGATCGCGATCTTGTGGAGGGTGAGGTCGGTCCTCTCCGCATTCCAGGGCAGGGTGACGTTGCCGAGCGCGTGCAACCCGCCGGTGGTCAGGGGAACGGCCGCATATTCGATATATTGCTCGACTCCGTCCGCCAGGATCCTCTCCTGGGCGGAGTTCATCAGGAACTGGAAGGGGGCGTCGCCGGCGGCCTCGTCCAGCGGAGGAATGGCCGGAGCGACCACCCAGGCGGGCGCGGGACCGCTTGCCGGGGTCGGCTCGGCCGCAACCGGAGCGGCGGCCAGGAACGTGCCGGCCAATGCCATCGAGGCTGAGGCACGCATCTTCAATTCCCTTTCAAAACACGCTCGGCGAACCTGGCGCGGGCAATCATTTGCCCTCCGCCCGGACGTTGGCGACCTTGTACTGGAAGACCTCGGCCTGGGTAAGGCAGCGGCGGGTCGAGCCGTCGCCGCCCTGCTCCTTCACCGCCTTCTGGCGGTACATGACGTCGGTCAGCAACTTGCGCGATACGCCCATCCGGATCAGGAAGTCGTTGTCCTCGCTGGCGAGCAGGGCCGAATCCTGCTCGATGTCCCCGATCAGGCCGACCGTGCTCTCGGTTCCGCGAAGCACCTCCGCCTCGATGGCGCCGCGGTCGCTGGTGTGCGTGAACATGTGGACGACGAACAGCCCGCCGTTGTCGACCATGCGGCCGCGGCCGCCCATGAAGACGAAGTTGCAGGCGCTGAAGCAGGCCCAGCCGCTCGGGATTCGGGTGAAGGCGAGCGACTGGCGGATGAGCTTGCCGGCCTCCGTCCCGGCCCGGGCGTCGCCGCCGGGCGAGCGGAGCCAGATCTGGTCGATCGGCCCGTGCTTCTTGAGCGCCGCCTGCATCCGGGCGGGGAGTCCGCTGTCGATCGCGCCCTCGGCGAGCAGGATCCGAAGCCCCTCCTCTTCGCGAAAGGTGAGCTGCATCGTCTTGTGGGCGGTAACGTTGAGGTCTCTCGGGCAGGTCGGATTGGCCGGATCGACGGCGGCCTGCGCCCATGACGACGACAGCAGCGCCGCCAAAGCCAGGCTGGAGACGCCCCTCCGCACCGCCTCAGGCCGCGAGCACGTAATTGCCGCCGCCGGGCTTGCGGCACATGCGCTTGTCGACGGACGTCTCCTCGCCGTCGACGATGACGACGTCGGTGATCAGCATGCAGCTGCCCCCATCGGCCGAGGCCCGCTGATCGCGGACCGTCGACGAGCCCTGCACCCCGGGCCTGGTATCGCTCTCCCAGGTCGAAGTCGTGCCGACCCCGCCGCGAACCGCGGTGTCGGTGGCGGTCGCGGCCTGGACCTGCTCCTTGCAGTCGAGCTTCCGGATGATCGCATCGGTCAGAAGCGAGGCGACCGGCAGGCCGGCGGCCATCAATGCACCGCCAGCGCCGCCCCAACCGCCCAGTGCGGTGCCCGCAATGCCGCCGGCGATGGCGCCGAACATTCCGCCGCTTTTCTTCTTCTTCGGCGTGCATTGCTGCCCCGCCGAGTCGGACTTGCGCTCCTTGGCGAAGACGGGCGGCTGAACCGAAAGCAGGAGGAGCGGGACGAACGCGAACAGGTACCGACGCATAAAATGAACTCCGGATGGGCCTGAATGACCTCTCGGACGGGCGTTAATCCCACCCTGTGGCGGCTTGATGCCGCAGGTCCGGCGCCTGTGTGTCAAATGTTGCAGCCCCCTGCGTTCCGGGTCGGTGCATGAGCTCTAAACCCTTGGCAGGTCTGCCATATCGCAAGAGGGTCGGAAAGGGGCAATCGACGGACCGCGTTCCGGCCCAGGCGGTGGCGCAGGCGCGTCCGGCCGCCAATTGCATTGATGACTGGGGCGCTCACCCCATATAGGCTGCAAGGCGGCCCCAAGGGCCTGCATGTGGAGTTTCGATGAGCCAGAATTATCCCGTCCTGCCGCTTCGCGACATCGTCGTCTTCCCGCAGATGATCGTGCCGCTCTTCGTCGGCCGCGACAAATCGGTCGCCGCGCTCGAAAGCGCGATGGCGGCGGACAAGCAGATATTCCTCGTCTCCCAACTCGATCCGGCGGAGGACGATCCCGATCGCGACGCGCTTTACGACATGGGCGTGATCGCGACCGTCCTTCAGCTTCTGAAGCTTCCGGACGGGACGGTCCGGGTATTGGTCGAGGGACAGCAGCGCGCCAATCTCGTCTCGATGGGGATGGAGGAGCAGCATCTCGTCGCCGAGGTCGAGGCGATCGAGGTCGACGAGCCGGAGGGTACCGAGGTCGCGGCCCTGATGCGCTCGGTGGTCGAGCAGTTCGAGAATTATTCCAAGTTGAACCGCAAGCTTCCAGCCGAAACGGCGGTTCAGCTCGCGCAGATCGGCGAAGCGTCCAAGCTCGCCGACTCGGTCGCCGCCAACATCAACATCAAGGTGTCCGACAAGCAGGCTCTGCTTGCCGAGCTGAACCCGGTCCGCCGACTGGAGATGGTGTTCGCCTTCATGGAGGGCGAGCTCGGGGTGCTCCAGGTCGAGAAGCGCATCCGGAGCCGGGTCAAGCGGCAGATGGAGAAGACTCAGCGCGAATATTATCTCAACGAGCAGTTGAAGGCGATCCAGCGCGAGCTTGGCAACGAAGGCGAGGAAGGGGAGGGCGACGAGCTCGCCGAGCTTGCCCGAAAGATCGCCAAGACCAAGCTTTCGAAGGAGGCCCGCGCCAAGGCGACCTCGGAGATGAAGAAGCTGAAGGCGATGGCGCCGATGTCGGCCGAGGCCACCGTCAGCCGCAATTATCTCGACGTCCTGCTCGGCCTCCCCTGGGGCAAGAAGTCGAAGGTCAAGAAGGACATCGCCGAAGCCCAGGCGATCCTCGACGAGGACCATTACGGGCTCGAGAAGGTCAAGGACCGGATCATCGAATATCTCGCCGTCCAGGCCCGAACCAATAAATTGAAGGGGCCGATCCTTTGCCTGGTCGGCCCTCCGGGCGTCGGCAAGACCTCGCTCGGCCGTTCGATCGCCCGCGCCACGGGCCGCGAATTCGTTCGCCAGTCGCTTGGCGGAGTCCGCGACGAAGCCGAGATCCGCGGCCACCGCCGTACCTACATCGGGAGCTTGCCGGGCAAGATCATCTCGAACCTGAAGAAGGCCGGAAGCTCGAACCCGCTCTTCCTGCTCGACGAGATCGACAAGCTCGGCCAGGACTTCCGCGGCGATCCGGCCTCGGCTTTGCTCGAAGTGCTCGATCCGGAGCAGAACTCCAAGTTCCAGGACCATTATCTGGAGATCGACTACGATCTTTCGGACGTTATGTTCGTAACCACGGCGAACACGATGGACATGCCCCAGCCTCTTCTCGACCGGATGGAGATCATCCGGCTCGAAGGCTATACCGAGGACGAGAAGGTCGAGATCGCGACCCGTCACCTCATTCCCAAGCAGATCGAATCGCACGGTCTCAAGGACGGCGAGCTGATCTTCGCGAAGGACGGCCTCAGGAGCCTGATCCAGCATTACACCCGGGAAGCGGGCGTTCGTACGCTGGAGAGGGAAATCGCCAAGGTGGCGCGCAAGGTCCTTCGGCGAATCCTCGAGGGCAAGACCGAGCGGGTCGAGCTGACCGCCGAGAATATCGGTGAATATTCGGGTGTCCGCCGCCATCGTCACGGCATGGGCGAGGAGGAGGACCAGATCGGGGCCGTCACCGGCCTCGCCTGGACCGAAGTCGGCGGCGAGCTTCTCACCATCGAGGCGGTGACCGTACCCGGCAAGGGTCAGATCAAGTGGACTGGCAAGCTCGGCGACGTCATGCAGGAGTCGATCCAGGCGGCTTTCTCCTTCGTCAAGGCGAGGAGCCCGAGCTACGGGGTCAAGCCGACCCTGCTGGCGCGCAAGGACATCCACGTCCACCTGCCCGAAGGCGCCACTCCGAAGGACGGCCCGTCGGCCGGAGTGGGCATGGTCACGGCGATAATTTCCACGCTGACCGGGATTCCGGTCCGCCGCGACGTCGCCATGACCGGCGAGGTCACCTTGCGCGGGCGCGTGCTGCCGATCGGCGGACTCAAGGAGAAATTGCTGGCGGCGCTTCGCGGCGGCATCAAGAAGGTTCTGATCCCGGCCGAGAACGAGAAGGATCTGGTCGAGATCCCGGCGACGATCACCGGCGGGCTCGAGATCGTCCCGGTCAGCCATGTCGACGAGGTGCTCAGCCACGCGCTGGCGACCCCGATCGCTCCCATCGACTGGACCGAGGCCGACGAGCTCGCCGCGGTCCCGAAGCCCGAGCTTGCGGCGGCGCCCGACGAGGCGGTGGGAGCGTCGATAAGGCATTGAAGATCCTCCCCATCGCAGATGGGGTGGGGGGCCATGCGAAGCATGGCGGAGGGGTATTGGCGAGGCTTTAGCGATTACCCCTCCACCACACTTCGTTTGGTCCCCCTCCCCACGGCTTCGCCGCAGGGAGGATCATTTGTGCAACGCATCAACGAATTCGGATCAGGACGGGGCGATTTTCCAACGGAAAGTCGCGCTTTCCTTTTGACTCCCTCTCGGGTCCTGCCGTTAGATGGAGGCAAGCGCCGACTGCGACTCAATCGGAAAAAAGGGGGTTCGGGAGAGATGAACAAGCAGGAGCTCATCGGGGCGGTGGCGGACGCGACCGGGCTTAGCCGCGGCGACGCGACCCGGGCGGTCGAAGGTGTCTTCGACACGATCCAGAGCGCCTTGAAGCGCGGCGACGAGGTTCGGCTGGTCGGTTTCGGCACCTTCTCCTGCTCCAAGCGCAAGGCTTCCACGGGCCGCAACCCCCGAACCGGCGAGCCGATGCAGATCAAGGAATCGACCCAGCCCAAGTTCAAGGCCGGCAAGGTGCTGAAGGATTCGGTGGCGCGCTAGCCGACGGGATACAATAAGATCGACTCTCGACTTGAAGCGCCGTCATCCCGGCGACGGCCGGGATCATGAACATGGTGGATCGCCGTGAGAAACTCGGCCGGATCGCCTCTCGGTGAAGGTCCGTGTTCATGGATCCCGGCCTTCGCCGGGATGACGGGGAGTGGACACTTCGCCCGAGCGTTACTAAGTGGCGCCTTCCGTACGGCGTGGGCGCGTAGCTCAGTGGTAGAGCACACCCTTCACACGGGTGGGGTCGTAGGTTCAATCCCTACCGCGCCCACCACGCCGCGAGGAGATTTCCGAGGATGAGCGACTCGATCCTGCACGCGCTTCGCGCCTTCGGACTGACCTATCCCGGAGCCCATTCGAAAGCGCCTTGGCCCGAGCATGACGACCTCGCCGTCAACGACAAGACCTTCGCCTATCTGCCGGTCGCCGGGCAGCCGTTCAGCCTGTCGGTGAAGCTCCCCTATACCGGCGAGGTCGCGCTGGATCTCCCTTACGCCGAGCCGACAGGCTACGGCCTCGGCAAATCGGGCTGGGTCAGCTTCACGCCGCCGGAGGGGGAGATGCCGAGCCTGAAGCAGCTCGAGGACTGGATTGACGAGAGCTACCGCGCCCAGGCCCCGAAGAGACTGGTGAAGGAACTGGATTCGCGAGACTGACGTGCGCTGGGACGACGGTCACGCGAAAGCCTCCGCCACGATCTCGTACGACCGCAGCCGCGCCTCGTGATCGTATATCTGCGACGTGATCATCAGCTCGTCCGCGCCGGTAAATTCCACGAACGCCTCGATTCGCGCCTTCACCGTCGCCGGGTCGCCGATCGCGGAGCAGGTGAGGACCTGGTCGAGCATCGCGCGCGCCTGCGGCGGCAAAGTCTCTCCATAGCCGGGGAGGGGCGGCCGCAGCTTGCCGGGATTGCCGCTTCGCAAATTGACGAAAGCCTGCTGCACCGAGGTGGCGAGCAGCTCGGCCTCCTCGGAAGTTTCCGCGGCGAAGGCGTTGAAGCCGAGCATCACATAGGGGCGATCGAGCTGAGCGGACGGCTGGAAGCGCTCGCGATAGACCCGGATCGCGTCGATCATCTGGCCGGGCGCGAAATGCGACGCGAAGGCGTAGGGCAGGCCCAGCATCGCCGCCAGCTGCGCTCCGAACAGGCTCGAGCCGAGGATCCAGACGGGAATGCTCAGCCCTTCGCCCGGGACGGCGCGGACGCCGGGGCCTTCCCGTACCTCGAAATAGCCCATCAGCTCGACGACATCCTGAGGGAACTGATTCTCGTCCGAAGCGAGGCTGCGCCGCAAAGCGAGGGCCGCGGCGCGGTCGGTTCCGGGGGCCCGGCCGAGGCCGAGATCGATCCGGCCCGGAAAGAGCGACTCGAGGGTTCCGAACTGCTCGGCGATGACCAGGGGCGCGTGGTTTGGAAGCATCACCCCGCCGGCGCCGATCCGGATCGTCGAGGTGCCGGCACCGACGTAGGCGAGCGCCACGGCGGTGGCGGCGCTGGCGATTCCGGGCATGGAGTGATGCTCCGCCATCCAGTAGCGCCGATAGCCCAGCCGCTCCGCCGATCGTGCCAGCGCGAGCGAATTGCGAAGCGCCTGGCCGGCGTCGGCGCCTTCGGGGACGGGAGCGAGGTCGAGGACCGAGAGTGGGATCATGAGGAGGATATGGGGACGCCGTCGTCCCGGCGAAAGCCGGGACCTCAAGTCGAGAAGTCTCGGCGGGTCTCTTCGAAGTCCCGGCTTTCGCCGGGATGACGGATGACACGACACCGGCTACGGCCCCCCCCCATGCTTCAGCGGAGCCCCGAGACCCGCCGCCTCTGGCGCGACGAGAGTCGCGCGACCCTGGCGCTCGCCTGGCCTCTCATTCTCACCAACATCGCCCAGGCGCTGATCCATGTGACCGACGTCGTCCTGCTCGGCTGGGCGGGGCCGTCGGTGCTGGCGGCGGGAACGCTCGGGGTGAACATCTACTTCGCCTTCCTGATCTTCGGCATCGGTCTCGTCACTGCGACAGCGCCGATGATCGCCAAGGAGCTGGGCGAGCGGCGCCACAGCGTCCGCGACGTCCGCCGGACGGTGCGCCAGGGCCTGTGGGCGGCGGTGGCGCTGACCATGCCCGTCTGGCTGATCCTCTGGTTCACCGGCCCCATCCTCGTCGCCATGGGCCAGGATCCGGCGCTCGCGGCCGACGCCCAGCTTTTCGTTCGGGCGCTGCAATGGGGGTTCCTGCCCTATCTCTGGTATCTGGTGCTTCGCTCCTTCATCTCGGCGCTCGAAAAGCCGCTCTGGTCGTTCATCGTCGGGGTGGTCGCGGTCCTGTTCAACGGGATCGTCAATTACGGACTCATCTTCGGCCATTTCGGATTGCCCAGGCTGGGGCTGACGGGGGCCGGAATGGGCAGCGCAATGGCGAACGCGCTGATGTTCGTCGGCATGGCCCTGGTCGTGCTGTTGCACCGCCGGTTCCGGCGCTTTCGCCTCTTCGGCCATTTCTGGCGATCCGACTGGCAGCGCTTCCGCGAGGTCTGGCGGCTCGGGCTGCCGATCGCCGTGACCCTGGCGCTGGAGATCACCATCTTCAACGCGGCCGTCTTCCTGATGGGCCTGATCGGCGCGGAATCGATCGCCGCCCACGCTATCGCCATCCAGCTCGCGGCGCTCTCGTTCATGGTGCCGATGGGGCTGTCCCAGGCGGCGACGGTCCGGGTCGGCTTGGCCTTCGGTCGCCGGGACCGCGCCGCGATCGCCCGCGCGGGCTGGACCGCCTTCGCGCTCGGCACCGGCTTCATGTCGCTGACGGGGCTGCTGATGATCGCAATGCCATATGCCCTGGTGACCCTGTTCCTCGATCCCGCGCTTCCAGCCAACGAAGGCGTGATTCCGCTCGCCGTCTCGTTCCTCGTCGTCGCCGCCTTCTTCCAGATATTCGACGGCGCCCAGGTCGTCGCCGCGGGCATGCTCAGGGGTCTTCAGGATACGAAGGTGCCGATGGTCTATGCCGGCCTCGGCTATTGGGTGATCGGCCTCGCGACCGGAGTCGGCCTGGGCTTCGGCCTCGGCTGGGAAGGGGTCGGAATCTGGATCGGGCTTGCCGCCGGACTCGCCTCGGTCGCGGTGATGCTGCTGGCGCGCTGGATGCGCCGGGAACGGCTCGGTCTCGCCGATTGGTGATCCTTCACCTTGACGCGTCGGCGCGCCGGCTCCTATGTGCCCGCCGCACCTTGAAGGCGCGCAGTGGCGATCGTAGCTCAGTTGGTTAGAGCACCGGTTTGTGGTACCGGGGGTCGCGGGTTCAAGCCCCGTCGATCGCCCCACCGCGCCTGCCCAGATCAGGATCCTGACATGCAAGCCCCGTGGGATTATCCCGACTTCGACGGTCATGAGATCGTCCACTTCGTTACGGACCGCGACAGCGGCCTGTGCGCCGTCCTCGCCGTCCACTCGACCTTCCTCGGCCCCGCCGGCGGCGGCGTTCGCTTCTGGCATTATGCCGAGCCCGGCGATGCCGTCCGCGACGCCCTGCGCCTGTCGCGGGGAATGAGCTTCAAGAACGCCATGGCCGGCCTCCCGCTCGGCGGCGGCAAGGCCGTGATCCTGGCCAACGAGAGCCGGACCAAGAGCCCGGAGATGCTCGCCGCCTACGGCCGCGCCGTCGAGGGTCTTGGCGGGCGCTACGTGACCGCCGAGGACGTCGGGATGAGCGTGGCCGACATGGTCGCCCTGTCGGAGCATACGCGCCACGTCGCCGGCTTGCCGGTGCCGGATGGAAATGTCGGCGGCGATCCCGGGCCGCACACCAGCTACGGAGTCTTCCTCGGCGTGAAGGCCGCGGTGAAGCGGGCGCTCGGCAAGGACAGCCTTTCGGGCGTTCATATCGCGATCCAGGGCGCGGGCAGCGTCGCCTCGGGCCTCGCCCGCCGAGCGGCGGCGGAGGGCGCCCGGATCACGCTCGCCGACATCGACCGGGGCCGGGCGGAAGCGCTCGCGGCGGAAGTGGGGGGCGAAGCGGTCGCGCCCGATAAGATCATGACGCTCGAAGCCGACGTGCTCAGCCCGAATGCGCTCGGCGCCATCCTCAATTCGGAATCGATCTCGGCGCTCAAGGTGCCGGTCGTCGCCGGCGGCGCCAACAACCAGCTCGCGACGCCGGCCGACGGCCAGTTCATCCACCAGCGCGGGATCCTCTACGCGCCGGACTACGTGATCAATGCCGGCGGAATCATCAACGTCTCGACCGAATATCTGAAGGACGGCGACCAGGAGACGGTACGCGGCCGGATCGAGCAGATCCCGGTCCGGCTCGAGCAGATCTGGGCGGAAAGCGCCGCCACCGGCCGCAACCCGGCCGAAATGGCCGATTCCATGGCGATGCGGCTGATCGGGCGCTGACGTCGCTGGCTTGACGTCACAGTGCCGGCTCCCGCGCGGCCTCGCGCCCCAGCCTGTGCTCCCGGTACAAAGTGTAGAGCCCGCTCGCGATGATGATCGCCGCGCCTTGCCAGGTGGTCGAAGCGGGCCGGTCGGAAAAGACCAGCCAGCCGAGCAGGACCGCCCACAGCAATTGGCTATAGTCGAACGGCACCACCGTCGACACCGGCGCGAAGCGAAGCGAAGCGGTGAGGCAGATCTGGCTGAACCCGCCGACGGCGCCCAGCGCCAGCAGGAGAAGCCAGGTACCGGGATCGTGCGCCTTTCCGAAGAACGGCATCAGGGCGCCGGTGGCGGCCATGGACAGCAGGCTGAACCAGAGGACGATGGTCTGGGTGCCTTCCGTCTTGCCCACCTGCCGGATCGTGATGGTCACGATTCCGGCGCCGAAGGCGGCCAGGCCGGCCAGTGCGAGCCCGAGCGGCGGCAGGTCCCGACCTTCGGGCCGCATCACCACGAGCACTCCGACGAAGCCGAGGATGACGGCCGTCCAGCGGTGGCGTCCGACCGATTCGCCGAGGATCAAGGCCGACAGGGCGACGGAGAACAGCGGCGCGGCGAAGCCGATCGTCGTCGTCTCGGCGAGCGGAAGCAAGGCGAGCGCGCTGAAGCTGAGGATCAGGGTCGTCAGTCCGGCCGCGGCCCGCCAGACATGCGCCAGCGGCCGCTGGGTCCGCCAGACGTCGAAATTGCGGCTGACCGCGATCCACAGCAGCAGGGGTGGGAGCCCGAAGGCAAAGCGGTAGAAAGCGAGCTCGACCACCTCGACTCCGGCGTCGTGCCCCAGCTTCACGAGCGTCGCCATGAAGGCGAAGCAGGTCGCCGCTGCCACCCGCAGGCCGATCCCGGCGAGCCGGTTCTGCTGGGGGCGGTCGGTGGTCATGGAGCCGGATTAGGCTCCCGGCGCTGGAGGGGACAGTCACTTTTCCGAACGACGGTGCCGGTTTCCGCCGACCATGGGAAAAGTGACTGTCCCCAGTCCCCCATTGGAAAAGTGACTGTCCCCAGTCCCCCCCGCTCGGCTACATACGCGCCGGGCAAATGCATATTCTCGCGAATCCGAAACGCTTCCTGCGGCTGGCACGGCCGCTTACCGCCTGGCTCGGCTGGAGCGGAGCGCTCCTGATTGCCGTCGGCCTCTGCATCGGGCTGTTCGTCGCGCCGCCCGATTATCTCCAAGGCGACACTGTCCGGATCATGTACGTCCACGTTCCGTCGGCCTGGCTCGGGATGGCGGGTTGGGCGGGGATCGCCATTGCGAGCCTGATGCAGATCGTCTGGCGCCACCCGCTCGCCGCGATCGCCGCCCGGGCCCTCGCCTTGCCGGGGGCGGTCTTCACCTTCATCTGCCTCGCCACCGGCTCTTTATGGGGGCGGCCCGCCTGGGGCACCTGGTGGGAATGGGACGGACGGATGACCTCGATGCTCGTCCTTCTCTTCCTCTATGTCGGGTTCATCGCTTTGGCCGAGGCGGAGCGTGAGCGGGGCGGGGAGGGACGTCTCGCCGCCATCTTCGGCCTGGTCGGGGCGATCAACCTGCCCGTGATCCATTATTCCGTCCAGTGGTGGCGCACGCTTCACCAGGGCCAGAGCATCGGGCTCGGGCGCTCGAGCATCGACGGCGCGATGCTGTGGCCGCTGTTCGTCTCCGCCGCCGGCTTCTCCCTCCTCTTCGCAGCGATCGTCCTGATGCGAATGCGGGCGCAGCTCGCGCAGCAGAAGGTCGAGGCGCGGCTGCGCAGGCTGGCGGCATGAGCCACTGGCCGTTCATCGCCGGCGCCTATGCGGTCGCCCTCCTCGGAACGCTCGGGCTTGCCGGATGGAGCTTCGCGGCAATGCGCCGGGCGGAGCGCGCCGTCGACTCCCTGAAGGGCGAGCGGTGAAGGCGAAGAACCAGCGACTGACCCTGCTCGTCCTCGCCATCGCCGCCGTGCTCGGCGCGGTGCTGCTGGCGATGTCGGCGCTCAAGGATCAGGCGGCCTATTTCTACGCGCCCGGCGACGTCGCCCGCCAGGGGCCTCCCATCGGCCGCGCCGTCCGGATCGGCGGAATGGTGAAGGCGGGGTCGCTCAAGCGCGCGCCCGACGGGGTCACGGTCCATTTCACGGTCAAGGACGAGACTGCGCATACCATCCCGGTCCGTTTCACCGGCATCGTGCCGGACCTGTTCAAGGAGAATAGCGGGGTCGTCGCGGAGGGCCGCTTCCAGACGGGGGGCCTGTTCGTCGCCGACACTATCCTCGCCAAGCATGACGAGAATTACATGCCGCCGCAGCTCGATCGGAAAACAGGCGAGCATAAGAGCGAGAGCCTGAAATGATCGCCGAAGCCGGCCTCGCGGCGCTGTGGCTGGCGGCGGCGCTGTCGCTGCTCCAGCTCGGGATGGGGATTGCTTCTCTTTGCCTCCCTGCCGGTGGGGAGGGGGACCATGCGGAGCAGGGTGGAGGGGTAATTTCCGAGTCCTCGCCAAATACCCCTCCACCCCGCTTCGCGGGGTCCCCCTCCCCATTTGCGATGGGGAGGCGAAATCCCTACGCCCGCGCCGTCCGCCCCGTCGCAATCGTCCAGGCCGTGCTGGTCGGAATCGCCTTCCTCGCCCTCATCCAGCTCTTCCTTCGCACCGACCTTTCGGTGAAGCTGGTCGCGGCGAACAGCCACAGCCTCAAGCCGTGGCTGTACAAATTCGCCGGCGCGTGGGGCAATCACGAAGGCTCGATGCTGCTGTGGGTGACGGTGCTCGCCCTTGCCGGCGCCGCCGTCGCCTTGCTCGAGCGTCGGCTGCCCGAACGAACCCTGATCGCCACCCTGGCCGCGCAGGCCGCGATCGGACTGGGATTTTACGCGTTCCTGCTCTTCTCCTCCAATCCGTTCGAGCGGAGCTTCCCGGTGCCGGCCGAGGGCAACGGCCTCAACCCTCTACTCCAGGATCCCGGCCTCGCCTTTCACCCGCCGACCCTTTATTTCGGCTATGTCGGAATTTCGGTCGCCTTCTCCTTCGCGGTCGGCGCGCTGGTGACCCGCGACGTCGGCCCGGCTTTTGCCCGGGCGATGCGGCCCTGGGTGCTGGGCGCCTGGATCTTCCTCACGCTGGGGATCACCGCCGGCTCCTATTGGGCCTATTACGAACTGGGCTGGGGTGGCTGGTGGTTCTGGGATCCGGTCGAGAACGCTTCGCTCATGCCCTGGCTGGCGGCCACCGCTCTGCTCCATTCCGTGACCGTTCTCGCCACCCGTGACGGCCTTCGCGCCTGGACCGTGATGCTCGCGGTCGTCGCTTTCTCGATGTCGATGGTCGGCACTTTCCTGGTCCGCTCGGGAATCCTCACCAGCGTTCACAGCTTCGCCGTCGACCCCCAACGCGGCGCCTTCATCCTCATCCTGCTCGCGCTCTACATCGGTGGCGCCCTGGCCCTGTTCGGCCTTCGCGTCGGAACGGTGAAGGAAGGCTCGACCTTCGAGCCGGTCAGCCGCGAGGGCGCCCTGGTGCTCAACAACCTCCTGCTCTCCGCGATCCTGGGCATCGTCCTCGTCGGAACCCTCTACCCGCTCTTCGCCGAAGCGGCGACCGGCGAGAAGCTCTCTGTCGGACCCCCGTATTTCAACGCCGCCGCCGGCCCGCTCGCACTGATCCTGGTCGCGGCGATGGCGGCTGGACCGCTCCTTCGCTGGCGCCGCGACCGGCTGCGCGAGGTGGCGAAGCGGATCGCCTTGCCCATCCTCCTAACGGCGCTCGCTTTGCTGGCCCTGGTCCTGTTCGTGCCGGGGCTGCGCATCCTGCCTCTGCTGGGCCTGATGCTGGCGCTGGGCGTCGGCGCCGCCAGCCTGGCGCCCTTGTGGAAACGCAATCTGCTGCGCACCCCGCTTTTCACCTGGGGGATGGTCACTTCCCATCTGGGCATCGCCGTCGCTTTGGCCGGAATGGCGAGCGAGGCCGCCTTCACCCGGGAGACCCTGGTCGCGGCACGGATCGGCGACACGGTCGGGGTCGGTCCCTGGCGCCTGCGCTTCGAGTCGGTGGAGCCGCTTGCCGGCCCCAATTGGACGGCGGTCGAGGCGAAGCTGGTCGTCCGCCGCGGCACGGGCGAACCGTTCTTGCTTCGGCCGCAATCGCGGATGTTCAGCTCGCCGCCGACCGAGACCAACGAGGCCGCCATCGCCACTCGGCTCGGCGGCCAGCTCTACACGGTTATCGGCAAGCCCGACGAAGGCGGGCGCTGGCAGCTGCGCTTGTGGTGGAAGCCGTTCGTCACCCTGATCTGGTTCGGCGGCGCCCTGGTCGCGCTCGGCGGCCTTCTCGCCCTGATCGGCCGGGTCCGCCGCGAGCGCCGCCCGGCCCGGCAGGAGGCTCTCGCGTGAAAAAGCTATGGCTCTGGCTTCCGCTGGCGGTGTTCGTCGTCTTCGTGGTCACCGTCGCAATCGGCCTTCGCAAGCCGGCCGAGACGGAAATACGCTCGCGGATGATCGGCAAGGCGATGCCCGATTTCGCGCTCGAGCCCGCGGTCGCAAGCCATCCCGCGCTGGCCGCGGCGAATTTGCGCACCGGCAAGCCGCGCCTGGTCAACGTCTTCGCCAGCTGGTGCGCGCCCTGCAAGGCCGAGGCGCCCCAATTGATGGCCCTGAAGCGGCGCGGAGTGCCGATCGACGGAGTCGCCATTCGCGACCGGAGCGAGGATGTCGCCCGCTTCCTCGCCGAATGGGGCGACCCCTTCGATCGGATCGGCGCCGATCCGGCCAGCCGGGTCCAGTTCGCTTTGGGCTCGTCCGGGGTGCCGGAGACCTTCGTCGTCGACGGCAAGGGGGTGATCCGTCACCAGCATATCGGCGACATCAGGCCGGAGAATGTGCCGGAGATACTCGCGGCGTACGAGGCGGCGCGATGAGACTGTCCCCCTCATTGCGACGAAGCAATCCAGCCTGCGGCCTCCGTGCCGCCGGATTGCTTCGCTTCGCTCGCAATGACGGGCTTGCCCTCGTGACTGCGCTATTGCTCGCCGCCCCCGCCTTTGCCCAATCCGCCTTGCCCCCGTCGCGCTACGCCTACGCCCAACTCGAGAATCCACGGCAGGAGGCGGAGGCGAAGGCGCTGATGGAGACGTTGCGCTGCCTCGTCTGCCAGGGCCAGTCGATCGCCGACAGCGACGCCGACATGGCCGGCGACATGCGCGCCCTCGTGCGCGAGCGGATCGCGGCGGGCGAGAAGCCGGAGGCGATCCGGAGCTGGCTGGTCGACCGCTACGGTGCCTGGGTAAGCTACAGGCCGCCGGTCGAGCCGCTCACCTGGCCGCTCTGGGCCGCCCCCGTCCTGCTGGTCGCGCTGGGCCTCTTTCTCGCCCGCGGCCGGCTTCGAAGGAAAGCGCGCTGATGGGCTTCCCGATCCTCCTGCTCCTGACGCTGGCGGCCTTTGCCGCGGTCTGGCGCCTGGCCCGCCTCGACCGCTCGGGAGCTCAGCTTCTGGCCTCCGCTCTGCTTCTCGCCTCGGCCGGCTATGCCTGTCAGGGCAGCCCCGGCCAGCCCGGAAGCCCGCAGGCCGCCGCCGAGCGGCCGCCGCTGCCGGAAACCGCCTTCGCAACGCTCCGCAAGGATATGTTCGGCCAGTTCGATACCGCCGACCGATGGCTTTCGATGTCCGAGCGCTACCTCGGCCAAGGCGACACGCGCCAGGCGGCGGGCCTGATCCGATCCGCCATCCGAGCCCATCCGGACAATGCGATCCTGTGGACCGGCTATGCCGACGCGCTCGTCCTTCACGGCGGCGGCATGCTCAGCCCGGCGGCGGACCTGGCCTTCCGAAGAGCCGTTTCCCTCGCTCCGAAGCATCCGGGACCGCGCCTCTTCCACGGCATCGCGCTCGCCCAGAACGGTCGCCTCGAGGAAGCGGAATTGCGCTGGCGCCAGGCGCTGGCGCTGAGCCCCGCCGATGCGCCGTGGCGACAGGGGCTGGAGCGGCAGATCGAGATGGTGGCAGGGGCGAGGGCCGGGGGACGATAATCCTCCCCACGGGCTGCGCCCGCGGGGAGGATAAGGAAATTAATGATCGATGCCGCGACCCGTCTCGTGCTGGAGCGCGTCGATCCGCTCCGAGGCTTCCGCCTTGTTGAGATCCGGGTCGAACTCCTCGCCGGCCTCCTGGCTGAGCGTCTTCAAATACGAAGCCTGCGGCCCCGTCATCGATTCGTTGCCGGTGGCCCAGTCTTTGGGATCCTTCTCGGGCGCGGGCTGCGGGTTCTGATCGGTCGACATGTGTTCCTCGGGTTTCGGTTCGCCATATCAACGACGATGTTCGAACTTTGTTCCTTGCGTCGCCACTCCCGCGAAAGCGGAAATCCAGCGCTGAGTCGGAGCTGAATTCCCGCTTTAGCGGAAATGACGAGGGACGATGGGCTTACGCCGCCTCGAACGGCAGTCCGAGCGCCTCGGCCACCGCCTGATGGCGGATCTTGCCTCCGGAAACGTTGAGGCCGTTGGCCAGATGCGGGTCGGCTTTCATCGCTGCCTCAGCGCCTTGGCCCGCCAGCTTCAGAACGAATGGCAAGGTCGCATTGTTGAGCGCGAAGGCCGAGGTACGGGCGACCGCGCCCGGCATATTGGCAACGCAATAATGGATGACGCCGTCGATCTCGTAGACCGGATTGTCGTGGGTCGTCGCCCGCGACGTCTCGAAGCAGCCGCCCTGGTCGATCGAGATGTCGACCAGCACCGATCCCCGCTTCATCGTCTTCAGCATCTCGCGGGTGACCAGCTTGGGCGCCGCGGCGCCGGGCACCAGGACGGCGCCGATGACGAGCTCGGCCTTGGTCACCGCCTTGGCGATCGTGGCCCTCGAGGCGTAGGCCGTCTTGATCTGGCTTCCGAAGAACATGTCGAGCTCGGCGAGTCGGGCGTTGGAGATGTCGTAGATAGTGACGTCGGCGCGCATTCCCACGGCCATCTGCGCCGCGTTGACCCCGGAAACGCCGCCGCCCAGGATCGCGACCTTGGCCGGAGCAACTCCGGGGACGCCGCCGAGGAGCACTCCGCGGCCGCCCTGCTCCTTCTCAAGATAATGGGCGCCGACCTGGATCGACATCCGGCCCGCGACCTCGCTCATCGGCTTGAGGAGCGGGAGCGAGCGGTCGTTCGCGGTCACCGTCTCGTAGGCGATGCAGGTCGCGCCCGATTCCATCAGGCCCCTGGTCTGCTCGGGATCGGGAGCGAGGTGGAGATAGGTGAAGAGCAAATGCCTCGCTTCCAGCAGAGCGATCTCCTGCGGCTGGGGCTCCTTCACCTTCACGATCATGTCCGCGGCGGCGAAGGTCGAGGCGGCGTCGGGGGCGATTCGGGCGCCGGCGTCGATATAATCCTGGTCGGCGAAGTCGATGCCGAGGCCGGCCCTCGTCTCGACGATCACCTCATGACCGGCATTGACCAGCTCGGCGACCGAGGCTGGGGTAAGGCCGACCCGATATTCGTGGTTCTTGATTTCTTTGGGGACGCCGACGCGCATATCCGACTCCTGATGATATTGTCGGCGGCCCTATAGCGGTGCCCGTCGGCTTTGTCGCCGTTGCCGAAGCGCCCGCCGCCATGCTAGACGCCGCCGCCTTTCCGACATGACCGACGCCCCCATCGCCTCCGATTCCACCGCGGCCGCACCGCTCGCGCCCGCCGAGCGCGGGCGATCGCAGGCGCGGCTCGCCCTGGGCGCGATCGGAGTCGTCTTCGGCGACATCGGCACCAGCCCGATCTACGCTTTCCGCGAGGCGTTCACCGGCCACCATCCCCTGGAGGTCAGCGCGCTCAACGTCTTCGGAGTGCTCAGCCTGATCTTCTGGGCGATGGTGATCGTGGTGACGCTCAAATATGTCGTCATCCTGATCCGCGCCGACAACAAGGGCGAAGGCGGTAGCCTCGCCCTTCTCGCGCTCATCTCGCGCAAGAGCGGCGGCAAGGCGCGCTGGAGCGGCGGCATCGTCCTTCTCGGAGTGCTGGCCTGCGCCCTGTTCTACGGCGATTCGATGGTGACGCCGGCCATTTCGGTGCTCGCCTCGGTCGAGGGGCTGGCCGTCGTCGACCCGCGCCTGGCGCCGCTCGTCCTGCCGCTGTCGGCCGGAATCATCGTCGGCCTGTTCATCGGCCGCAAGGGCGGAACGGCGAGGCTGGGACGCTGGTTCGGCCCGATCATCTCGGTCTATCTGCTGACCATCGGACTGCTCGGGGCGCTCGCCCTCTTCCAGCACCCCGAGGTCGCGGCGGCGGTGGATCCGCGCCACGCCTTCCGATTCTTCGCCGAGCAGCCCTGGCTGGCCTTCCTGGCCCTCGGCTCGGTGGTGCTGGCGGTGACGGGCGCGGAAGCGCTTTACGCGGAGATGGGCCGCTTCGGCCGTCGGCCGATCCGCTACGGCTGGTTCTTCTTCGTCCTCCCCGCCCTGATGCTCAATTATCTGGGGCAGGGCGCCCTGATCCTGGCCGAGCCGAAGGCCGCCGCCGCCCCCTTCTTCCTGCTCGCCCCGAACGGCTTCGAGCTGCCCCTGGTCCTGCTCTCGATCCTCGCCGCCACCATCGCCACCCAGGCGGTGGTAAGCGGCGCCTTCTCGGTCACTCAGCAGGCAATCCAGCTCGGCTTCATCCCCCGTCTCCGGATCGTCCACACCGCCGAGCATGGCGAAATCTACATCCCGGTCGTCAATTGGACCTTGATGGCCGCGGCGCTCATCCTCGTCCTCACCTTCCACAGCTCCTCCGGCCTCGCCTCGGCCTATGGAGTTGCCGTCACCGGGGCGATGCTGATCGACACCTGCCTGCTCGCGGCCCTGATCTCGTCGCTGTGGGGGTGGAAGCCGTCGCGCCGGGTGCCGCTTCTGATCCTGTTCCTCGCGGTCGACATCGGCTTCTTCGCGGCGACCCTCACCAAGGTGCCCGACGGGGGCTGGTTCCCCTTGCTGGTCGGAGCCGTGGCCTTCATCCTGCTCACCACCTGGGCGAAGGGGCGGCAGCTGATGAGGGCCCATCTCGCCGATTCGGCGATGCCCACCGAGATTTTCATCAAGTCCGCGGCGGGAAGTGTCGTCCGGGTCCCCGGCACCGCGGTCTTCCTGACCACGTCGCACCAGGGCGTGCCGCCGTCGCTGCTCCACAACCTCAAGCACAATCGCTGCCTTCACGAACGGGTGATGCTCCTCACCGTCGTCATCGAGGATATGCCCCATGTCGAGCCGCATAGGCGCTGCGACCTCACCGACCTCGGCGAGGGCTTCTTCCGCCTCATCCTCCGCTTCGGCTTCATGGAGGACAGCGACCTTCCCGAAGCGCTCGCGACGGTGAGCTGCGGGCGCGACATCAAGATGATGGAGACGAGTTTCTTCCTGTCCCGTCAGACCCTGATCGCGGCGCGCAAGCGCGGGATGCCGGTCTGGCGCGAGCATCTTTTCGGGTGGATGCTCCGCAATGCCGAGAGCGCGATGGAATTCTTCAGGCTCCCACCGAACCGGGTGGTCGAGCTCGGCAGCCAGGTGGAAATCTGAGCGCGTCGGCGCCCCTCATCGTCACCGCCTTGTTCGGCGACGGCGACAATGGCTGGCTGCAGGAGATGCGCCGGGCCCATTATCCGCCCGAGCGCAACCGCGTGCCGGCCCATTTGACCCTGTTCCATCACTTGCCCCCGAGCGTCGTGGACGAGCTCGGGCGGCGTATCGCGCATTATGCGGCGTCTCCACCTCCGGCCGCGGCGATCGTGGGAATAGTCGATCTCGGCAGGGGCACGGCGCTGCGCGTCGAAAGCGAAGGGCTGGAGGACATGCGCTACGACCTCGCCCTCGCTCTGCAGGGCCTGCTGACTCCACAGGATATGGCGCCCTGGCGACCGCACATCACCGTCCAGAACAAGGTCGAGCCTAAGGAAGCCAAGGCCTTGCAGGCCCATCTTCGTGCCGGATTTGAACAACGGCCGCTGGCGGTCAAGGGACTGGCGGTGTGGCGGTACCTGGAAGGCCCCTGGGAGCCGGTGAAGCGCTGGACCTTCCGAGGATATTCAGCATGACGATCCGGCAGGCTGGACGCGATGCGGGGCCGGAAGGGCGGTTGAAGGTTCGGTCGTCAGGCAAAATCGGACTGTATCTGGCGACGGGCTCGTGCCTGCTTTGCCTGTCCCTGCCGTCCACCGCGCAAATGACGGCGGAAGAGGCCCTGGCCCGTTCGCGCGTGCTTCCTTCTCTCGATCCCTGCGGATCGGACGGGGCGGAAGGGGATATAATCGTCTGCGGGCGGCGCGGCGAAGCGGATCGCTATCGCATGCCCCGGACCGGAGAAGACGACCCGTCCTCCCGCCATCGGCGGGTCCCCGGCGAAGTGCCCAGAGCTTCGGCGGAGCCTTTAAGCTTCGCCCATGTGGAATTTTCGAGGGCCAGCGCCGTTGCGGCAAGCGGGAGAGCCTGGATCATGGCTATGGCGGAGGGCGCGACCCGCTGACGGCGGCAACCAAGCTCTTCACCGCCCTGACCGACCCCGACGCCGTTGCCGGGCCTCCGCCGCTTCCGAAGGCTCCACGCACGCCTTAGGGCCCAGGCTGAATGATGCCTCAGTCCAGTTGCCCGATTCCGTCGCAGCTGAAGTCGAACGCCGCCAGCCCGGCCTCCAGGTGCGAGGCGAGCAGGGGCATGTCCATCAGCTCGTCGATCCGGCTTTCGGGATCCTCGTCGTTCGCCTCGGCGCAGGCATCGTCCCACTCGCTGACGTCGTAGGTGCCGCGCCCGACCCAGGCGAGCGCCAGCGTCTCCGCGAGCTGGTCGTCGGCGAGATCGTCGAGAATGGCCCGAAGCTCCTCCTCGACCCCGGTGTTGAGCTCGTCCTCGAGAACGGAAAGCGCCTCGCCGCCCTCGTCGTCGAAATCGTCGACATTGTCGGGATCCTCGTCGGGGTCCTGGGCCGGGACCTGCGCCTCATTTTCCTTCGCGCGGATGATGATCCTGCACAGGGTCTCAAGCGGGGTCAGCAATTCCATATTCTTCTCTCCAGTCCGCCCGCAAACGACAGGAGGGGCAAGCGGGTTCCAGAGCCGAAATGTAAGGAGCCCGGACTTGAAACCGGGCGGCGGCTGCTCCAGTTGACCGGCTGCGCGGCGGTTCCTATAGCGCGCACGCCCGGCCGCCGCCGGAGCCCGATGGGGCGGAGTAGCTCAGCTGGTTAGAGCAGCGGAATCATAATCCGCGTGTCGGGGGTTCAAGTCCCTCCTCCGCTACCAACGTCATCTCGACGTGTCGCGCCGCTGGGCGGCCCCAAGATCTCGGGGAGCCTTCAAGGCCGCCATTGGCCGCGCCGCCGGCCTGCACGAATCTCTAGAATCGCTTGTCGAGACGGAGAGAGAAGCGGGGCCGATCTCGCCTGGCCGGCTCGGCTCCGTCCGTCAGGGGAACGCCAAGCTCGAACGAGGCCTGGATATCTTTCGGCAGATGAAGGCGGAGCCCGCCGCCCGCGGAGGCGAGCGACCGGCTGCCGCGACCGAAGCTCTCCACCGTCCCGGCGTCCACATAAGAGTAGATCTGGACGCCCGTAACCTTCGGTGCCGGGCGCTCGAGGTCGAAGCGGAGTTCCACGGCGGCGGCAAGACCGCGCTCCCCGGCGAATTCACGATAGTCCCAGGCCCGCCCGAAATAGCGACCCCCCAAGCCCATTTCCTCGCTTGAAAGCAGGGGGCGGTCGGCGGTCTGGGCTTCGGCCAGGACCATCAGGCTGAATTTCCTGCCGAGGCGACGTTCATAATCGCCCCAGACCTGGACCTTGACGAAGACGCCGCCGGCATCCGATCGCGAGGCGAGCGGATCGCCGCGCTCGGTCGCCCCGAAGAGATCGAACCCCCGGACGACGGAGGCGCCGCCTCTCAACCGGCCCTTCGGATGGGAGCTGGTCAGGACGAGATCGGCGCTGAGAATCGCAAGGCGATCGTCCCGAATGAGGATCTCGTCGCGCGTCAATCTGGATTCTCGGAAACGTCCTCCAAGGCCGACCCAGAGGCTGAAGGCCCGGCTTCGCACCAGCGGATGCTGAAGGTCCGCTTCGATTTGAGAGCTACGCCCGTCGATATTGCGCGGGGCGGCCTCGCCGTCCGTCTCGCTGCGGGCGACATAACCTCCGACGCCCGCTTCGCTTCCGGAGCGCCCGAAAGGGGCCCGATAGGTGGCGCGAAGCAGGGCGAACTCGCTGAGGTCGAATGGCGTCATGACGCCGTCCAGCGCAAGGCGGCCGCCCCGAGTCCCGAGGTCGTTGACCTGGAGGCCGGCTCGGGCGCGGAACGGGCCTGAGGTCGATGTTCCCCAATTGTCGAGGCTGAGCCGCCCCACGACGCGGTCCCGCGCCGTCGAGACGGCGAGGATGTTGCGACCGCCCTGCCGCTTGAGCCTCGCTTTGCCGAGGCGGACTCCGGCGACGTCCTCGGCCAGGAGGAGTTGGCGCTCGAGTATCGCTCCCCTGACGGGCTTGCCGTCCGCGAGCGCCGCCAGGATGGGTTCGACGGCGCGGCGTCCACCGCCGCTGATTTCGACGGAGTCGATACGGCCTTCGTCGAGCTCGACCCGGAGGACGCCGTTCGCGACGCGCTGCTCCGGAATTCGTGCGCTGGCGAGTGGATAGCCAAGGTCGTGGGCAACGGCCGCGACATCGGATGCAAGCTGCCGAAGGTCCGCCGGCCCGAGGGTGCGGCCGACGTAACGCTCCACGACGGCGGCGAAGTCGGATTGCTCTGCGACGACGGCGCCGTCCACTCGGATCGCCCCCGCGAGGACCGTCCTCATGAGCGCGGAGCTGGCCTCACCGGTGGGCGGGAGCGTGACCGGCCTGCGGGGCGAGGTTGGAGGAGGGGGCTCGTCGCGAAGCTGCTGCTCGACCAATGCCGGGTCCGCTTCGTCCCCGGGCGTCTGAGCTGACGCCTGCGAGGCCGCGCCCCAGCACAGCGCCAATGCGGCCATCAGTCCACAGATTCGGTTCACTCGCCGCGCCTTTCTTCCGGATGACGGCAAGATACTGAGAGAAGCTGAAAAAACGGTTAGGAAGGGTGTTGGCTTATGCCGGATTAACTATTCTTCGGCACCTGCCCGAAAGGCTCTGCGGATAAAGGAGCCCGTTCCTGCCGCAGCCTGCGGTGTGGCCGACAGGGGCGAAGAATATGAAGATGATCTTCGGGGCCGCGATGCCCATCCTCCTGAGCCTGAGCGGCGCGGCAATCGCCGCGCCGCCAACGTGGCAGGTGATCGAAACCGCGGGCGAGGTGCGCCTGGTAGAAGGCGGCCGCACGCGGGCGGCGACACGTGGAGCGCTCCTTTCGAGCGGATCCATGATCGCTACCGGCGTCAATTCCAGAGCCGTCATCGTCCGGGGCAAGGAATATGTGATCATCTCGCCGAGCAGCCGGCTGCGGGTTCCGTCGACGGCCGAAAGCCGCGGCGGCCTGATGCAGATGATCACCGACTTTGGCACTTCGATGTTCAAGATCGAGAAAAAGAGCACGCCGCATTTCGGTGTCCGGACGCCCTATCTGGTCGCGCTCGTGAAGGGTACGACCTTCACCGTGACCGTCGGGCCGGAGGGCGGCAGCGTCCAGGTGACCGAAGGCGCCGTCCAGGTGTCGACCCTCGACGGAGGCGCATCCGAGCTGGTGCGGCCTGGCGACATCGCAATCGTAGGCGCCGGCGACCTGTACCGGCTCACGATCGACGGTGACGTCAGCAAGGTCATTCGTTCCGAAAGCGCTCCGGCGGGCGCCGTTGCGTCGGCCGTCGGCACGGCCGCTCCCGTCGTTCATGCGGCCGCGACGGTCGTCTCGGCCGAAGGCGTGCCGGGCCCGGTGTACGAGGGACCCGCTGCAGCGGATGTAACAATCGCCTCGGCAGTCGCGGCGGAGCCCGCCTCGCTCGCCGAGCTTACCGACGGCCTGCTCGAGGACGCTTCGACGGAATTGGCCATGGCCGACCTGGGCCAGCAGGCCCGCGAGGCGGTTCTCGTCCCGTCCGCAAGCCCGGTTCCGGCGCCGAGCCCGCCGGTTCCCGGTCCCGATTCGGATAAGCCTGGCCAGGAAGCCGGCAATGGCGGTTCCGCCGCGGGTGGCGGTGGGGCGCCGGGAAATGGCGACGCACCGGCAACGCCCGGCGGTGGATCGGGCGAGGACCAGGATGAGGTCGTCACCGATACCCCCGTCGGCGGCGCTGACGGCGACAAGCCTGAAAACGGCGACCAGCCGGGCAAGGGCGATGACGACGACGGCGACGACAAGCCCGGCAAGGGCGGCGACGACGACGGCAAGCCCGGCAAGGGCGATGACGACGACGACAAGCCTGGCAAGGGCAGCGACGACGACGACAAGCCCGGCAAGGGCGGCGACGACGACGGTAAGCCCGGCAAGGGCGACGACGACGGCAAGCCCGGCAAGGGCGACGACGACGACGACAGGCCCGGCAGGGACCACGACCACGATCACGATCACGACCACGACCACGATCACGACCACGATGACGACGATGACTGATCAGTCGTCACCTCGCTCAGCCTGACCCCCAAGACGGATCGTCGTCGGGAATAGCGTGGCGCAACGATGCGCGCGCGGCGGTACAGCGCTTCGGCAGCGCACGATCCCCGCAGGGTCCGAGGTCTAGCGCGCTGCCAGGTGTAGCCGAGGGCGCGTTGCAATCGGGACGCGATCGCCGTCACGGCGCGATTCGTTCCGCTGCCGGGCGACCGAGACCGATGCCGCCAATATGGACCAGATTCTCGAGTTCATGCCGGGCACGGATCGGATGGACCTCGGCCAGATCGACTCCGACACGGCCTCTGCGGGCGAGCAGGCGTTCGGTTCACCGGCACGGCGGGTCGGCTCCGCGCCCATCCCCGGGGCGATCCCGGGTTCGTCGAGGGCGAGGCGAACGGCGACAAGCCGGCCGACCTCCCTATCGCTCTCATTCCAAAGGGCGGACGCTCCCAGTGACGGCGACTTCCTGCTCCCGGCAACCGTCATTCCGGTGAAAGCCGAAGGCCATATTTCGGTTGGCGAGGATTCTCACCGGCCCCTGCTCGGGGAAACCGGGTCCCGGTCCGGGACGAAGGATAGGGCGGAGTCCTGCCATGACCTTCTCGAATGACCCCGGTGCCAAAAAATGCAGGAGACAGATTGAAATCGCCTGTGCAATGAACCGATTCGGATTAAATCCGTGGTAGACCGTCGTTTTTCGAGGGTCAGTCGATTGGGGGTCGTCAGTTTCGATGGGTTTCGGCGCTAGGCTTGCGGAGGAGAGGAAGCGGCTCGGCCTAAAACAGGCGGAATTCGCATCGCTTGTTGGAACCGACGTTCCCAAGCAGAGCCTTTATGAAAACGATCGGCGGGAGCTGCGCGCGGATTATCTGTCGCGCCTCGCCGCCGCCAAGGTGGACGTGGTCTACGTCCTCACCGCCAAGAGGAGCGAGGGCGCCTGGCTCGGGGAAGACGCGAGCCAGCTCCTATCCGCCTACCTGGCTCTGCCGGAGGATCTGCAGGAAGCGGTGCTTCGGCTCGTCGGCGACCTCAACCGCAATTTCGCCTCGGTGGGACGCACCCTGCATTCGGGCCGGCAGGATTATCGGCCGGAGGAGCCGGACTAGGCTTCGACGCGTTTCGGGCGGATGCGCGAATCCAAGCTCCGAATCGGCACCGCCGGCTGGTCGATCCCCGCGGCGGCGGCCGGCGCCTTCCCCCGCGAAGGCAGCAGCCTCGATCGCTATGCGGCGCGTCTCGACTGCGCCGAGATCAATTCGTCCTTTCACCGCTCGCATCGCCCCGACACCTGGCGGCGCTGGGCTTCCTCCGTTCCCGACGGCTTTCTCTTCTCGGCCAAGCTCTCCAAGGAAATCACCCATGAGCGGCGGCTGGTGGACTGCGGCGGCCCTCTTGCCGCCGCCCTGGCGGAGATGGGGGGGATGGGTGACCGGCTGGCCGTCCTGCTCGTCCAGCTGCCGCCGAGCCTGGCCTTCGAGCAGGCGGTGGCGGAGGCCTTCTTCGCCGAGCTTCGTTCCCGTTGGGATCGTCAGGTCGCCTTCGAGCCCCGCCATCCGAGCTGGTTCGAGCCCGGGGCCGACGCCCTGCTGGAGGGCCGGCGAATCGCCCGGGTCGCCGCCGATCCGGCCCGGGTGCCGGCCGCGGTCGAGCCGGGCGGCTGGCGTGGCCTCGCTTATTACCGGCTGCACGGCTCCCCGGCGGTCTACCGGTCGAGCTACGACGACGGCCGGCTCGAAGCCTATGCGAAGCGCCTTGCGGGCGCGACGGTGCCGACCTGGTGCATCTTCGACAATACCGCCTCGTCCGCCGCGGCCGGAGACGCGCTGAAGCTGCAGCGGTTGCTTGCCTCCCTGCCGCGAAGCGGTGGGGAGGCGAGTCTCAGGCGTGCTCGCTCGCGGCGGGAATGACTCCGCGGCGGATCTGGTCGAGCTCGATCGATTCGAACAGGGCCTTGAAATTGCCTTCGCCGAAGCCCTCATTGCCCTTGCGCTGGATGATCTCGAAGAAGATCGGGCCGATCATGTTCTCGGTGAATATCTGGAGCAACAGGCCCTCGCCGGTCTCGGGCGATCCGTCGATGAGGATCCGGCGCTTGCGCATCTCGGCGATCGAATGGCCGTGGCCGGGGACTCTTTTGTCGATCATGTCGTAATAGGTATCGGGGCTGTCCTGGAAGGTGACGCCGTTGGCCCGCAGCCGGTCGACGGTGGCGAAGATGTCGTCGGTGGCCAGAGCAAGGTGCTGGATGCCCTCGCCTTTATATTCCTTCAGGAATTCCTCGATCTGGCTGAATTCGTCCTGGCTCTCGTTGAGCGGAATCCGGATCTTGTCGTCGGGCGCGGTCATCGCCTTCGACAGCAAGGCGGTCTGCTGTCCTTCGATATCGAAATAGCGGATTTGCCGGAAGTTGAAGATCTTTTCGTAAAATTGCGCCCAATGGTCCATTCGCCCGCGGTGAACATTGTGGGTCAGGTGATCGAGCGTGTGCAGGCCGACCCCGGCGCTATCCTGCGGCGCTCCGGAAACCGGCTCGAAATCCACGTCGTAGATGGTCTGGGCGCCGTAGCGGTCGACGAGATAGAGGTAGGAGCCGCCGATGCCCTCGATCGCCGGGATGTCGATCTCGCCGGGGCCGCGGGCGGTCTCGACCGGAACGGCGCCGCGCTCGATCGCCATTTCGAACGCTTTCTTCGAATCCTGGACCCGGAAGGCCATGCCGTTCGCGGACGGGCCGTGGGCGTGGCGGAAATCGGCGGCCTGGCCCGAAGGCTCCATGTTGAGGATGAAGTTGATGTCCCCCTGCCGGTAATGGCGGACGTTCTTCGACCGGTGGTTGCCGATATGGCTGAAGCCCATCGCGACGAACAGGCCGCCGAGGGCCTCCGGATCGGGGCTGGTGAACTCGACGAACTCGAAGCCGTCGAGGCCGAGCGGGTTTTCGTGGGGCATCTTTACACTCCTGACGGGGTTGCGCGCCCTCTACCAAGCCGCCGGGGCAGCGGCAAATGGGTTGCGCCGGCGGGGCCCCAGCCATATCTCGCCCCGATGCCCGCAACCCACTCCACCCGAATGCTCATCCTCGGCTCAGGCCCGGCCGGGCTGTCCGCCGCGATCTACGGCGCCCGTGCCGGCCTTGCCCCGATCGTCGTCCAGGGCATCCAGCCCGGCGGCCAGCTCACCACCACCACCGACGTCGAGAATTATCCCGGCTTCCGCGAAGTCGTCCAGGGCCCCTGGCTGATGGAGGAGATGCAGGCCCAGGCCGAGCATGTCGGGGCGCAGATGATGTGGGACCATATCGTCGAGGTCGATTTGACCCGGCGCCCGTTCCGACTCGTCGGCGACGGCGGCACGGTCTATTCCGGCGACGTCCTCGTCATCGCCACCGGCGCCCAGGCGAAATGGCTGAACCTTCCGAGCGAGGAGCATCTCAAGGGCAAGGGCGTTTCCGCCTGCGCGACCTGCGACGGCTTCTTCTACCGCGGCCGCAAGGTGGCCGTGATCGGCGGCGGCAACACCGCGGTCGAGGAGGCGCTCTACATGACCAACCACAGTCATGACGTCACTTTGATCCACCGCCGCGACAGCCTTCGCGCCGAGAAGATCCTCCAGGACCGACTCTTCGCCAACCCGAAGATCAAGGTGCTTTGGAACAAGGCGGTCGACCGCTTCGTCGCCGGCGGCGAGCCGGAGGGGCTGGTTGGCCTGGACCTGCGCGATACGAAGAGCGGCGAGATGTCGCATATCGACGTCGAAGGGGGATTCGTCGCCATCGGCCACTCGCCGGCCACCGAGCTGTTCCAGGGCAAGCTGACGCTCGACAAGGACGGCTATGTCGAGGTCGAGCCCGGCAGCACCCGGACCAGCGTCGAGGGCGTCTTCGCCTGCGGCGACGTCATGGACAAGATCTACCGCCAGGCCGTCACCGCGGCCGGGACGGGCTGCATGGCCGCCCTGGACGCGGAGCGTTTCCTGGCCGAGGCCGAGTTCGAATCGGCGGCGGCGGCGGCCGCCTGAATTTCTCCTTCGCGGTCTTCGCGTTTCTTCGCGTGACCGAAAATGCAGATGAACTCACGCGAAGGGACGCGAAGAACGCGAAGAGGTCGCGCTTCTCAAAGGCGTCGTAGTATCTCGCAGACCGCATTCAGCAGGGCGACTTCGTCGCCAGGTCGGGAAAAGGTGTGCGAATCGCTGTCGATCCTCATCGGGGCCGGATTGGACTGGCGAAGGCTCTTGAAGATGGGCGAGGACCATTCGGCCTGAGCGGCGATGGCGGTATTGTCCCCGCTTGCCAGGACGAGCTGGGCGGGGACCCGAGCCTTGCCGAGGGCCACGGCGATCTCGCCGGAGAGGCTTGACGGACCGTTCGCGACGATCTTTCGAAGTCCCTTCAAGATCTTCCGGTAGGATATTGATCCTGAAAGCAAACGCTTCCAGCCCTCCAGGCTCAGCAATTGCTCCTTGTAGCGCGACTTGATCGCCGCTGCCGGCGGCTCGCCCGATGCCGCCTCGACGAACCAGGGGTTGACGAGGATGTAGCCGTCGAGACCGGCGGCCTGGCCGTGCAAGGCGAGGGTCGAGGCGCCGTCGCACAGGCCGAAGCCGAGCAGGCGCTTGAGGTGCGGCTGCTCGCGGCGCAAGGCGGCGGCGGCGGCGGCGAGGTCGGGACCGCTGTCCCTGAAGTCCGGATCCTCGCCTTCGCTGTCGCCGACTCCGCGGCGGTCGTAGCGCAAGCAGGGCCAGCCGGCCTCCGCAATTGCCCGGGCCAGCCGCTCGTACATGCGGTGCGAGCCGATTCGGGTCTGGGTTCCCCCGGTGACGAGCAGTAGCCCGGTCTCGCCCTCGGCGGAATCGAGGCTCGCACCGAGCGCCAGGCCGTCGCAGTCGAAGCTCAGCAGGCGCCGCATGAGCGCACCCACGAACAGATATCCAAAGCCATTGCGTCGGAAAGCTCAGACGAATTCTGAGGTTCGGCACGGCGCCACAGCGGCGGCCCTTCAAGCTTGAGGTCCGCCTCGTCGCGATCGGTCGAGAGTCGCAGGGTCCGCGTGCTGCCGCCTGCCGCCGGCTCCGCTTCGGCGAGCTCGGCGACCAGCGCCGGGGAGGGCGCATAGCCGCCGCCGCCTTCGGTCATCAGCCCGGCGCGTCCCAGGTCGCGGGCCAGCGAGGCCCCGGTCGCCGGGGCGAAGCGCCAGCGCGCCGGCGCCGCTTCGTCGAGCAGGGCGCCGCCACGAAGGCTCACCGACGCCACCGCCCCGGACTCCGCGAAGGCCGCCGCGGCGGCTTCGCGCCAGTCCAGCCAGGAGACCTCCGCCAGCGCCCGCTCGCTCTCGCCCGTCCCGGGCAGATCCGGCAGCCAGCATTCGAAACCGTTCCCGGCAAGCGCCCGCATCGTCGTCGCGAGCAGCGCCCGGGTCCGGTTCATCTCCTCGAACAAGGGCGGCAGGAAGAGCAGGGCAGGGCCGCTCCCGATCCGCATCGCCCATTCGTCTCGGTCTCCCACCCGGTAGCGGGAATAGTGGAGACCTTGCGCGGTCACTGAAGCGTTTTGGCGCGGGCGAAGGTGAGCAGGGAGCCAAAGCTTTCAAGCAGATCGGCGTCGACCTCGTGATCCTCGATGAGGATCCCAAGCCTTTCCTCGAGCTCGGTCAGGAGCCCGGCGACGGCCATGGAATCGAATTCCGGCAAGGCTCCGAAGAGCGGGCTCGATTCGTCGAGCTCGGCGACCTGAGCCTCGGGTAGGCCGAGGACGTCGCGAAGCACCGCCCGCAAGGTGGCGTCGACTTCCTGTTCGTCGTTCAAGGCGGCGGTCATCGATCGGGCTCCCCTCCTGGCGCGCCGCGCCTAACGGCTTCGCGTGCCGTGGACAAGCGCCGATGCTCCGGCCCTCGCGGCGCCGAGCAGCCCCCGGGGAGACGCGAGGTTGAAGGCCTCGATCCGCCAAAGGGTCGCCCGCTCGGCCATCCAGTCGCGTTTGTAGCCGTCGTCGCCGGTGCCGTAATCGATTCGCTCGACCCGGTCTTCGTCGAGCGCGGACCGGAACATGGCCATGCTGAGCACCGTCCCGGGCGACAGCGACTTGGAATCCTCGCGATAGGCCAGCTTATGGATCCAGGCGGTGCCGTCCTCCACCGTCCAGAGCTGCGCCGCGAGCGCACGCCCGTCCTTGCGGGCCACTCCAAGCCGGAGCCTCCCCGCCTTGCCCTCCTGTTCGGCGAGCGCTCGGAGGAAAGCGGGAGAGCCTTCCTCGGGTTTCCAGCTGGCGGCATAGACTTCTTCATAGGCGGACCAGCCTTCGGGGTCGAAATGGCGATATACTTCGATGTCGAGCTTCGCGGCCTTCGCCTTGCGCTGGGCGGTGTTGCGCAACTTGCCCGGTCGTCCTGCCCAATAGGATTCGAAATCCTGACCCGCCGTGCCGATCCTCCAGGAGGTCGTGGCGGCGCTGACGAAAACTGCCCAGCCGGCGCGGCGAAAGGCGGAAGCGAGCGGCTCGGGATCCTCGAGAGGAGCAATTTCCAGTTGGCTCAGTCGGTTGCGCAATGTCCTTGCGACGGCTTCGGCGCCCTCGGCAGCGCCGACGAGCCCGAAGCGAAGGCTGTACCAGCAGCGCCAGGCCTCCGCTTTGCCGCCTTGCTCGGCGAGGAAGAGCCAGGACTCCGCCCCGCCGCCGGAGCGCGCTCGAGCGACGAGAAGGCGCCCGGGCGGCGGGCAGTGTTCGGCGACCATCCGGAACCAGTCCATCCGGTCGAAAAGCGAAGGCGGCCGGTCGAGCGCGCCGCCGGACTCCGCCGCCGCCGAGTCGAGGCTATCGAACAGTTCCACCTCGAAGCCCAACGCGCTATCCCCCGGCTCCAAGCCCAGCGCGCCTGCTGTGGCGCACAGTGGAGCCACGGTGCAAGTCCCCGATCCGAACCCCCGTCCCCTCGACCACCTCGCATCGATGGGCGAGCCCGGCGCTCCGGCCCTGCTCACGAAGGAGGGGCTGCTCGACTATGAAGGCCTCGAGGCCGCGGTCGGGACGCTCGCCGCGGCGCTCCAGGCCCGGGCCTTCAACCGGGGCGACCGGATCGCGAGCTGGCTTCCCAAGACCCGGATGACCAGCCTGCTGCCGCTCGCCTGCGCCCGCGCCGGCCTGGTCCACGTTCCGGTCAACCCGCTCCTGAAGCGCGCCCAAATCGGGCATATCCTCGCCGACAGCGGCGCCAGGCTCCTGATCACGGGCAAGGCGCGGCTCGGCACCCTGGGGGACGGAGACCTGCCCGCCGGCTGCGCCGCGGCGGTGGAAGAGGAAGGTGCGGCGATGCTCTCGGACGGCGAGCGCCTGCCGCCCTCGAGCGCCGACCCCGACGATCTCGCCGCCTTGCTCTATACCTCCGGCTCGACCGGCCGGCCCAAGGGCGTGATGCTGAGCCACGCCAACATGTGGCTGGGGGCGGTCAGCGTCGCGCATTATCTCCGTCTCGAACCGAACGACCGGGTGCTCGGAGTGCTTCCGCTCAGCTTCGATTACGGCCAGAACCAATTGCTCTCGAGCTGGGCGGCCGGCGCCTGCATCGTCCCGATCGAATATCTCGCGGCCCGCGACGTCATCCGCGCCGTCGAGACCCACGCCATCACAACGCTGGCAGGCGTGCCTCCGCTCTGGGTCCAGCTGGTCGAGGCGCCCTGGCCCCCTGAGGCCGCGCTGTCCCTGCGCCGGCTCACCAACAGCGGCGGCAGGCTTCCGGTGTCGATCGTCCGCCGGCTGCGCGAGCTGTTCCCCGCCGCCGAGCTCTATCTGATGTATGGGCTCACCGAGGCCTTCCGCTCCACTTTCCTCGAGCCGGCCTTGCTCGACGCGCATCCCGACTCGATCGGCGGCGCCATTCCCTTCGCCGAAGTCATGACGTCAAAGCCGGACGGGACGCTCTGCGCTCCCGGCGAGGATGGGGAGCTGGTCCATGCCGGCCCGTTGGTCGCCAAGGGCTATTGGAACGACCCGGAACGCACCGCCCTTCGCTTCAGGCCGGCGCCGCCTCGCTCGAATTACGGCGGTGTCGCCGTCTGGTCGGGAGACCGGGTGCGACAGGACGAGGAGGGCCTGCTCTATTTCGTCGGCCGCGAGGATTCGATGATCAAGACCAGCGGCAACCGGGTCAGCCCGACGGAAGTGGAGGAAGCCGCGGTGGCGAGCGGGGTCGTGGCCGAGGCGGTGGCGCTCGGCGTGCCGGACGACCGTCTCGGCGAGGCGATCGCTCTGGTGGTCCGTGGAACCGGGCCCGACGAGGCGCTTCGCAACTATCTTCGCCGCGAGTTACCGAATTTTATGCAGCCGGCGCATATCCTGTGGCGCGACGAGCTGCCGCGCTCTCCCAACGGCAAGCTCGATCGGGAAGCCATCAAGAGCGAGCTGGATCGATGAGCAAGCCCATGGGGGCGATACCCGCCGGCTTCGAGGCCGAGGATGGAATGCTGCTGATCGGCGGCCGCCGCTCGGACTCGCTCGTCGAGGCGGCCGGGGACACGCCTTTGTTCGTCTACGATCTATCGCGAGTGACCGCCCAGGTCCGTCGCTTCCGCTCGGTGTTTCCCAACGTCAATCTTCATTACGCCATAAAAGCAAATACTTATGCGCCTCTCTTGAAGCATGTCGGCAAGCTGGTCGACGGCCTCGACGTCGCCTCGGCGGGCGAGATGGCGGCGGCTCTGGAGTCCGGCGCCGATCCCGGAGACATTTCCTTCGCCGGCCCTGGCAAGCGCGACAACGAGCTCGCCGCCGCCATTCACTCGGGCGTGACCTTGAACGTCGAGTCCGAAGGCGAGGCGGAGCGGGCGCTGGCGATCGGCCGCGGCCAGGGGCGGTCCCCTCGGCTGGCGGTGAGGGTCAATCCCGATTTCGAGATCAAGGGCTCGGGGATGCGCATGGGCGGCGGCGCCAAGCCGTTCGGAGTGGACGCCGCTCGGGTCCCGGCGCTGATCCGGAAAGTGGTGGAATGTGGAGGGGTGTGGAGGGGACTGCATATCTTCGCCGGTTCCCAGGCTCTGTCGGCGCCATCGCTGATCGAAGCGCAGCGGGCGACGGTGGCGCTCGCCGCCGAGCTGGCCGAAGCGGTGGGAATCGCGCCGCCGCTGGTCAATCTGGGCGGCGGCTTTGGAATTCCCTATTTCGCGACCGAAGCGCCGCTCGACGTCGAGGCGGTCGGCACGGCCCTGGCCGGGACGCTGCGCGACCGGCCGGCGATTCTCGCCGGCACCGGCTTCGCGATCGAGCTCGGCCGCTGGCTGGTGGGGGAATCGGGAGTCTATCTGACCCGGATCGTCGACCGCAAGGAAAGCCACGGCAAGACCTTCCTCGTCACCGACGGCGGGATGCATCACCAGCTCGCCGCCTCGGGCAATTTCGGCCAGGTCGTACGACGCAATTATCCGGTCGCGATCGCCAACCGGTTCGGGGCTCCGGCGCTCGAGGAGTCGAGCATCGTCGGCTGCCTTTGCACTCCGCTCGACCGCCTGGCCGACGACGTCATCCTTCCGAGCGCCGAGGTCGGCGACCTGGTCGCGGTCTTCCTCGCCGGCGCCTACGGCCTGTCGGCGAGCCCGTCGGCGTTCCTGGGTCACCCTCCGGCGCTGGAGATGGCGGTTTAAAATCCTCCCCGCGATTTCGCGGGGAGGGGGCCATGCGAAGCAGGGTGGAGGGGTTCTCCGGCGCTTGAAGAGCCCCTCCACCGCACTTCGTGCAGTCCCCCTCCCCGGCAAATGCCGGGGAGGAACTAGGGCGATTAACCCCCTCCGCCGCCCCAGTCCCATAACGGGACGCGCCTCCAAAGGCGGTTGTTCCTAACGTTAATTTTACCTCTTCACGCCATAGCGGACCCAAATTTCGCGCCCCTGACGTCAGGGATGCGGATCGCGGCGACCAGAAGAGGATCGTTAAGATGAGTCCAAGTCCCAAGCTCGCTCTCGCTCTCGGCCTCGGCGCGCTCGCCCTCGCGGGCTGCGGCACCGCGGGAGCCAAGTCCGGCAACCGGCTTCCGCCGGCCAGCTTCGTCGGCTCCGACGACACCGCCCCGACCGAGAAATATATGATCGGAGCGCTCGACCAGCTGAACGTCTTCGTCTGGCGCAATGCCGATCTGGGCGGCAAGGTCCAGGTCCGCCCGGACGGAATGATCACCACCCCGCTCATCCCGGACCTCCAGGCCGCGGGCAAGACCCCGGCCCAGCTTGCCGACGACATCAAGGTGGCCCTGGCCAAATATGTCGACGATCCCCGGGTGACGGTGATGGTCGAGACCTTCCAGGGCAGCTTCAGCCAGCAGATCAGGGTCGTCGGAGCGACCGAGAAGCCCGCGTCGCTCCCCTATCGGGCCAACATGACCCTGCTCGACGCGATGATCGCGGTCGGGGGCCTGTCCGAATATGCGGCCGGCAACCGCGCCCGGCTGATCCGCCACGACAAGGCGACGGGGTCGCAGACGGAATATGACGTGAAGATCGGCCGGCTGCTCAAGCAGGGCGACTACAAGGCCAACGTCCGGCTCGAGCCGGGCGACGTCATCATCATCCCCGAGAGCATGTTCTGAGGCGGATCCGCCGCGCTTGTCTCACGCAATCAAGGAACGACCGGGTCGATGGACGGACTTTACGAACAGATCAGGATCGCCATCCACCAGGTGTGGCGCCGCCGCTGGCTGGCCCTGGCCGTGGCGTGGGGGATTTGCGTCCTCGGCTGGCTCGCCATCGCCCTTATTCCCAACACCTACGAATCGAAGTCGCGGGTCTTCGTCCAGGCGCAGTCCATCCTTCCCAACCAGGTCGGGATCACCGTCCAGGAAAGGGAAGGGGACCTCAATCGGGTGAAGCAGACCCTGACCTCGAGCGAGAATCTCGCCAAGGTCGTTCGCCGGACCGACCTGAACGGCCTCGTCGCCAGCGAGCGCGATCTCGCCGTTCAGGTGGCGGGGCTGCGGACGGCGATCAAGGTCACCGCCCAGCCCGACAACATGTTCGAGATCAGCGCCACCGCGAAGGTCTCCGGCTTCTCCAACCGCCAGAACGCCAAGCTTTCCGCCGCGATCGTCCAGGGGCTCCTCGACCTCTTCGTCGAGCAGAATCTCGCCGGCGACCGCGACGAGGCCAATCAGAGCCTCGCCTTCCTCGACCAGCAGCTGAAGGCCCGCGAGGCTCAGCTTCAGGAAGCCGAGCAGCGCCGAGTCGAGTTCGAGCAGCGCTATCTCGGCCTTCTCCCCGGCGAAGGCTCGATCGCCTCGCGCATGGGCCTGGCCCGGACCGAGCTGGCCGGGATCGAGCAGCAGCTGATGCAGTCGCAAAGCTCGCTCGCCGCGCTTCGAAGCCAGCTCGGCGCCACGCCTTCCTCGATGCCCGCTCTGGGCGGCGAGAGCGGCGGCGGCGGCGCCCGAGGCCAGCTCGCTTCGCTCGAGGCGCAGCTCGCCCAGTCGGCGGCGCAAGGCTGGACCGATTCGCATCCCGACGTCGTCAGGCTCCGCAACCAGATCGCCCGACTGAAGCCGCTCGCCGCGCGCGAGCCGGCCGGCGCGGGCTCGATGGCCAACCCTTCCTGGGTGTCGCTCCGCTCGATGGTCGCCGAGAAGGAGGGCCAGGTGAACGCCGCCGCGACCCGCAAGGCGCAGCTCCAGTCCGACCTCGCCCAGCTCGGCACACGCCAGGCCTCGGAGCCGGGCGTCGCCGCCGAGCAGGAGCGGCTCAACCGCGATTACGACGTGCTCAAGAAGCAATATGACAAATTGCTCGAGGACCGCGACCAGGTGCGCCTGAGGACGGACGTCCGGAGCCAGACCGACGCGGTCAAGTTCAAGGTCATCGATCCGCCGAGCCAGCCCAGCGTTCCGATGACTCCGAACCGGCCCCTGCTGCTCACCCTCATCCTGTTCGTCGGCCTCGCCGCCGGTGCCGGGGCGGCTTACGTGCTGGGGCAGATCCAGACCACTTTCCCGACCCAGACCCGGCTCGCCGAGGCGACCGGGCTGCCGGTGCTCGGCTCGATCGGAGAAGTGCTCACCGACTCGGCGCGGTCCAACCGCCGGCAGCGGCTCGTCTGGCTCGGCGGCGGGGCGGGCGCGCTCGGAGCGGCCTGGGCTTTGCTCCTGGCCGTCGAATTCTGGCAGCGCAGCACGGTCGCGTGAGGGAGAGCGAGATGAACAAGCACAGCCCTCTCAGCCATTCGGGCTCGCTCCTCGAGCGGGCGGCGGAGCTTTACGGCTTCGGTTCGGCGCAGCCTCGCCCCGAGCCGGAAGTGGAACGCGTTTCGGAGGTGGCTCCCGCGGGGGTTTCCGCGTCACCGTCATCCCCGCGAAAGCAGGATTCCAAGCCGGCCGCCGAACCGGTTTCCCGCGTTCGAGGGAATGACGAGGAGGTCTCGACGCCCGGTCGCACCTTCCTTCCGGCGGTCACCGAGACGAAGGCCGAGGTCGACCGCAAGTCCCTGGGCGAGCGCGGCTTCATCGTCCCGGGCAGCCCGGCGGGCCCGCTCGCCGAGGAGTTCCGGATCGTCAAGCGTCAGCTCCTGCTCGGAATGGGCGCGGGCAGCGCGGTGGGCGCCGACAAGCGCCGAACCCTCCTCGTCTGCTCGGCCCAGCCCGACGAGGGCAAGACCTTCTGCGCGGTCAACCTGGCGCTTTCGCTGGCCGGCGAGCGCGACATGGAAGTGCTTCTCGTCGACGCCGACTTTCCGAAGCCGGAAGTGCTCTCGATCCTCGGGCTCGAGGCCCGGGACGCGGGCTTCGTCGACGCCTTGGCGGATCCTTCGCTCGATCCCGAGCGCCTCGTCATCCCGACCGACATCGGCGGCCTCTCGGTCATGCCGGCCGGGCGCTACGAGAACGACGTCCCCGAGCTCATCGGATCGGAACGCACCGCTCTCGTCCTCAGGCGCCTGACCGAAAACCGGCCCAGGCGGATCGTCATCTTCGATTCCCCGCCCGCGCTGATGGCGAGCGCCGCCGCGGCGCTGGCCGCCCATGTCGGCCAGCTGATGCTGGTCGTCAGGGCCGACCAGACCAACGAGGCCGACCTCAAGGAGGCCGCCGGCCTGCTCTCGGGCTGCCCCCAGATCAGCCTCCTGCTCAACGGCACGGGCTTCGCCGCCACGGGCCGCAAATTCGGCTCTTATTATGGATACGGCCAATGAAACAGGCTTTTCTCCAAGGGCTTACGAAGCGAAGCTGGCTCGGTGCAGCAGCTGTCGCGAGCGTCAGCCTGCTCGCCGGGGCGGCCGCCGTCCAGGGCGAGCCGCGCACCAGCGTCCACCCCTATCTCGAGGTCCAGCAGGTCGCGACCGTGGATTTCGACCGCGGCGAGGTCCTTACCTACACGGGCGTCGGCGGAGGCGTGGACGCCTCCGTCTCGACCCGGCGGGTCCAGGCCACGATCAGCGCCAATTACCAGCATCGGGTCAGCTGGGACGACCGGATGAGCGACAACGACGTGCTGAGCGGCCTCGCCGCCGTCCATGTCGACGCCGTTCCGGGGGTCCTCGCCTTCGACGCCGGCGCCATGGCGGCGCGAAGCCATGCCGACATCAGGCTTCCGGTTCCGGCCGCCCGGACCATCGACAGCGCCAACGTCGCCGAGATCTACAGCGTCTATGCCGGCCCGACCCTCACCACCCATGCCGGGCCGGTCGCGGTCGGCGCCAGCTATCGCCTCGGCTACGTCAAGGTCGACGACAACAGCCTCGCCGGCTCCGGCCTTCCGCCGGGAGCGCCGCGGGTCGACCGCTATTCGAGCAGCTTCGTCCACAACGCGACCTTGAGCCTGGGAATGGAGCCCGGCCGGCTGCCCTTCGGCTGGACCGTCGGCGCCGGCTATGTCCGCGAGGACATGAACCGGCTCGATTCGCGCTTCGAGGCCAAATATGTCCGCGGCGACGTCGTGCTTCCGGTCTCGCCGACCCTCGCCGTCACCGGCGGCGTGGGCTACGAGACGATGCAGGGCTCGCAGCAGGATTTCCTGCGCACGCCCGGCGGACTGCCGGTGCTCACCCCCGGCGGCAACCTCATCGCCGATCCCTCGCGTCCCCGGCTCAAGACCGTCGACCAGGACGGAACGATGTGGGACGTCGGGGTGATCTGGCGGCCTTCGCCCCGGACCGAGCTTCAGGCCCGGGGCGGCTGGCGCTACGGCGGCGAGAGCTTCACCGCCTCGCTCTCGCACAAGATCAACAGCCGCTCGGCGCTCAACGCTTCCATCTATGACGGCGTAAGCAGCTTCGGTAGGCTTTTAATAGCCGATCTCAATGGCTTGCCGACGAAGTTTAAGGCTCCGTCGAATGGCAGCCTGACCGGCTCGGGCTGCGTCTTCGGAAACGATCCGGGGACCGGCGCCTGCTTCGGCGACGCCTTCCAGTCGGTCGCCAATTTCAACTTCCGCAACCGCGGCGCCAATGTCCAATATTCGGCGGCTCGGGGTCCCTGGACCCTGGGTGTGGGCGCCGGCTACGCCAACCGCAAATATCTGGCGCCCGATTCCAGCCTCTTCGCTCTCAACGGGGTCACCGACCAGAGCTTCTCGCTACAGGGCAATCTCGGCCGCCGGCTGACCCGGAGCTCGGGCTATGATTTCGACGCTTATGCGGCCTGGTTCGACAGCGGCATCACCGACGCCGACGCCAGCTTCGGCGCCGGGCTGACCGGGCGCTATTACCGCAACGTCTTCCGCGACCGGCTCCAGGCCCAGATCGCGGCGGGCCTCTACACCACCCAGGCCGGGGAGTTCGACGCCAGCTACGGCTCGATCCTGGTCGGGCTGCGCTACACTTTCTGAGGGACTTCAAGCGATGTACACCGACCATTACGGCCTCGCCGAACGCCCCTTCCAGCTGACTCCGGACGCGCGTTACTGGTTCGAAAGCCGAACCCACAAGAAGGCGATGGCCTATCTCGGCTACGGCCTGGCCCAGGGCGAAGGCTTCATCGTCATCACCGGCGAGATCGGTGCCGGCAAGTCCACCCTCGTCGCCCATCTGATGGCGACGATCGACCGCGAGCGGCTGAACGCGATCAGCCTGGTCTCGACCCAGGTCGAAGGCGACGACATGCTCCGCCTCGCCGCCTTGGGGCTCGGCCTCCAGACCGAGGGAGTCGCCAAGGCTCAGCTGCTCGACCGGATCGAACAGAGGCTTCGCGAGGAAGCGGGTCGGGGGAAGCGCACTCTGCTGATCGTCGACGAGGCCCAGAATCTTCCGGTCTCGGCGCTCGAAGAACTTCGGATGCTTTCGAACTTCACCAGCCAAGGCCGTGCGCTCATTCAGATTTTCCTGCTCGGCCAGCCGGAGTTCCGGGACCGGGTCGCCGCCGACGACAGCCTCGAGCAGCTTCGCCAGCGGGTCATCGCCGCCCATCATCTGGAGGCGATGGATGCCAATGAGATCGAGCCTTATTCGATTCACCGCCTCGCCGTGGCGGGCTGGCAGGGGCGGCCGGGCTTCGAGCCGGAGGCTTTCGCGGCGCTCTATCGCCACACCGGCGGCGTTCCGCGCAAGCTGAACCAGCTCGCCACCCGGCTGCTTCTCTACGCCGGAGTCGAGGGGCTCGAGACGATCGGCGGCGGCGACGTCGAGGCGGTCGCGGCCGACATGGCGGCCGACCGGCCGGCCAGCGCCTCCAAGCGGGTCCTTCCGCTGCGCCAGCCGACGGCCGACGTGGCGGTCGACGCTTCAATGGACCCGCGGATCGCGGCAATGGAAGCACGCCTCGACGAGCAGGAAGCGGCGGTCCGCCGGGTCTTGACCGTGCTCCTCGACTGGGTCGAGAACGAAAGCCGGCCCCGCCGAAGCAATGCGGCTTGAGCAGTTTAAATCCTCCCCATCGCCAGATGGGGAGGGGGACCGCCCGCAGGGTGGTGGAGGGTTAGTTGGAACAGGTCTGCGCCATCTACCCCTCCATCAGGCTTCGCCTGGTCCCCCTCCCCAAGCGACGCTTGGGGAGGATAAGATGCTGAACGCGCTTTCCGTGGACGTCGAGGACTGGTTTCAGGTCGGCGCCTTCGAAACCGTCATCCGCCGCGACCAGTGGGACGGGCTCGAGCAGCGCGTCGAGCGCAACGCCGGGGCCGTGCTCGACCTGTTCGCCGAGGCGGGGGTCAAGGCGACCTTCTTCACTCTGGGCTGGGTTGCCGAGCGCCATCCAGCGCTGATCCGGCGGGCCGCGGCCGAGGGGCATGAGATCGCAAGCCACGGCTGGGACCACCGACGGGTCTTCACGCTCGGCGAGGCGGCCTTCCGGGCCGATCTGCGCCGGGCCCATGCCGCCATTTCGGACGCCTCGGGGGTGGAGCCGCGAGGCTATCGCGCGCCGAGCTTCTCGATCGACGCCCGAACGCCTTGGGCGCACCGGATCCTCGCCGAGGAAGGCTATGCTTATTCCTCGAGCGTCGCTCCGATCGCTCACGACCATTATGGCTGGCGCGAGGCGCCGCGCTTCGCCCACCGGCCGTTGCCCGGCTCCGACCTGATCGAGCTTCCGGTGACCACCGTCGAGCTCGCCGGGCGGCGGCTGGCGGCGGGGGGCGGGGGCTTCTTCCGGCTGCTGCCCTATCGTTTCTCGAGCTGGGCGATCGACCGGGTGAACCGCGAGGACCAGCGGCCCGCCGTCTTCTATTTCCATCCCTGGGAGATCGATCCCGGCCAGCCCCGGGTCGCCGGAGCGCCCCTCAAATCCCGGCTTCGTCATTACAGCCGTCTCTCCGCAATGCGGCCCAAGCTGTTGAAACTGTTTAACGCCCACGCCTGGGACCGCACCGACAAGGTGGTCGAACGCGAGCGGGAGAGGATGGCGTGACCCTTCACGCGCCGATCACGGCCGCCGCGGTCCGAGCCGCCGACCTTGCCGATCCCGCCGAGCGGGCGCGGATCGATTCCTATGTTGCGGAGCATCCGGATTCCGTCTTCTTCCATCGCCCCCAGTGGAGCCTGGCGGTCGAGCGGGGCTGCGGCCAGCGCGGCCATTATCTCGTCGCGGAGCGCCCCGGCGGAGCGCTCGCCGGCTGCCTTCCGCTCACCGACATACGCTCGGCCTTGTTCGGCCGCGCCCTGGTCTCGACCGGCTTCGGCACCGGCGGCGGGGTGATCGCCGACGGCGCCGCCGCCGCCGAGGCGCTTCTGGCCGCCGCCGCCGGGCTCTCGGACCGGCTCGGCTGCGCCACTCTGGAGCTTCGCGGAGGAGACTATCCGGAGGGCTTTGCCGTCCGCGACGACGTCTATGTCGGCTTCGCCATGGATCTGCCGAAGGACGAGGCCGCGATCCTCAAGTCGATCAAGCGCCGCCACCGGGGGGTCCGGCGCGCCCGCGAGCTGGAGCTCGGGGTCCGGGTCGGCGCCGGCGCCGCCGACCGGTCGGATTTCTTCCGGGTCTTCGGGGAATCGATGCGCAACCTCGGCTCGCCGGTTTTCCCGCCACGCCTGTTCGGCGCTATGCTCGACCTGTTCGGCGACGATTCCGATATCGTCACCATCTTCAACGGCTCCGAACCGGTCGCGAGCGTCCTCAATTTCTACTTCAAGGGGATCGTCCATCCTTATTGGGGCGGGGGCACGATAGCGGCGCGCGACTGCTTCGCGAGCGAGCTCATGTATTTCGAGACGATGTGCAACGCCGCCCGGCGCGGCTGCACCCGCTTCGATTTCGGCCGTTCCAAGGTCGGCACCGGCAATCACAGCTTCAAGACGAACTGGGGAATGGACCCGGAGCCGCTTCGCTACGGGGTCCGGACCGCGCCGGGCGCGGCAGCCCGCGACATCAACCCGCTGAGCCCGAGGAACCGGCTCAAGGTCGAGGCCTGGAAGAAGCTGCCGCTTTGGGTCTCGAACCGGCTCGGCCCGGTCCTGGCCAGGGGTCTGGGCTGATGGCGGAGACCCTGTTCCTCGCCCACCGGATCCCGTTTCCGCCCGACCGCGGCGACAAGATCCGAACCTTTCATGAGCTCAAGCATCTCGCCGGGCTCGGGCCGGTGCACCTCGCCTGTCTCGCCGACGACGAGGCCGATGCGGCCCATCTCGCCGGCCTGCGCGCGGCGATCGGGCCGGCCCTGGGGCAGGCGCATGTCGAAATACGCCGCGTTTCGAAGGCCGCGGCGGGCGTCCGGGCCCTGTTGGAACGCAAGCCGGTATCGCTGACCCTGTTCGACAGCCCCGCCCTGCGCGGCTTCGTCGAGAGATTGCTGGCCGGCGGCCGGATCGAAACCCTCTTCGCTTTCTCGGGCCAGATGGCGCAATTCGTGCCCGAGCGCCTGGCGGCACGCTTCGTGATGGATTTCGGCGACGTCGATTCGGCCAAGTTCGAAGCTTATGGCGCACAAGGCGGAGCGATGGCGCTCATCCACCGCCGCGAAGGCCGGATGCTCGCCGAGTTCGAGCGGGCGGTCGCCGGGCGCGCCGACGTCAGCCTGTTCGTCAGCGATGCCGAGGCGGCCCTGTTCAGGCAAAGAAGCGGGTTGGCGGGCGCCGACATAAGGGCGCTGCAGAATGGGGTGGATCTCGATTATTACGATCCGGAAGCGAAGTTTACGAGGGTCGACGAGCGTGGCCCCCTGATCGTTTTCACCGGCCAGATGGACTACGCCCCCAATGTCGACGCGGTGCGCTGGTTCGCGGGCGAGGTGATGCCGATGCTTCCCAAGGCGCGCTTCGCCATCGTCGGCCGAAAGCCGGCCGAAGCGGTGCTTCGGCTCGCCGGGCCCAGGACGATCGTCACCGGGGCGGTCCCGGACGTCCGTTCCTGGCTGGCCGCGGCCGATGTCGTCGCGGCGCCGCTCAGGATCGCCCGCGGCATCCAGAACAAGGTGCTCGAGGCGATGGCGATGGCTCGGCCGGTGGTCGCCTCGCCGGCCGCCTTCGAGGGCATCGAGGCCGAGCCCGGCCGCCATCTGCTCGTCGCCGGCGAAGCGGAGGCCCAGGCCGAAGCGATCGCCGGCCTCCTCGACGATCCCGAGCGGGCCCGGGCCATGGGGCAGGGGGCCCGCCGCCGGATGGAGCAGGCCTATCGCTGGGAGGCGCGGCTCGAGTCGCTGGGCGAAATCGTCGGCGATCCCGTTCGCAAGGCGGCGGCATGACGGCGGTCCTCCCGATCGTCCGGGCCGGCCCGCTCGCCTCGGCCTGGCGCAACCACCTCGCCGCGCTCGCCGCGGCGGCGGCGGCGATCCTGCTTCTGTTCGCCCGCGACGCGCTCGACATGGCCCGGATCTGGTGGACCAGCACCACCTTCAACCATTGCGCGCTGGTCCTGCCCATCATCGCCTGGCTGGTCTGGCAGCGCCTTCCCGATCTCAAGGCGCTAGCGCCACAGGCCTGGGCGCCGGGCCTCGCGGTCGTGGGCTCGGGCGCGGCCGCCTGGCTCCTCGGCGAGGCCGGCAACGCCGCCCTGCTTCGCCATTTCGGGCTGGTTCTGATGCTCCAGGGGAGCGCGATCGCCTGTCTCGGCAAGGCGGTATCGCGCGGGATCGCCTTTCCGATCTTCTACGCCTTCTTCTTGGTGCCGTTCGGCGAGGAGCTGGTGCCGCCGCTCCAGACCCTGACCGCGAAGATGAGCATGGCGCTTCTCGCCTTGACCGGAGTGCCGGCGCATATCGAGGGCATCTTCATCTCGACCCCGAGCGGCCTGTTCCGGGTCGCCGAGGCCTGTTCCGGGGTGCGGTTCCTGGTGGCGATGGCGGCCTTGAGCGCGCTTGCCGCCAATCTCTGCTTCCGGGCCTGGCCGAGGCGGCTCGCCTTCGTCGCCTTCGCGTTGGCGGTCTCGGTGCTCGCCAATGGGGTGAGGGCGTTCGGGACCATCTACATCGCCTACAAGACCGACAACGAGGTCGCCGTCGGGATCGACCATCTCGTCTACGGCTGGGTCTTCTTCGCCATCGTCATCGCCCTCATCGTCGCGGCGGCCTGGCGCTTCTTCGACCGGTCGCCCACGGCGCGCTGGTTCGACCCGGCCCGGCTCCAGGCGCCGGGCGCAGAGCCGGGGCGGCCGGCGGGCGCGGCACAGATGGCCGCGATCGCCCTCGCCGTCGCCGCCGCGGCGCCGTTGTGGACCGGCGCCGTCGCCGCCGCCGGGACCCGCGCGGTCCCGGACGGCCCGCTTCCCGACGTCGCCGGCTGGACCCGGCTTCCCGCCGGTCGGGAATGGCAGCCGCATTATTCGGCCGCCGACCGGATCCGGCTGGCCCGCTACCGCAATTCGGCCGGGCAGCAGGTCGATCTCGCGATCATCGTCTTCGCCCGGCAGAGCGAGGGGCGCGAGCTGGTCGGCTATGGCCAGGGCGCCGCCGACGAGGACGGCGCCTGGTCGTGGACCGGCGCGACGGCCCCGCCGGCCGGCGGCAAGGCGGAGACGATCGGGTCGCACGGCAAGGTGCGCGAGGTGGCGAGCTTCTACCGGGTCGGCGACATCGTCACCGGTAGCGCGACCCGGGTCAAGCTGGAGACGGTGAAGGTGCGGCTGCTCGGCGGGCCGCAGCGGGCGGTGGCATTGCTGGTCGCGGCCGAGGCGCCCGCCGACGGCCTCAGCCCGAGGCCGGCGATCGACGCCTTCCTTCGCGACCTCGGTCCGGTCGCGCCCCTTGCCGACCGGGCCGCCGGGCTGGCAGGGGACTGAGCCATGTGCGGCATCGCCGGCCTTTTCCATGTTCGCAGCCCCAAGCCCGTCGACCCCAAGAGGGTCCGGGCGATGACGGATACGCTCGCCCATCGCGGGCCCGACGGGAGCGGCGTCTGGACCGCTCCGGGGGTCGGCCTGGGCCATCGGCGGCTCTCGATCATCGACCTTGCCACCGGCGACCAGCCGATGCGCTCCGCCGACGAGACGCTGGCGCTCAGCTACAATGGCGAGATCTACAATTTCCGCGAGGTTCGGGCGGAGCTCGAGGGCTTCGGCCATGGCTTCCGGACGGAGAGCGACACCGAGGTGATCCTGGCGGCGTGGCGGCAATGGGGGCCGGACTGCCTTTCGCGGTTCAACGGCATGTTCGCCTTCGCCCTCTACGACAAGGACGAGGATTGCCTGTTCCTCGCCCGCGACCGGCTGGGGGTGAAGCCGCTCTATTGGGCGACCCTTCCCGACGGCGCCCTGGTCTTCGCCTCGGAGCTAAAGGGGCTTCTCGCCCATCCCCTGCTGAGGCGCGCGCCCAGCCACCGGGCGATCGAGGATTATCTGGCCTTGGGCTACATCCCCGACGACAGCTGCATGGTCGAGGGTGTCAGGAAGCTGGCCGCCGGCCATTTCCTCCTCGTCCGCCGGGGCCGGGCCCTGCCGGAGCCGGTGCAATATTGGGACGTGGACTTCTCCAACCCCTCGAGCGCCTCGGTCAAAACGCTCGAGGAGGAACTGGTCGAGCGCCTGCAGGCCGCGGTGCGCTCGCGGATGGTCGCCGACGTTCCGCTCGGCGCCTTCCTCTCCGGCGGGGTCGACAGCTCGGCCGTCGTCGCACTGATGGCCGAGGCGAGCCGATCGGCGGTCGAGACCTGCTCGATCGGCTTCGGCGAGGCCGATCATGACGAAACCAAATGGGCCCAGCTCGTCGCGGCGCGCTTCGCCACCAACCACCGCAGCCGGATCGTCGAGGCCGGCGATTTCGGGCTCATCGACACCCTCGCCGATGCCTTCGACGAGCCGTTCGCCGACGCCTCGGCCCTCGCGACGTATCGAGTCTCCGAGCTTGCCCGCGAGCGGGTCAAGGTCGCTCTGTCCGGCGACGGCGCCGACGAAGCCTTCGCCGGCTACCGCCGCTACAAGATGTTCGCGGCGGAGGAGCGGGTGAGGGGGCTCCTTCCGGGCCCGGCGCGGAACATGCTGGGCGCGGTCGGCAATCTCTATCCCAAGATGGACTGGGCGCCCCGCTTCCTCCGCGCCAAGACGACCCTGCAGGCGATCGGCCGGGAGGGGGGCGAGGCTTATGCCGCGGGCGTGGGCGTGACACCGCAGTCCATCAGATCAAGCCTTTACAGCGCGAGCTTCAGAGCGTCTCTCGGCGGCTACCGGGCCGAGCGGCGCTATGTCGAGACGATGGCGAGCGCCCCCGCCGGGGACTCGCTTTCCCGAGCCCAATATGCCGATCTCAAGATCTGGCTTCCCGGCGACATCCTCACCAAGGTCGACCGGACCAGCATGGCGGTGAGCCTGGAGGCGCGAGAGCCCTTGCTCGACCACCGCTTGGTCGAGTTCGCCGCCCGACTGCCGGCCGGGATGCGGCTTCGCGGCGGCTCTGGCAAATGGCTGATGAAGCGGGCGCTCAGCCGCTATCTCCCCGACGAGATCCTCCATCGCACCAAGATGGGCTTCGTCACCCCGGTCAGCGCCTGGTTCCGGGGGCCGCTCGCCGGCGAGGCGGCGGCGATCGCCCATAGCCCAGCGCTCGCCGAGCTCGGCTGGTTCAAGCCGGACGCGATCGCCCGCCTCGCCGCCGCCCACCGCTCCGGAAGGGCCGAGCATGGCCGCCTGCTCTGGCAATTGCTGATGCTCGACAAGTCGCTCCAGCGCCTGTTCGGCTTTGGGGCGGGAGTCAGGAAGGCGGGGTAAACCCGTCAGGGATAAACCGCCTCGACGAAATACAGCCCCTGCGGCGGGGCGTTGTAGCCCAGGGCCGCCCGATCCTTCGCCTCCAGCGCCTCCTTCAGATCCGCCGCGCTCCATTTGCCCCGCCCGACCAATTGCAGGCACCCGACCATCGAGCGCACCTGGTGATGGAGGAAGGACCGCGCCGCGGCCTCGACCAGGATGACGTCGTCTTCGCGCCGTACCTCCAGCCGATCGAGGGTCTTGACCGGGCTTTCCGACTGGCAGTGGGCCGAGCGGAAGGTGGTGAAATCGTGATGTCCGACGAGCGCCTGTGCCGCCGAGTCCATCGCCTCGGCGTCGAGCGCCGCCGCCACCTGCCAGGCGCGCCCCGCTTCAAGCGCCAGAGCCGCGCGCCGGTTGACGATCCGGTAGCGATAGCGCCGGCCGATGCAGCTGAAGCGGGCGTGCCAATCGTCCGCCACCGTCTCCGCGTCGAGGATCGCCACCGGGAGCGGCCGAAGCCTCGCGTTCAGCCCTTCGGCGAGCCGGAAGGGCGCGATCGGCCGTTCGACGTCGACATGGGCCGCCATGGCCAGAGCGTGGACCCCCGAATCCGTCCGACCGGCGGCATGGAGGGTCGCCGCCTCGCCGGTGATCGTCTCCACCGCCTCCTCGATCGCCTGCTGCACGGAAGGCCCGTGCGCCTGCCGCTGCCAGCCCATGAAAGGCCGGCCGTCATATTCCACGATGAGCTTGAATCGGGTCATCCAAGCTTCGAGCCGGGCGGGATCGGGAAGCCGCGGAGCAGGTCGGCGCCGCTCATCGGCGCCCGGCCGGCGCGCTGGATCGACGTCGGCACCACCCCGCCTTCCCCGCAGGCGATGGTGAGCCACTCGTCCAGAACCGTCCCGGGTTCCCCGGCGACCTGGACGGGATCGACGGCGAGAAGCTTGAGCCGCTCGCCGGCAAATTCGAACCAGGCGCCGGGCACCGGATTGAAAGCCCTGACCTGGCGATCGACCTGGAGCGCGTGGCGCGTGAAATCCAGGCGCGCCTCCGCCTTGCTGATCTTGGGAGCGTAGGTGGCCTGCTCTTCCGGCTGTACCCTCGGCCCGATCCGGTGCCACTGATCGAGCACCTCGATCATCCACTCGCCGCCGAGCCGGGCGAGCTCTTCGATCAGCTCGCCGGCGGTCTTGCGGCGGATCGGCGTTCCCATCACCGCCATCATCGGCCCGGTGTCGAGCCCTTCCTCCATCTTCATGATCGTCACCCCGGTCATCCGGTCGCCGGCGAGGATGGCGCGCTGGATCGGCGCGGCGCCGCGCCAGCGGGGAAGGATCGAGGCATGGACGTTGAGGCAGCCGCGGCGCGGCGCCTCGAGGATCGGCCGGGGCAGGATCAGCCCGTAGGCGGCGACCACCGCGACATCGAGGTCGAGCGCGGCGAAGTCGGCCTGGGCTTCCGGGCCCTTGAGCGAGAGCGGAGTGCGGACGGGGATGGCAAGCCCCTCGGCGCGTTGCTGGACAGGGGAGGGGCGCAAGGCCTTTCCGCGGCCTGCCGGACGCGGCGGCTGCGAGTAGACGGCCACGACCTCATGATCGGCGGCGACGAGGGCGTCGAGCGTCGGAACGGCGAATTCGGGCGTACCCATGAAAGCGATGCGCATGGGCGCGTCCTAGCCTCCCCATCGCCGGATGGGGAGGGGGCCCATGGAGGGTCGGATCGTCATCCCGGCTTTGGCCGCGATGACGGGAAGATTTGAAACCCCGACGCTCCCTCTCTACCTACCCCTCATGGCTTCTTCCGAGATCGACGCTTTGACCCAGGCGCTCGCCCGACTGCCCGGGCTTGGGCCGCGTTCGGCGCGCCGGGCCGTGCTTCACCTGATGAAGAAGCGCGATACCGCTTTGACGCCGTTGCTGAGGGCGCTCGAGCGGGTGAACGACAATCTCTCGATCTGCTCCGCCTGCTTTAACGTCGACACCGTCGACCCCTGCAGCGTCTGTACGGATCCCCGCCGCGACGACCGGCTGCTCTGCGTCGTCGAAGAGGTGTCCGACCTCTGGGCGCTCGACCGCTCCCGCCTCTTCCCGGGCCGCTTCCATGTCCTGGGCGGCCGCCTCTCCGCGCTGGAAGGGATCCGGCCCGAGAATCTCAACATCGACACTTTGCTCGGCCGGGTGGCCAAAGGCGGAATCGACGAGGTCGTGCTGGCGATGAACGCCACGCTCGAAGGCCAGACCACCGCCCATTATCTCGCCGAACGTCTCGAGGGCTTCCCGGTGCGCCTCACCCAGCTCGCCCATGGCCTCCCCGTCGGCGGCGAGCTCGACTATCTCGACGAAGGGACCCTGGCCCAGGCGCTGAGGGCGAGGCGGCCGGTGTCGTAAACCGACGGGACGGTAAAACTCCGCAATCAAACAACTTTTTTTCTTTTCTCACGGGCAACCAAACATAGATCAGCATCGTTCAGTCTGCTCGTCGGGTTGTTCACGGCCCCCGCGGCCACCGAGTTCAAGGCAAGAGAAGATAATGCGCGCTCTGATCATCGAGCCACAGATATTCACGTCCTTCATGATCGAGGACGCCCTGAGGGACGCCGGCTTCACTTCGATCGTCATGGCGACGACGGAGGAGGAGGCCGTGGCCTCGGCCGAAGCCGAGCCGCCGGATCTCGTCACCTCCGCCGTCGAGCTGGACCGCGGCAGCGGGATCCGTGCGGTGGAGCGGATCCGGTCGAAGATCGAGGTTCCGGTGCTCTTCATCACCGAGCACATCCGGCAAGTGAAAGCGCGTGACCCCGAGGCGGCGATCGTCAAGAAACCCTTCGTCGCCGCCCACCTCCCCCCCGCCATCGCCGCCGCGAAGGCGGGCGGATGATATCGTCGTCCAGCAAGGGCTGGGTTCCCAGCGGGGAAAAGGCACTTGAGCCCTTCACCCCCTAGACCATGGTCATTTTAGGCTGAAGCGCTGTCTCATCCCGTCATGCTGAACTTGTTTCAGCATCCAGCTTTCCGCTTCCCGTGCGAGCGACCAGCTGGACCCTGAAACAAGTTCAGGGTGACGCCGATGTCGGGAAAAAGTCCGCGATTCATTCTCAAGCGATCACGCTCTAGCGTCCTTCGCCCGCCGGGCCCCCAGCCTTCGCTGGGACGACGCGCCTACCGGTAACTCACCACCTCATATTCGATTCCGTCCGGGTCCAGGAAATAGAAGCGCCGCCCCGGCTCGTAATCGCCATGGGAAAAAGGGATCAGTCCGGCGGCGGCCACGAGCGCCTCGGTCTCGTCGAGCGAGTCGACTTCGACTCCGATATGGTTGAGCGGCCGGCCCCTGGTGAAATCCGCCTCGCCATAGGTCCGGCCCGGATCGGTATAGACGGCGATATAATGATCGTCGGTGCCGACGTGGATCGTGCGGCCGCCGGCCATCGACGATCCCTGCCAGCGGACCTTCCAGCCGAACACCGATTCCATCAGCCTTGCGGCCCGCTCGGGGTCGCTCACCGTCACGTTCACATGCTCGATTCTCGGCAGCGCCATTCCAATTCTCCTCGCTTCAAGCCCCTTCGATTGCGAGTCGTACGACCTCAAGCTAAGTTGAGGTCAAGCTTCATTTCGAAGGCGTATCGCATGGCATCCTCAACCCTCCTCACCATCGGCGAGCTGGCGCGGCGGACCGGCCTTTCGGTCTCCGCGATCCGGTTCTACGAGGGTCGCGGCCTCGTCGGCGCGATCCGCACCGGCGGCAATCAGCGCCGCTTCATGCGCTCCGACATCCGCCGCCTGTCCTTCGCCCTTATCGCCCAGCGCTGCGGCCTCACCCTCGCCGAGATCGAGAAGGAGATGGCGTCGCTTCCGAACGGGCGGGCGCCCAACAAGGCCGATTGGCAGGAGATCAGCGAGCGACTTCGCGACACTCTGGACGGCCGAATCGCGATGCTCGAACGGACCCGCGACCGGCTCGACGGCTGCATCGGCTGCGGCTGCCTCTCCCTGGAGACCTGCGCGCTCTACAATCCCGAAGACCGGGCGGGCCGCGGGGGGACAGGGCCGAGGTTCCTGTTGGGGGATAGAGCGTCGGACTTCGCCTGAACCGTCGTCCCAGCGCAGGCTGGGACGCTAGAGCGTGATCGCTTGAGAATGAATCGCGGACTTTTTCCCGACATCGGCGTCACCCTGAACTTGTTTCAGGGTCCAGCTGGTCGCTCGCCCGGGAAGCGGAAAGCTGGATGCTGAAACAAGTTCAGCATGACGGGAT
>DASQLT010000069.1:0-22070 GCA_035629855.1 Allosphingosinicella sp.
AGCGTTACGCGCGCGGCGGCGATCCGGCCGGGTTCGACTACAACATCACGCTCGCCGACAATCAGTTGCTGGCCGGGGTGGAGCTCACCGTCTCGGGCGTGCTTCTCCAGTCTTACGAGACGATGATCGTCGACGGCAGCCAGGAGCTGGACGGCACCTTCCGCCTGTTCGGGGGCCGGTCCAACGACACGCTGAAGGGCGGCGCTCAGAACGACCTCCTGCTCGGCAATCTCGGGGGGGACACGCTTTCCGGCGGCGGCGGGGCGGACATCTTCCGTTACGACTCGACGACGGATTCGAACTCGGCGTCGAGGGATCACATCCTCGACTTCACGCCGGGAACGGACAAGGTCGACCTGAGCCGGATCGACGCCAACACGCTCGTCGCCGGCGACCAGGCCTTCACGGTGATCGGGACGAGCGCCTTCACCGGGCAGGCCGGCCAGCTTCGCGCTTTCCAGCAGGGCGGCGATTGGATCCTGCAGGGCGACACCAACGGCGACGGTGTCGCGGACCTGGAAATCGCGCTGACCCTCCAGGGGTCGACTCCGCTGAGCACCAACGACTTCTTCTTCTAAGCGGCTTCCCGGCGCGCGTCAGCGCGCCGGGAACCAGCTCTTGGGAGCGGCGCCTTCCGGAACCTCGACCTCGCCGGCCAACCGGGCGACGACCTGCGCGAAGGTGCCTTCGACCGCCACCCGGTGCTCGCCGAAATAAATGTCGGTGAAGGGCCCGGACGCCGTTCGGACGTGAGTCACCCTGTCGGGATTGATCGCCACGTCTCCGGGCTCGCCGGCTTTTTTCATCACGATCAGCTTCACGATCCGTCCGTACCCTCCGCGCCGAATCCTGCTTAGCGGGAGGGGGTTAACTAGGGGTTTGTACGAGCTTGTACCCGAGCGCCGGCCCGGCGAACCTTCCGGCGAGGGATTTCCCCGGCGCGGGTGCGTCGCGGAAGGGCGATGAGGGGCCAGCGTCGATGACCATGTATGTCTACAGCACTGCCGGGGAACCGCGCGGCTTCCTGTTCGAGACCACCATCTTCGGTCTCGACGGGAGTCCGTTGGGGCGGGTCCTCGGCTCGCGGGTGCACCGCTTCGACGGCAGCTATGCGGGCGAGTGGTTCCACCAGATGGTCGTCGACCGCCCGACGGCGCGGCCGCGCTCGATCCCGCCGGTGCCGATACCGTCGCCCCGAGCGCCGGCTCCGGCCAATTGGGGACGGCGGCAGGTGGCGGAATATGGCGCCTATTCGGACGCATTCGACCGGCTCGCCGCGCCGGCCGACCCCTATCAGATGGCCGCGGAGTGATTCCCAGCCCGTCATGCTGAACGTGTTTCAGCATCCAGCCGTCCGCCCCCCGGACGCGCGACCAGCTGGACCCTGAAGCAAGTTCGGGGTGACGGGAGGGGCCCGTACCTGCCATGTACGGGCTCCATGAGCCCGGTGCGTATCCTCCATGCCCATTCCACCTTCGGCCATGGCGGCAAGGAAGCGAGGGCGGTCCAGCTGATGAACGCCTTCGCAGGCTCGGCGGAGCATGTCGTGATCTCCGCGACTCCGGGCGAGCAGGGCGCCGCAAGGGCCCTCGACCCGGCGGTGAAGGTCGATTTCCCCCCCGATGCGCCGCCGCTTACCGGCCTGCCCGGCCTGCCGCGCCTTTTCCGGCTGTCGCGCTACATGCGACGCTTCGATCTCGTGCTCACCTACAATTGGGGCGCCTTCGACGCGGTGATGGCCCGGTATCTGTTCGCCAGGGGGATGAAGCTTCCGCCGCTCATCCACCATGAGGACGGCTTCAACCAGGACGAGGCGGGCGAGCTGAAGACGAGGCGCAACCTGTATCGGCGGCTTGGGCTCGCGGCGGCCTACCGGCTCGTGGTCCCGTCGGCTCGGCTTGAGGCGATCGCCCGCAAGGCCTGGGCGCAGCCGCCCGCCAGGGTGGTGCGGATCGCCAACGGCATCGACGTGGCCCGCTATTCGGCCGCGCCGGCGCAGGAGATACCGGGGCTGGACAGGCGGCCGGGCGAGATCGTCATCGGCACGGTCGCCGGGCTTCGGCCGGTCAAGAATCTGCCCCGCCTGGTCCGCGCCTTCGCCGCCATGACGTCGCCGGACGCGCGCCTCGTCATCGTCGGCGCCGGTCCCGAAAGCGAGCGGATCGCCGCCGAGGCGCGGGCGCTGGGCGTCGGCGACCGGCTGATAATGCCCGGCTTCCTCGCCGATCCGGCGCAGTGGATCGGCCGCTTCGACATTTTCGCTCTGTCGTCCGACTCCGAGCAATTCCCGATCTCGCTGGTCGAGGCGATGGCGGCGGGGCTTCCGGCGGTGGCGACCGCGGTGGGCGACGTCGCTCAGATGGTCGCCGACGACAATCGGCCGCTGATCGTGGAGGCCGAGGACGAGGCCGCCTTTGCCGCCGCGCTCGACAGCCTGGCGGAGCGGCCGGATCTGCGCCGGGCGATCGGCCGGGCCAATCGCGAAAAGGCCGCCGCGGAATATGACGAGGCCGGGATGGTCGCGCGTTACGCCCGGCTTTACGGCGAAGCCATTAGGCGGCCTGGTGCGTTGACGCCGGCCTAGACATGATTTTTGAGGCTTTTGGCCGAGACTATAGGTATAGCCGCTTTCGATTTTCCGGAGGAACATGTGTTCAAGGGTTTGAAGCCGATCCTGTACGGCGGCCGTGAGGTATGGCCGCTGGTGGAGGGCGGCAAGGGCGTTTCGGCCAGCAATCACGCCAGCTCCGGCGCCTGGGCGGCGGCGGGCGGAATCGGCACCGTCTCCGCGGTCAATGCCGACAGCTACGACCCCGAAGGGCGGATCATCCCCCAGGTCTATCATGCCCTCACCCGCCGCGAGCGGCACGAGGAGCTGGTTCAATATGCGATCGACGGTGCCGTCGCCCAGGTCCAGCGGGCCTACGACATCGCCGGCGGCCAGGGCGCCATCAACATCAACGTCCTGTGGGAGATGGGCGGCGCCCAGCGCGTCCTCCACGGCGTGCTCGAGCGCACCAAGGGCCTGGTCGCGGGGGTCACCTGCGGGGCTGGAATGCCCTACAAGCTCTCCGAGATCGCCGCGTCCTACGGCGTCAACTATCTGCCGATCATCAGCTCGGGCCGCGCTTTCCGGGCGCTTTGGAAGCGGGCTTATTCCAAGGCCGCCGAATGGCTCGCGGCCGTCGTTTACGAGGATCCATGGCTGGCCGGCGGCCATAACGGCCTTTCCAATGCCGAGGACCCGCTGAAGCCGCAGGACCCCTATCCGAGGGTCAAGGAGCTCAGGGATACGATGCGGGAGGGCGGCATTCCCGACAGCGTCCCGATCGTGATGGCCGGAGGAGTCTGGAACCTCAAGGAATGGGAGAATTGGATCGACAATCCCGAGCTCGGGCAGATCGTCTTCCAGTTCGGCACCCGGCCTCTCCTGACCCAGGAGAGCCCGATACCCGAGGGTTGGAAGCAGCGGCTGATGACTCTCGAGGAGGGCGACATCCTGCTCCACCGCTTCTCGCCGACCGGCTTCTACAGCTCGGCCGTGCACAATCCCTTCCTCCGGGGGCTTGAGGCGCGCTCGCACCGCCAGATCGCCTTTACCAAGGAGGAATTGGGCGACCATTGCTTCCAGCTCGACGTCGGGATCGGCACCAAGAAGAATTTCTGGGTGACGAGGGGCGATCTGCTCCACGCCCGGGAATGGTTCGCTCAGGGCTTCACCGAGACTTTGAAGACGCCCGACGAGACTTTGATCTTCGTCTCGCCCGATGAAAAGGTGCAGATCCGCCGGGACCAGGCCGATTGCATGGGCTGCCTCAGCCAGTGCGCTTTCTCTTCCTGGGCGGACAATGAGAAGAACACCACCGGCCGGCTCGCCGACCCGCGCAGCTTCTGCATCCAGAAGACCCTTCAGGACATCGCCCACGGCGGTCCGGTCGACGAGAATTTGATGTTCGGCGGCCACGCCGCCTTCCGCTTCAAGAAGGATCCTTTCTACTCGAACGGCTTCGTGCCGACGGTGAAGCAACTGGTCGATCGGATCCTGACGGGGGATTGAGGGTCGCGTCGTCCCAGCGAAGGCTGGGACCCCAGTGGGTGAAAGGCTCCGGGGCCTTCACCCCCCGAGGCCGCGTCTCTGATCTTCTTGTGAACGGCGAGGGGGAGGGCTTCGGCTTTCCCCCCGACCTTTTCTAGCAGTCGCTATTCGAAGATTTCCTCTATGCCGCTCTCTGCCTGTGCGGCTTCGGCACGTCTGCGATATGACCACATCTTGAGCGCCCAAATGATGGCCCCACCAACGATATAGGTAATGCCGCCGGGGAGCGGGTTCCACGGCCCACCATTTGCGGTACCGAAGCCGTAAAGGACGACTGTCAGAGCGAGCGCCGCAACGATGGACAGCGTTATGCCGACCGGGGCGGTATCCACCACCCGCTTAAAAATCGCCCACTCCAAGATTGACGACACGAAATAGATGGCGATCATTCCGCCCACCGTCATGCCTATCCAAGAGGCAGCGTTCATTCCGGTTTCTCCCGTTCCGGTTGCTGGCCCATCAGCGCTGCGCCAAGCGGCTTGTGATCCTCCGGCGGTGTTGCCAGCATGGGCCGGAGAACGTCGTCTTCGCGGGGCTGATTGGTTCCAGACATGACAAATCCCTTTATCCCTCCCGAGGGCATAACTGAAGCGAATGTAGATCAGGTCAGGGAGCGCCTCGACGGTGCGAAGGCGGCGCTGGACCGAAACGATCAGCACAGCGAGTGAGCCGGACTGCTCGATGCACCGACTTCCTATTTGATCCAGCAGCGTATTACCGACCGCTGAAGCCATTGCGGTTCGAGCTTGATTGATCCCAGGTTGCGAATCAGTGCATCCGTCCCGCTAGGGGATAGGGCAGGGGAGGCGTCGAGCAGATGGGCGTTGAACCCGAGCGCCGCTCCTGACTAAGAGGCGGTGAAGGAGGCTCGAGATGGCGAGGAAAGTCATGCTTGCGGCCGCGCTCGCGCTCGGCCTGACGGTGGGTTCGGCGCAGGCCCAGGACGAGCGCGCGACGCCTTATTGGGCGTCGATCAGCGCCGGCAAGGCGATGATGCGCACCGGGCCGGGGCAGAATTATCCGGCGACCTGGCTTTACGTGCGGGCCGACCTGCCGATCCGGGTCATCGAAACCTATCCCAACTGGCGCAAGGTCAGCGACCCCGACGGAACGACCGGGTGGATGCTTCAAAGGCTGTTGAGCGACCGGAGAACGGCCCTCGTCACCGGCGACTCGGCCCGGCCCCTTCGCCAGGAGCCTTCCGAAAATTCGAAAGCGCGCTTCCTCGCGGAGCCCGGAGTGGTCGGCCGCCTTTCGAAATGCGCCGACGGCTGGTGCCGGCTGGAGGTCGGCGACCGCCAGGGCTATATCCAGGCCGGCCATTTCTGGGGTCTCGACCCTGGCGGAACGCTGGAGTAGGTGGCGGCGATGCGGGAACTCAGCCTGGACGAATTCACGGGACGCGAGGGGGAGTCGTTCGAGCTGGCGCTCGGCGAGGAACGCGTTTCCATGATTTTGACCAAGGTTCAGCCGCTCAAACCTACGGGCCGCGAAGCGGGCGCTTTCACGCTCGACTGGCGGGGTCCTGCGGAGCCGGTCCTGCCGCAGGCCATTTATACGCTTCGCCAGGGCGAAGACTCGTTCGAGATGTTCATCGTGCCGCTTGCGCAGGATTCCGACGGCATCCGCTACGAAGCCGTCTTCAATTAGGGCGAACCGACATTTCGCAGGGTGTTCTTTTTCTCTCCCGCGAAAAGTGGGAGAGGGGTTTAGCGGCGTAGTTCAGGCTTCAGGCCGCCATTCCATCAGATCGTAGACTCCGGCCTCATCCATTTTGGCGAAGCCGAGGCGCAGATAGAGCCGCATCGCCGGATTGTTGCGCTCGACGTGGATGCTGAGCGCCTTGCCGGCCGTCTTCGCCATCGCCTGCAAATCCGCGAGGATGGCGCCGCCGGCCCCGCCGCCCCGGGCCCGGGGAAGAAGCGAGATGTCGATCAGCCGGATCTGGCTCGGCCATTCCTCGAGATAGAGGCGGCCGATCGCCTCGCCGCCGCGCTCGATCACAAGCCATTCGGCGTTCGGATAATAGGTCCTGTAGTGGCGGTGCTGGGCGTCGGCCTGATGCGCGAGGAACTGCTGCTGTACCTCCGCAGGCCAGCCGCTCGCGGCGACCTCTTCGAGCCGGGTGGAGGCGTAGACCGCCGAAACGAAGGCCAGATCGTCGTCGGTCGCCGGCCGATAGGAGACGCCCGCCAGGGCGGCAGCATGGAGGGGCGGGGGCATCAGCTCAGTTGACAGTGGCTTGCAGCCGAAGCCCGCCGAATGGGTCGCCGCAGAGAGGCCGACGGTCCCACCGATCGCCCTTCGCGTCCGCTTCGCGCGTCCGGTCCGGATGAAGGGCCGGTATCGCGAGACCGCTCGCCCACTCGGCATCGAGGCCCAGGCCCGCCGGCAGCGCGCGGCGAAACCGGCGGCGCGAAGTCTCCCTCGACATGACGATGCCCCCCCAAATGGCGATCAGGGTCGCGGCGGGAAGACACCCTGAAGCGCGATGATGTAATTCAAGGTCAGATAGGGCTGAAGATTGTTGTGCGGCAGGCTCCCGCCCGCCGGGGGCAGCGCCTGAGGCGCCAACTGCACGAGGGGACCGGTCGGAGTAGGCGCGTTCCCTTTGTAGAAGGAGCCGCCGACGCTCCGGCCGAACGACGTGTTGGCGGCCGGCAAGGTGGTGGTCGACGGCGAGCCCGTCGAGTTCAAGGCGTGGGTGTGAACCGGCATTTCCGAAACGAGCAGGGTGACCGAGCTTGCGCCCCCGATCTCGCCCAGGTCGCGAAGGGAAAGCCCGGGACCTTGGCCCGGATGCATCGCGGCCGAACCCTGAAGGTCGGGCAATGCGAAAGTGCTCTTGCCGTCCCCTCCGTAGGTGGTGCCGAGCAGCGCGAAGAGCGCCGTGTTTTGCGACAGCGGCAAGAGTTGCCCATCGCAAAAGGCCCAGCCCTTCGGAGCGAAATTGAAGGGGACGATGCGGATTTCAGCGACGAAAGGGTCCACCGGCGGGTCCTCCTGCTCTTAGGTCGGGCTCGGGAAAATCCCGAACAGCGAGATGATGAAGTTGATGCAGAGGAAAGGCTGCATGTTTTCGTGCGGCTGGCTGCCGCCGACCGGAGTGATGGCTCCGGCGTTGAGCGGGGAGTTGGCCGTCTGATCCGCCCGGTAGATCGTGACCCCGGTCGCCGGCATCGCCCCGGATGGGTTCGAGGTCGAGCCGCTGTCCCCCGAGACGATGAACGGATGGGTATGGGACGGGATCTGCTGGACGGTGAGGGTCACCGACTCCACGCCGCCGGTTTCCGCCAGGACATAGGTCGTGCCGGAGTTGTTGCCCATGTGGATCGGGATCCGGCTCTGTATGTTCGGAAGCGCGAAAGTGCTTTCGCCGTCGCCGCCGTAGGTGGTCCCGATCAGCTGGAAAAGCGTCTCGTTTTCGGAAATCGGCAGCAATTGTCCGTCGCAAAACTCCCACCCGCTAGGGTTGAAGTTGCCCGCGAACATGCGAATCTCGCCGACATATGGCTGAGCCATGATCTAGCCCCCTCAGTTTGGTGACGGGAAGATGCCTTGCAGCGCGATGCAAAAATTGATCGCGATGTAAGGCGACATATTGAGGTGAGCCTGGCTCCCGCCGGTGTTGGACACCGTCGACGGTTCCACGGCGATCAGATTCCCACCGGCCGTCCGATAGGCGTTGTTGAACGCGCCCATGTAATTGCCCGAGCCGACGGGTGTGTCTCCGTTGGCCGAAGCCGCCTGCGCGAAGTGCAGGTGCTGCGGCATTTCGGACTGGGTAAGGGTATGAGCGATCTCACCCGCGGCCTGGCCGAGCGTGAACCCGGCGCCTTCGTGCATGGCGCAGCGGCCTTGCAGGTTGGGCAAGGCGAAGGTCGTCTGCCCATTGCCGCCGTAGGTCGTGCCCAGCAGCGAGAACAGCGCCTGATTTTGGTTGATGGGCATAAACTGCCCGTTGCAGAAAGCCCAGCCTTTCGGCGGGAAGTTGAACGAAAACAGCCGGATTTCCGACAGAAACGGCTCAGCCATATGCAGCGTCCCCCCTGCGCAAATGGATACATCAATTTCGGCGGTCATCAACTGGCCGAAACGAAAATATTTTTCCGGCCTTCTCAGGGTCAGCGTCGGCGGATTTCCACGAAAAACGTTGGGAGCCATTGTTAATCGGGCGCTATCTTGCCAACGGACCGAATGCCCAAGCCCCATCCCCCGCCGCTGTCCAGGCTCGCCCCGGTCGCGCTTTTCCTGGACTTCGACGGAACCCTCGTCGAGCTCGCGGATTCCCCCGGCGCGATCGCCGTCCCGGCCAGGCTGAAACCGCTCCTCGACCGGCTTTCCGAGCGGCTCGACGGGCGACTCGCCATCGTCAGCGGGCGGGCGGTGGACGATCTTCGCCACCATCTCGCCGGCTCCGCGGCGGTGATGTCCGGCTCTCACGGCGCTGAGCTCCATTATGGCGACGGCCGCTCGATCCCCGTTTCCGCTCCGCCGGGGCTTGCGGCGGCCCGCGAGTCGATTCGCCGGTTCGCCGCGGGCGGCGAGGGGCTGCTCGTCGAGGACAAGCCGGCCGGAGTAGCGCTCCATTATCGGCTTGCGCCCGAACGCGCCGAGGAAGCCGACGCCTTTTTGAAGGCGCTCGCCGAGCGCTCGGGCCTCGTGCTGCAGCGCGGCAAGATGGTGGCGGAGCTCAGGCCCGAAGGCTCCGACAAGGGGGCGGCACTCAATCGACTCATGGGGGAACCACCCTTTGCGGGCGCGCGTCCTGTGTTCGTGGGCGACGATCTGACCGACGAGGACGCATTCCGGGCCGCCGCTTCCCTGGGCGGGGAGGGCGTGCTCGTCGGCCCTGCCCGGCCGAGCGCGGCGCGCTGGCGCCTCGAGGGCGTGGTCGCGGTGACCGCCTGGCTGGAGGCGGCCGCCTATGGCTGACCTGTCGCTCTGGCCGATCGGCAATTGCCAGGTGAGCGCGCTCGTCGACCGCGAGGCCGGCTTCGTCTGGGGTTGCGCGCCCCGGGTGGACGGCGACCCGCTGTTCTGTTCGCTGCTCGAGCCGAAAGGGGAGCGCGCCATTCCCCGCGGCGAATGGCGGATCGCCGTCGCGAATCAGGTTTCCGCCGAGCAAAGCTATTTGCGCAACACCGCGATCCTGACGACCCGCCTGACCGACTCGGACGGTGCGGTCGCCGAGATTTTCGATTTCTGCCCGCGTTTCGAGCGATCGGGGCGGATGTACCGCCCGGTCGCCTTCGCCCGAATCGTCAGGCCCGTGCAGGGCGCGCCTCGGATCCGGGTGACCCTCAACCCCGCCACCGGCTGGGGCTCGAGCGACTCCGAGCGGACCAGCGGCACCAACCACATACGCTATCTGGTCAAGCCGCAGCCGCTCCGGCTCACCACCGACGCTCCGGTCGGCCATCTGATCGAAGGGCGCAGCTTCAGGCTCGAGCAGAACCAGCATTTCTTCCTCGGCCCCGACGAGCCCTTCGTCGGCCATGTCGGGCACAGCCTCGCGGCCATGCTCCACGAGACGGCCGACGAATGGCGCGGCTGGGTGCGCGGCCTCGCCATCCCGCTCGAATGGCAGCGGGTCGTGATCCGGGCGGCGATCGCGCTCAAGCTGTGCCAGCATGAGGAGACGGGGGCGATCGTCGCGGCGCTCACCACCTCGATCCCCGAAGCGCCGGGCAGCGGCCGCAATTGGGACTATCGCTATTGCTGGATCCGCGACGCTTATTACACGGTGCAGGCGCTGAACCGGCTCGGCGCGCTCGACGTGCTCGAGAAATATCTGGGCTATCTGAGGAACATCGTCGACGATTCGAAAGGCGGCCACATCCAGCCGCTCTACGCCGTGTCGGGCGAGGCGAAGCTCGACGAAGGCGAAGCGGAAGCGCTGGCCGGCTACCGCGGCATGGGCCCGGTGAGGGTCGGCAACGCCGCTTACGTCCAGATCCAGCACGACGCCTACGGCCAGATCGTGCTTTCCAACGTCCAGGCCTTCATCGACGAGAGGCTGTTCCGGAAGGCGACCGAAGCCGACTTCCACGCGCTCGAACGGGTCGGCGAGCGGGCCTGGGAGGTGCACGACCAACCTGACGCCGGCCTCTGGGAATATCGGACGAGGACCGCCGTCCACACCTACAGCTCGGTGATGAGCTGGGCCGCGTGCGACCGGCTCGCCAATGCCGCCGACGTGCTCGGGCTGGACGAGCGCGCGGCCCTGTGGCGGGACCGGGCGGCGGCGATCCGGACGCGAATCGAGGAGGCCGCCTGGCATGCGCCGGAGCGCCGCTTCGCCGCCAGCTTCGGCGGCGACGAGCTCGACGCGAGCCTGCTCCAGCTCGTCGACATGCGCTTCCTCAGCCCCGACGACCCCCGCTTCCTCGCCACGTTCGAGGCGGTCGAGAAGGGCCTTAGGCGGGGCGAGCATATGCTTCGCTATGCCGCCGAGGACGATTTCGGCCTCCCCGAGACGGCGTTCAACTTTTGCACCTTCTGGCTGATCGAGGCGCTCTACCTCGTCGGGCGCGAGGACGAGGCGCGCGAGCTCTACGAACATATGCTGGAAAGGCTGACCCCGGCCGGGCTTTTGTCGGAGGACACCGACTTCGAGAGCGGCGAGCTGTGGGGGAACTACCCGCAAACCTATTCGCTCGTGGGACTGATCAATTGCGCCGTGCTCCTGTCACGGCCGTGGAGTGCGGTGAGATGAGAAACCCGTCGTCCCAGCGGAGGCTGGGACCCCAGTGAGGATTTGCGCCGTGCCTTTCACCCCCCGGGGCCCCAGCCTTCGCTGGGGCGACGAGACGAGATGAGCCGCCTCATCGTCATCTCGAACCGGGTCTCGAAGCCGCAGGGCGAGGGGCAGGGCGCCCAGGGTGGGCTCGCGGTGGCGCTTTCCGCCGCCCTGAGAGACCATCGCGGGCTCTGGTTCGGCTGGTCGGGGGAGACGGCGGAGGAGTTCACCGGCCATATCGACCTGCAGCGCCACGAGGGCGTCACCACCGCGACGATCGACCTGGAGGAACAGGACGTCGACGAATATTATAACGGCTACGCCAACCGGACGCTCTGGCCGCTCTTCCACTACCGGATCGACCTCGCCGAATATGATCGCAGCTTCGCCGGCGGCTATGAGCGGGTGAACGAGCGCTTCGCCGAGACGGTGCAGCCGCTGATCGATCCCGACGATTTGATCTGGGTCCACGATTATCATCTCATCCCGCTCGGCCAGCAATTGCGCGACCGCGGTGTGAAGAACAGGATCGGCTTCTTCCTCCACATACCCTGGCCGCCGGCCCGGCTGATGTGCTCCTTGCCCTTTCACGAGGGCCTGGTGCTCTCGATGCTCGCCTACGACGTGATCGGCTTCCAGACCGAGGAATGGCTTGAAAGCTTTCGCCATTATGTCGAGCGCGAGCTCGGCGGGCATTGCGACGAGGACGGCACCATCCATGTCGGCGAGCGCTCGGTCCATGCCGGCGCCTATCCGATCGGGATCGATTATGAGGAGTTCGCCAAGGCCGCGGCGAGCCCCAGGGCGCAGGCGGCGTTCGAGAAGATGCGGGTCAGCGCGGCCGGGCGGCGGACGATCATCGGCGTCGACCGGCTCGATTATTCGAAGGGCCTGGAGGAGCGCTTCCTCGGCTACCGGCGCTTCCTCGAGGACCATGAGGGCTGCCAGGGCAAGGTCTTCCTGCTCCAGATCGCTCCGCCGTCGCGCGGCGAGGTCGCCACCTACGAAGTCATTCGCGAGCGGCTCGACGAATTGAGCGGGCGGATCAACGGCGAGTTCGCCGAGGTCGACTGGGTGCCGATACGCTACGTCAACCAGGGCTATGCCCGCGAGGATCTGGCCGGCTTCTACCGGGCCGCCGAAATCGGGCTGATCACGCCGCTTAGGGACGGGATGAACCTGGTCGCCAAGGAATATGTGGCGGCCCAGGACCCGGAGGACCCCGGGGTCCTCATCCTGTCGCGTTTCGCCGGCGCGGCGCTGCAATTGACCGAGGCGCTGCTGGTCAATCCCTACAGCAAGGAGGAGATTTCGGACGCCATCCTCCAGGCGATCGAGATGCCCAGGGAAGAGCGGGTGCGGCGCTGGCGGGCCCTCAACGAGAGCGTGAAGCGCGACGACGTGCTCGCCTGGCGCAAGGCCTTCGTCGAGGCGCTGACGGCGAGCGGCCCGGACTAGCAGGTCGAAGGTGGAGTCCGAATCGCATTCATCGGTTCGCCCTGAGCCTGTCGAAGGGCTTGCTTTCCTGTCCTGAAAAGCAGGTGAAGGGCTTCGACAAGCTCAGTCCGGACGGTAACGGGGCAATCAACCCCTTCACCGCAGGTCCGGGTTCCATGATCGTCGCCCACGAAAAAGCCCCTCCGGCCGGGATGGGACCGAAGGGGCTTCCTCAGAACATGCCGTCCGTTTGGGGGGGACGCGCTGCTCCTATCAGTGGCCCTTGGCGTGATCGACGAAGAGGACGTCGGTGATCACCTTCCGGCCCTGGCCGAGATCACGCTCGAACCTGTGGTGGCCGACCTGGTTGCCCCAGGACTCGCGGGTGTTGCCGAGCGGAGCGGCGTTCGGCTCGAGCGAGTTGAAGCCGGCGCCGGGCAGGTTCGACGCCGCGTGAACGTGCGAGTAGATCGAGGCGATCTGGTCGTAATCGTGCTGGTCGGGATGCTCGTTGCCGGCCGGGACGTTGGTATATTCCATGCACGAATTGGTCGCGTCGGTGCTGAAATCCTCGTCCTGGTGAGCCAGCCCGTAGTCGTGGCCGATCTCCTGGCAGGTCACCGCCGCGCGCCAGGCCGGGGTGTTGTAGGAGCTTCCGGACCCGTAATAGCTGTCGTTGAGCTTGGTCGTCGCCTGGCTGATATGGCCGTCGGCCGAAAGCCAGACCGAAGCGATGCCGAGCCAGCCGGTGCTGCCATAGGCGTAATTGCAGACCTCGATCCGGCCGGCCTTCGGGGCGCAGGTGCTCGGGGTCGTGGTTCCGGCGACCTTGGTGCTCTGGATCCGGGTGGAGGCGTTCCAGTCGTTGACGGCCGTGGTGAGATAGCTGTCCCAATTGGAATTGACGTTGTCGCCGACGGGCGGGCTGATCTGGGTGGTGGTGCGCTTCCAATGGTAGGTCGACCATTTGTGGACGGCGAGCACCGGCGTGGCGAGCAGGCCGGCGGCGGTGGCGAAGGCCGCGACCTTCAGAATAGTCGACCGGCTGCGCCAGCTTCCTTTGGTATGAGTCATGACGTCCCCTTTACTGCCATCTGTTGCGAGGGACGTGGAATTTGCTGCCCATGACCACGGAAAGCAGAACTACGACCCTCCTTGACGCCTCCTCTATCGAGAAGGCGCAGCGGCAGCGGCCGGAGTCGCTGCCGATCACAGCATCAAGCATGATCCGCCGGTCCGGTGCAACTGGCTGTCAGGATTGTCTTTTGTAACCGAGGTTAGTGAAGCGAGCGCTTTGGAGCGAAACTCAGAGAGGGGCCGGCCCCGCTTCGCTATACTTTACGCGCTTCAGCATATTTGGTCCGAAACCGATCAATCGCGGTACCGGGCCGGGCCCTGTCAATAGAGCCAAAGAAAACCCCTCCGGCCGGGTTGGGCCGGAGGGGTTCGTCCTAAAGCCGCTGGGGCCGAACGTTACTTCTTGCCGTGCGTGTGCTCGACCATAAGCACGTCGGTGATGACCTTGCGGCCCTGACCCAGATCACGCTCGAACGTGTGGTGACCGATCTGCCGGCCCCAGTCCGCGCGCGAATGGCCGATCGCATTTTCCGATGGAGCCGCTTTCACGGCCGCCGCGGCGGCCGCGGAATCGGTGTGGTTGTAGACCGCGAGCAGCTGATTGTAATCGTGCTGATCGGGATGCTCGTTGCCGGCCGGAATGTTGGTATATTCCATGCACGAGCTGGTCGCATCGGTCGAGAAATCCTCGTCCTGGTGACCGAGGCCGTAATCGTGGCCGATTTCCTGGCAGGTCACGGCGGCGCGCCACGCCGGCGTGTTGTACTGCGCAGATGCGTAATAGGTGTCGTTGAGCTTCGTCGTGCCCTGGCTGATGTGGCCGTTGGTCAGCCAGATCGAAGCGATTCCGAGCCAGCCGTTATTGCCGTAGGCGGCGTTGCAGACCAGGATCTTGCCGGCCTGCGGCTTGCAGGTCCTGCCGTTGCCGCTGGCGTTGGTGCGCGGGCTCTCGATCACGGTCGAGCGGTTCCAGTCCGCGACCGCAGTCGTGACGTAGGGGGTCCAGGTCGAATTGGTGATGTTGACCACGGGCGGGGCGACCTGCGTGCTCGTGCGCGCCCAATGATAGCCGTTCCAGCTGTGGACGGCGGCCGCCGGCATGGCGATCAGTCCGGCGGCCGTCGCGAAGGCGGCAGCCTTGAGGATGGTCGATTTGTTGCGCCAGCTTCCCTTATTATGATTCATGGCATTCCCTCCGTTATGGATGTTTTCGAAGAGGAAGTGGAATCTGCCACCGTTTGACTCACGGAATGCATAACTACGCCCCTCTGGCACCCCATCTGCTTGACAGGGCGCAGCAGCGAAGACGGGAGTCTCGCCGATTCCGACACCAAGCATGATCCGTGCGAATCGGACAAGTGCTTGGACCACAGCTTATTTTCAGGAGATGGGACGTATCGGAGGGCGATTGAGGCAACCTGCCAGAGAGAAGGCTGATATATACTTGGCAGAAATTCCCCATTTCTGATGATTAGTTCGTTTCGGATGTTGCGACGGGGCGTGCCCTTCTGACGGTCGATCGACTGCCAACGGCCATCCGCCACGCCCGAAACTAAATCCGAAAGCGATCTATTCGAGGCCCTCGGCCCCAGATTGGGGCTTTGAGATGCCGGCCACCCGATTAGACTGCCGGAAATGAGGGGCGTGGTCGGCAGCATCGGACATAAAGGCGGATTGCTGTCGTCCCTCCTGACGCTGCTCCTCGTCTTCAGGCTCCTGATCCCGGCCGGCTACATGATCGCGCCGGATCATGAAGGTAGGCCGGGACTGGCGCTGTGTGCCGTGCCCGCTCCGGCGGTCGCCGAAGCGGCGCTTCACGGCGGCCATGACGACCATCCGGTCGATTCGGCTCCGTCCGGGCCGGCGGAGCGTCCCTGCGCTTTCGCCGCGCTGGCGGCGCCGCCGCTCCCGCCGGCGCCGCCGGCGGTTCCGCCGCATTTGGCCGCCGTCGCCCCGCTGGACCTGCCGGCGGTCGCGGATTTTCCGCGCGTCGCGCCGGCCTCGCCACCCCCGCCGGCCAGGGGGCCACCGCTTCCGGTCTGATCTCATCCTCACCCGAGACAGACAGGAAGTGACATGAAGAAATCGAATCGCGCGCCCTCAGCGGCGCGAATCATGCTTTTGGGCTGCGCCGCGGCCCTGTCGGCGCCCGCCTGGGCCGGCCACGAAGAGGATATCGTCGTGACCGGCGAGCGGATCGAGCAAGCCGGAAAGGAAGTCGAGGAGCGCCCGGGCGGCGCCGACCTCGTCACGGCCGAGGAATATGACGAGCGCGTCGCCGTCTCGCTTCGCGAGGCGCTCGCCTTCTCGCCCGGAGTCTATTCCCAGCCTCGCTACGGCCAGGAGGTGCGCCTCTCGATCCGGGGATCCGGGATCAGCCGCGGCTTTCATCAGCGCGGCCTCACCCTCCTGCAGGACGGAATCCCGATCAACCTTGCCGACGACAATGGCGACTTCCAGGAGCTGGACCCGCTCATCTTCCAATATATCCAGGTGTTCCGCGGCGCCAACGGGCTCCGCTTCGGAAGCTCCACCCTTGGCGGGGCGATCAACGGCGTCACTCCGACCGGGCGGACCGCGCCACGCCTCTCCGCGCGGGTCGACGGCGGCAGCTTCGAGACCCTGCGCGGCCTGGTCTCGGCCGGCTTCGAGACTGAGACCGGCGATGCCTGGTTCGCCGTGACCGGCGACCGGTCGGACGGGGAGCGCGAGCATTCCCGCCGCCGATCACTTCGCTTCCACGGCAACGTCGGCGTCCGGATCTCGCCGAACGTCGAGACCCGCTTCTACGCCAGCGCCCAGACGATCGAGCAGGAGATCCCCGGCGCACTGCCTCTGGCGACCGTCCTTACCCGGCCACGGACCGGCAATTTCGTCGGCGATCAGGCGCGCGACATCGACTCGCTGAGGCTTCAGAACCGGACGCTGATCACGCTGGGCGACGTGACCCTCGCCGTCGGCGGCTTCGTCAACGCCAAGGAGCTTTACCACCCGATTTTCCAAGTGGTGGACCAGCAATCGCTCGATAAGGGCGGATTCGCGCATCTCGACTGGGAGTCGGGTCCGATCGCCGTGTCGGCGGGACTCCAGGCCCGCTTCGGTGGGATCGATTCCCGGCGCTTCGTCAACGTCAACGGCGTCCGCGGCGCTCGTACGATCGAGGCCGACCAGAAGGCGCGGACGATCAACGCCTATGGCGAGGGCCGCTATCGGCTCGGCGCGCTGAGCCTGATCGGCGGCGGCATCTACACGCACGGAAAGCGGGACCAGGACCAGATCTTCCCTGCGATCGTCTCGGGCCGCGCCGGGTTCGACGAATTCTCGCCCCGCTTCGGCCTGCTTTGGGAGCCGCGCTCGGACCTGCACGTCTACGCCAATTACAGCCGAAGCCACGAATTGCCCGGCTTCGGCGAGCTCGCCCAGGTCGCCGCCTTCGTTCCGCTGGACGCGCAGCGCGCCTGGACGGCGGAGATCGGTGCGCGTGGCCGGATCGGCATCGCCAGCTTCGACCTCAGCCTGTACCGGGCCAGGATCGACGGCGAGATGCTCCAATTCACGGTCGGGCCGGACATCCCCGCCGCCACCTTCAACGCGGACGAGACGCTCCACCAGGGGATCGAAGCCGGCCTCGACCTCCGGCTCTCGCGCTGGGCCCGCCTGCGCCAGGTCTACCAGCTGAACGACTTCCGATTCCGGGACGATCGGCAATATGGCGACAACCGGCTGCCGGTCGTCCCCAAGCATCTCTACCGTGCCGAGCTCCGCCTCGGCCCGGAGGGATGGGGGATCGCGCCCAGCCTGGAGTGGGTGCCGGAAGGCGCCTGGGCCGACTATGCCAACACCCTGAAGGTCGACGGCTATGTGCTGGTCGGACTGACCGCCGAGGCGCGGGTGAGCGAAAGCATCGAGCTGTTTCTCGACGCGCGCAACCTCACCAACGAGAAAGCGGTCGGGGATATCTCGGCGGTCATCGACTTCAGCCGGCTCGCACCCGCCCAGCGATCCGTCTTCTTCCCGGTCGAGCGCCGAGCCGTCTTCGGCGGCCTCCGCGCCCGGTTCTGAACCATCAGAAAATCGTGACAGTTACGAATTTCGCGAGGTTCGGCCGGTTCGCTGGTGCGCTGGGAAATTCGTAACTGTCACGATTTTCTAGTCGGGGACGATGTCGAAGGCGAAGCTGATTCGGTGCTCGGCGGCCCCGGTCGGGATGGTGCGATGGGCGAAATGGGAGGGGGCGAGGAGGAGGCGCCCCTCACTCGGCGCGTGGCGCCGGACCGGGACGAAGCCGGGGCGCTCGCGGGCGAGCGCGGTGGGCGGGCCGAACTCGATGCAGCCCGGGCCTTCGCCGTCCGCGGTGACGCAGCCGGGCACCCGCACGTAATAGACCCCGCTCATCCAGCCGCCGGGATGGCTGTGCCATTCCTCATAATCGCCGCCGCGCTGGATCAGGCCCCAGGCCTTGAGGTGGGCACGTTCCGGCCTGGCGTCGAACCAGGGATCGAAGGCGCCGCGCCTCGTCGGCGCCTGAGCGGCGATGAGGGCCTGAAGCGAGTCGAGCAGGCCCTGGACGAGCTCGGGGCGGCGGCCGCCGAACAGGGCATGGACCCGGCTGCTGCCGCGATTGGCCTCGTCCTGAGCCGGGAAATCGCTGAGCCGGTAGGGGTTGCCGAGTATCTCCTCGGCCAAAGCGGCGTTGAAGTCGGCGATGTCGGCGAAACCGTCCGGCGCCGGGAGCGCGTGCTCGGTGACTCGGGCGCGGTCGAGCAAAAGGCCTCGAGCTTCCTCCTCGCGACCGCTCAGCGCCAGCGCCATGCCCCAGACGTAGAAGAGCTGGGCGTGAGCGGCGCCGCGGGCGTGCAGGGTTTCGCACAGGTCCAACAATTCCGCGATCCGGCCCGAGCGGCGCAGGATCTTGCCGAGCTGGCGGCAGGCGGGGCGGTGGCGGGGCTCCAGGTCGAGCAGGGCGCGGAGCTCGAGCTCCGCCTCAGGCTCGAGGCCGAGCCGGACGAAGGCCAGCGCCCGTTCGAGCTCCGGCCCGTCGGTCCGGGAGAGCGTTCCCAGGGCGTCGCGGTGACGGCCCAGCGCGTTGTAGCAGCGGGCGAGGCGCGGGCGGGCGCCGGCAAGATCGGGATCGAGGCCGAGCGCGGCTTCGAGAGAGGTCGCGGCAGCCGCGAAATCGTAGCGGTCGAGGTCGAAATCGGCCTTCTTCAGCCGCAGCAAAGCATTGCCGGGACGTGCATTCATCGCCCGCTCGAGCAAGGCGGCCGCCGTGGCCGGAGCGGCCCGGTCCGCGCAGTCGGCAGGACCCCAGCGGATCATGCCGACGAGGAGGTCAGGAGGGAAGTTCGGTCGCGTCGAAGGCGATGGTGTCGCCCGCTTCGGCGCTGCTCGTCGCAAGGCGCCGGGCGGCGGGCGCCGTCCAGGCGCGGCGCGGGACGTCGGGGTCCGCAACGGCGGCGACAATGTGATCGACTGGTTTCATCTTTCGCTCCCCACTAATCGCGAGCCCGCTTCTACCCTGCGCAGCGTCGAAAGGGAAGGCACGCCCGAGATAGGCGGTCGCCCGATGCCGCTTCGCTGATATAGGGGGCGGATGCAGCTGAACGACCTCGAGACTCCCGCCTTGGTGGTCGACCGCGAGCGCCTGGTCCGGAATATCGACCGGATGCGGGACCGGCTAGCCGGGCTGGGGGTACCGCTCCGGCCGCACGTCAAGACCGCCAAATCGGTCGATGTCGTGCGGCTGGCGGTAGCGGGCCAGCCGGGCGGGATCACGGTCTCGACGCTGAAGGAAGCCGAGCATTTCCTCGATCACGGCTTCACCGACATCCTCTACGCCGTCGGCATCGTCCCTTCCAAGCTGAAGCATGTCGCGGCGCTCCAGCGGCGAGGCGCGACCCTGACGATCATCCTCGACAGCGTCGAGATGGCGGCGGCGGCAGTGCAGGCGGCGGCGACGCTGAATACGGTTTTTCCCGTCCTGATCGAGGTCGACACGGACGGCGGCCGCGCCGGCGTGGCGGCGCACGATCTCGGCCGGATCGTCGAGATCGGCCGGATCCTCGCCGCCACTCCGGGCACCGAGCTTCGCGGCGTGATGACCCATGCGGGACTCTCTTACGGCTGCAGTTCGCCCGAGGCGTTGCGGGCCCATGCGGAGCAGGAGCGGTCGAGGGCCGTCGCCGCTGCCGAGGCGCTCCGGGCGGCGGGCCTGCCGGCCCCGGTCGTCAGCGTCGGATCGACTCCCGGGGCCCTGTTCGCCGAGCGGCTCGACGGAGTCACCGAGATCCGCGCGGGCGTCTACATGTTCATGGACCTGGTCATGGCGGATCTCGGCGTGTGCGCGGAAGAAGAGATCGCGCTTTCCGTCCTCGCCACCGTGGTCGGGCACCGCCGGGACCTGGGGTATTTGCTGGTCGACGCCGGCGGCCTCGCCATGTCCAAGGACTCCGGGCCGGCGCGAGGCAAGCCCTGCTACGGCAGCCTCTGGGACTCGGCGACGGGGCTTCCGCTCGGGCTGGCCATCGCCTCGACCAACCAGGAACACGGCCTGGTGCCCGCGTCCGAGGCGGATTTCGAGCGGCTGCCGATCGGCGCCCAGGTCAGGATCGCCCCCAACCACGCCTGCATGACCGCAGCGGCGCACGAACGCTATCATATCGTCGACGGCGGGACGGAGGTGCTGGCGGTCTGGGAGCGCTGCAACGGCTGGTAGGGCGTCGGCGCTTCCTCCATTCGCTTGGCAGCCTAAATACGATTTCAGGATCGATGATGATCTGGAATTGGTGTGGGACATAGCCCGTGCTACGTTATTGCCAATGAATTCCGCGAAAACCCCGTTCGATCCTTCAACGGCAGAATCCGAAGCCGCGGCCGAGGCGCGGGCCGAGGCGGACGTTCAAGCCGGTCGGTTGATCAGCCATTCCGCCGTTCGCCGCTGGCTGCAATCCTGGGGAACCTCCAACCCGTTGCCGCGCCCGCACGTCGGGGACTGATTGTACAAGATCGTCTGGACCGACGAGGCGATTGCACAGCTCGACGGCATTGGTGCCTACATCGCCATCGACGATCCGCTGGCCGCCGCCGCCCTGGCGGATCGGCTGATTGCCCTCGCGGACAGCCTCGCCCAGTTTCCAAATCGAGGTCGTCCCGCCGGGACGAGCTCTCGCGAGTTGTCAAACGTGTGGCCGTACATCCTGCGATACCGTGTCGAGGGAAGCACGGTCGTCATCCTGCGCATTCGTCACGGCGCCCGCGGTTCAGACGAACCCGGCGTCGAGCAGGGCTGAGGCGTGGAGCGCGGGTCGGTGCGAATTTACCCAGCTAATCCACCAGTTCCACCGCCATCGCCGTCGCTTCGCCGCCGCCGATGCAGAGCGTGGCGAGGCCGCGTTTCTGCCCATGGGTTTCGAGCGCGCTAAGGAGCGTCGCCAGCAGGCGGGCGCCGGAGGCGCCGATCGGATGACCCAAGGCCGTCGCTCCGCCGTGGACGTTGAGCTTCTCCCTCGGGATGCCGAGGTCGCGCATGGCGATCATGGCGACGCAGGCGAAGGCTTCGTTGACCTCGAAGAGATCGACGTCGCCGACGCTCCAGCCGGCTTTCTCGAGCGCCTTGCGGACCGCCGGGACTGGGGCGGTGGTGAAGAGGTTGGGCGCCTGGGCATGAGCGGCGTGGGCGACGATCCGGGCGACCGGCTTGACGCCCAGCCGGTCGGCGACGCTCTGGCGGGTGATGACGAGGGCGGCGGCGCCGTCGGAAATGGAGGAGGCGTTGGCGGCGGTGATGGTGCCGTCCTTAGCGAAGGCGGGCTTGAGGCCCGGAATCTTCTCCGGGTTGGACTTGCCGGGCTGCTCGTCGATGGCGACGACGTCCTCGCCCTTTCGGGTCTTGACGGTAACCGGGACGATCTCGCGCTCGAAGGCGCCCGATCTGATCGCCTCGGTGGCCCGGCGAAGCGACTCGATCGCATAGTCGTCCTGGTCGCCGCGGGTGAACTGATATTCGCGCGCCGAATCCTCGGCGAAAGTGCCCATGGCCCGGCCGGCATCGTAGGCGTCCTCCAGGCCGTCGAGCATCATATGGTCGTAGACCGTGTCGTGGCCGATCCGGGCGCCCGAGCGATGCTTCTTCATGAGATAGGGGGAATTGGACATCGACTCCATTCCGCCGGCGACGATGAGGTCGGCCGAGCCGCTCGTAATCATGTCGTGGGCGAACATCGCCGCCTGCATTCCCGATCCGCAGACCTTGTTGACCGTCGTCGCCTCGACCGAGCGCGGCAGGCCGGCGCCGAGCGCGGCCTGGCGGGCCGGCGCCTGGCCGAGGCCGGCGGGGAGGACGCAGCCCATGAAGATCTTGTCGACCTCTTCCCCGGAGATACCGGCGCGCTCCACCGCGGCCCTGACGGCGGCGGCGCCGAGCTCGGTGGCGCTCGCGCCGGCGAGGGCGCCCTGGAAGCTGCCCATCGGGGTTCGCGCGTAGGAGAGGATGACGATGGGATCGGGGGTGGCGGTGGCCATGAGTATCTCCAGAACCGTTCGGGCTGAGCTTGTCGAAGCCCTGCACTCCTTCTTCGGCCCAAATCAAGGACAGGGCTTCGACAGGCTCAGCCCGAACGGGTTCAGGCAGGCGCCGGCGCCGCCTTGTTCAAATCCTGGGCCCTCTGCTACGGCGCCTGCGACAGGAGAAACCTATGTCCGACATCGGGCTCGACTTCG
>DASQLT010000070.1:0-94637 GCA_035629855.1 Allosphingosinicella sp.
AGGCGCCCACCGCTTCCCGCCTGACCGCGATCATGACGGCTCGGACACCAACGGCGCCAACGCCAGTCCGCAGACCTCGTAGACAACCATAGAGGCCGGTCAGCTGACGCCCAGGAGAACAATCAATTAGACAACAGTATAGATTTATCGGGAGGCGTGAGGCGGAACCACGGACCGATAAATGTATACTGTCACTGTTTGAACATCACCGTTTGAACACAGGTGCCTGTGCTCCGATACCCACGTCCAGGCCCCGCGCGGAGCCGCGCGTTATCTCTCCGAAATTCCCGACGGCCAAGCGCCCTGACCGCTCGGCGGCGTGGCGTCTTCCTCCGGGGTTCCCGTGGGCCGGCCGGCCTCGGCCCGATCCTCCATCGCCCCCGGACCGGGCTCGACCGTTTCCGGCGCCGCCTCGTTTTTCGCCGCCCGTTTTCCGCCCGCCCCCTTGCCGGCCCCAGCCTTCGCCGGTTCGTCCGACGCCATCTGTTCGAAAGGTCCGACGATCGTATTCGCGCACCCCCCGACCGAAGCTGGCTGAATCACGTGCACGGGCGTGGGCGGAGTGTTCGTGGGCGTGACGATCGGCGGCAGGACATTGCTCGGGTCATCTTGGGCGCTACGCCGTTGCCGAACGCGAACATGTCTCTGGCAATCTTGAGGCCCAGGGGCACGCCGCCGATATTCTCATTGCCCAGATTGGGAACCAGATCCCCCGACGGGTTGGCGGTGAAGTCGAAGGCGTCGAATATCCAATGGACTCCGAGCAGCACCCGGCTGGTCGCATTCTCGATGATCATCTGCCACAGGCCCCCAGGAAACGGCCGCGTATGCCGCGGTCGCACGGTGCCGTCATTATCCCGGCTACCGCCGTTGAATTCATCGGACACCATGAACCCGGGAAACAAATTGTCGTTGCTCTTGTTGTTGGCCGCGACTCCGTAGAACATCCTTGTGATGTGCAGGGCCGCCGCGCCGAAAGTGGCGTGGCCCGAGGGGTAGGCGGGGAAATCCGGCGTGAAGTTCTTCATGCCCGGCGAATTCGTGCTCGGCGCGCCGAGCGGCAGCCAACCGGGATCGCCGTCGTCGAAATTGACGTTTGCATTGAACGGCGCGCGCGGTCCCAGGGTCTTGCCGTGCTCGCGGATACCGACAACCGGACGCCAGAAATCGTGGCAGTATTTCTGCTGCCAGGCGAGGATGCCCGCATCCCCCATCGCCGCGTTGACGAAGGCAAATAGCCGGGCATTCTGCCCTTCGTTGTTGCCCTTTTGAACGGCAACCTGACGCACGATCTGATTGAAGAAGCGCGGCGGGGTGCCCAGGCGGTTGGCCCCGTCATATCCCCAGTAGATTCCGATGAGCGTATCCAATGCCGTTCGGCGCTTGTTGACCAGGGCCGTGGGCAAGTTAGCCGTCAGGTCCGGCCGGATGCCGCGCGCCCGAACATCGCGCAGCGCCTGCAAATATTTCGGATCGGCGCCATTGGCGAAGGGCGGGGCGACAATCCAGGCCTGGCGGAGACCGCGAAAGTTTGCGTCTGGGCACCGTAAAACGGCGCATGAAACCCTTGGCCTGGATTATCCGGGTCGGGACGATGCCGTCCCCGCCCCATCGAGGGAACGTAACCGCAGGCGCGCGCGTCCATGTCGTTGGCGCGCCGGTTGAGAAGAACGCTGCCGGCGAGCTGTCCGGTTTGGAAGCTCGGGCTCGCGGTATCGAAGCAGTTCAGCTGCGCGTTGAAGACGTCGAGCTGGGCGCTGTAAAGGAACGACAATGTTCTGAAGGCTGCGCCCGCGATGGCGTCGCGGGCGGACGTCGAGCCCGGAAACACGAAAGACGGCGGGTTCAAATAGCGCGGGGAGGCCGTCACCGCGGCGAATGCGTCGTACATCGCCAGATGCACGATAGCCAATGCCCGCGCCGAGAGCACCGGCCCGTTCTGCTGCCGTTTGTCGGGATCGCTGTGGCTGATGCGGCTGGCTTCGAGGGCGACCGCGTTCCAGAATAGAATGGCGTCCTGCATCGCTGATTCTCCTGAGAGGGAACGCGTTACAAGGCAGCCTGACCCTGGGCCCAAACGGCTCGTTGGGCGAGCCTAACCTGCTCCATTTCGGACGGGCGGGGTCCTTGCCGGGGACCCGGACCTTTCCCAAAGGCCAGGAAGCCGGAAGGGCGACATCCGCGGGGTAAACAGTGACAGTATACATTTATCGTAAAGTACATGGCCGGGCCGGCGGGAAGGTAAATGTATACTGTCACTGTTTAACCCGTGCCAAAGTCAGCAGCGCTCGGTCTTCAAGTTCCCCGCTTCGCCATAAGCCCGGATCTGCGCGTCGCGCCCTGATCTAGGCCTCGCGGCTGGCGGCCGGCGCCGGGGGCCGCTCCTATCGGCGGGTGGTCGTCGGGGTCGATCCCCCGGCCTCGCAGGGCGGAACCTGCGCTCCCGGATGTGGCTGAACAGTGCGGGGCATTGTTCACCTGCTCATGGTCTGGGCCGTGACCGAGCTGGCGGTGAAGCCGCAACGGGCCGAGCCTCGGACTCGGAGGCTCTAATTCGCTGCGCTGAAAATGCTTTGGTACCCCAAGGCTCGGGGGGGCGTTTACGGAAGCTCAACCAGATCGAGGACGAGCATGGCACGCAAGGGCGACAAGGGCGACAAGGGCGACACGGGCAAGATCAAGGGCGACACGGGCAAGATCAAGGGCCAGACCAGGAAGAAGGTGCCCGACGATCTTCCGGGCGGTTCGGATCTTCCCACCCATTATGACGAGCCCCGAGGCGCCGGCGGCGAGACCCACCAGTCGACCCGCGATCCGGCGCGGACGATGACCAGCCAGCAGGGCATCCCGGTGTCCGACGGCCAGAACAGCCTTCGAATCGGCGCCCGCGGACCGACCCTGCTCGAGGATTTCCAGCTTCGCGAGAAAATCTTCCATTTCGACCATGAGCGCATTCCGGAGCGGGTCGTCCATGCCCGAGGCTACGGCGCGCGCGGCTTCTTCGAGCTCACCAAGTCGCTCTCCGAATATACCCGCGCCGACATCCTCTCGACGGTGGGCCGAAGGACCGAGGCTTTCGTCCGCTTCTCGACCGTTGCGGGCCGGGCCGGATCGCGCGACCTCGCCCGCGACGTTCGCGGCTTCGCGGTCAAGATGTACACGCGCGAAGGCAATTGGGACCTTGTCGGAAACAATATCCCCGTCTTCTTCATCCAGGACGCGATCAAGTTCCCGGACCTGGTCCACGCCGCCAAGGAGGAGCCCGACCGCGCCTTCCCGCAGGCGGCGACCGCGCACGACAATTTCTGGGACTTCGCGAGCCTGACCCCGGAAGCCTGGCACATGATCATGTGGACCATGTCGGACCGCGCCCTTCCGCGCTCGTTCCGGACAATGGAAGGCTTTGGAGTCCACAGCTTCCGGCTGGTCGACGCCGAGGGCGCCTCGACCTTCGTCAAATTCCACTGGAAGCCCAAGCAGGGCCTTCAGTCGGTGCTGTGGAACGAGGCGGTCAAGATCAGCGGCGCCGATCCCGATTTCCACCGGCGCGATTTGTGGGAGGCGATCGAATCCGGCGACTTTCCGGAATGGGAGCTGGGGGTGCAATTGTTCGACGACGAGATCGCCGCGAAGCTGCCCTTCGACCATCTCGATTCGACGAAGCTCATTCCCGAGGAGCTGGTGCCGGTCCGGATCGTCGGCCGGCTGGTGCTGAACAGCAATGTCGACAATTTCTTCGCAGAGACCGAGCAGGTCGCCTTCTGCACCCAGAACGTTCCGCCGGGAATCGACTTCAGCGACGACCCGTTGCTACACGGCCGCAATTTTTCCTACCTCGACACGCAGCTCAAGCGGCTCGGCGGGCCGAACTTCACCCACATTCCGGTCAACGCGCCGCGATGCCCGGTCATGAACTTCCAGCAGGACGGTCACATGGCGATGACCAACCCCAAGGGGCGGGTCAATTATGAGCCGAACAGCTGGGGCGAGAACGCCGGCCCGCGCGAGAATCCGGAAATCGGCCACACCAGCTTCGCCGCACCGGTCGAGGGCGTGAAGCAGCGCGTCCGCTCGGAGACCTTCGCCGATCATTACAGCCAGGCGCGGCAATTCTACGTCAGCCAGCAGAAGATCGAGCAGAAGCATATCGGGGACGCGCTCGTGTTCGAGCTCAGCAAGGTCGACCGGGTCGACATCCGCGCCCGCTCCGTCTCGCACCTTCGCAACATCGACGAGGATTTGGCGGCGACGGTGGCCGACGGCCTCGGAATGGCCCTGCCAAAGGCCGCGGTGGCGGCGAAGCCGACCCTCGACCTGCCGCCGTCGGCCAAGCTCAGCATCATCGCCAACGGTCCGGACAGCTTCAAGGGCCGAAAGATGGGGCTGCTCCTGACCGACGGTTCGGATTCGGAGCTGTTCAACGCCCTGACCAAGGCGCTCGATCGCGCCGGCGCCGTCTGGGAAGTAATCGCCCCGAAGATCGGGGGCGTCGTCCTGAGCGACGGCACCGCGGTCGCGGCGAAGCACAAGATCGACGGCGGGCCCTCGGTATTGTTCGACGCGGTGGCGATCCTGCCTTCGAGCGAGGGCGCCGCCCTGCTCGCCGGCGACGCCGCGGCCAAGGACTTCGTCTCCGACGCCTACGGCCATTGCAAATATATTGGCCACAATTCGGAAGCGAAGGCGCTCTTCGCTGAAGCGCGGGTGCCGCCGGAGCTGGACGAGGGCTTCGTCGCTTTGAAGAAGGCCGGCAACGCCAAGGCCTTCGTCGCGACCTGTGCGAGGCTTCGCTACTGGCCTCGCGAGATGGAGGTCGATCTGGACGCGGCTTCGGTCCGGTAGGGCGGATTCATTCCTCGCCCGCTTTCGCGGGCGAGGAGGGGCCCGCCGCGAAGCGGTGGGAGGCGAGGGTCTTGCTGAGTCTGCGGTACAGACCCTCACCTCCCAAGCTTCGCTTGGGCCCCTCCTCTCCCGTAAAGACGGGAGAGGAGCTTATGCCGCTCGGGCGGCCGCACGGCGGTCAGCGCCTTTCGCGCCGCCAGGGTCTCGGGAGTCCGGATGTTCCAGGCGAGGCCGAGGCGCTCGAGCAGGCGGATGAACAGCCAGCCCCAGTCGGCCTGGCCGGGGTAGAGGCCGATCTTCGCGGAGCCGGGGAAAGCGTGGTGGTTGTTGTGCCACGCCTCGCCCATCGTCGGGATCGCGGCCCAGGGGACGTCGTGGGCCTGGACTCCGGCACCGTCGACCAGCCAGCTCTGCGGACCTCGGCGATGCGCGAGATGGCCGACGAACCAATGCCCGGTAACGGAGGCGGCGACCCGAGCGCAGACGCCCCAGGCGACGAAAGACCAGCCTCCGAGCCAGAACAAGGCGAGCGCGATCGGCACCTGCTGGAGCATCCAGGTCCGCTCGAGGAAGCGGTAGAAGGGATCACGGCCGATCCGTCCCAGATCGAAGGAAGGCGGACGGTCGAGGTCCAGGCGGCAGTGGATCTGCCACCAGGCGTCGACGATCATCGGGCGGCGGTGGGCGAGATAATCGTGGCAATGCGGCTGGCGCTGCGCCCAGTCGCGCAGATCGTGGGTGCGGATCATCCAGAAGGGGCCGCTCATTCCGACGGCGGTGCCGAACCAGACCAGGGTCCGCTCCAGCCACAAAGGGCAATCGAAGCTTCCGTGGATCAGCCGGCGATGGAAGCCGACGGAATGGCCGAGAAGGAGGCCGGCGCCCGTGGTCAGCAGGAAGGCCGCGAAGGCCGCCGGGGAGAAGGTCGGCGGACCCAGGATCAGCGCCGCCGCGAGCATCGCCCCGTTCCACAGCGAATGAATGGGCTCCCACCGCACCCGCCCCGCCGACGGATCGGCATATCCGGCGCGAAGCGAATTCACGGCGTGAGGGTCTTCCGAATCGGTCATCCCGAAACTCCTGAAGCAATTAAGTCATCACTTAATCACTTACGCGATGGGCTTGCAAGTGGTAAAGCGACTGCTTAAATGCTTTTTCATGCAGCGCGTCTTCGAAGCCCTCTCGTCAACCGTCCGGCGCAAGATCCTCGCCTATCTGGCCCATGCCGACCTCACCGCCGGCGAGATCGCCGCGCGCTTTGACATCTCCAAGTCGGCGGTGTCCCAGCATCTGGGGATACTCGAGAATGCCGGGCTGGTGACGAGCGAGAAGAAGGGGCAGTTCGTTCATTATGCGCTGGTGCCGGACAGCGTGGCCAACACCTTGAACACCTATCTCCAGCAGGTCTGCCCGGTCTCGGGGCCGCTCAAGAAGGAAAGCGCCGAGATTGCGGCCAAGCGGGTTTCTGGCGAGGGGTCCGCAGGCGACTAGGTCGGCGCGCGCTGGCGCTGGGTAGAAGCGAGAGCTTAGCTCCCCTCTCCCTGGAGGGGAGAGGGGCTGGGGGTGAGGGCCTTCGAGTGTGGAGGTCTTGCCCTCACCCTCCCACCCGCTGGCGCGGGCGGGCCCCTCCCTCTCCCCTGCAGGGAGAGGGGAGTCGGTCCGAGCCCATCGCCACGTCTTGCGAATTGGCTCGGGCGATGGTGTAGGAGCGCCGCCATGTCCGACGCCCCCCGCTTCGCTTTCTCCATCGCCGCGACCGACGGCGCCGCCCGGACCGGGACCATCGCCATGCGCCGCGGCGACATCCGGACTCCGGCGTTCATGCCGGTGGGGACGGCGGCCACGGTGAAGGCGATGAAGCCGGCCGACGTCCGCGCCGCCGGCGCCGACATCATCCTCGGCAACACCTATCATCTGATGCTCCGGCCCGGCGCCGAGCGGGTGGCGCGGCTGGGGGGGCTTCACGCGTTCATGGGCTGGGAGCGGCCGATCCTGACCGACAGCGGCGGCTACCAGGTGATGAGCCTGTCGGACCTGGCCAAGGTTACCGAGGAAGGGGTGGCCTTCAGGAGCCATCTCGACGGCAGCCGGCACATGATCAGCCCGGAGCGGTCGATGGAGATACAGCGCCTGCTCGGCTCCGACATCGTCATGGCCTTCGACCAGCTGGTGCCGACGACTTCGACCCGCGAAGAGCAGGTCGCGGCGATGGAGCGCTCGATGCGCTGGGCGAAGCGCTCTCGACAAGCGTTCGACTCGGGCGCCGAGCACGCCGCCGGCGCGGCGTTGTTCGGGATCCAACAGGGCGCGCTCGACGAGGGGCTTCGCCGGGCCTCGGCCCAAGCGCTGACCGAGATCGGCTTCGACGGCTATGCGGTCGGCGGCCTGGCGGTGGGGGAGGGGCAGGAGGCGATGTTCGGCTGCCTGGACTTCGCTCCGGGCCAGCTTCCGGCGGACCGGCCGCGCTACCTGATGGGGGTCGGCAAGCCCGACGACATCGTCGGAGCGGTCGAGCGGGGGATCGACATGTTCGATTGCGTCCTGCCGACCCGCTCCGGCCGCACCGGCCAGGCCTTTACCCGCGCCGGCCCGATCAACATCCGCAACGCCCGCTTCGCGGAGGACGGCGAGCCGCTCGATCCGAGCTGCCCTTGTCCGATCTGCGGGGCATGGTCGCGCGCCTATCTCCACCACCTCGTCCGCTCCGGCGAGATCTTGGGTGCGATGCTGATGACGGAGCACAATATCTGGTTTTACCAACAGCTTATGAGCGACCTGCGAGCCGCGATCGCGGAGCGCCGGCTGGCCGCCTTCGCGGCCGATTTCCGGGCGCTCTACCGGTCCCCCAAAGCCCCGCCGGGGTTGAAAACTTGAGGTTTTGACCCATTTGAGGTAGAGAGCGGCTTGGTGGAAATTCCAGGATCTTCGGCGCGACGAGGGACCGACCGGTCGGCCTCGCGCTTGCCATGGATCGGCGGTCGCAATAGAGCGCCCGTCCTTTCCGGAGTAGTTGATGTCGTCGAACGAACTCGTGATGCGCCGTCCGTTCCTGCCCCGGCTTCCGGGGCTGAGGCATTGGCTCGCCTCGGCCGTTCTCGCGACCACGGCCGGCCTCTACCTGATCGCGGGACTTAGCGTCGCCTGGTTCGAGCCGGCCAGCGCCACCCCGAACGCACGCTTCGCCAACAACGTCCGCGGGATTCCGGGGCTGGGCATTCCGCCCCAGCCCGAGCCGCTCCAGTTCCGCGAGATCGCGCCTCAGGACGCCGTGACGATCAACGCCGCGGTGGCGCTTTCCACGCTTCCGAACCCCGCCGCCCGGCCGTTCGGCGCCGCTTTCGCGACCCCCGCCGACCGGTTGCGCGCGGTCGAGTGCCTGACCGCCGCCGTTTATTACGAAGCGGCGGTCGAGGCGACGGCCGGCCAGCAGGCGGTCGCCCAGGTCGTCCTCAACCGCGCCCGCCACCCGGCCTATCCGCGAACCGTGTGCGGAGTCGTCTTCCAGGGGCAGGAGCGGGCGACGGGCTGCCAGTTCACCTTCACCTGCGACGGCGCGCTTCGGCGAACGCCTTCCGCGTCCGGCTGGGCCCGCGCCCGCCGGGTCGCCGAGGAAGCGCTCGCCGGCAAGGTCTACGCGCCGGTGGGCTGGGCGACCCATTACCACACCAATTGGGTCGTTCCTTATTGGAGCTCCAGCCTGACCAAGCTCGCCAATGTCGGCACCCACATCTTCTACCGCTGGGAGGGCGGTTGGGGCAAACCGGCGGCGTTCCGCTTCGGCCCGGGCCGGGTCGAGCCGCAGGTCGCCAAGATGCGAAGCCTGACTTCGGATCCCACCAGCCTCGCCGACGCTCCGTCGATCGACGAGGCCGCCGCTCTGGCCGCGGCCGAGGCCGCCGCCGCGGCGGCCGCCGCGGTGGAGGTGGGGACCAAGCCCCCGGGCAGCATCGACAGCTTCACCCGCGCCGTTCTTCGCCGCTACGAGCCGCCGACCGCCGAGGCGTCCACCGCCGCGGTCCAGGTCCGTTCCGGCAAGCCGCTCTCGGCGAGCACGCATTGGGCGCTCTCCGGAGTGCCGGCCAAGACCGAGGCCGGCGGCGCCGCCGCCAAGCCGCCCGCCCCGGCGTCGGCCAAGCCGGCGGCGACGGCCGCCCCGGAAACGGCGCCGAAGTGCCTCGACGGCGTTCGCCGGGTGCTGAGCGGCAAGGCGGTTTCGGAGAAGACCCCGGGCTGTTGAAAACGCGTCGCCCCAGCGCAGGCTGGGGCCCCGGGGGGTGAAGGGCGCGGGCGGTCTTCACCCGCTGGGATGATGACGTTCCATTCCCGTCATTCCGGCGAAGGCCGGAATCCATGGACACCGCTGGCCGGGACGTCACGCTTCCGTGTTCATGGATCCCGGCCTACGCCGGGATGACGGATCAGTCTCTCAGCGCAAACCGCTGCAATTTCCCCGTCGCCGTCTTTGGAAGCGCTTCGACGAATTCCAGGTCGCGCGGATATTTGTAGGGGGCGATGACCGCCTTCACATGGTCCTGAAGCTCGCGGGCGAGCGCCTCGTCCGGCTCCCGGCCCGGGGCGGCGACCACATAGGCTTTCACCTTCTGGCCGCGCGCCTCGCAAGGCACTCCGATCACGGCGCATTCCTGGACGGCTTGGTGGGCGTAGAGGGCGTTCTCGACCTCCGGAGCGGCGATGTTGTAGCCGGCCGAGACGATCATGTCGTCCGAGCGGGCGACGTACCAGAAATAGCCCTGCTCGTCGGCGCGGTAGGTGTCGCCGGTGACGTTCCATCCGTCCTCGACGTAATCCGACTGGCGCTCGTCGTCGAAATAGCGGCAGCCGGTCGGCCCCTTGACGGCCAGCCGGCCGATACCGTGGGGCAGGGGCTTGCCCGCCTCGTCGAGCACGCAGGCTCGGTAGCCGGGAACGGCCCTGCCGGTGGCGCCGGGGCGGATGTCGTCGCCGGACGCGGAGATGAAGATGTGCATCATCTCGGTCGCGCCGATGCCGTCGATTATGCGAAGGCCGGTGGCGTCGTTCCAGGCCTGCCAGGTCGCGGCCGGCAGATGCTCGCCGGCGGAGACGCAGGTGTCGAGGGTGGAGATGTCGGAACCGTCTTGCAGGAGCCCCAGCATCGCCTTGTAGGCGGTGGGGGCGGTGGCCAGGGTCGTCACTCCGAACTTCGCGATCGCCTCAAGCAGCGGCTTGGGTCCCGGCTGCTCGATCGTCACCGCCGCACCCCCGAAGCGCCACGGGAAGATGAGCAGCATGCCGAGTCCGAAGGTGAAGGCGATCGGGGCCGAGCAGGCCCAGCGGCCGCCGGCCCGGGGCTTCAGGATCCGGCGGGCGAAGCTGTCGGCGGGGGCGAGTATGTCGCGATGGTAATGGACGCAGCCCTTGGGACGGCCCGTCGTCCCGGAAGTGAAGGCGATCAGGGCGACGTCGTCGCGGCGGGTTTCGACCGGAGCGAAGCCGGGACGGACCGATTCCAGCCGCCCCTCGAGCCGCCCGCCGCCGGAATCGCCGGCATAGGTGAGGAGGGAGCGGATCAGCCCGGTGTCGTCCGCGGCCTTCATGAAGTCGTCGAGGAAGCGATCGTCGACGATGGCGTGACGGACCCGAGCGCGTTCGAGGATCGTCGCCACCTCGCCCGGGCGGAGCATCGGCATGGTCGCGACGACGATGCCGCCGGCCTTGAGCACTCCGAGCCAGCAGGCGAACAGCATCGCCCCGTTCGGACCGCGCAGGAGCACTCGGTCGCCGGGGCGGAGATCCTCCTCTTCGGCGAGCAGGCGCGCGATCCGGTCGCTGAGGCCTCGCATCTCGCCATAGGTCCAGCGGCCCTCGTCGTTGATCACCGCCAAGGCGTCGGGGTCGCCCTTGTCGATCAGCTCGACCGCGGCGTTCAGATATTCGGGATATTGGAGCTCGGGCAGGTCGAACAGGAATTCGGGCTGGGCCTCCGGCGGGGGGAGGCGGTCGCGGACGAAGGCGTCGATTACCATTCCTCCACCACCGCGGTCGTTTCGATCTCGATCCGGGCCCGAGGCTCGACCAGGGCGCCGACCTCGACCACCGCCATCGCCGGGAAGTGCCGGCCGATCACTTCCTTGTAGACGGCGCCGATCCCGGCGAGGCCCAGGCGATATTCGTCCACGTCGACGACGTACCAGGTCATCCGGACGATATGCTCCGGCCCGGCCCCGCCCTCGGCGAGGATGGCGAGGGTGTTGAGAAGGATCTGGCGAAGCTGGCCGGCGAGATCGTCGGCGACGATCGTCCCGTTTTCGTCCCAGCCGATGATCCCGGCGGTGAACAGCATCCGTCCCTTGGCCGAGACGCCGTTGGAAAAGCCGCTCGGCCGCGGCCAGCCGGGGGGGAGCAGGGTCTTCACTTCCGATACTCCGCGAGATGGGCCCGGGCGATCACCACTTTCTGCACCTCCGACGCCCCCTCGTAAATGCGAAGCGCCCTGATCTCGCGGTAGAGCCGCTCGACCGGAACGCCCCTCGTCACGCCCAGTCCGCCGAACATCTGCACCGCCTTGTCGATGACGCTCTGGGCGCTGTCGGTGGCGTGGAGCTTGGCGAGCGCGGCCTCGCGGCTGTTACGGACGCCCCGGACGTCGCGAAGCCAGGCGGCGCGATAGACGAGAAGGGCGGAGGTCTCGACGTCGAGCACCATCTCGGCGAGCTTCGACTGGGTGATGGCATTGTCGGCCAGGGTGCCGCTTCCGAGCCTTCGCCCCAGCGCCCGCCGGGTCGCCTCGTCGAGCGCCCGGCGGGCGAAGCCGAGGGCCGCCGCCCCGACGGTGGTGCGGAAGATGTCGAGGGTCGCCATCGCCGAAGCGAAGCCGCGGCCGCGCTCCCCGAGCAAGGCGGAGGCGGGGAGGCGGGCGTCGGCGAACTTGAGGGTCGCGAGCGGATGCGGCGCGATCACCTCGATCCGCTCGCTGTCGTCCAGCCCCGGAGTGCCGCGATCGACGATGAAGGCGGAGATGCCCTTCGCTCCGGGCGCTTCGCCGGTTCGGGCGAAGAGGATGTAATAATCGGCGATTCCGCCGTTCGAGATATAGGTCTTGGCGCCATTCAGGACCCATCCGCCAGCCGCTTCTTCGGCGGTCGTCTCGATGGAGGCGACGTCGGAGCCCGAAGCCGGCTCGGTGAGCGCGAAGGCGGCGATCTTCTCGCCCCGGGCCACGGCAGGGAGGTAAGCCGCCTTCTGGGCGTCAGTTCCGAACAGGGAGATGGTCCCGGATCCGAGGCCCTGCATGGCGAAGGCGAAGTCGGCGAGGCCGTTGTGGCGGGCGAGGGTCTCCCGGATCAGCGCGAGCGAGCGGACGTCGAGCTTGCCGGATTCGTCGGGGATGCAATGGCGGAGCCAGCCGCCCTCGCCGAGCCTGCGGACGAGGTCGCGGCAGGCCTGATCGAGGTCCTCGGGCTCATTGTCATCGAGCTCGGCTTCGCACCAGCGCTCGAGGCTCTCGGCAAGGGCGCGGTGGCTGTCGTCGAAGAAGGGCCAGTCGAGGAAGGCGCGGTCGCTTCCACCCCCGTCATGCTGAACTTGTTTCAGCATCCAGTCCTCCGCTCATAGGACGGGTGTCCAGCTAGACCCTGAAACAAGTTCAGGGTGACGGCTCTCCCGCTTCGGTCAATCACCCTGGAACTCCGGTTTCCGCTTCGCCGCGAAGGCTTCGAAGGCGCGCTTGAAGTCGTTCGTGGCCATGCAGATGGCCTGGGCCTGGGCTTCCATCTCGATCGCCGTCTCCAGGCTGACGTTCCATTCCTGATTGAGCTGCGTCTTGGTGATCCTGTGCGCGAAGGTCGGGCCCGAAGCCAGGGTTCGGGCCAGCGCCCGGGCTTCGTCGAGCAAGTCCTCGCTCGGCACGAGACGGTTGTGGAAGCCCCAATTCTCGCCCTCCTGCGCGGTCATGACCCGGCCGGTGTAGAGCAATTCCGCCGCCCGGCCCTGGCCGACGATCCGCGGCAGGATTGCGCAGGCGCCCATGTCGCAGCCGGCGAGGCCGACCCGGGTGAAGAGGAAGGCGGTCTTCGACTCGGGCGTGGCGAGGCGCAGGTCCGAAGCCATGGCGAGGATCGCTCCGGCGCCGACGCAGATGCCGTCGATCGCCGCGACGATGGGCTGCGGACAGGCACGCATCGCCTTGACGAGATCGCCCGTCATCCGGGTGAAATCGAGCAGGCCGGGCATGTCCATCCGGGTGAGCGGCCCGATGATCTCGTGGACGTCGCCGCCCGAGCTGAAATTGCCGCCGGCGCCGGCGACCACGACCGCCTTCACCTCGCGGGCGTAGACGAGAGCCCGGAAGGTATCGCGAAGCTCGGCATAGCTTTCGAAGGTGAGCGGGTTCTTCCGCTCGGGGCGGTCGAGGGTGATCGTGGCGACGCCGTCGGCATAATCCCACAGGAAGTGCTCGGGCGCGAAGGCTTCAGGGTTCATGCGATCTCCACCGTCTCACCGTTCCGCTCCGAGACGACGAGGTCAAGCACCGCGGCCGCAACCTCTTCCGGAACGATCAGTCGGCCCGACGGGTTCAGCCGGGCCAGCTCCTCTCGAGCCGTCTCTTCGCTGCGCCCGGTCTTGGCGGCGATGTTCGAGACGGATTGCACGGTCATGTCGGTGTCGACGAAGCCCGGGCAGACCGCGTTCACCCGCAAATTCCCTCGCCCATATTCGGCGGCGAGGGCGCGGGTGAGGCCGACCGCGCCGTGCTTGGCGGCGATATAAGGCGAAGCGTAAGCGAAGCCGTGAAGGCCGGCCATCGACGCGATCGTGACGATCCGGCCGGCGGGGGCGGCGAGCAGGTCGGGCAAGGCGGCCTGGCAGCAATGGAACATGCCGTCCAGGTTGACCGCCATGATGTCGCGCCAGAAGGCCTCGGTGACCTTCGCGAACGGCATGCCCGCCGCCGCTCCGGCGTTGTTGACGAGGATCGTGACCGGCCCCTGCGCCTCGCGGGCGAGTGCGAAGGCGGCGTCGACTTCTTTCCGGACGGTGACGTCGGCGGGGGCGACGAAGGCGTCGAATTCGCCGGCCACCTCTTCGAGCTTGTCGCGGCGGCGGCCGACCAGGGTAAGCTTCGCGCCCTCGGCCCCGAGCGCCCGGGCGATGGCGGCACCGATGCCGGTACCGCCACCGGTGACGATTGCGTGGTGGTTTTCGAGGCGTCTCACTTGCTCTCACCCTCCCACCGCTTCGCGGCGGGCCCCTCCCTCTCCCCTGCAGGGAGAGGGGTTATTCGTCCCTCTCCCTGCAGGGGAGAGGGACACGCAGCCCGCAAAGCGGGATGCGAGGGTGAGGGCAGTGCGTTCGCGATGACGGTCAGCACGCCTTCCAGATTTTCGTTGATCTCGTTGTTCCAGAAACGGAGCGTGCGCCAGCCCAGGCGGGCGAAAGCGCGTTCGCGGGCCGCGTCGTAAGCCTCCTCGTCCACATGCTGGCTTCCATCCGCTTCCACGACCAGCCGCGCTTCAGGACAGGCGAAGTCGGCGATGTAGCCGTCGAGCCACATCGGCTTGCGGAATTTGAAACCTTCAAAGCGTCGTCCTCGCAATTGGCCCCAAAGCAGCCTTTCCTGCGGGGTCCTGTCGCGGCGAAGCTGCCGGGCGCGGGTGAGCATGTCGTCGCCTGGCGGCCTCCTCACGCCCTCACCCTCCCACCGCTTCGCGGCGGGCCCCTCCCTCTCCCCTAGAGGGAGAGGGGGAAGGTAAGGCTGCGGTACTAAAACCCCTCTCCCTGTAGGGGAGAGGGAGGGGCCCATTGCGCCAGCAATGGGAGGGTGAGGGCAGTGCGGTCACGCCTTGAGCTCCGCCTCGCGCGCAAGATTGCGCGCCAGCTGGCCCATTCCGCTGAGATATTGCGGCGGCACCTGCACTCCCCGATAGTCGGCGGCGGCGGCGGCTCGCAACGTCCACATCGGGTCGACCAGATGCGGCCGGGCGAGGGCGACCAGGTCGGCGCGGCCGGCGGCGAGGATCGAGTTGACGTGGTCGCTCTCGTAGATGTTGCCCACCGCCATGGTCGCGACCCGGCCCTCGTTGCGGACCTGGTCGGCGAAGGGCGTCTGGAACATCCGGCCGTAGACGGGAGCGCACTCGGCCCAGGTCTGGCCGGCCGAGACGTCGATCAGGTCGGCGCCGGCCTCCGCGAAGGCGCGGCCGATCATGACCGCCTCGTCCGGAGTGACGCCCTGATCCCCCATCCAGTCGTTGGCCGAGATCCGGACCGACATCGGCCTTTCCGCCGGCCAGGCGGCACGCATCGCCCGGAATATCTCGAGCGGGAAGCGAAGCCTGTTCTCCAGGCTGCCGCCATATTCGTCGGTCCGCTTGTTGGTGAGGGGGGTGATGAAGCTGGAGAGGAGATAGCCGTGGGCGGCGTGGAGCTCGACCATGTCGAACCCCGCCTCGAGGCCCATCAGAACCGAGGCCACGAACCGACGGCGAACCTCGTCCATGTCGGCACGGGTCATCGGCCGGGGTATCTGGTTGCGCTCCGACCACGGAACGTCCGACGCCGCCACGATCGGCCAGTTGCCGCTCTCGAGCGGGACGTCATAGCCTTCCCAGCCCACTCTCGTGCTGCCCTTCGGTCCCGAATGGCCGAGCTGTAGGCAGAATTTCGCCTTGGTGTTGGAATGGACGAAGTCGACGATCCGCTTCCAGGCCCCGACATGCTCGGCCGCATAAAGGCCGGCGCAGCCCGGGGTGATTCGGCCCTCCTCGGAAACGCAGGTCATCTCGGTATAGACGAGGCCGGCGCCGCCCTGGGCCCGGGTGCCGTAATGGACGAGGTGGAAGTCGTTCGGCACCCCGTTTTCGGCCGAATACATCGCCATCGGCGACACCACGATCCGGTTGGCGAGGGTCAGCTCGCGGAGGCGGTAGGGCGTGAACATCGGCGGGGCGGGGTGGTTGACGGGGACTCCCGTCGCCTTCGACTGGAACCAGCGCTCGACCCCCTCCAGCCAGGGCCCGTCGCGAAGGCGAAGATTCTCGTGGCTGACCCGCTGCGATCGGGTCAGCAGCGAATAAGCGAATTGGATCGGCTCGAAGTGAAGGTAGCGATCGAGCGTCTCGAACCATTCGGTCGAGTTGCGGGCGCTGTTCTGGAGCTTGAGCACCTCGACCTGGCGCTCTTCGCGATATTCGCCCAGGGCCGCCTCGCGGGTCAGGCCGGGCCGGTTGAGCACTTCGGCGAGCTTGATCGAATCCTCGATCGCGAGCTTGGTGCCGGAGCCGATCGAGAAATGCGCCGTGTGGGCGGCGTCGCCGAGCAGGATCAGGTTGCGGTAGGACCAGCGCTCGCAAATGATCCGGCGGAACTGGAGCCAGGCCTCCGGCCCCTCGAGATGGGCGGCGTTGGACATGAGCGCCTTGCCGCCCAAATGGCGGTCGAAGATCCGCTCGCACAAGGCGATCGCTTGCCGCTGGTCCATCCGGTCGAGGCCGAGCCGCTGCCAGGTGTCCGGCGCCATCTCGACGATGAAGGTCGATAGGCCCTCGCCGAAGCGATAGGCATGGGCCCACACCCAGCCCGCCTCCGTCTCCTCGAAAGCGAAGGTGAAGGCCTCGAACACCTTCTCGGTCCCGAACCAGAAGAATTTGTTCCTGCGGACCTGGACGTCGACTCCGAAATGCTCGGCATAAGCGTTGCGGATCCGGCTGTTGGCGCCGTCGGCGGCGATGACCAGATCGTAGCCGGCATAGGAATCGAGGTCGGCGCTCGCCTCGTGCTCGAAGTGGAGGCGGACGCCGAGCTCGTGAGCCCGATCCTGAAGGATGCCCAGGAGGCGCCGGCGGCCGATGCCGATGAAGCCGTGCCCCGACGAACGCATCGTCTCGCCGTGGATATGGACTTCGATATCGTCCCAATGGGCGAACTCGCCGCGGATGACGGCGCCCGACACGGGATCGTTGGCCATCAGATTCTCGACCGTCTGGTCGGAGAAGACGACTCCCCAGCCGAACGTGTCGTCGGGCCGGTTGCGCTCATAAAGGTCGATGTCGTGCGCCGGGTGGCGCAGCTTCATCGAAATCGCGAAATACAGCCCGGCCGGTCCCCCGCCCAGGCAGGCGATGCGCATCGCTCTCTCCCTTGCCAGGCCCCGGCCTAAGTTAGCGGCGAAGGGGAGGCAAGGGTGGGTAGGACCCTCGTCATCCCAGCGAAGGCTGGGATCCCGGCGGGTGAAAGGCGCCCGGGCCCTTCACCCCTTGGGGCCCCAGCCTTCGCTGGGGCGACGGATTCGCCGTCAAGGCTTGTCGGGCTTGTTCGGATCGGACTGCTGGTCGTCCTTTTTCTTGTCCTGCTGCTGCTGCTGCTGCTGAGACTCGCCCTTCTTCTTGCCGCCGAGAAGCATCGCGCCACCGATGACGGCGCCGACGGCCGCCGCGCCGAGCAGCGCGTCGCGCGTCCCGTTCCCCTTCTTGCCGCCGCCGCCGCCGGGTTCGGCGGTGGTTCGAAGCAGCGACTGAAGGGCCTGGAGGCCCGCCGCCGAGATCGGGAACGGGCCGATCGGCGGCGCTCCGACGCGAGGGGCGTAAAGCGCCAGGCCGGGACGGTCGAGGGTGACGACGCTCGCTCCGACCGTCACGTCGACCGCTCCGGGCCGGGTGTCGCCCTGCGTGCGAGGGCCCGGGCCGCGGAGCACGATCAGCGACGCTTCGTCCTTCTTCGACTTGACCTTCCGCCCGACCGCGGGCTCGCGCTCGGCGATCTCGATCGCGTCCTCGCCGACCACGCCCTCGAAGATGGTCCCGCGAATGCCGATGGTGGCGACCGGCGTGCGCACCGACACCGGGCCGGAAGGGCTCCGGAGAGTGCGTCCGGACATGAAGCGGAAGGCGCCGCGGGTGACGCTGACCCCGGTCGAGCGGCTGTTCCTCGCCGGGTCGTAGACGAACCGGTCGACGGCGACCCGTGCGTTCGCGCCGACGGTGAAGGTGGTTCGGTCGAGCAAAAGGATCTGGAGCTGGCTCGCCGCGGCGGTCCTCACCTCGTCGTTGAGGTTCACCCTTTCCCGAACCACGGCCGGACGCGCCTTCTTCGTCCCGGCGCCGACGATCACCACCTTGTTGCGGACCGCGGCGTTGACCCCGACCGCCTGGGCAAAGGCCGGCGAGGCGGCGAGGCTGGCGGCCGCCACGGCCGCGGCGGCCTTGCCCAGGGGGCCCGGTCTCATCGCCGTTTCCCCCGCCTGGGCGACCCGGGCCGCGGCACCGGCCCGCAGGCCGAGGCGACCCCGGCCCAGTCCGAATCGGCGATCGGCCTTCCGGCGAGCAGGCCCAGCTCCAGCTCGGCGCCCTGGCGATCGTCGAGGCGGCACAGCAGGGCGGCGTAGAGGAGGCGGGGCGGAGCGGCTTCGGGGTAGGCGAACAGCACACGCTCGAGGGTTCCGATCGCGCCCGGCAGGTCGGAGGCGCCGATCTGCCGGCGGGCGAGCGCCATTCCGCTGTCGAGCTGCCGGGTCGCGGCCGCCAGCGAACCGGGGTCGTCCTGCGCCCGAGCGGCGGACGACAGCGTTACGCCGGCCAACAGAGCGAGCGAGAAGCGCAATATCCTACCGGTCATCGGCAACGTCCCTTCCGGGGAGCCTCATTTGACTAAGGGCTATCATTCGCCCACCTTTCCGGCAACTTCATTTCAGCGCCGGGATGAACTCCCGTCCGGCGCGAAAAGGGGCCGCGGGGATCATGCTGGGCATCGGGCGCAGGAGGGCAGCGACGGCCACGCGCCGGCCGATCATAATGCTCGCCGGGCTGGCAGCCGTCTTGCTGGTGGCGCTGGCGAGGCTCGCCGCGCCCGCTTTGTTCGACCAGGCGAGCGGCCTCGTCTTCGATCGTTATCAGCGCCTCTCGCCCCGCCCTTACCGGGATGCGGGCGTTCGGGTCGTCGATATTGACGATGAGAGCATAGCCCGGCTCGGCCAATGGCCCTGGCCGCGCACCGAGTTGGCCGCCCTGGGCGAGGCGATCGCGAAAGCGGGCGCCGCGGCGATCGCCTACGACATCGTCTTTTCGGAAGCCGACCGCACCTCTCCCCGCTTCCTCGCCGAGTATCAGGCGCGCTCGGGCGCAAGTGCGGCGCAGATCGCAATGCTGAAGTCGCTTCCGGATCATGATGCGCGTTTCGCCGCGAACCTCGCCGCGACGCCCTCGACGCTCGGCTTCTTCCTGACCCGGGACCGGCCGGGCGCACAGGTCCGGCCCAAGGCGGGCTTCGCCGTCGCCGGCACGCAAGCCGGAGCGAGCCTCACCGATTATTCCGGCGCGATCCTGCCGTTGCCGCAATTCCAGGAGTCGGCGGCCGGGCTGGGCTTCGTTTCGCACAGGGGCGATTCCGACGGCATCGTTCGCCGAGCGCCCCTGGTCGCGCGGGCCAACGGAATCCTCGTCCCGTCCCTCTCCGCGGAAGTCCTGCGCGTCGCCCAAGGCGCCGGCAGCCTGATCGTTCGGAGCAGCGACGCCAGCGGCGAAACCAATGCCGGCGCTCCCGAGATGGTCGGGCTCAAGATCGGCGAGGCGGAGGTGCCGGTCACCGAGCGCGGCGAGATCTGGCTGCATTACGGCCTGCCGGCGCCGGAGCGGACGGTGCCGGCGTGGAAGATCCTGTCGGGGCGGGTGGCGCCGGCCGAAATGGAGCGGCTGTTTTCCGGACGGATCGTCCTGGTCGGCGCCGGCGCGATCGGCCTTCGCGACCTGGTCGCGACCCCGATGCGCGAGCGCGAGCTCGGCGTGGTCGTCCACGCCCAGGCGGTCGAGCAGATGGTGCTCGGGGAATTCCTCGAACGGCCGGACTGGGCCGCGGGGCTCGAGATGGCGGTCCTGCTCGGCGCAGGGATATTGCTCGCCCTCCTGATGCCGTCGATCGGCGCACTGCCGGGCGCTTTTCTGGCGGGCGGACTGATGTCGGCGGTGGCGGGCGGCAGCTGGTACGCGTTCGAGGCGGAGCGCCTGCTAATCGATCCGACCGCGCCGATGCTGGCCCTGCTCGGCTGCTATCTGGTGGTGACCCTGTTCACCTATCTGCGTGAGGAGAAGCAGCGGCGCTACATCCACGGCGCCTTCGACCGCTATCTCTCGCCCGAGCTGGTCCGTCGGATCACCGACGATCCCAGCCGCCTCGAGCTCGGCGGGGAGGTGCGCGAGATGACCGTCCTGTTCTGCGACATCCGCGGCTTCTCGCGCATCTCGGAGCAGATGGGGCCGCAGGAGATCATCCGCTTCCTGATCGCCTTCCTGACGCCGATGGCCGACCTCCTCCTCGCCCGCCGGGCGACCATCGACAAATATATCGGCGACGCCATTCTCGCCTTCTGGAACGCCCCGCTCGACGATCCCGACCAGCACGAAAATGCCGCTCGAGCGGCGCTCGAGATGATCGAGGGGCTCGAGCGGCTCAACGAGACCATGCCGGAGCGCAAGGATTCGTCGTGGCCGGGACGGGTCGAAATCGGAATCGGCCTCAATGCCGGGCCCTGCTGCGTCGGCAACATGGGCTCCGCCCAGAGGCTTTCTTATTCGCTGATCGGCGACACGGTGAACCTCGCCTCGCGGATAGAGGGGCTGACAAAGGCCTATGGCGTTCGAATCCTGATGGGCGAGGAGCTGGCCCGGGAGCTGCCGGGCTTCGCGACCTTGGAGGTGGACCGGGTCCGGGTGGTCGGGCGGGAGAAGCCGGCGACGATCCATGCCCTGCTCGGCGACGAAAACCTCGCCGGCGCCCCCGCCTTCGCCGCCTTCGCGGAGCGCCACGCGAGGTTTCTTGACGATTATCGGGGCCGCCGGTGGAACGAGGCGGAGGAGGCGCTCGCCCTGAACGCGGAAGCGGCGGCGGGCCATGGCCTCGCCTTGCTCTACGCCCGCTACCGCCTCTCGATCCGCGCGTGCCGCGAGCACCCTCCCGGCGACGGCTGGGACGGGGTCACGATCGCCGAGACCAAATGACGAGCCGGACGGTGGACGTGCCTATCAGCTCGAACCGGGGCCGAAGCCGACTTCGACGCGCCGGTTCTGCGGCTCGCGGACACCGTCGGCCGTCTCCACCAGCGGCCGGCTCTCGCCGGACGCTTCCGTGGTCATGACGCCGTCGGGGATGCCCCTGCCGGCCAGGTACGAACGGACGTTCGCGGCGCGACGCTGCGAGAGACCGACGTTGTACTGGTCCGGACCCGAACGATCGGCGTGGCCCGCGATCATCACCTGGGCCTGGGGGCCGCAGGTCTGATAAGCGGAAGCCGCATTGTCGAGGGTCGCCGAAGCCTGCGGAGCGATCTCGTCGCGATCCCAGTCGAAGAAGACCATGAACGGACCCGCGACGCAGGGCGGCGGAGGCGGCGGAGGAGTCGGCTCGACCGGCGGTGGGACCGGCACCGGCGGTGGTACAAGGGGCGGCGGCGGCGAGGGCGGCGGCCCACTGGCGCCAATAGTCTGCTGCAGATGCTGCGCGGCTTGCCGGGCGGCCAGCAGTTGGTGGCTGCAATAAGCGGCGGGTCCCGTGCATTTCACCGACTTTTGAACGGTCGATCGACCGGTCGTCTCGGTCACGGTGCTTTCCACCTGAACCGTCGCCATCCCTCCGCCTTGATTGGCCGGGGGTGAAGTGGCCGCTGCCTGCGGTCCCGAAGGCGCGGGAACTGCCGGCACGGCCCCGCCTGCCAGGACGTTGCCGGTTTCCGCCGATGGCGAAGGCCTTCCGGATTGCCCGAAGGAAAATAATCCCGAGTAGACCGCAAGTCCGCCCAGACCGCCCAAGCTGCCGAACGCGGTGACGAGAGTCGCCCAAGCCTTCAGCCGCTCGGTCCGGCGCTCATATTGCGCACCGGATTGCTGGCTATCGCGGCGAACCTTTGCCTTCCTTGCCACGGATCACCTCCCCCCGAGGGTGAAGCGGAAAGATATACTACAAAAGAGGGCGGCAAGACAAAGCGCGATTACCTTATCGAGGCTACGTCCCTGCCGGCGCCCGCGAGCGGCGAGAAAAAAGCGCTCGGGGATTCCGGTGACTGTCACCAGCAGGAGAATTCGGAGACGCCGGTGGCTGTCATCAGTCTTTTGAGGCGGCTGTCACCCGACTGTACGGCGAGAAGCCGGAATCCATGGACACGGACCCTCCGAAGATAGTCTTATCGCGCGGCAGTCATGGATGCCGGGTAGAGCCCGGCATGACGGAAGGGAGGCGAATGCGCGCGCTGGTGAAATGGACCGCGGCCGGGCTGGTTCTCCTCGCCCTGATCCTGGGTCCGTTTCTTCTGTTCGAGGGGCAGGTCGCCGGATTTACGGGCGGGCTGCTCGGAACTGGCGCTCAGGCCGGAGCCCTGCTCGCCCTCCTCATCCTTGCCCTGTTCGCCGGCGACGTCTTCCTGCCGGTGCCGTCCAGCCTGGTCAGCGTCGCGGCGGTGGCGCTGTTCGGATGGGCGGGCGGAGTGCTGATCTGGGTCGGAATGACGATCGGCTGCGGCCTGGGCTATTGGCTCGGAAGCCGGGCCGGTCGGCCGCTGGCGGAGCGCTTCATCGGCCCGGACGAGGTCGCCCGCGCCGAGCGCATCGCCGCGAACCTGGGGCCGGCGACCCTCGTCCTCGCCCGCGCCGTGCCGGTGCTGGCCGAGGTCTCGACCGTGGCCGCGGGCCTCGCGGCGATGCCCCCCGGCCGTTTCGCTCTGGCCACCGGGCTCGCCAATGCGGGCATCGCGCTCGTCTATGTCGCGTGGGGCGCCGCAGCGGCGGGCTCGGCCGGATCCTTCGTCATCCTGTTCCTGGCCGCCGTCGCCGTCCCGGCCTTCGGCTGGGCCGCTCTACGGCTTTTCACCCGGTTTCGAACTCTCTGAGCAGGGCAAAAAAAAGGCTCCCGCGACGGCGACGCCGCGGGAGCCCGAGAGAGATTGCTCAGATCAGACGAACAGGAAGTCGCTCGCCGTCAGATTGACGTTCTGGGTCACGAACGAGAAGTCGGCGACCCCGTCGTTGTTGACGTCGACGAAGACGTTGCCGCCCGAGCCGAAGGTCACGTCGCCGGCATCGATTCCGAACGCCTTCAGGTCGATCTTGTCCTGGCCGCGCTTGAAGTCTTCGATCACGTCCGCACCGCCGACGCTGTCGGAGCCGAAGCGGAAGATGTCGTTGCCGTTGTCGCCGCGGAGACGATCGTTGCCCGCGCCGCCGTCGACAATGTCGTTGCCGTTGCCGGCTTCGAGGACGTCGTCGCCGAGACCGCCGAGGAGAACGTCGTTGCCGTTGTCGCCCGTGAGGCGATCGACGCCGGCTCCGCCGTCGACCTGATCGTCGCCGTTACCGGCGTCGAGGATGTCGTCGCCGAGACCGCCGAGGAGACCGTCATTGCCGTTGCCGCCGGTGAGGCGATCGTTGTCGGCGCCGCCGTCGAGCTGATCGTTGCCGTTGCCGCCATCGAGCAGATCGCTCCCGGCAAGCCCGCTCAGGCGATCGTTGCCGTTGCTGCCACCGAGGATGTCGGCGAAGTTGCTGCCCTCGACGCCTTCGATCGAGATCAGCTTGTCGCCGGTGGCGTACCCGCCGCTGACGGTGCCCGAGAGGTTGACGTTCACTCCGGAAGTCGACTCACGGTAGCTGACCGTGTCGAAGCCGGCACCGCCGTTGATCACGTTGGCGACGGCATTGGCCACGATCAGATTGTCGAGCCCGTTGCCGGTGCCGTTGGCGGCGGAGCCGGTGAGGATCAGATTCTCGACATTGTTGCCCAGAGTGTAGCTGATCCCGCTGGACACGGTGTCGGTGCCTTCGCCGGCCAGCTCGGAGACCGAATCGCCGACAGCGTCGATGAAGTAGGTATCGTTGCCGGTACCGCCCGTCATCGAATCGTTGCCGACGCCGCCGTCGAGCGAGTCGTCGCCGACGTTGCCGTTCAGGGTGTCGTCGCCGGCGAGGCCGTTGAGAACGTCGTTGCCGGCATTGCCGGTGAGGACGTTGGCGACCTCGTTGCCGAACATCGTGTCCGCGCCGCTGCCGCCGATCGCATTCTCGATCGTGACGCCATAAGCGATCCCGAAGTTATCGGTCAGACGGCCGACCACCGGGTTGGCGAGCAACGCCGCCATGTTGGAGTTGTAGGTGGTCAGAGCGACGGGGGCGAGGCCCTCGGCGGCCCGGTTGGCGTTCACCTGAGCGAGCGTCGGAGCGGTGTCGTAGGTGACTCCGCCGATGCTCGAGAGCGAACCGGCCCGAAGGTCGATCAGCTGCGTGGTGGCGAAACCCGAGGTATCGAGCGTGTCGATCCCGCCGGCATCCCAGATCGCGCCGATCGGGGCCGGGGTCTTGACGAAGTCGAACGCGTCACGGCCGGCAGTGCTGTTGAAGCCGTAGACGGTGTCGCCGGTCCGGGTGGTCATGTCGGCACCGTAGACGCGCTGGGCCGCCAGGATGTCGTGGATCAGCGGAGCGCCCGCATAAGCGGTCGTCGACATGTGGAAGTCGAAGTGCCGGGCGCCCAGCGAGCTCGCCTCGAAATAGGACATGATCGAATAGGCGCGAGTGTCCTGCGCATATTCGGCATTGGCGCCGTAGGTGATCGAGAGGCCGGGAGCGGCGTTGTAGGCGCCCGGGTGCGAAAGGCCGAGCGCGTGGCCGATCTCGTGCGCCATCGTCTGCATGCCGTAGCGGCCTTCGTCGAGCTGAAGGTTGCTGGGCTGGCTCAGCGAAATCCAGACGTCGCCGCCGACTTCGAGGATCTGCGCGTTGATGTCCGGGTTGGACGTCAGCACCGGGCGCGGCACATAGGCATAGGCCTGGGTGGTCGGAGCGCTGGCGAGATTGCCGAAGGCGATGTCGGCGGAGTCGATGTCGCTCTCGACGAGGCTGACGGCGATGAGGTCGTCCCAGGACTGGAGAGCCTCGCGGGCGGCCGCCTTCTGGGCGTCGTTAAACTGCGCGAAGTTGAAATATTCGGAGAAAGCGAAACCGTTGTCGCCGACGAAATAGACGTAGCCGTTGTCCTGAAGGCTCTGCTGGCCGGTGTGGAAGCCGAACTTGATCACCGACAGGTCGGAATCGCTCTGCGGGCCGGCCTGGGGGCCGCCGTGGAAACCGCCGCCGGTGCGGTTGAAATAGGCCGCTACCTGCTCGGGCGTCCAGATCGGCTTGCCGTTGGGGTGGCTAGTGCCGCCCTGCGGATCCAGGGAGACGAACTCGGACCCGGGTTCGCCGTGGCCGTGGCCGTCGCCGGACTGCTCGATCTGGAGTTCGGACAGGTTATAATTTTGTTCTGGCATTGAAATACCCCTCCTAAAGGCATTGGAATCAGCGAATGGGTCGTGCACCGGCCGGGCGGCTCAGCCACGGCAGGGTTTCGGACAAGGCGGCGCCGAGCGCGGCCTCGAATTCTTTTGCGGGCCGGGCCGGGCCGGCGAGCGCAACCGCCCGCGGCGCCGCGGTGAACAGCAAGGCCTCGCCGGAATTGCGGTACGGCCGGATTGAAAAGGCGAGCATTCCGCTTCGGGCCGAGGCCTGGACGAGCAGGGTCACGCTGCCCGGAGCGAGAACCGCCGGATCGCCCGGGGCGATGATCCCGACCGGCGCCGGCGAGCCGGCCGCGGCCGCATCGCGCACGCCGTTGCAGATACGGTCGTGGAGCGCGCCGCGCTCGACCCCGAGATCGGTTTGCACGAGGCACAGGACATTCACACGGGCGACGTCGCGCCAGATCAGGGGTGGGGTCGAGGCTTCGGCACGCGCGGCGGTCACCGGTTCGGCTCCGCAAGCGGAGAGCAGGGCGAGCGCGATGCACGCACGTGCAAATGATCCAACAAATTGCATGGCTTAATGCCCCACGGCCCCGGCAAACGGCGATACGCTCACCACGGCGACCCCATTTGCTAAGTGGTTCGCTTAATTAGAAAAATTCCGCCCGTCAATTCTCGATAATGCAGAGTCTTAATATTTATCCTCCGCTAAGCCGATAAACCGGTCAACCTGGCGCAATTGACCCATTGTCCCGGGATCGGACGCGGTCGGGCCGCTTCGCAACGGGCCGGGTCGGCACGCCGCCCGGGAGGAATGGCTTGCACGGCGCCCGCCATCGGCGCTAGTCCGCGCGGCCATGGGCGTTCTCAAAAAGCTCTTCACCTGGTGGGACGGGGCGACCCTGACGACCTCGCTTCACCTGCGCCGCCACGGCCGCAAGGTCGGCAGCGATTCGAGCGGCAATATCTATTACGCCTCGAAGAAGGGGAGCCGCCGATTCGTCTCCTACGAAGGCGCCAACGATCCCAGCCGGATCCCGCCCGAATGGTATAGCTGGCTTCACCACCAGATCGAGGACGTACCGGACGAATCGATGCCGCCGCCTCCGAAATTCCTCAGGGAGCCGGAGCCCAATCGCACCGGCACCCCGCTCGCTTATCGTCCCTCGGGCGCGCTGGAGCTGGGCGCACAGCGTCCGGCGGCGAGCGGCGACTATGAGGCCTGGACTCCGGACCAGGCATGAGGCTTCCGCTCGGCGTCGCTCTCCTGCTCGCGACCGCGCTCGCCGGCTGTGACGGGGGCGCTGAACGGAGGGCCGAGGGCGCACGCCAGGCGGCCGGCGAGCCGCGCACGGTGGACATTCCGCAAAACGTGACCGCGGTTGCGCCGGGCACGACTCCGATGGCGGAGCGGGTGGCGGTGATCGGACTTCTCAACAAGCGCAACGGAATCTCGCGCACAATCACCCTCAAGCCCGGCCAGGCCGTGCGCCTGGGGGACGCGATCGTCAGGCTGCGCGCTTGCGAGACGGCCGCGCCTTGGGAAGTGCAGGCCCTGACCGGGGCCTTCGTCCAGCTCGACGTCCGCAACCCTCAGGGCCGCTGGCAGCGCGTCTTCTCGGGCTGGCTCTACAAGGAGACCCCGTCGCTCAACGTCGTCGAGCATCCGATCTACGACGTCTGGCCCAAGAGCTGCGCGATGACGCACCCGGAAGCGGGCGAGTCGACGGTTCGGGCGGAGTCCGCGGCGAGCAGCCGGTCGAGAGCGCCGAATTCGGCGCCGACGCCTCGTCCTTCGAGCCCGGCGACCCCGGGTCCCGCCCCGTCCCCCGAGCCGTCCGGAGCGCCCACCGACAGCGCGGATTCCAACAGCGCCAGATAATCTTCCTGAGTGACCTCGACCGCGCCGAGGCTTCGCAGATGATCGGTCATGAACTGGCAGTCGAGCAGCCGGTAGCCGCCGACCTTCAGCCGCGCCACCAGCCAGGCCAGAGCCACCTTGGAGGCGTCGCGCCGGGCCGAGAACATGCTCTCGCCGAAGAAGGCCGCGCCGAGGCCGACTCCGTAAAGTCCGCCGGCGAGCTTGCCCTCATGCCAGCATTCGATCGAATGGGCGTGGCCGCGGTCGTGGAGCAGGCCGTAGCTCGCCTCGATATCGGCATTGATCCAGGTTTCCTCGCGTTCGGCGCAATGCCGGACGATTTCGGCGAAGGCGGTGTCGTGAGTGATCCGATATTCGCCCGAACGGACCGTCTTCCTCAGCGAGCGCGAGAGCCTGAAGCGATCGAGCGGAAGGATCGCGCGCCGCCGCGGCTCGACCCAGAAAACCTCCGCGGCGTCGCGGCTGTCCGACATCGGGAACACCCCGATCGCATAGGCGCGCAGCAGAAGGTCCGGATCGATCGCCGCCATCGCTGCCCGTCTAGCGGCACGCGGAGGCGGACAGAAGCCGTGGATTTCTCCGGATCAGAGGATTTCGCGGACCCTGTCCTGCGGCCGGCACAGCCGCACGCCCTTCTCGGTTTCGACCAAAGGGCGCTCGATGAGTGCGGGATTGCCCATCATCGCGTCGAGCACGACCTCGTCGCCGGCCTCCGCCACTTCGGCGGCGCCCTCTTCCTTGCGCCGCAGGCCCTCGGCCGGAGAGAGCCCGGCACGCTCGTAGAGCCGACGAAGCTCGTCACGGGCCGGCGGGGTCTTGAGATATTCGACGACAATTATGTCGGCGCCGCTCTCCTGAAGGATATCCAGCGTCTTGCGCGAGGTGCCGCAAGCGGGGTTGTGCCAGATCGTCGCCTTCATTCTGTACTCCTGCAGGCTGTCGCCTACGCTGTAGGGCGGCCAGGGGCGTCTGTCTTTTCTTCCGTTCAGGGCGAACGGAGGCGGTAATGGTTCCTCGCCGATCCCGCCGCTCAGATCGATTTCAGATATTCGAGCAGCGCCCGCTTTTCCGAGTCCGCGAGGCTGGTGCCATATTCGTGCCCGCACCGGCTCTCGCCCGAATCGAGGTCGCCGCAGCCCTTGGTGTCGCGCTCCTTGGCCGAAGGGCCCTGGTCCCGGGCGAGCCCGACCAGAGCCGTGTCGTAGCGGTTGCCGAGACGGAACGCCTTGGGCCGGTCGCCGGCCGGCTTGAGCAGGTCGGCGAGCGTGGGGACCGAGCCGTTGTGCAGATAGGGGGCGGCCGCCCAGATGCCTTCGAGGACCCGGGATTCATATTTGATCGGTCCGCCTTCCTTGCCGCAGCCCTGCGACGTGGGGGGTGCGTAGGTGCCGAGCAGCTGCGACAGCGGCGATATTCCGGAAGCCGAGCTCGCCGCTTCGGCCGGGGGAGGGGACTGGCCGTATTTGAAGATGTTGAGCTTGAGGCGCTTCTGCGCGATCGAGCCGATGACGGAGGTCGACAGCAGCTGGAAGGTGTCGGCGGTCGGGCCGATCGGTTTGCCGAAGGGGGGCCTGGCGCCCTCGTAGACCCCGGACTTCACCGTCCGGTGAAGGATCTTATATTGCTTCGAATCGGTGCCGACGTCGCACAAAGGCGTGTCCCAGGTCGAGCTCGGCGGAATGAAGCGGAACGCGCCGGAGCGCTTGCCGTGGCAACCGACGCAGCCGCCCTGCCGCCAGTCGGCGCGGTCGAAAATCTTCTTGCCGTCGGCGGCGAGCCGAGCGTCATAGGCCCAGGGCCAGCGCGGCCAGCCGATCTTCTGGACGAGCGTCTCGATCCGCTCGAGCCCGTCCCAATCGGCGCTGTTGTTGACGAGGAAGTCGACATGGTCGCCCCGCCTCTGCGGCTGGAACACGCCGAAGACCCCGTAGACCTGCCCCAGGTTGCGGGCCATCGCGAACAGGCGGTCGCCGTTCTTGGCGAAGCCCGGCCATTGCGTCCTGTCCTGCTTGGGCGCGTTCCACAGGAAGGGATAGCGCACCGGCGCGTCGGCGGGCGCGATGTTGCCTGGGATCAGGAAGCTCGGCGGCGGGCCGATGTCGAGCCCGACCAGGCGGTTGTAGATCATGCTGACCGCGTCGAGCCGGCCGAGCCCCCAGTCGACGCCCGCCAGCGAGCGGCTGATGAGCGCATGCTGGCGTTCGTACCAGGCCTCGACCTTCGGCCTCAGCGCGGCGGCGCTTCCCGACGGATCCCCGTTGGCGAGCGCGGCGGAGGCGAAGGCCGCGAAGGCGGCGTCGTCGGCGAGCACGCCGCCCACGGCCGAGTCGAGATCGCGAAGGAACGCCCCGAAATCGGCCAAAGCGGGGCCACCGTCGATTCGATATACCCGCCCCTCCGCGACGATCTGCCGAGTGTGGCACGCCGCACAGTTCATGCCGGCGTCGCGGTCCCGCGGGCCGGTCGGCATGAAGCCGACCGGAAGGTTGAACTTTCCGCCCGGATTCGGGAGATAGCCGTAGCGGGCGAGGCCATCGCCGAGGAACGGAGCGCCGTTCGCGGTCTTGAGCGAACGAAGCCAGGCCAGCGGGATGATCGGCGATCCCTGGTCGCGCGTGTAGAAATCGGCGCGATGGCTTGGCTTCCAATCCTTGCCCTGGGCGACGTAGATCGGATCGGCCGCCGTCGAGGCCTGGGGCGCCATCGCGGTCGCCGCGGCCAATATCCCGATTCCGAAAGCGAAACGTGTCGCGCGCATGCCCATCCCCCCGAACAGAGCGGCGATGCTATCATGACCGCCGCCCGTCCTCAATCGGATGGCGGCCGCTACTTCCGTTTCGGCCCGATTATTCCGCCTTGGGCCGCTCGCGCTGCTTGACCTTGCGGACTTCGGCGAGCTGGCCCTTGAGGATGGCGAGCGCGTCGGCCTCCTCGCGGCTTAGCCCGTCCAGCTTCACATGGTCGATCAGCACCTCGAGCGCATCCCCGATCCGCCCGAGCTGGCGCCCGTAGCTGCCGACCTCGTCGAGCAATTTCTGCTCGATGTCCGGCCGCGGCGTCTGGCCGAGATTGACGTTGATCAGCCCGAGCTGAGCGCCCTGGTTCATGAAGGTCCAGGGATTGATCGCCTGCCAGAGCTTCTCGGGGGCGACGGAGAACTGGAATTTGCTGTCGGTCATTGTCCAACCTTTCGCAGCTTGTGCTTTGATGTACAAAAGGGGCCAAATCGCGGGACGCGACTTGGCGCTGGGCGGAATCCCGGCCTATGATGTGCCATCTGCGACATTCCAAAGGCTGAACATGGATTGCGACGTCTTTATCAGCTACGCTCACGAAGACAATATTTGGGACCGTAATAATATATCTCATTTAGTGACGCAGCTTCGCGCTGCGCTCGGTGTTTTATCGCGAGACCGGGTGCAGTTCTTTATAGACCAGAATATTAAGTGGGGTGATGTGTGGCAAGAGTCCGTAGATAAGAGTCTAGCCGGCTCAAAGTTTATGATTGCATTTTTATCGCCATCCTATTTCAAAAGTACCAACTGTCACAACGAATGGATGACGTTCAGAGATTTAGAACGGCAGCTAAGCTGTAATAATCTTATCCTACCTATATACTATCGGCTAGACCGGGAGTTCGATGCGTACATAAAGGGTGAGCTGCTGGATGTAATCCCGCTGATCGAAGATTTGGCCGCTCGACAATATATCGATTGGCGCGATTTTCGGGATATGGATTCGAAGGGGAAGCGGCTGAAAATGGAAATCGAGGCCATGGCGGTCAAGATTGCGGACCGCATCGGAGAGATTTCCCCGGCCTTCAGCGCAAACCGCAGTACCGAAAAAGCCGAGCAACCTAGCCATGGAGAGATCGAATCAGTCGATCCGACTCTGGAGACAGAGTTCGTCCTGCGATTTAACGGCCTTACCAGCACTCAGAAATGTGTGCTTCGGCTAATCTACGAACGACCCCATAACGGCGAAATCAGCATCGATAAACTCGGTGAGATGCTCCGGGGAGTTGAGGAGGTATCCAGCATGTCTGGTGACGAGCTTTACTACCGAGCAAAAGATTTGTCCAATCAAGGATTTATCGACTTCCGTTCGACCGGTCTAAAGCAAACGTCTATTGTAATTTTGCAGGCAGTGCAATTCGTCATGCATAAAAACAAATTGCTAAAAACCTGATGCCTACTTGTGTCGAGGTGCATGAGCATCTTATGCAGACGATGCCTGATTACAGTCAGGCATGGCTAACCTACTATTCCGGACGTCAAAAGGAGATCATTGACAGCTGGCGGAGAGTAGATACTCGTATAGGCGAAGCTGGACCTGAATTGGAGGCGCTGGTTGTTACTGCTGAGAAGCATTTGCAAAAACTTTTCGTAAGAGTCGCGGAACGAGACCATCAGAACACTCAAGTGCGGAGTGACCTTGGAAGACTGGCATCGAACCAAGCTATTCTTGAACAGAAGTTTGCTTATTTTATGAACGAACTTTCAAAGTTTACGGCAACGTTGCACCGGCCCTCCGTTCTCTACGGAAGTGTAAAGGAACTTGAGTCCCTTCAAGATTCCGCCGTTCGTCAATACAAAACCCGAGGAACAGGAGCTAAGCATCTTAATACGGACTATCGAGACCTAGTAAGGTTTAGGCTCGTCTGTGATAGTATGCATGCTTTGCTAATAACTTGTACTCAATTCTGGGAATTCTTTTTTGACAATGTGATATCCTGTAAAAACTATTATTTTGCGCCAGTGGCTAATTCTAAGGTTCGACCTTATCGAGGTATTCACTATCTGATCATAGACCGAACTGGATTTCCAAGCGAAATCCAGATCATCTCCGCAGTCCGCGAAGCGGTGGGCGTCCTCGACCATAAGCTATTGTACAAATCGGATACCCACGGCGTACCGGACGATTATGTGGAATATGTTACGAAGTCCTCGATGTGCTCGAATCTACTGGATTTCGAGACGCCCTAGCAATTCGTCTCGCAGTCGGCGATACGAAGCGTAGCTCGCCTGCATCAAGGGGGCGGCATCGTCCAGGTCCACGCTTTGCCCGATTTCGACGCCAAATCTGCTGACGGAACGCCGCATCGCGACAACTCGCGACGCCAGGGCTAGCGCTTCGGCAAGGTGAACGGCTTCGCTTCGACTGAAGTGCAGCTCCCTCGCGGATGAATGCTGAATCAGGATTCTGAGGAAGGTTTGCAGATGTGCGGCGCCAGGGCCAAATTTTAGCATGGCAGAGATTGACGCCAACTGGCGGCGCAATGGCCTGTTCAAGTCGTCGGAATCGTAAAGCGCGAAGAGCAGTGGGGTAGGTATTTGCGCCAGGCTGGTTTGGAAATCAGCCTTATATGTGTCAAAGGCACGTCGATCACCGGCAATAAAGGAAAGCGAAAAGACCTCGAAGATTTCAGTGAGCCACAACTCCTGAGACGGGGGAGGTCCTTTCAACCAGAACTTGATTGCCAGGGGCAAATCGAGATGGGCATTGTAAAGCGCCAGCCGAGTCTGCTCAAGCTCCGCCGGGCTGAGCATCCCGACGATCACGAGGTCCACGTCCGAATTGGCGCTCTCTTCGCCGCGCCCCATTGAACCCGACAAAGCGAGGAATTCCACCCGGTCGAGCCGCCCGAGTCGCCGATCGAATGCCTGGGCTAGACGTTTTCGGACAAGATCCTGGCCGAGCGGGCTGGACCGTCCGGCTGAACTGTCCAAGTCAGGCACGACAGAAGCAAGCGCCAGTTCGAGTAGCCCTCGTCCTTTTTCTCAACATTCCAGCGCTCCACGCCTGTCCCGGCCAAGGCGCACCGCGGCTCTCTACCCGCTGTCCCGAGCCAGCCACTCTTCCAACCACTTGATCGTATAATTCCCCGCCAGGAAATCCGGCTCGTTGATCAGCTTCTGGTGCAAGGGGATGGTCGTCTTCATGCCCTCGATCACGAATTCCTCAAGGGCCCGCCGAAGCCGCATGATGCAGCGTTCGCGGCTCGAGCCGTAGACGATCAGCTTGGCGATCATGCTGTCGTAATAAGGCGGCACCTTGTAGCCGACATAGAGGCCGCTATCGACCCGGACGTGCATTCCGCCGGGGGCGTGGAAGCCTTTGACGGTGCCGGGGGAGGGGGCGAAGGTCTGCGGATCCTCGGCGTTGATCCGGCATTCGATCGCGTGGCCTCGGAAGCTGATTTGCTCCTGGGTGCAGGAGAGCGGCTCGCCGGCGGCGATCCTGATCTGCTCGCGGACGAGGTCGATCCCGGTGATATATTCGGTGACCGGATGCTCGACCTGGAGCCGGGTGTTCATCTCGATGAAGAAGAACTCTCCATTCTCGTAGAGGAACTCGATCGTCCCGGCGCCGCGATAGCCCATGTCGGCCATCGCCCGGGCGACGATCCCGCCCATTCGGTCGCGCTCCTGCGGAGTGATGACGGGCGAGCCCGCTTCCTCGAGAACCTTCTGGTGGCGGCGCTGGAGCGAGCAGTCGCGCTCGCCGAGATGGATGGCGTTGCCCTTGCCGTCGCCGAACACCTGGAATTCGATGTGGCGCGGGTCGCCGAGATATTTCTCGATATAGACGGTGTCGTCGCCGAACGCGTTCTTCGCTTCCGAGCGTGCCTGGCTGAGCTGGCTGTCGAGCTCCTCCTCGCTCCGGACGATCTTCATGCCCCGACCGCCGCCGCCCGACGCCGCCTTGACGAGCAGGGGATAGCCCGTCGCCGCCGCCACTTCGCGGGCCTCTTCCGGCCCTTCGACCGGCCCGTCGGAGCCGGGCACCAGGGGCAGGCCGAGCTTGGCGGCGGTGCGCTTGGCCTCGACCTTGTCGCCCATCACCCGGATATGCTCGGGCTTGGGGCCGATCCAGATGATGTTGTGGAGCTCGACGATCTCCGCGAAGCGGGCGTTTTCGGACAGGAAGCCGTAGCCCGGATGGATGGCGTCGGCATGGCTGATCTCGGCCGCGGAGATGATCGCGGGGATGTTGAGATAGGAATCCGCCGCCGCCGGCGGGCCGATGCAGATCGCCTCGTCGGCAAGGCGCACGTGCATCGCGTCGGTATCGGCGGTGGAATGGACCGCGACCGTCTTGATGCCCATTTCGTGGCAGGCACGGTGGATTCGAAGCGCGATCTCGCCGCGATTGGCGATGAGGACCTTCTTGATCATGGGCGTTGCGTCGCCCCAGCGAAGGCTGGGGCCCCGGCGGGTGAAAAGCGCGGCGTTCGTATTTTCCTGGGACCCCAGCCTTCGCTGGGGTGACGCGAGGTGGCTACGTCCAATCGCGTCATTCGAGGATCACCAGCGGCTGGTCGTATTCGACCGGCTGGGCGTCGAGGACGAGCACCTGGCTGACGGTGCCGGAGCGCGGCGCGATGATCGGGTTCATCACCTTCATCGCCTCGATGATCAGCAGGGTGTCGCCTTCCCTGACCGACTGGCCGGGCGACACGAAGGGCTTCGCACCGGGCTCACCCGCCAGGAAGACGGTACCGACCATGGGCGACTTGACTGCGCCGGGGTGGTTGGCGGGAGCGACGGCCAAGTCCGGCGCCGGGGCCGCTGCAGGAGCCGCGGCGGGCGCGGCGGCGGCGAGGGCCGGGGCCGGCGGGGCGGCGACCATGACATTGCGCTTGACGACGATCTTGCGGTCGCCGTCCTCGACCTCGATCTCGGTCAGATCGTTCTGGTTGAGAAGCTCGGCGAGCTGCCGCACCAGATCGGCCTCGATCCGCATGCCGCTTGCCGGTGCGCCTTCTTCATCGCTCATTTCGAAGTCTCTTTCTACGCGTTCGGTGCCGCGGCCCGAAGCGCGGCTTCCTGTCAGAGACGGGCCGCCGCGTCCAGAGCCAGCAGATAGGAGAGGGCGCCGAAGCCGGCGATGACGCCCTTCGCGGCGGGCGCGATCAGGCTCCTTCGACGGAAGCGCTCGCGCGCCTGGGGGTTGGAAAGATGGACCTCGATCACCGGCGTCGAGACGGCTTTCACCGCATCGAGCAGTGCGACCGAGCTGTGGGTGAAGCCGGCCGCGTTGAGGATCACCGCCTTCGCGCCCTCGGCCTGCGCCTCGTGAAGCCAGTCGATGAGATGCCCTTCATGGTTGGACTGGCGGATTTCGACCTCCACCCCCAGCGCCCGTGCCCGGTCCTCGAGTCGGCCGGCGATCTCGTCGAGCGTGTCGGGACCGTAGATTTCGGGCTCGCGGGTACCGAGCAGGTTGAGATTGGGTCCGTTCAGTACATAGATGATGGGTGGCTTGGCCATGGCGAGGGCTATAAGGCGGGGCCGCGAGGAGCGCAAAGGTGGACGAGACGGCTTCGATCACGGTCAACGGCCAGCATCGGCGGGTGCCCCAGGGCATCAGCGTCGCCGACCTGGCGCTCGAGCTCGGCCTCGAGCCGACCCGGGTCGCGGTCGAGCGTAACCTCGAGATCGTTCCGCGCTCCACGCTCGGGCAGGTCATGGTCGAGGACGGCGACGATTACGAGATCGTGACGTTCGTTGGCGGGGGTTGAGGCCGGATCTTCAACGGCCCCGGTACGTCACCCCGGACTTGATCCGGGGTCCGCCTTCCTGCTTTGGCTGCGGCTAGAAGATGGATGCCGGATCAAGTCCGGCATGACGAATTGGAATCGCAAGAATGAACGTCCCTCACCCCATTCCCCAGGACAATTGGACCGTCGCCGGCCGTAATTTCACCTCCCGGCTGATCGTCGGGACCGGCAAGTATAAGGATTTCGCCCAGAACGCCGCGGCGGTGGAAGCGTCGGGCGCCGAGATCGTCACCGTGGCGGTGCGGAGGGTCAACGTCTCCGATCCCAAGCAGCCGTTGCTGATGGACTTCATCGACCCGAAGAAGATCACCTATCTGCCCAACACCGCCGGCTGCTTCACGGCGGACGAGGCGGTCCGGACCCTTCGGCTGGCGCGGGAGGCCGGCGGCTGGAACCTGGTGAAGCTGGAAGTGCTGGGCGAGGCGAAGACGCTCTATCCCGACATGCGCGAGACCCTGAAGGCGACCGAGACCCTGGCCAAGGAGGGATTCGAGCCGATGGTCTATTGCGTCGACGATCCGATCGCCGCGAAGCAGCTCGAAGAGGCCGGCGCGGTGGCGGTCATGCCGCTCGGCGCTCCGATCGGGTCCGGCCTCGGGATCCAGAACCGGGTGACGATCCGGCTCATCGTCGAGGGCGCCAAGGTGCCGGTGCTGGTCGACGCGGGGGTCGGCACGGCGTCCGACGCGGCGGTGGCGATGGAGCTGGGCTGCGACGGAGTGCTGATGAACACCGCGATCGCGGAAGCCAAGGACCCGGCGGCGATGGCGCGGGCGATGCGGCTCGCCGTCGAGGCGGGCCGGATCGCCTATCGCGCCGGCCGGATGGGCCAGCGCCGCTATGCCGACCCCTCCAGTCCCCTTGCGGGACTCATCTAGGCTCGGCGCGGAACCTAACTCAGATTATCACGTTCCACAGGGCGGTCGAGCCTCCACCGGTCACGCGGGGCTCCCATGGACGCCTCAGCCCCAAGTCGCTGGGGCGTCCTTTTGTTCAGGGACCGAAAAGAGGGGAATAAGAATGAAGCTCACTATGAAAGCCGCGCTCGCCGCGGGCCTGCTCTCGCTCGCCGCCTGTGGCGGCCAGGGCGATGACAGCCTCGGCGACAACATCGCCGACAATGCCGACGCCGTCGCCGAGAATATCGAAGCGGTGGGCGAAGCCAGCGGCAACGAGGCCGTCGACGACGCCGCCGAGGCCAAGGCCGAGGTCGTTCGCGAAACGGGCGAGGCCAAGGAAGAGGCGATCGACGACGCCGACGTCAACGCCGCAGCCGTCAACCTCCAGTAAGGTCGCGACTTCTCCCTTTCGCGCGATCGGGCGCCCCGGGGCGTATCTCCCGGGGCGCCGTTTTTTTGACGGGCGCACGTCCCAGAGGACATGCGCCCGTCATCCCGGCGAAGGCCGGGATCCCAGCGGGTGAAAGGCGCCGGGCTTTTCACCCCCCTGGGGCCCCAGCCTTCGCTGGGGCGACGTTTTTACTTCAGCCGCTCGATCTTCTGCGCCGCCTCGTCGAGGATGGCGGCAATTTCGTGAAGGCGCTCCTCGCTCGTGTCGTCGGCCGTGACCCGGTGCCAAAGGGCCGAGAGGAGATTGCCGACGGCGCGCTGGATCGGCTTGCCGCCGGCTCTGCGCTTGCCCTCGCCGGCGCCGGTGAGCCGCTCGAAAAGCGCCTCCACTTCGTCCGACCGCTCGGCGAGATGCGCCTGGCCTTCGGGCGTGATCGAAAAGGCCTTGCGGGTTCCGTCCGCCGCCGCTTCCTGGATCAGTCCCATGTCCTGGAGCATGGTCAGGGTCGGGTAGATGACGCCCGGGCTGGGCGCGTAGCTGCCGTGGGTGAGCTCCTCGATCGCCCGGATGAGGTCGTAGCCGTGACGCGGCTGGTCCGCGATCAGCTTGAGGAGAACGAGCCGAAGCTCGCCCGATTCGAACATCCGCCTCTTGCCGCGGCCGCCGCGTCCGCGTCCGAACTCGGCGCTCCAGTCGCCGCCTTCCCATCCGCCGCCGCCGCCGCCCCAGCCGCGGGGGCCAAAGCCCATCGCCAGCAGGCCGGGCGGGATGTCGCGGAAGGTGAAACGGGGCCCACAACCGATCCTCATGTGCTGTCTCCTATGTATCTAGAGCTAGCTGAGATATATCTTAGACGCATCTGAGTCAATCGCTGCGCACCCCTCCGTCATGCTGAACTTGTTTCAGCATCCAGAGACGAGCCGCCTCGCGGATGGAGGACTGGACCCTGAAACGCGTTCAGGGTGACGGCTTGGGCTCAGCCGACAGCGGACGACTTAGCGGTTCAACTAGGGCCCGTACCGCTCTAGAAGCCGGCCATGGCCGATCTGTTCGCCGGCGATCCGCCGCCTCCTTCGCCCTCCGCAGCGCCGCCCGAGGGCGCGCCGCTCGCCGACCGGCTGCGGCCGCGCGCCTTGGGCGAAGTGGTCGGGCAGGACCATCTCACCGGGCCGGAAGGCGCGATCGGGCGGATGGTCGCCGCGGGCAAGCTCGCCTCGATGGTCCTGTGGGGACCGCCCGGCACCGGCAAGACCACGGTCGCGCGTTTGCTCGCCGACGCCGTGGGAATGCGGTTCGTCGCCATCTCCGCGGTCTTTTCCGGAGTCGCGGACCTCAAGAAGGTGTTCGCGGAGGCGCGCGACCATGCGAAGCTCGGGCGCCAGACCTTGCTGTTCGTAGACGAGATCCACCGCTTCAACCGCGCCCAGCAGGACGGCTTCCTGCCTTATGTCGAGGACGGCACCGTCGTCCTGGTCGGCGCCACCACCGAAAATCCTTCGTTCGAGCTCAACGCGGCCCTGCTGTCGCGGGCCCAGGTGCTGATCCTGAACCGTCTGGACCATTCGGCCTTGTGCAAGTTGCTCGACCGTGCGGAGGCGATCATGGAGCGTTCGCTTCCGTTGACCGCCGAGGCTCGCGACGCGCTCGTCGCCACCGCCGACGGCGACGGACGCTTCCTTCTCAACCAGGCGGAAACGCTTTTCTCGGTCGACCTGCCCGAGCCGCTCGACCCCGCCCGGCTTTCAGCCCTGCTCCATCGCCGGGTCGCCGTCTACGACAAGGACCGGGAGGGCCATTACAACCTCATCTCCGCGCTTCACAAAGCCATTCGCGGGTCCGATCCGCAGGCGGCGCTTTATTATCTGGCTCGGATGCTGACCGCGGGCGAACAGCCGCTGTTCCTGCTGCGTCGGCTGGTCCGGGCGGCGGTCGAGGATATCGGCCTCGCCGATCCGCAGGCCCTCGTCCAGTGCATCGCCGCCAAGGACACCTACGATTTCCTCGGCTCGCCCGAAGGCGAGCTCGCCATCGCCCAGGCCTGCCTCTATCTCGCCACCGCGCCCAAATCGAACGCCGTCTACGTCGCCCAGAAAGCGGCCTGGCGTTCGGCGCGCGACACCGGCTCGCTGATGCCGCCCAAGAACATCCTGAACGCCCCGACCAAGCTGATGAAGGAGGTCGGCTACGGCAAGGGCTACCGATACGACCATGACTCCGAGGGCGGCTTCTCCGGCGACAATTACTGGCCCGAGGAAATGGAGCCGCAGACTTTCTACACGCCTACGGACCGGGGCTTCGAGAAAAGGCTCGCCGAGCGCCTCGCCTGGTGGGACGAGCAGAGGAAGGCGAAGCGCGATGAATGAGGGGATTAAGCTCGCCCTCGCCTTGCTGATCGGGGCAGTGCCGGCAGCCGCGCAACAGCCGCCGCGAGAGCCGACGACATACGACCGCGCCATCGCCGCCGGCTACAAGGCGCTGACCTTGTGCAGCGGCATCTTCAACGCGCGCCGGACACAGGCGCAGGTCGAGGCGCTCGAGCTGACCGGCATCTATCCCGAATTTGATAAGATCGTGCCCGCCCTTCCCGCCACGGTCGAGAGCAAAATCAACCGGGTGACCGTCAAGTTCGACGAGGCGCTCCCACCGCGGGTCGCAGTGTCTCGTGGCCATGCCGGCTGTTTTCTCTATCCGATCGGCTCACCGCTCGATCCCCTTCTTCAGACACTTCCGCCGGTCCTGTTCGCCGAATTCCACTCCAATCCTAATTGGCCCTACGGCGATTCGGGAGCGATAGCGCGTCCCCGAGGGAATGCGCGTGCGCTCAGCCGAGGCGTGGATGCCGCCTTCGCCGCCGGCTTCGGCGAAGGGACGCGCACGACGGGGATAGTGGTCGTGCAGGGCAGGAAGATCGTCGCCGAACGCTATGCCGAAGGCTTTGGAATCCACACCAGCCAGCGCACTTGGTCGGTGGCCAAGAGCTTGGCCGGCACCCTGATCGGAGTGGCCGTTCAAAAGGGTCTGATTGATCCCGCCGCGCCGGCGCCGGTACCGCAATGGCAGTCGGAGGGCGATCCACGGGCAACGATCACGCTCGATCAGCTGATGCGGATGGCGAGCGGACTCCACAGCGCAACGGCTGGCAATCGCACCGATTCGGTCTATTTCGGGGGAACGGCGGTCACCGAGGAGACGGTCGCCTGGCCGCTGGAAGTCCCGCCCGGGACGCGCTTTCGCTACGCCAACAACGACATTTTGCTCGCCGTCCATGCGCTCGCCTCGAAGTTGGGAAATTATCAGGACAAATCGGTCCCGAATGCCTTCTTCCACTGGCAGGTCTACATGAGGAACACGGTCGCCGAGACGGACTGGAAGGGAAATTACATCCTCTCCAGCCAGGTCTGGTCGACCGCCCGCGACCTCGCTCGGTTCGGGATGCTCTATCTCGACAACGGCATGTGGGGGAGCGAACGGATTCTCCCGGAGACCTGGCGCGACTACGTGACCCGGCCGGCGGGCCCGCAGCCGGAAGGAGAGTTCGGCTACGGCGCCACCTTCTGGCTGATGAACAAAAGTCCCGGCGTCCCGACCGACACCTTTGCCGCTTTCGGCAATCGCGGCCAATATGTCGTCATCGTTCCGAGCCGGAAAATCGTCATCGTCCGCCGCGGCGAGGATCCGGCAGGCGCCCGCTTCGACGTCGCCAAATTTTCCGCCGAGATCCTCGCGGCGCTCCGGCCATGAAAGATTGGGAGGAGGCCGTCGCCTTCGCGCTCACGCTGGACGATACCGAACTGTCGACCAGCTACGGCAAGCCGGCGGTCAAGGTGAACGGCCGAGCCTTCCTCTACACCGGCCGCGAGGAGGGCTCGTTCGGAGTGGCAATCGATCTCGACACGGTCGAGATGCTCAAGGAAACCGATCCCGCCACCTTCTGGCAATCGGCACATTACGAAGGCTGGCCCGCAGTGCTCGTCCGTTACAGTAGCGAGGATCCCGAGCGGGTCCTTGGCATCATCGAACGCTCTCACGCATGGACTGCCGCCAAGCCCAGGCTCAAGTCCGGAAATGCCAGGCTCAAGTCCGGGAAAAGTAAGTGACGTCGAGGCCTCGTCCGCCGCGGCCATGACGGCCCCGGCGCCGGCTTCGATCCCGCGCCTCTCGCCGGAGGCGTGCGCGCCGCTTTGCGCTGAATGGAACCGCCGCGAGCCCCCGCCATTATGCGGAGAGCGGCGGCGCGGCCGCTTTGCAGCAAGGGGACAGGCACATGTACGGCAACGATGGCGGCAACGCCGATTACTGGCAGGCCCAGCTCATGTTCTGGGGCCCGAGGATACTCGCGGCCGTCGCCATCCTCGTCATCGCCTGGCTGCTCGCCCGAGCGGCCAAATGGGCCATCGCCAAGGTCGTCGACCGGGTGCCGGCGCTGAAGAAGCATTATGAGGCGGAGCCGGGCCGGACGCTCGGCAGCCTGATCGGCGACATCGCCTTCTGGCTCATCATCCTCATCGGAATCATGCTCGCCCTTCAGCCGCTTCAGCTCGGCGGGGTGCTCGATCCGGTCCGCCAGCTCACCACCAACGCGCTCGCCTTCATCCCGAACGTGGTCGGCGCGGGGCTCATCTTCTTCATCGGCCTGATCGTCGCCCGGATCGTTCGGCGGCTCGTCGAAGGATCGCTCCTGGCCGCCAATGCGGACGGATGGCTTCGCAAGACCGGCCTTTCGGAAAATGCTGGAACCGCTCCGGCGAGTCCGCAGGGCGCCGCTCCCAGCGTCGCCGGCGGCCGAACGTCGATCAGCCGCTCGGTCGGGATGGTCGTCTTCTTCCTGATCATGATCCCGGTCACCATCTCGGCGCTGGACGCGCTCCGGATCGAGGCGATCTCGGGGCCGGCGACCCAGATGCTCCGCACCATCCTGGATTCGATCCCGCTGGTGCTCGGCGCCCTCATCCTGCTCGCGATCGGCTATTTCGTCGGCAAGCTCGCCAAGCAGGCCATCGAGCAATTGCTGCCCTCGATGGGCTTCGACCGGGCGGTCGGCGCGATCGGCATCTCCACCGAAGGCGGCACGCCGTCGCGCACCGTCGGCACCGCCGTGATGATCGCCATCCTCATCTTCTTCGCGATCAAGGCGGCCGAATTGCTTCAGTCGCCGATCATCGCGGCGATGCTCGCCCAGGTGCTGGAGCTCGGCAGCCGGGTGCTGTTCGGAGCGGTGATCATCCTGGGCGGAGTCGCGATCGCCAGGATCGTCTCCAACCTGGTGAGCGGTGCCGGCACCGAGGGCTGGCTGCCGACGATCCTCAGGTGGTCGATCGTCGCTCTCGCGGTGGCGATGGGCCTGACGTTCATGGGGCTCGCCAACGAGATCGTGATCATCGCCTTCTCCGCGATCATCGGCTCGGCGGCGATCGCGAGCGCGCTCGCCTTCGGCCTCGGCGGGCGGCCCACCGCCCACAAGCTCCTCGAGCGCTGGACCGGTGACAATTCCGTTCCCGTGCCGCCCTCCAAGCCCCGGCCTCCGAAAGCGCCGCTGCCGCCGAGGCCGCCCGAGGACAGCCAGCCGCCTCTGGTGTGACGGAGAGGTTCGCCCGCTTCGTCGCGATCGACTGGTCGGGCGCGAAGGGCAGGCGCCACAAGGGGATCGCCGTCGCCGTCGCCGAGGCGGGGGCGGCGGCCCCCCGCCTGGCCCGGCCCGGTCATGTCTGGTCGCGCACCGAGGTGCTCGACTGGCTGCTCGTCGAGGCGGCGGCGGCGCCGACCCTGTTCGGCTTCGACTTCAGCTTCGCCCCGCCGATCGCGGAGCGCGGCGAATATCTGCCGGGCGAGCCCGACGTCCCTTCGACGGCTCGGGAATTCTGGGCCTATGTCGACCGCCGGAGCGAGGACGAGGATCTTGGCGCCGCCGGCTTCCTCGAGCGCTCGCACCGCCGCCATTTCTATTTCGGGATCGCCGACGGCGAGAAGGCCCGCTTCATGCATTTCCGCCAGTGCGACGCCCGGCTCAACGCTTTGGGCGGGCGCAAGACGGCGAGCGCCTACGACGCGATCGGCGCCGCCCAGGTCGCCAAGGCGAGCTTCGCCGGCATGCGGTTCCTTCACCATTTGCAGGGGAGGGTCGCGGTCTGGCCGATGGACGAATTGCCAAGCCAAGGCAGCGCCGTCGTCGAGATCTATACGCGCATCTATCTGCGCCGGGCCGGCCTTCCCGGCACCAAGCTGAGGTCCCGGGCCGAGCTGGATACCGCGCTCGTCGCGCTCGGCAGCCGCCCGGCGCGGCTCCGTTTCGAGCCCAACGACCACCAGACCGACGCCCTCGTCACCGCGGCCGGAATGCGCGCGCTCGCCGCCACGGAGCCGCGCGCCTTCGCCCCGCAAGGCCTGACCCCGGAGCTCGCCCGAAGCGAAGGCTGGACGTTCGGGATCCTCTAGCGCGTGATCGCTTGAGAATGAATCGCGGACTTTTTCCCGACATCGGCGTCACCCTGAACTTGTTTCAGGGTCCAGCTGGTCGCTCGCCCGGGAAGCGGAAAGCTGGATGCTGAAACAAGTTCAGCATGACGGGATGGGACAGCGCTTCAGTCTAAAATGATCATGCTCTAACCCCTCTCCCCTGCAGGGAGAGGGTTTATCGGGAATTCCGATCAGCCCGCCCCCGCCGTGAGGGGCTGGACCTTCGGCCGCTAATGACCCATTTGGGCGCCGGGCCGGGTTAGCTCAGCTGGTAGAGCAACCGCCTTGTAAGCGGTAGGTCGTCCGTTCGAGTCGGACACTCGGCACCATTCCCGCGTCCGGCGGCGGTCCATTTTGCCCCCGAAACGGTTGTGAAAGCCAGCCAGGGATTTTTGGGGTATAGCCTATGGTTTGACTGCCATATCTCTTCATCCTATCCCTTCCGACAGGCCTGGCCGATCCGAAACGGAGTGAATTTCCCCGGTGACCATCGTCAACGACCTGAGAGCGGCGAGCCGGCAGAACGGCCTGGGGGTCGTTCAGGACTTCGTGACCCGGGCCGCGACGATCGAAGACATGGCCGGGCTTCGAAAGCTGGTCGAGGACGCCTGCGGGGCGCTGGGCTTCGACTATTTCGCGCTCGTCAACCATATCCGGTTCGGCCAGCCGTCCATTGGATATGTGCGGCTCACCAATTATCCTTTGGAATGGCTTGCGGTCGTTCGGGAGAGAGACCAGCGGCTGGATCCCGTGCTCCGAGCCGCGGAGCGGGCTTCGAGCGGTTTCAACTGGAACCGGATCGGGTCGATGATAAAGCTGACGGCCGAAGAAAAAGCGGTGCTTCAGCAGGCCCGCGAATATGGCATCGGCGACGGGTTCACCGTCCCTAATCATATTCCCGGCGAAGTCTTCGGATCCTCCCACTTCGCCGTTGCCGACGACCAGCCGTTCCCGACCGAGAGCGTCGCGGCGGCGCAGGCCTTGGGCAACTTCGCTTTCGAAGCTGCACGGCGACTGATCGCGAAGCGCACCATAAGGAGCGAGGAATATATCGTCCCCGCGCCGCTTTCGGATCGGCAGCGCGAGTGCCTGCTGTTCGTCGCGCGCGGCAAGAGCGACAGCGTCATCGCCCAGCTGCTCGACATTCGTCCCAGGACCGTGAACGAGCATATCGAGGCAGCCAAGCGCCGCTACGCCGTCGCTTCGCGCTCGCAATTGCTGGTGAGGGCGCTGTTCCGAAGCGAGATCTGCTTCCACGAAGTGATCGACTAAGCCTTTAACGAAGAGGCCGCATTTTCTTCCTCTCCCGTCCTTACGGGAGAGGAGGGGCCCAAGCCGTAGGCTTGGGAGGTGAGGGTCTTCTTGCTGACTCCGGTGTACAGACCCTCACCTCCCACCGCTTCGCGGCGGGCCCCTCCTCTCCCGCGAAAAGCGGGAGAGGGGCAGGCCGCCGTCAGAGTCGCCGAAGCTCGAGCCTTAGCGTGCCGCGCGGCCGGCAATTGGGCCAATGGTGCCAGCGCGGCGGTTTCGGGTCGGTGAGGATCAGCGCATGACCCTCGAGCAGGGTCCGAAGCAGGGCCCGGACCTGGAGAGAGGCGAAGTTCGCGCCCAGGCAGCCGTGAGCGCCGCCGCCGAAAGGCACGAAAGCGTAGCGGTGCCGACCCCGCGACCGTTCCGGGGAGAAGCGCTCCGGATCGAAGCTCTCCGGTGAGTCCCAGATTTCCGGAAGGAGATGGGTCAGCATCGGATTGACTCCGGTGATCGTTCCGGCCGGAAAGGCGTGGCCTGCGAAGCGGAAGGGCCGGATGGCCCTTCGCCACAATATCGGGGCGGCGGCATTGAGCCGCGACGCCTCCTTCAAAGCCCATTCGGCCCGTTCGCAGCCGCCGAGGTCGGCGATGTCGATGGAGCCGCGATGCGGGACCCGTTCGCATAATTCGTCCCGTACCGCCGCCTGCCATCCGGGATTGGCCGCCAGATAGTAAAGGGCGGAGAGGGTTGCTGACGACAAGGTGTCGAAAGATGCCGCGATGACGAACGTCAGATGCGCGACGATCTCGCTTTCGTCGAGCAATCCGGCGTCCCGCATCCGGCACAAGGTAGCGAGAAGGTCGGTCCGGCCGGCCTCCGCCGGCTCCGCCAGCATCGGCCGGATCAGGCGCTCGACGTGGCGCCTGGCCCAGCTCGCCCGCCCTTCGGCCGTGCCCGGCAACGGTATTGTCACAAGCGCGGCGGCCGATCGCATCAGATAGCGGAAGGCGAGCATGTCCCGGCGGGTCGCGAGCGCCGGGTCGCGGCCGAGGAAAGCGGCATAGCCGTTGGCGAAGGTGAGCTGCTGGGCAAGCTCGTAGAGATCGAGCGAACGCCCGGACCAGCGTTCGAGCACATGCTCGTTATTGGCCGCGAAGATGTCGAGGTAGGATTGCAGCTGCTGCTGCTTGAAGGCGCCCGCGATCAGCTTGCGATGCCAATGATGGTCGGCGCCGTCGCGAAGCAGCAGCCCGCCCTCGAAATGGCGCCCGAACACCGGCCTCCACCCGCCCTCGGCGGAAAAGTTGCCGGCCTGGTCCGCCAGCACGAATTCGTTCGCTTCGGGCCCGACCAGCTGAACGTTCCAGCTGCCGCAGGCGTAGAAACGGTGCACCGGCCCGAAGCGGGCGTGCATGCGCCGGGCGAAGGCGAGCGGATCGAGCACCGCCTCCGGGAGAATTCCGACCAGCGGCAGTCCGGCCTTGCCGGGAATGGAGGCGAGATCGCGGCCCCGTACCCGCGGGAAATCGTGGCGGACGACCGCGGGTTTCTCCCGGAGGGCGATCGGCGGCAGGAAGTGGGCGGTCAAAACGGCTCCTTTGGTCGGGAAGCCTACAGGGGCACGCGCGGACCCGCCCACCCGGTAACTACCGGGGTGTGAATTTGGCGGCCCATGCCCGATTTCAAAAGCGTGGAGGCTGAATGAATGATTGACCTGGTTCTTCCTGAAACCCGCTTCGGCTTCGCGGCGGCGCTCATGGAGATGCATCATGATCGCAAGCAGGTTTTCGTCGATCGTCTGGGGTGGCGCCTGCCGGCAAAGGGTAGCTGGCTGGAGGTCGACCAATTCGACGACGATTACGCCATCTATCTGCTCGCCAGGTCACCTGAAGGCCGCCATCGGGGGTCAGTGAGGCTTCTCCCGTCCTCACGCCCCCACATGCTCGATACTCTCTTCAGTCAGCTCTGCCCGGGTGGGGTCCCGAGCGGGGATGACTGTTGGGAGATATCGCGCCTGGTGACCAACCCGGCCGACGCCTCGGGCAATACCGTGCTCAAGGTGCACCGGTTGCTGGCTTTGGCGCTGGTCGAGTTCGCCAACGCCAACGCGATCGCCCGCTACACGCTCGTCGCCGAGGCGCACCGGGTGCCGGCCTTGCTCTCCGTCGGGTGGCGAGTGACCCCGCTGGGGCTTCCGACGCCGGTCGAGGGCGAGACGCTCCAGGCCCTGCAGATCGACCTCGAGCCCGCGACGTTGCACGACATGCGCCGGCGGCTGCGAATCGAGCAGCCGGTTCTGCGCGTGCTCGGCGCCCAGCGCAGGGCGGCCTGATGCAGGCCTGCCTCGCCCGCTCCGAGACTTGCGCTCCGGAATGGGCGGCGACTCTTCGCCGCGACGGCTATTGCGTCGTCCGGGACCTCCTGCCGGAGCCGCAGATCGAGGACCTGGACTGCGAGCTGTCGCCCCGATTCATCCGCACTTCCTTCGCCGAGGGCCCGTTCAGCGGCGCCCGCACCAAGCGCTTTCACGGCCTTCTCAAGCGCAGCCGCGGGGCCGAGGCGCTCGTCGCCCATCCGCTGGTCGTCGGGATCGCCGAGCAGATCCTGCTTCCCTATTGCGACACGCTCCAGCTGAACCTGACGCAGGCGATCGAGCTTCACCCCGGCGCCGCCGCTCAGGTGCCTCATCGGGACCAGGACATGTGGGCCGGCGAGAAGGGACGCACGGAATATCTTCTCAACGTGATGTGGCCGCTGACCCCTTTCACGCCGGAAAATGGCGGCACCGTGCTTTGGCCGGAGAGTCACAGGGGCCCGGGAGAAGGAATCATGCCGGTCGCCGATCCGGTTTCTCCGGAACTCGGGCCTGGCGACGCCCTCATGTTTCTCGGCTCCACCCTCCACGCCGGCGGGGCGAATCGAACGCTCGTTCCGCGGCGCGGGATCATCGTCAGCTACTGCCTCGGCTGGCTCAAGCCCTATGAGAATATGTGGCTGACCTATCCGCCGGAAATCGCACGCGATTTCTCGCAAGAGCTTCGCGACCTCGTCGGCTATCGGCGCCACCGGCCGAATCTCGGCAATTATGACGGCCAATGTCCGTCGATCCTGTTCGAGGACGAGATTCCGGACTTCCTGCCTGTTACTGACGCTCTTGTGCCGGAGCAGCAGCAGCGCTTAGAAGAGTTCGTCAGCCGACAGGCGGCCGCTCCGCCGCGGCGCGGCGTTTAGGAGGGGAGCGAATGGTCGCACAGCCGACAGGCAGGCACGGGCCGGAAGATGCGAGCAGCCTCGCGACCGAAACCGAACGAATCATTCTCGAGATCGAGTCGCGGCTGCACCGGCTGATCGAGACGTCGCGCCGCGAATCGGGTCCGGCCGCGCAATCGTCGGTGCTGGCCGCCGCGGCGGAAGCCTGCGCCGCGCGCCGAAGGCTCTACGCTCTGTTCGGACGGAGGCTGTTCTGCGATCCCTCGTGGGACATATTGCTCGAATTGTTCGTCAGCACCCTGGAAGGCCGGAAGGTCACCGTTTCGACCGCCTGCATGGCGGCTTGCGCTCCGACCACGACGGCGCTTCGCCACATCGCCTATCTCGTTCAGGAGGGCCTGGTCGTCCGCCGTCCCCACCCGGCCGACGCCCGAAGCACCTATCTCGAGCTCACGCCTCAGGCGATCACCCGACTGACGCAATATTTCAACGAGTCGAACTGACCTCTGGATAGTCGCGCTGGATCGAATCGAGCGCCATCGAGACGTAGGCCGCCGCGCCGTGAAGCTCCGCCTTGTCGAGCGAATCGAGCAGATCGTTGAGTTTAGTGCGCAGGCCCTTGACCTGATGCGGCGAGGATCTCGCTTCCGATAGCTTCGAGTCCATCCATGGGCCTCCCCTTTGGTGCGCGTTCGTCCCAAGCTTTGCCTGGGAGTGCACCCTTCGCCCGAAACGCATCCCATCGCGCGTCCGGGCCAGAAGCCCCTGCCGCCTCTTTACGCGAACGTAAGCCGTGCGGGAAGGGGGCGTCGCAATTAGTCGATCCGTTTTGAACTAATATTCGGAGGAACCGGATATCGCCGACACCGAATCCAGCCGATCCAGCTGATCGGGGGTCAGCTCCAGGATCATCGCACCGATCAACTCCTCGAGCTGCTCGACGGTTCTCGCGCTCGAGATGGGCGCGGCGACGGCGGGCTGGGCGGCGACCCAGGCGAGCGCGATCTGCGCCGGCGTCGCCTCGGTCTCGGCCGCGATCCCGTCCAGCACCGCGAGGACGGCGGGGCCTCGGCCTTCCGCATATTTGGCCATCCGGTCGCCGCGGACGCTCTTCGCGTAATCCGCCTCGGACCGGTACTTGCCGGTGAGATAGCCCGAGGCGAGGCCGTAGAAGGGCAGAACGCCGATGTCCTCGGCCAGGCAGAGCCGTTGCAGCGCCCCTTCGAGCTTTCCCCGTTCCAGCAGATGATATTCGTTCTGGAGGATTTCGTAGCGGCTCATTCCCATCTCGCCGGCCAGCGACAGGGCCCGCCCGAGCCGCTCCGCAGTGAAGTTGGAGGCGCCGAGCGCCCGCACCTTGCCGGCCCTGACCAGCTTGTCGAACGCCTCGATCACGTCCTCCATCGGCGTGTCGGGATCGTCCTGGTGCGCATAATAGAGGTCGATCGTCTCGACCCCGAGGCGCTTCAGCGAGGCCTCGGCGGCCTTCTCGATCCGCCAGGGCTCGAGCTTGCCGCCGCCGTGGCGGTGGAGCATTCCGACCTTGGTCGCGATCAGGACGTCCTCGCGCGATCCTCGCCGTCGAAGCCACTCGCCGATCAAGGTCTCCGATTCGCCGCCCCGATGCCCGGGCACCCAGGCCGAATAGACGTCGGCGGTGTCGATCATCGTCCCGCCCGCCTCGACGAAGCGGTCGAGGATCCGGAACGCCTCCTCTCCGCTCGCCGTCCAGCCGAAGACGTTTCCGCCCAGAACCAGTCTCGGAGTCGTCAACCCGCTGCGTCCCAGTGGGCGAAGCTCAACCATCCGATTTCCCCTTCATATCTCCTCCCGCCGCCGGTGCCGCGCCTCGAGCGCCTCGATCGCTTCGCGGACGCGCTGGGTCTCGCCTTTGGGGACGACCAGCACCGCGCGCTCGGTCGCGACGATGACGAGGTCCTCGACTCCGAGCGCCACCACCACCGGCCCGTCGGAGCGCACCAGGCAATTGCGGCTGTCCGGGGCGACGACGTCCCCGCTGAGCAGATTGCCGTCGCCGTCCAGCGGTCCGAGCGCGTGAAGCGACTCCCAGCTGCCGATGTCGGACCAGCCCATCGAGGCCGGAACCACCGCGACCTTGTCCGCTTTCTCCATCACCGCCGTGTCGATCGAGACGGAAGGCGCCGACTCGAAATCGCCTTCCGCCGCCGCCAGCACCGCCGGCGAATGATTCCGAAGGGCGTCGAGCAGGGCCTCGCGCTCGAACAGGAAGATTCCGGCATTCCAGTCCCAGCCGCCCTCGGCGACCCAGGCCTGCGCCGTCGTCCGATCGGGCTTCTCGGCGAAACGGGCGGCGCGAAACGCTCCCGGGGCGAGCGCCTCGCCCCGCTTGATGTAGCCGTAGCCGGTCTCGGCCCGGTCCGGCGTGATCCCGAACGTGACCAGCCAGCCGGCTCCGGCCAGCGGCGCCGCCGTCGCCACTGCGGCGCGGAAGGCGGCCTCGTCCTCGATATGATGGTCGCTCGGCATGACCAGGAGCAGCTCGCCCTTGCCGGCCGCCAGCGCCGCCAGGGCGACCGCCGCCGCCGTTCCGCGCGCGCAGGGCTCGAGCAGCAGGCGCGCGTCCGGAACCTCCGAGCGCACCGCCAGCGCCTGCTCCCGGGCCGCTACGACGATCGGCGGGCCCCAGCCGGCCGCCCGGCTCGCGGTGGCCTTGAGCAGGCTTTCCGAGCCGGTCAGAGCCAGGAACTGCTTGGGCCGCCCCGCCCGCGACAGCGGCCAGAGCCGGGTCCCGGCGCCGCCGGAAAGGATGACGGGCCGGATGGTGGGGATGTTCATGACGGCGGTGTAGCAGAGGTCGCAGGCTTCGCCAGCCTATCGGAACGTCACCCTGAACTTGTTTCAGGGTCCAGGTCTCCACCCGCGAGGCGGCTCGCCGCTGCATGCTGAAACAAGCTCAGCATGACGGCCCTCAGGTCCGGACGATCGCCTCGCCCATCTCCAGCCTCTTGCCCTTCGTTACGATGACGACGTCGCCGAGCTTCGCCGTTCCGAACAATTTGCGGGCGAAGTCGGTCGGCACCGCGACGCAGCCGTGGGTGGCGAAGCCCGGGGCGACGCTGTCGCTGCCGTGGATGGAGATGCCGTCGTCGGTCATCCGCATCATGAAGGGCATGGACGAGCCGTAGAGGTTGGAGACGTGCTTCGCCTTCTTCTGGGTGATCGGGAAGGCGCCGAGCGGGGTCGGCTTGTCGTCGCGGCCGTAGAGGATCGCGGCGGCGCCGATCTCATAGCCGCCGCGGAAGATGGAGAGGACCTGCGCCTCGAGATCGACGGTGATCACGATCGGCCCTTCGGCCGGGGCCCCGCTCTCGTCCCAATGATGCTCGCCCATCCTCAGCGGTCCGGGAATGTCGAGGATTCGGCGAACGACGAAATCGGGATCGGCGGGCGCCGGGGCGGGCGCGGAGGCGGCGACGACCGGAGCGGAGGCCGGGGCAGGGGCCTCGGCCGCAACCGGCGCCCGGGCGGGCGCGTCGGTGACCTCGAAGCCGACGGCCAGAAGGGCCGCGCCGGTCAGCAAGCCCGTCCCGATCCGCATTGCGATTGTCCGTCCCGTCATCGCTTTCGCCCTTGAAAGAGGCCTTTTCGAGCCTGGAAAGCTCGCTCGTTGTCGCAACCGATCCCGTTCTTCCACCCCCGCAATCGGCCTGTGCCGGCACGGGACGGCGGCCCGGCAAAGGCTAAGGCGTAGAAAGCGGGCCCGGCGCTCGCAACGGCGCCCGGCGCCCCGCCCCCCGCGAAGCGCCGGTCGTCCGGCTGACGGGCCGGGCCCGCGCCGACTCGCTTGTGGCAAGCGGCGGCAAGGGGAGATTGATCCGAATCCGGAGCCTTCGCAAGCGCGGGAAGGCGCTGATTCGAACCACTTGTTTGTAATCGTTTGAGAATCTTTGCGGCAGTATTGAATTAAAACTGGATTTGCCCTCGATCTTTATGATATCGACGCCTTACCGAGAGTTTGGAATGGCTTCCTCTCACGGTGGGGGCCGGGAGGTTTGCTTCCACGGGCCGCCCGGCCCCCTTATCGATTTGCGCTACGAATTCTTCTCATGACCGGCGTCGGCCGGCCCGCGGCCGGTCGTCCCGCTGCCGGCCGCCCCGCTCCAGGCCGGCGGCGAGCCGAGATCCTTGGGCTCAGGCCTCGTGATCTCCCAATTGGCCCTTCGCAGATGCTCGGCGATGTGATCGGCGACGGCGCCGTGCACCTGCGGCTCCGAGTCATGATCCTGCCGTTTCTCGAGCGTCGCCAGCTGATATTTTTCGAGCGCCCGCCAGATCGGCTTGGGCATGACCCGAAGCCAGACCCGGATCGCCCGGGCGAGCTCTGCGGAAGTGACGGCGATTCGCGTATTCATTCAGAACAAATAGAGAACAAACACCCGCTTCGGCAATCGATTTTTCGAATTATCGATATCAACGGCATTCCGTTTTCGGGTGCCTTATAAGCGACGCCCTCCTGAGCCACGGCCTTCACGAGCGACGCCCGTCATGGACTACGCCCTCAGGAGCGACGGGCCTGGACGTGGGAGGGTGGCCGGCGGACGGCCGGGCGAAGGCGCCCTGACCCTCCGGCTTCCCCTTCGCCGCCGCAAAAGTTAAGCCTCCCTCATGTGCAATCTCTACCGTCAGCGCAGCACCGAGAATCTGGCCCGGCTGTTCGACGCCGTGGCGCTCGACCTGCCCTTCGAAGCCAGGCCCGACATCTACCCCAAATACGAAGCCTTGGTGGTCAGGAAGGAGAATGGCGAGCGCCGGCTCGATCGCATGGCGTGGGGGATTGTCCGGACGATGCCCGGCAAGAGCGGCAAGCCGATCAAGAAGGCGGTCACCAACGTCCGCAACCTCCAAAGCCCGTTTTGGCGCTCGACCATCGCCGCTCCCGCCCAGCGCTGCCTCGTCCCCTTCACCAGCTTCGCCGAGCCTCGCCCCGGCAAGGATCCCGAGACCGGCCGGCCCGCCAATTGGTGGTTCACGATCGAAGGGGAGGAATGCAGCGCCTTCGCCGGCATCTGGCGAATGAGCGAGGGCGCCAAGCGCTTCGCCTTCCTCACCTGCGACCCCAACCCGCTCGTCGCCCCGCTCCACCCCAAGGCGATGCCGGTCGTCCTCCAGCGCGAGGATTACGATTCCTGGCTCGACGGCGAGGCCGCGGACGCCTGTTCGCTCGCTTCGCCTTTTCCGAGCCAGCTGATGCGGGTGGCCTGAGATGAAGACGCCCAGGCCTCGCGACGATCGAGCCTAGGGAGCCGGTTCACCCAAAGCACCGAAGCACCAAAGGGTTCGACGCGGCTCGGCCGGCCGCGCACGGTCGCCGGTATCCGTTCGGAAGGAGCGACGACGTCGCTCGACGAAACCCTTCGATTCGTCCTCCAGCGCGAGGATTACGATTCCTGGCTCGACGGCGAGGCCGCGGACGCCTGCTCGCTCGCTTCGCCTTTTCCGAGCCAGCTGATGCGGGTGGCCTGAGATGCAGACGCCCGAGCATCGCGACGATCGAGGCTGAGAATCGGGTTCACCCAAAGCACCGAAGCACCAAAGGGTTCGACGCGGCTCCGCCGGCCGCGCGCGATCGCCGGTGTCCGTTCGGAAGGAGCGACGACGTCGCTCGACGAAACCCTTCGAGTCGGCTCGGGACGGCGCGCCGCTCAGGCCTCTTTGGTCCTTTGGTGCTTTGGGTGAACGACACCGGCCTAGCGGGGCAACGTTCCTTCCTGATGCATAGAACATCGGCAGAACAAACGTCTCCTACAATGCGCGGGACCCCGATCGACGGGACACTGTGGTGCGGTCAGGCGACTGTCACCAGAGTGTCCCCCGCCGCGATGACAATCGGGAGTCCCGGCTTCAGCCGACTGGGTGCCGGGCGCGTGCCGGCTACGGGCCTGCACCGATCGCAGGCTAACGGCCGCCGTTGATATTTTTGCGGGCCTCGGCATTCGGGTCGACCATCGGCTTGGTGCTCCCGAACGGCTGGGCCTTCATCGGCGCCGGGGCGGTGTCCCGCATCTCCTCGCGCATCTCGCCGCCCGGGCCGGAATTGCCCATTCGCGATCGCAGGCCCGCCAGATCCCCCGAGTCGAACATCTTGAGGGACTTGCCCGCCTCGATGTCCCTCGCCAGCTCGCCGAGCATCTGGCCGACCGTGAGATTGACCAGCGCCTCGGGCGCCGGGACCCACTCGCCGGTGGCGTCCGGGTCGCCGAACCGCTTGGCGAGCGCCGCCTGGTCGAGCTCGACGTCGGCGGCGAGCCGGCTCGCCGCGCCGCCCTGGTCCGGGGTCACGCTGAGATCGACCGAGCCGATCGTCCTGCCCTCGACGCTGAGCGCGAAATGCACGGCCTTGCCGGCGTCCTTGCGGACCTCCAGGGTCATCGGCGGCCCGTCATTCTCCGCCGGGATCACCCTCGTCACCTCCGGAGCCATCGCCGAAAGCGCCGCATAGACCGCGGCCGGCGATTTCGCGACCAGCCGCTCCGCATCGTGCCCGCCCGCGAAGTCCCCCGTCATCGCAAGCCCGCCAACCCCCGCCGCCGCGAAACCGAACACCATCACCTTGAGCGACATAGACTTTTTCCCCTCTTGTCGGGGCCGGTCATGACGAATGAGGGTTTAAGAAAGCGTTTGCGGCGGGGCGTGTGGCGATGCTCGTGCGGACGACCGCCTGGGAGACGGTCGGATCGAGGAGATAAACAGTGACAGTATACGTTTAGAACACGTGGATCCGGCGGCGTCGGCGTCGATAAATGTATACTGTCACTGTTTACCCGCCTGCGTGGACGCAGGGGCGAGGGCGCCCGGACCGCGCCCGGCCCCCCTCGGCCTCTTTTGTGCTTAGGCGCTTCGGGTGAAACCACGGCGCACGGCGCTCAATAGGCGCTCGCCTCGAAGGTCTCGGCCTTCGGGCCGCAGGCCTCGACGTGCCGATCGCACGAATAATGGCCCTTGGCCATTTCACATTCGATGCTGACGGTGCCGCTCACCTCCCCGACGGGAGCTTCCTCGCCGGCCTCATGGTAGAGCGCGCCGTCGTCCGGATAATGGAAGGCCCACCACACCCGGCGGACGATGAAATCCTCCGTCCCGACATCGGCTCTCTCGACAGGTTCCTCGCGATCCCGGATGACGGTAAGATAGTCGCCTTCGCGGGGCAACGCCGGGACCTGCATCCGAAGGCTGTATTCCGCCTCGCCGCCGCCCGGCGGAACGACCACCAAAGTCACCTCGAACATATCCACCTCCAATGCCCCGAATCGGCCGCACCGCCGTCATTCCCGACGAGGTATATTCTTGTTTTGTTCCAAATGCAACCGGCGGCCGCTCCGCGATGAAGGAGCGGCTGCGCCGCTCGACGATATCTTCGGGTTCCGCGGCGTCCGAGGTGCCCCGGCCTCTTTGGCCCTTTGGTGCTTTAGGTGAAACGAGGGCGCCGCGCCGCGCCCTGAGCGACGCGGCCGGGCTCAGCAGCGTCGCCGTGAAGCGCCCCGGGCTTTCACCCGGCCGATTTTCATGGGCTCTCGACCGGACGAGCCATGCACTTCGATGGCGTGCATGGCCGTGATTTCGTATTCGCGCCACAGGCCGCCGGGGCTGCGCCGGCGGCCCGACGGACGGTTTTCACGCTTTCTTTGTCAATTTGAGCGACACTAAGACCCTGTCGGCAGAACTTACACTCCGCGAGGCGCACGTCCTTTGATCCGGTTGTTCAAGCATTACGTCCCCCACAGCGTTCTGATGCTGGGCGTGATCGACTTCCTTATGCTGCTCGCGGCCGGGGAGGCGGGCTGGCTTTTGCGCCTGTGGCAGATCGAGGGCGGAGCCGACCCCGACGTCCAGCGGCTTCCGCATCTGCTCACCTTCGCGATCGTCCTGCAGCTCGCCATGGTCGGGGTCGGCGCCTACGGGGTCGACGCGCTTCGCTCGATGCGGCTGGCGGCGGCCCGGCTCATGGTCTCGGTGTCGCTCGGGGTGCTTCTGCTGGCGCTCGTCTTCTTCGTCTTCCCGGCGCTGACCTTCTGGCGCTCGAACCTGCTCTACGCGATGGGCTTCGCGCTCGTCCTGCTGTTCGTCGCCCGGCTGGCCTTCGGCCGGGTGCTCGGCCACGAGGCGTTCAAGCGGCGGATCCTCGTCCTCGGCGCGGGCCCGCGGGCGGCCCGGCTCGAGGCTCTGGCCCGGACCGAGGGCGCGGGCTTCGCCATCGCCGGCTACGTCGGGATGAACGACGGGCCGCAGGCGGTTGCGAACGCGGTCAACCGCGACGACATCGCCAATCTCTCCGCCCATGTCGTCCGGCTGCGGGTGGCGGAAGTGGTGCTGGCCCTCGAGGAGCGGCGCAACGCGCTTCCGCTCGCCGACCTGCTGCGGATCAAGACGACCGGAGTCCATGTCAACGAATTCTCCTCCTTCATCGAGCGCGAGACCGGGCGGGTCGATCTCGACAGCGTCAATCCGAGCTGGTTGATCTTTTCCGACGGCTTCTCGTCGGGGCGGCGGCTGTCGGCGGCGGGCAAGAGGCTGTTCGACATCATCGTCTCGGGCCTGATCCTCTTTCTCTTCGCGCCGCTCATCCTCCTGACCGCGCTCGCGGTGAAGCTGGAGAGCAAGGGGCCCGCTTTCTTCCGCCAGCGCCGGGTCGGCCTCTACGGGGAGAGCTTCGAGCTGGTGAAGCTTCGCTCGATGCGCGAGGATGCGGAGGTCGGCGGCAAGGCGGTCTGGGCGCAGAAGGACGATCCGCGGGTGACCCGGGTCGGCTCGGTCATCCGCAAGCTGAGGATCGACGAGCTTCCCCAGGCCTGGACCGTCCTGACCGGCCGGATGAGCCTGGTCGGCCCCCGGCCCGAACGCCCGCAATTCGTCGCCGATCTCGAGGCCCGGCTGCCTTATTATGCCGAGCGCCACGTCGTGAAGCCGGGAATCACCGGCTGGGCCCAGATCAACTTCCCCTACGGCGCAAGCGTCGAGGACGCGAGGCAGAAGCTCGAGTTCGACCTTTACTATGCCAAAAATTACACCCCTTTCTTGGACCTCCTGATCCTCCTTCAAACGGTTCGGGTGGTTCTGTTTCCGGAGGGGGCGCGGTGATCGTCCTGCTCGGTTTTTGGACTCATGCGCTCGCTGCCCTGCTCTACGGGGCGCTGGCCCTGTGGCAGCTGCGGCGTTGGAACGAGGACCGCGGCAACCGCCGCCTCGTCGCCGCCTTCGCGATCACGTCCGCCTGGGCGATCTTCATCGCGCTTCAGGGGCCGCACAGCCTCGGCGCCGGAATCGTGGAAGCGGCGCGCAACTTCGCCTTCCTGGGCTTCATGTACGCGATCGTCGGCCGGGCGGCGGACGAGCGCGGGCAGCAGGGGGTCAAGCTTCTCTACACGGTGGTCGCCGGGGTGATCGGGCTCCAGCTCACCCTGGCCGGAGTGACCCCGCAATTCGCCGGCAACCCTGCCCTCTACGACGCGCTTACCTCTACGTTCCAGGTGATCGGGCTCACCCTGGCCGCCGGGGCCCTGGTCCTCGTCCACAATCTCTACGGCCAGGCGGCGCACGAGAGCCGCTGGGGCCTGAGGCTGCCGACGATCGCGCTCGCCGGCCTGTGGGCCTACGATCTTCATCTCTACACGGTCGGCTGGCTGACCCGGGGCCCGGTCGACGACCTCTATGCGATGCGCGGCGCCGTCCTCGCGATGCTCGTGCCCTTGTTCGCCCTCGCCAGCCGCCGCAACGCCGGCTGGCGGATGCAATTGTCGCGGGCCGCCACCTTCCAGTCGCTGTCCCTGATCGCCATCCTCGGCTACCTCATCCTCATGATGACCGCGAGCCGGGCGCTCGAGGTGGTGGGCGGCGACTGGGTCCGGATCGGGCAGGTCGGCCTGGTCTTCGCGATCACCGTCGCGGCCGTGATCCTTCTGCCTTCCGGGCGGATGCGGGCCTGGTCGAGGGTGATCGTCGCCAAGCATTTCTTCGAGCATCGCTACGATTACCGCGAGGAATGGCTTCGCTTCACCCGAACCGTCGGCGGCGACGCACCGCTCGGCGAACGGATCATCAAGGCGATCGCCGACATCGCCGAATCGCCGTCGGGCCTCCTGCTGGTTCCGGAAGGGGGGCGGTTGAGCGTCGCCGCGCGGTGGAACTGGCGCGACGACCTGCCCCAGCCCAGCACCGACGACGCGATCCTGATCTCCTTCCTCGAGAAGAGCGGCCACGTCGTCGATTTCACGGGTCTGCGCGGAAGGCTCCGGACGGACGAAGCGCAGGTGCCGGCGGCGCTGGCCGGACTGGACGGACTGTGGGCCGGGGTTCCACTGATCCACGGCGACCGCCTGGTCGGGCTGGTCCTGCTCGAGCATCCGCTCGTCCGGCGACCGCTGGACTGGGAGGATTTCGACCTGTTCCGGACGGTCGGGATCCAGGCGGCCAGCTACCTTGCCGAAGCGCACACCCAGGACGCGCTGGCCGATGCCCGGCGGTTCGATGAATTCAACCGGCGCTTCGCCTTCATCATCCACGACATCAAGAATCTGGTCAGCCAGCTCAGCCTGGTGGTTCGGAATGCGGAGCGGCACGCCGACAAGCCGGAGTTTCGCGAGGACATGATCGCGACCCTGGAGAGTTCGGTCAAAAAGATGAACGACCTGCTCGCCCGCCTCCATCGCGGCGGCGCCAACGTCGAGTCGGAGCCGGTGCGGGCAATCCCGCTCCGGCAGGCGGTCGCGGCGGTGGCCGGGGTCAAGAACCGGGTCCACCCGGTCGAGGTCGAAGGCGACCCGGCGGTCGCGGCGGTGGCCGATCCGGTCCGGCTCGAGCAGGCGCTCGCCCATCTCGTCCAAAATGCGATCGACGCCAGCCCGAGCGGGGCCATTGTCCGGATTGGCTGCGGCCGGCGGGGCGGCGAGGCGACGATCGAGATCGCCGACCGCGGCGAAGGCATGTCGGCCGACTTCATCCGGACCCGTCTCTTCCAGCCTTTCGCCTCGACCAAGGAGACCGGCTTCGGAGTCGGCGCCTTCGAGGCGCGAAGCCTGATCGCGGCCATGGGCGGGCGGATCGAGGTCGACAGCCGCGAAGGCGAGGGCAGTCGATTCACTGTGTTCCTACCGCTGGGCGAGACCGGCGGATTCGAGATCGGACGGTTGCGGGCATGAGCGTGGATACCAGGGCGAAACTGCTGATCGTCGAGGACGACGAGGGGCTTCAGCGGCAGCTCCGCTGGGCGTATGACGATTACCAAGTGCTGGTCGCCTCCAACCGCGACTCCGCGATCAACCTGTTGCGGTCCGAGGAGCCGCCGGTCGTCACGCTCGACCTCGGCCTTCCGCCCGATCCCAACGGAGTCACCGAAGGCTTCGCGACCCTCGAGACGATCCTCTCATTGAAGCCCGAGACCAAGGTGATCGTCGCGTCCGGGCACGGCGCCCGCGAGAGCGCGTTGCGGGCAATCGCGTCTGGCGCCTATGATTTCTACCAGAAACCGGTCGACATCGACCAGCTCGGTCTGATCGTTCGCCGCGCCTTTCAGCTTCACGGAATCGAGACGGAGAACCGCAAGCTCGAAGAACGGGTCGGCGAGGACCAGACGGTGCTCGGAACCATGATCACCTCCGCCCCCGAGATGCTCAAGGTGGCGCGGACGATCGAGCGGGTCGCCAATACCGGCGTTTCGGTGATGCTTCTGGGCGCGAGCGGCACCGGCAAGGAGCTGCTCGCCCGGGGCCTTCATCAGGCCAGCAACCGCGCCGGCGGCGGCTTCGTGGCGATCAACTGCGCGGCCATTCCGGAGAATCTGCTCGAGGCCGAGCTGTTCGGCTACGAGAAGGGCGCCTTCACCGGGGCCATCAAGACGACCGAGGGCAAGATCGAGCTCGCCCATGGCGGAACCCTGTTTCTCGACGAGGTCGGCGACATCCCGCTGCCGCTCCAGGTCAAGCTTCTCCGATTCATCCAGGAAAGGGTGATCGAGCGGATCGGCGGCCGCAAGCCGATCGCCGTGGACACGAGGATCGTTAGCGCCACCCATCAGGATCTGCCGCAGATGATCCAGGCCGGCAGCTTCCGGGAGGACCTTTACTACCGCCTGGCCGAGATCGTCGTCCGCATTCCAAGCCTCGCCGAGCGGCACGGCGATTCGGTGCTTCTCGCCAAGCATTTCCTTCATCGCTTCGCCCGCGAGATGAATCCGCACGTCAAGGGCTTCAGCCCAGGCGCCCTGGCCGCGATCGACGAATGGCCCTGGCCCGGCAACGTCCGCGAGCTCGAGAACAGGATGAAGCGGGCCGTCATCATGGCCGACGGCAAGCTTGTGACCGCCGAGGATCTCGACCTCGAGCCCCGGACCGAAGCGGCGCTTCCGGTCAATCTCAAGTCGGCGCGCGAGTTGGCCGACCGCCGGGCGATCCGCCAGGTGCTGGCGCGGACGGAGAACAATATCTCGAGCTCGGCCAAGCTGCTCGGAATCAGCCGGCCGACGCTTTACGACCTCATGAAACAATATGATCTGCAGCCGTGAGCGCCCGCTTCGCCTTGATCGCCCTGTTACTGGTCGGCGCCTCGGGCTGCTCCGGCCCGGGGCCGGAATCGGCCGACCAAGCCTATAAGCGCGGGCTGCAGGCTTTGGCCCAGGGGCAGCCGCGGACGGCGCGCATCGAGTTCCTGAACGCGATCGAGGCGGCGCCCGACAACAAGGTTCTTCGGCTTGCCCAGGCCCGCACCTATCTTCTGCTCGGCGACGGCGCCGCGGCCGAGGCCGAGCTCAAGCGGGCGAAGGCGCTCGGAATGGCCGACAGCGAAACCGGCCATCTGCTCGCGCACGCCCTGCTCCTCCAGGGGCAGGCGGAGGGCGCCGCCAAGGCGGCTTTGAAGGCCGGCCCCGCTTACGCGGCTTATGCGGACCGGATGCTGGGCCGGGCCTTCCAGCTGACCGGCAAGCTCGAGGAGGCCGCGGCGGCCTTCGACCGCGCCCTGGCGGCGGCTCCGAACGATTCGGGATTGTGGACCGACATCGCCGACTTCCGCCGCGCCACCGGCGAAACGGCCGGGGCCATCGCGGCCGCCGACCGCGCCGTCGCGCTCGGGCCTCGCAACGTCGAGGCGCTGAGGCTGCGCGGAGAGCTCACCCGAAGCCAATACGGCCTGTCGGCGGCCATGCCCTGGTTCGACCGAGCGCTCGAGATCGATCCCGCGAACCTCGCCGCCCTGATCGAGCGCGCCGCCACCCTGGGCGATCTGGGCCGGACCCGAGCGATGCTGGCCGACACCAGGCGGATCCTCGGCGTCTCTTCGAACAACCCGTCCGCTTATTATCTTCAGGCCATGCTCGCCGCCCGCGGCCGCGACTACGCGCTGGCCCGAAGCCTCTACCGGCGCACCGGCGGCGCTTTCGACAATCGTCCGGCGGCGATGCTTCTCGCCGGTACGATCGAGCTCGATACCGGCAATGCGTCGCTGGCCATGGGGCCTCTGAAGCGATTGCTGAAGGCGCAGCCCGGCAATATCAAGGCCCGGCGCCTGCTCGGCTCGGCCCAATGGCAAAGCGGGGACGCAAGGGCCGCGATCGGAACGCTTCGGCCGCTCGCCGATCGTGCCGATGCGGACGCCTATACCCTCAGCATCATCGGCAAGGCTTTCGCCCGGCTCGGCGACGAGGCCGCGGCGGCGGGCTATCTCGGCCGGGCCTCCGCGCCGCGTCCTTCCGCCATCGCTCCGCTCGACGATCTCGTCGGCGACGGCCAGCTTGCGGCCATACGCCGCGACGCCGAAGCCTGGCCCGACGCCGCGGCGCCCCAGGTCGTCCTCATCCGCGCCCTGCTCGGCCGCGGGCTCGGACCCGAGGCGCTGCAGCGGGCGCGCCAGCTCCAGGCCGCGGCTCCGGGCGCTCCCGACGCCCACGTCCTCGTCGGCGATGCGCTTGCGATTCAGGGCGATTATGCCGCCGCCGCCGGCGCCTACCGCCGGGCCGCGAACCTCGCCTTCAACGAGCCGGTGGCGCTTCGCCTGGTCGAGGCGCTTCGCAATTCGGGAGACGACCAGGGGGCTTCGAAAGTGCTGACCCTCTTCCTTCAGCAGAATCCGCAGAACGTTTCCGCTCAGACCATGGCCGCGAACGCCTATCTGCAGGCGAAGAGCTGGCCGGAAGCGATCGCGCTCTACGAAGGGGTGCGCAGGCGCCTCGGCGACAATGACGCGACTTTGCTGAACAACCTGGCCTGGGCCTATGCCGAGACCGGCGATTACGACCGGGCGCTCCCGATCGCCCGCCGCGCCTGGGCGCTCGATCCGCACAACCCGGTGACCGCGGATACCTTGGGCTGGCTGCTGTTCAGGAGCGGCAAGGACCGGGTGCGGGGCGTCGCCTTGCTCGAGCAGGCCGCCCGCGGAGCGCCGACCGACGAGGAGATACGGGCGCATCTGAGGCACGCTCGGGGGGCGTAGCTAACTCATCCTCCCTGCCGCGAAGCGGTGGGGAGGGGGACCGCCCGAAGGGTGGTGGAGGGGTAGCTGGCGGAAGCCTCGCCAATTACCCCTCCACCATGCTTCGCATGGTCCCCCTCCCCATCGCTGCGCGCTGGGGAGGATAATGGCGGACCTTGCCCAAAGCCGCCGACGATGTAGAGGCGACAAGACGCTCTCAGGGGGAATGCTCATGAAACTGGCCAGGCTCGCCGCTTTGCTCGCCCTTCCTCTCGCCGCCGCCGCGGCCCACTCGGCGGAACGGCCGAAGCTGATCGTCGCCATCTCCGTCGACCAATTCTCGGCCGACCTGTTCGGCCAGTATCGCCGGCATTTCGACGGCGGCCTCCGGCGCCTTTCGGAAGGGGTCGTGTTCCCGAACGGCTATCAGGGCCATAACGCCACGGAGACCTGCCCGGGTCATTCGACCATCCTCACCGGCTCGCGGCCGGCGCGGACCGGAATCATCGCCAACAATTGGTTCAACCTCGGCCTGCCGCGCGAGGACAAGGGGGTCTATTGCTCCGAGGATCCGCGGGTTCCGGGCAGCAGCTCCAAGGGCGGCCAGTACACCGTGTCCTCCTACCATCTGAAGGTGCCCGCGCTCGGCGATCATATGAAGCGCTCCAACCCCGCCAGCCGGGTCGCCGTGGTCTCGGGCAAGGACCGCGCCGCGATCATGATGGGGGGCTATCGTCCCGACGAGCGCTGGTGGTGGGATCACGACGCCAAGGCCTTCGTCAATCCCGGCGCGCCCGCGACTCCGCGGGCGGTCGCTTCGGCCAATGACGGGGTGAAGGACTTGCTTTCCCGGGCCCGACCCGCCCGGGACCTTCCCCGCCTCTGCGAGCCGCACAGCCGGGCGATCCCGGTGGCGGGCGGCGGCAAGCCGGTGGGGACCGGTCGCTTCGCGCGCGAGGCGGACGACAAGAACGGCTTCCGCGCCTCGCCCGAGTTCGACCGGGCCGTCCTCGGCATGGGTGAAGCGCTTCGGCGCGAGATGAAGCTCGGCGAGGGCTCGGCGACCGACCTGCTCATCCTCGGACTTTCCGCCACCGACTATGTCGGCCACACCTTCGGGACCCAGGGCAGCGAGATGTGCATCCAGCTGATGGCGCTGGACGAGGCGCTGGGCGGCTTCTTCCGCGACCTCGACGCGACCGGGATCGACTATCTGGTCATGCTCACCGCCGACCATGGCGGCCACGACATTCCCGAGCGCCACCGCGAGCATTCCGCCGGCGACGCGGTCCGGGTCGATCCGGCGCTCAACCCCGGGATCATGGCCAAGTCGCTCGCTTCGAGGCTGAGGCTGAAAGGCGATCTGCTCTACGGCGACGGCGCGTTCGGCGACATGTATGTCGACCGCAAGCTGACCGTGGCCCAGCGGGCCCGGGTGCTTCGCGAAGCGGTGGCGACCTACCGGCGCCACCCGCAGGTGGCGGCCGTGTTCACCAAGGCCGAGCTCGCGGCGGCGCCGGGACCTTCCGGGCCGCCCGACACCTGGAGCCTGATCCAGCGCGCCAAGGCCAGCTTCGACCCCGAGCGCTCGGGCGATTTCATCGTGCTCCTGAAGCCGCGCGTGACTCCGATCGCCGACACGAGCCGAGGCTATGTCTCCACCCACGGCAGCCCCTGGGATTACGATCGCAAGGTGCCGATCCTGTTTTGGCGCAAGGGAATGACTCCGTTCGAGCAGTCGCTGGCGGTGGAGACGGCGGACATTTTGCCGACATTGGCGGCGACGATCGGGGTGACGATCCCGATGGGGTCGATCGACGGGCGGTGCCTGGATCTTGACGAGGGGCCGAGGACGAGCTGCGTGCGATAGGGGCGGCGGCGCGGACCTTTGCCTCCCTGCCACGAAGCGGTGGGGAGGGGGACCACCCGAAGGGTGGTGGAGGGGTAATTGGCGCAGGCCCGATGGGTTCGCGCGCGAACTGCGGCTTCCGCGCTTTCCACCCCTCCACCATGCTTCGCATGGTCCTCCTCCCCATGCTGCGCATGGGGAGGCAAATCAGCCCGCCAATGCTTCCGCCTTCTCCGCCAGCTCCAGCCACCTTTCCTCCGCCGAGTCCCGCTCCGCCCGCGCCTCGTCGATCGCGGCGGTCAGCGATTCGAAGCGTTTCGGGTCCCGCGTGTAGAGATCGGGATCGTGAAGCGCCGCCTCGTCGCGGACGATCTGCGCCTCCAGCGCATGGATCCGGTCGGGGAGGAGGTCGTAGTCGCGCTGATCCTTGTAGGTGAGCTTGGTCTGGACCTTGGGCGCGGCGGGCGCGGGCCTGGCCTGCGAGGAGGCCTTCGCCGCGGCCGGCGGCGCGCGCCTTTTCTGCCAATCCTCATAGCCGCCGGCGACGATGTCGACCTTGCCCGAGCCGTCGAGGCCGAGCGTGATGGTGACGGTGTTGTCGAGGAAGTCGCGGTCGTGGCTGACGATGAGGACGGTGCCGTCGTAATCGGCGATCACTTCCTGCAGTAGGTCGAGGGTCTCCAGATCGAGGTCGTTGGTCGGCTCGTCGAGCACGAGCAGGTTCGAGCGGCGGGCGAACTCGCGGGCGAGGAGCAGTCGCGAGCGCTCGCCGCCGGAAAGCGTGCCGATCTTCGCGTCGACCAAATTCGGCTCGAACAGGAATTCCTTGAGATAGCCCTGGACGTGCTTCTTGTGACCCCGGACCTCGATCCAGTCGCCGCCGTCGGCGAGGATGTCGCGGACGCTCTTGTCGGGGTCGAGCAGGCGGCGCTGCTGGTCGATCATGATCCCCTGCAGGGTCTTGGCACGGGCGATCCGGCCCTCGTCCGGCTCGATCTCCCCGGTCAGAAGCCTGAGCAAAGTGGTCTTGCCGGTGCCGTTGGCGCCGACGACCCCGATCCGGTCGCCACGCTGGATGCGCAGGGTGAAGTCGCGGATGATGGCGCGGTCCGCGAAGCTCTTCGCGACCTTCTGGGCGTCGATCACCATCTTGGTCTTCACGTCGTCATTCTCGAGGCCGAGCTTCGCGGCGCCGGCGGGGCCGAGCATGGACGCGCGCGCCGCGCGCATGTCGTGGAGCTTGGCGAGGCGGCCCTGGTTGCGCTTGCGGCGGGCGGTGACTCCGCGCTGGAGCCAGTGGAGCTCCAGCTTCAGCTTGGCGTCGAGCCTCTCCGCGTTGCGCGCTTCCTCGGCATAGACCTGCTCGGTCCAGGCGTCGAAGCCGCCGAAGCCGATCTCGGCCCGGCGCAGGCTGCCGCGCTCGAGCCAGAGCGACGAGCGGGTCAGGCGCTTGAGGAAGGTGCGATCGTGGCTGATCGCGATGAAGGCGCCGGTGTAGCGGCCGAGCCAGTCCTCCAGCCATTCGATCGCTCCGAGGTCGAGATGGTTGGTCGGCTCGTCGAGCAGGAGCACGTCCGGTTCCTGCGCAAGCGCCCGGGCGATGGCGGCGCGCCTGCGCTCGCCCCCGCTCGCGGTGTCGGAGGGACGGTCGAGGTCGATCCCGAGCTGGCCGGCGATGGCGTCGACCGAGTGCGCCGCCGGCCCGTCCGGGCCGTGGAGCGCGAACTCGCGAAGGGTGGCGAAGGGCTCGACCCTTGGGTCCTGCTCGAGAAGGACCACCTTCGTTCCGGGCTGGATCGTGCGCCGGCCTTCGTCCGTCTCGGTGAGGCCGGCGAGGCATTTGAGCAGGGTCGTCTTGCCGGCGCCGTTGCGGCCGATCAAAGCCAGCCGGTCGCGCGCCCCGACGAACAGGTCGATTCCTCGGAACAGCCAGCCGGAGCCCTGGATGAGGCCGAGATTTTCGAAAGCGAGGACGGGAGCTGCCATGGTCCGGGCGAGATAGGGGCCCGGAGGGGGTTCGTCACCCCGGCAAAAGCCGGGGCCTCGGGGAGACCCGCCGAGACTACTCGCCCTGGGGTCCCGGCTTTCGCCGGGATGACGGGATGGTTTCCCGCCCGCGTTTCTGGCAGCTTCTGGCCATGGCGAGGACCGTCATCCTTTACGCGTTCGGGCTGGCGGCCGCGGCCGCCGCGCTTCAATGGCTCGATCATCGTTATCTGATGCGGTCGTTCTCGACCGACGTCTACATTGCCCTGCTCGCTGTCGGCTTCATCGGCCTCGGATTGTGGGCGGGCCGCAAATTGACTCCGCGCCCGCCCGCTCCGGCCTTCGAGCGCAACGATGCCGCGATCCGGTCGCTCGGGGTGACCGCCCGGGAAAGCGAGATATTGGCGCTGCTCGCGTCGGGTCAGTCGAACAAGCAGCTGGCTCGGACGCTGGGCATTTCGCCCAATACGGTGAAGACCCACCTCGCCCGGCTCTACGAGAAGCTCGAGGCCCAAAACCGGGTCCAGGCGATCGAGAAGGCGCGCTGGCTGGCGCTCATTCCTTGAGACGAATGGGGCCGAATCACCCATTTGGGCGATATCCGGATCGCCTTCGACCGCTCTATTCCCGGCCCGCCTGCAGAATGGGGAGTCGCCGACCATGAAATACGCAATCATCTACGGAAGCCTGGCCGGGCTGGTCATCATCGGCGTGATGCTGACCGGGATCGTGGCCGCCGACCGGAACAGCTTCTTCGCCTCGATGTGGTTCGGCTATTCGGTCATGCTGGTCGCGATGACCTTCATGTTCGTCGGAGTGAAGCGCTATCGCGACGTCGAGCATGGCGGGGTGATCAGGTTCAAGCCCGCTTTCCTGATGGGGCTGGGCATCGCCGTCGTCGCCGCTTTGGCCTATATCCTCGTCTGGGAGGTCTATCTGGCCGCCACCGGCTACCGCTTCATGGACGATTACCTGGCGGGAATCGCCCGCGACCTCCAGGCCCAGGGCAGGAGCGCGGCCGAAGTGCGGCGCGAGATGGCCGGCTACGAATGGATGCGGGCCAATTACCCGAACCCGCTGATCCGGATCCCGCTCACCTTCACGGAAATCTTCCCGATCGGCCTGCTGGCGGCGCTGGTCTCGGCGGGGCTTCTGCGCAATCCGAAGGTGTTGCCGGCGCGGGGGTGAGGGTAAGCGAGCGCCTAATGGATCACGCAGCCTTCCGATCCGCTCGAACGTCGGGTCGGTATACAGCTTCAGGTATAGGCATGCCTTGGTCTCTTGCGACTTCAAGCCAAAGGGCAATCGCCACTTCGGCCTCCGTTGCAGCCTCGCCCGGACTTTCGCCGTGTGCGGAACAATAGCGTAGGTCTGGAACATCCGCGATCCAGCAATCGTCCTCGTCGGACCAAAACACATTGATGTGATAACGGGGCTCAGTCACTCATCCAACTCCAGTTGGAATTGCTCTATCATATCCAGAAACTTGCGGACTTGATAGGGGCGGGCCTCGCCGCCCTTCGGCTGAATCGTAAGCAACTCCGGCACGCCGGCGCGCTTGTATGCCCGATGGCTTCCGCGAGTCCGTTGAAGGACGAAACCGAAGGCCCCGAGGAGCCTCTCGAAATCACGGAAGGATATGACACGACGTGGATTCCGCTGCACATTCTCAAGAATTTTCGATGACTTCACGAAACAGCTCCCGATTATGGCAGCCGCTCATTAATCGCTCATTTTCGATGTAATCAATAGTTATTTTTAGGCTTTTCGGTGAGTCGAACGGCCAGTTTCAGGCCCACTCAAAGAAAGTGCGGTAATTACCGCTCCCCGCCCCTCCGCTTCCCCATCCGGATCGCCTGCTGCTTGCCGTAGCGGGTCTTGCGGGTGCCCGGCTTGCCCTCGGTCGAATTGCCGAGGAGCGGCGCCTTCTTCTCATGGTCCGGGATTCCGAGCTCGTCCGCCTCAAGCCTCCGGATTTCGTCGCGAAGCCTTCCGGCCGTCTCGAATTCGAGATCGCCGGCGGCCTTGCGCATGCGCTGCTCGAGGTCGGCGATATAGGCCTTGAGATTGTGGCCGACGAGATTGGGGCGGTCCTCGTCGCCGGTGCCGATCATGACGCTGTCGCGGTTCGAGACGTGGCTGAGGATGTCCTGGATGTCGCGCTTGATCGTCGTCGGGGTGATGCCGTGCTCTTCATTATATTCGAGCTGCTTCTGGCGGCGGCGGTCGGTTTCCCTCAGCGCCCGCTCCATCGAGCCGGTGGTCCGGTCGGCGTAGAGGATGACCCGGCCCTCGACGTTGCGGGCGGCCCGGCCGATGGTCTGGATGAGCGAGGTTTCCGAGCGGAGGAAGCCCTCCTTGTCGGCGTCGAGGATGGCGACGAGGCCGCATTCGGGAATGTCGAGCCCCTCGCGAAGCAGGTTGATCCCGACGAGGACGTCATAGACCCCGAGGCGAAGGTCGCGGATCAGCTCGATCCGCTCGAGCGTCTCGACGTCCGAATGCATGTAGCGGACCTTGAGGCCGGCCTCGTGCATGAACTCCGTCAAATCCTCGGCCATTCGCTTGGTGAGCGTGGTGACGAGCGTCCGGTAGCCCTTGCGGGCGGTGATCCGGGCCTCGTTGATGAGGTCGTCGACCTGGTCCTCGACGGGCTTTATTTCCACCGGCGGATCGATCAGGCCGGTCGGCCGGATGACCTGCTCCGCGAAGACTCCGCCCGTCTGCTCCATCTCCCAGCCGCCGGGGGTGGCCGAGACGGCGACGGTCTGCGGGCGCATCGCGTCCCATTCGTTGAAGCGAAGCGGCCGATTGTCGATGCAGGAGGGCAGGCGGAAGCCATATTCGGCGAGCGTGATCTTGCGGCGGTGGTCGCCGCGGGCCATCGCGCCGATCTGCGGCACCGTCTGGTGGCTCTCGTCGACGAAGAGGAGGGCATTCTCGGGGAGATATTCGAACAGGGTCGGCGGCGGCTCGCCGGGGAGGCGCCCCGTGAGAAAGCGGCTGTAATTCTCGATCCCGGCGCACGAGCCGGTCGCGGCGATCATCTCGATGTCGAAATTGGTGCGCTGCTCGAGCCGTTGCGCTTCGAGCAGCTTGCCTTCGGCATGAAGCTCTTTGAGCCGCTCGGTCAGCTCGTGGCGGATCGCCCCCATGGCCTGCTTCAGGGTCGGGCCGGGAGTGACATAGTGCGAATTGGCGTAGACCTTGACGTAATCGAGCGCCGCGATCTTCTTTCCGGTCAGGGGATCGAACTCGACGATCTCCTCGATCTCGTCGCCGAAGAAAGCGATCCGCCAGGCCATGTCCTCATAATGGGACGGAAAGACCTCCAGGCTGTCGCCGCGGACCCGGAAATTGCCGCGGGCGAAGGCCTGGTCGTTGCGCTTGTACTGGAGGGCGACGAGCTTCCTGACGATCTCACGCTGGTCGACCGTGTCGCCCTTCTTCAGGGTGAAGGTCATCGCGCTGTAGGTCTCGACCGAGCCGATTCCGTAGAGACAGGAGACGGAGGCGACGATGATGACGTCGTCGCGCTCCAGAAGCGCGCGGGTCGCCGAATGGCGCATCCGGTCGATCGCCTCGTTCACCGAGCTTTCCTTCTCGATGTAGGTGTCGGAGCGCGGAACGTAGGCCTCGGGCTGGTAATAATCGTAATAGGAGACGAAATATTCGACGGCGTTGTCGGGGAAGAAGCTCTTGAACTCGCCGTAGAGCTGGGCGGCGAGGATCTTGTTGGGCGCGAGGATGAGTGCCGGGCGCTGAAGCGCTTCGATCACCTTGGCCATGGTGAAGGTCTTGCCCGAGCCGGTGACTCCGAGGAGCACCTGGGTCTGCTCGTCCTGGCGGGCGGCCTCGACCAGCTCGGCGATGGCCGTGGGCTGGTCGCCCGCCGGCGAATAGTCGGAGACGATCCTGAGCGCCCTGCCGCCCTCCGCCTTTTCCGGACGTTTCGGACGGTGTGGGACGAACGACTGCCCCGTCTCCGGCTCTTCGAGGCCGGTTCTGATCATGATCGACATGGCTGACATATGGCTATTGGCGCGCGGGAGCGCTAGCTTCGCGCCATGATAAAAGGGGAGATTGGGAGATGCGTGCACTGATCGTCATTCCGTTGTGCCTGGCGGCCGCCTGCTCAAGCGGCGGCGAGGAGAAAAAGGCCGCGGAAGCCGCCGACGCGATGCAGGCGGGCCAGTGGGAGATCAGTACCGAAGTCAGCGACTTCCGCTCGACCGACAAGGCGACTCCGGCGCTCAAGGCGAGCGCCGGCGACAAGGCGGCGGCGCCGGCCTGCATCGAGGCCGGCGAGGAAGACAAGCCGCCGGCCGAGATGTTCGCGGGCGTGGGCTATGAGTGCGATTACAAGGACCGCTATATCAGCGGCGGGCGGATCAACCTGTCCCTCGAATGCGAACGCGAGGCGCTCGAGGGCAAGGTGATGGTCTCGGTCCAGGGAACCTATAAAGGCGAAAGCTTCGAGGGCACCGCCACCGCGACCTCCTTCCTGCCCGGGGACGGCGATTTCTCGATGAACAGCAAGATCGTCGGGCGGCGGACCGGCCCGACCTGCGCCGCTCCGGCGGCGGAGGGCGCGAAGGACAAAGCCAAGACCTGATGCCGCTCATTCCCTGCCAGCGCCATCTCTTCGACATCGAGGAGGGGACGGCCTATCTCGACTGCGCCAAGATGTCGCCGCTCAGCCGCGCGGCGATCGCGGCGGGGCGGAGGGGCCTGGAGCGCAAGGCCCGCCCGTGGGAAGTGAAGGCCGAGCATTTCTTCGACGAATCCGAAGCGGTGCGAGGCCTGTTCGCGAAGCTGATCGGGGCCTCGGCCGACGACGTCGCGATCGTCCCTTCGGTCGGCTACGGAATGGCGACGGTGATGGCGAACGTGCCCGTGGCGGCAGGCCAGAAGATCGTCACTTTGGCCGACGACTTTCCGTCCGGAATACTCGCGTCTCGGGCGCTGGCGCAGCGGGCCGAGGCACGGGTGGTAACGGTGGCGCGGCCGGAAACGGGAGATTGGAGCGCCGCCATCCTCGAGGCGATCGACCGGGACACGGCGCTCGTCGTCGCGCCGCATACCCATTGGGTGTGCGGGTCGCGGATCGACCTGGAAGCGATCGGGCGGCGCTGCCGGTCGGTGGGCTCGGCCCTGGTGCTCGACACGACCCAGTCGACCGGCGCACTGCCGCTCGACCTCGCCGCGGTCGATCCCGACTATCTGGTCGCGACCTCCTACAAATGGCTGATGGGCCCCTACAGCCTGGGCTTCCTTTACGTGGCCCCGCGCCACCAGCAGGGGCGGCCGGTCGAAGAGGGGTGGGTCGTGCGCCGCAACGCCCGGGATTTCCGGAGACTCACCGATTATGACGAGGGCTTCGCGGCCGGCGCGCGCCGGTTCGACATGGGGGAACGGGCCAATTTCGCGCTTCTGCCGGTCGCCGGCGCGGCGATCTCTCAGCTGCTGTCATGGGGTGTCGCCGACATCGCCGAGACGCTCGGAGCGATGACCGGCGCAATCGAGGCCCGGCTTGGCGAACGCGGCGTGACGGGGCAGGCGGGGAGGGCGCCGCATTTCCTTTCCGTCCGATTCCCGGGCGGTCCGCCGGAGGGGATCGAAGACAGGCTCGCCGCCGCCGGCGTCCATGTCTCCCTGCGCGGCGAGCGGATGCGGATCACTCCGCATCTCTATAACGACGAGGCCGATTGCGAGCGGCTGTTCTCGGCGCTGTGGGCGGATTGAGGGAAAGCCCCTCCCCGTAAGAACGGGAGAGGGAAAATGAGCGTAGCGGCTCGACGCGATTAGAGATTAAAGTGTTGCGAATTCCCGGAGGTCCTGAATGCGCCTGAAGTATCTTCTGCTGGCCTGCTCCATCGTCGCCGCGCCCGCGACGGCGGCCGAATTCGCCGACTCGATCAAGGCCGATTACGACAAGCGGCTCGGCGCGATGTTCGTCGATTTCCACCGGAATCCGGAGCTCAGCTTCAAGGAGAACCGCACCGCCGGGATCCTCGCCAAGGCGCTTCGGTCGGAAGGCGCGACGGTGACCGAAGGGGTCGGCGGCACCGGCGTGGTCGGCGTGATGCGCAACGGCGCCGGTCCGACCGTTCTGATCCGGGCCGATATGGACGGGCTGCCCGTCGAGGAGAAGAGCGGCGTCCCCTATATTTCCAGGGCCCGCCAAATCGGAGTCGACGGCCTTGAGATGCCGGTGATGCACGCCTGCGGGCACGACGTCCACATCACCGCCCTGATCGGCGCCGCCCGCCAGCTGGCGGCGGCGAAGGACCGTTGGCGCGGGACGATCGTCTTCATCGCCCAGCCGGCCGAGGAAAGAGTGGGAGGCGCCAAGGCGATGCTCGCCGACGGCCTTTACACGCGCTTCCCAAAGCCCGATTTCGCGCTCGGCTTCCACGTCAATTCCGGAATGCGCACCGGCACGGTGAGCGGTGCGGACAGCCTGATGTACAGCTCCGCCGACAGCGTCGACATCATCGTCCACGGCGTCGGCGCGCATGGCGCCGCGCCGCATACCGGCAAGGATCCGGTCTATATCGGCGCCCAGATCGTCACCGCCCTGCAGTCGATCGTCAGCCGTGAGATCGGGCCGCTGTCGCCGGCGGTGATCACGGTCGGCTCCTTCCATGCCGGCACCAAGCACAACATCATCTCCGACCGAGCCGACCTTCAGGTCACGGTCCGGGCCAATGACGAAGCGACCAGGAAGCAGCTGCTGACGGCGATCGACCGGGTCGCCAGGGGAATCGCCCGCGCCCATGGAGTCGCGGAGAACAGGCTTCCGGAGGTCAAGGTCTCGGAAGGGACTCCGACGACCAGCAACACGCCCGCTCTGGCCCGGCGGGTCCGAGCCGCCTGGACCGCTGCGCTTGCGCCCGGAACATTGGTGCCGTTCGCGCAGGAAAGCATGGGGGCGGAAGACTTCACCTATTTCGTCCAGCCCGAGCTCGGAGTCCCCGGTTTCTATTTCCAGGTCGGCGGCACGCCGCAGGCGACCTTCGACGCCGCCCGGACGGGAGGGCCGCCGGTGCCGTCGCACCATTCGCCTTTGTTCAGGATCGACCCGGAGCCGTCGATCCGCCTGGGCACCGAGGCGATGACAGTCGCGGTGCTCGACCTTTTGAGGCCCGGGGGCAGCTCGTCCGGAAATTGATTCACAAGAGGGGGAAGACGATGAAGACGCATTTGATGATGACGGCCGCCGCGCTGGCCCTGGCCGCGTGCGGAAGCTCCGCCGACAAGGGCGACGGTAACGGGACGGCCGCGGCGTCGGGCGGCGGAGGCGGCGGCGCGGCCGGAGTCAGCCTCCAGCCCGGGGAGTGGGAAATGAAGATGGAGGTGCTCGACGTGAAAGCGGAGGGCCTTCCGGCGGGCATGGCCGAGACCATGAAGAAAAGCGCCGGCAACACCAGCAAGACCTGCATGACGCCGGAGGATGCGAAGGGACCGAAGGGCGACATCTTCGCCGGCGACAAATCGGGCAGCTGCAAGTCGGAGGGCTTCAAATGGGCCGGCGGCCGGATCGCCGGCAAGACCACCTGCCCGGGCCAGGGCGGCACCGGCGACATGGTGATGACGATGAACGGCACCTACAGCCCGCAGAACATCGACATGACCATGAAGACCCAGACCGACATGATGGGCAAGCCGATGACGATGGAGATGCGGGTCTCCGGCCGCCGCGTCGGCGAATGCACCGCCTCCACGAAGGGAGGCTGAGGGCTTATCCTCCCCATCGCAGATGGGGAGGGGGAACCCGCGAAGCGGGGTGGAGGGGTAATTGGCGCAGGCCTGTTCCAATCACCCCCCTCCCTACCGCTTCGCGGCGGGGAGGATTCAGGGCACCCTGAAGCTTCGCCCGACCTCGGTCGTCACGAAGCGCTCGCGTGCGATGCCGCGCGCCTTCAGCGCTCGCTCCAGGCGCGTCGGCGGGTCGTCGATGCTCTCGAAAGTCAGCTGGAAGGTGCCCCAGTGCATGCCCAGCGCATTTCGCGCCTTCAGCTTCTCGAACAATCGCACCGCTTCGTCCGGGTCGACATGGTTGGCCTGCATGACGTCGCGCGGCTCGTAGGCGCCGACGGGCAGGATGGCGAGGCGGATGGGCCCCTGGCGCGCGGCTTCGTCCGCCCAGCTGCCGTCGCCATAGCCGGTGTCGCCGGCATAGAAGAAATTGCCGCCGGGGAGGCGGACGGTGAAGGCGGACCAGAGCGCCCGGTTGCGGTCGGTGCCCCAGCGCGATCCCCAATGATGGTTGCGCTCGACCCGGACTTCGATCTCGCCGCACGGCCGTTCCGGCGGGCAGAGCGGGGCGGCCGACCAGCCGCCGCCCCAGTCGAGGGCGATCGAGCCGATGCCTTCGCCCTTGAGGATGGTGTCGTTGCCGAGGCTGGTGACGATGGCGGGCCGGTCCCGCAACCACAGCCGCTTCAGGGTCGGCAGGTCCATATGGTCGTAATGATTGTGGCTCACGAGGACGAGGTCGATCTTCGGCAGATCCTCGAAGCGGACGCCGGGCGCCCGGACCCGCTTCGGGCCGGCGAAGGCGAAAGGCGAGGCCCGTTCCGACCAGATCGGATCGGTGAGGATGTTGAGGCCTCGGGTCTGGACGAGCACGGTGGCGTGGCCGATCCAGGTGACGAGCATCTCCCCGCCGTCGACCCGGCGCGGCGGGACTTTTGCCTCGACCGCGACGTGCGCCGGCCATTGCGCGCGCTCGTTCGAGCCGATGAAACGGTTCATGAAGCGGGCGGGCCCGCCGTGGGCGCGGTTGGTCGGCGCCGGTCCCGGGTTGAAGAAGCGCTCCCCGTCGAAATGGCCGGAGCGGGGGCCCTCGTAATAGATCCGGTCGAGGAAGGGCGGGATCAGCGACGGCGCGAAGCACAGGCCGACGGCGAGGAAGAGGACGAGAGTGCCGAGGCGGCGGAGCCAGGTTCGCATCGCCGCTTCTACCGCCGGTCCGCTCGCAGGGGCAACGCCGGCCGGAGCGGAGTCACCGTCAGCGGGCGTCGAGGGCGAAGCCTGGGACCGGCCGGGTCTCGACATGCTCCTCGTGATAGAAATCGACGGCCAGAACGGTCCGGCCCGGCGCCGCCCCGCCGCACTCCAGGGGGTAGAGCTCGGTGAGGGTGCCGTAGGCGCCTATGCCGCCGCCCTTGCGCGGCCCGACCCGGGGGCTCGAGCCGTCGGCGCAGCGCAGCCGGGCGATGTAGGCGCGGGCGCCTTCCGGACCGCCGACCCGCACCGGATTCTGCACGGTGCCGAGCGGGTGCGCGGCGGCGGCGGCGGCGATCTGCTCCGCCTCCGCCATCGGATCGACCGCGGCGCCTTGCCCGAGCACCTGATCGGGGCTCGAGGTGCGGGCCCCGAGCTTCTGGGCGGCGGCGGGCGCGGCGAGCAGGGCCGTGGCGGCGAGGAGGGTGAGGATGCGCATGGGGTGCCGCTAAGGCTTTATCTCGGAAAAGGAAAGTCGGGAGAAGCCGTCACCCCGGCCTTGACCCGGGGTCCATGAACACCGTCCCGCGAGGTTCGGCAGGACCTGTGTTCATGGATGCCGGATCAGGTCCGGCATGACGGCCTTTGCGCTATTCCAGCTCGAACGACACCGACAGGCTGATCGCGATGCTCTGCTCGCCCGGGTCGACCGAGGTCGAATCGGCCGCATTGCCCCGGGCCGACTGGCGCATCATCATCACGGGCTGGCCCTGATTGGCGCCCGCTTCGCTGATCGCGAGGATCCGGCCGACCTTCTTGCCGAGCGCTCGGGCGTAGAGCTGGGCGCGGGCGCGGGCGTTGGCGAGCGCCTGGGTGCGGGCCTCGTCGAGCGCCGCTTCGGGCTTGTCGATGGCGAGCATCGGACCGTTGATCTGGTTGGCCCCCTGGGCGACCAGGGCGTCGAGGATCTTGCCGGTGGCGGCGATGTCGCGGAACTTGACCGAGACCTCGTTGCTGGCCCGGTAGCCGACGATCTGCGGGTTGTTGCCCTGAGCGTCCTGCCGGTAGTCGGGATAAAGGTTGATCGAGCTGGTCTGGATGTCGCGGTCGGCGATCCCGGCGCGCTTCAGAGCGGCCCGCACCGAGGCCATCTGGGTCGCATTCTGGGCGAGAGCGGCGGTGGCGGTGGGCGCGACGGTGACGACTCCGGCCGTGATGCGGGCGACGTCCGGGACCCGGCTGACCTCGCCGGTGGCGACGACGTCGAGGCGGGTGCCTTCGAGAAGGATCCCGGACGCGGGCTGGGGCTGGGCGGAAGCGGCCGCGAGCGGCAGGGCGCAGGCCGCCAGAGCGGCGCCGAGGATCAGATTACGCATTCGAGATACTCCGGTCTGTTTCGGTTCCGGTCCGTCCAACGCCGGAACGCCTGCACCGTTGCTGAACATCCGTCCTCCGCAGGCCCGCGATCATCCCCAAGCCATCGTAATACGGGGACACAATACCTAATTCGCCGCGAAATAGGTATTGTGTCCCCGGAAAAAGGGCGCGCGCGGTCACCAGTCGTAATACGGGGACACAATACCTAATTGGCCGCGAAATAGGTATTGTGTCCCCGGAAAAAAGGAGGGTCGGGTCCCCGGGGCGAGAAGTCTCGGCGGGCCTCTCCGAGGTCCCGGCTTTCGCCGGGAGGACGAATAGACGATTGACTTGCAGGGTTTTAGCTGGGAGTTGAGGCCGCGATGACGACCCGCTCGATCCGCATCGGCTCCACTTGCGCCCTCTCGGCGCCGGCCGCTGCGCACGCCTGGCATTGGTGGTGGGACATATCCTCCGCCGCGGCGCGCGACCCTCGATGGTGAATCGGATCCTCTAAGCATCCGAAGTCTCCAGAAAAAGGCCCGCCGCTCCGGCGGGCCTTTTCTTTTGCGCCTCATCTTTCGGGAAAAAGCCATGTCCACCCAGCCGAAATACGTCCTCTCCGAGTCCGAATCCCAGCCTTCGGAAGAAGCGCTCGCCCGCCTCTATACCGGCGAATCGCTTTCCGAGGGCGAAGCCGAAGGGCTGTTCGCCCAGATCGTCGCCGGACGGCTGCCCGAGCCCGCCATCGCCGCCATGCTGGTCGCCCTTCGCCTCAAGGGCGAGACCGCGGAGGAGCTGACCGGCGCCGCCCGGGCGCTTCGCGCCGCGGACGCGGACTTCCCGCGCCCCGACTATCTCTTCGCCGACAGCTGCGGAACCGGCGGCGACGGCTCCGCTTCGATCAACGTCTCGACCGCGGTCGCCTTCGCCGCCGCCGCCGCCGGCCTTCCGGTCGCCAAGCACGGCAATCGCTCGGTGACGTCGCGCTGCGGCTCGGCCGACGTGCTCGAGCAGCTCGGAGCGAAGCTCGACGTGAGCGCCGGGCAATCCCGCAAGGCGCTCGACGAGACCGGGATCTGCTTCCTGTTCGCGCCGCTCTACCATCCGGGCCTGCGCCATGCCGGCCCGGTTCGGCGGATGCTCAAGGTACGAACGATCATGAACATGCTCGGCCCCTGCGTGAACCCGGCCGAGCCGAAGGTGCAGTTGCTGGGCGTGGCCGATCCGGCCTTGCTGGCGCCGGTGGCGAGGACCCTCGCCGCGCTCGGAGTCGAGCGGGCGCTGGTCGTCCACGGCTCCGGCCTCGACGAGATCGCGCTTCACGGCGAAACCCAAGCGGTCCGGGTGGAAGGCGGAAGGCTGGAGAGGCTGACGATCCGCCCCGAGGACGCCGGCCTGGAGCGCAAGCCGGTGCAGGTGCTTCGCGGCGGTGGGCCGGAGGAGAATGCGGAGCGGCTGAAGGCGCTGCTGATGGGCTACGGGGTCGCCGCGGAGACCGAGGTGGTCGCGCTCAACACCGGCGCCCTGCTGCTCACCGCCGGCCTCGCGACCGATCTGCGCGAAGGCGTCGGGATGGCGCTCCAGGCGCTGGCTTCGGGCGAAGCCTATCGCCGGCTCAAGCGGTTCATCGAGGCGACCCATGGCTGAGACGAGTGGAATTCTCGCGGAGATCGTCGCGAGGAAGCGGGTCGACGTGGCGGCGCGCCTCGGCGGCATCGCCTTCGATTCGGCCCGGCCGACCCGGCGAAGCCTCAGGGCGGCGCTGGCGCGGCCGGGTGCGCGCTTCATCCTGGAGGTGAAGCGCGGCTCCCCGTCCGGCGGGGCGATACGTCCTCAGGCCGACGCCGGGGCGCTGGCCCGGGCCTATCGCGGCGCGGCCGACGCGATCAGCGTTCTGACCGACGGGCCCTATTTCGGCGGGTCGCTCGACGATCTGCGGGCGGTCCGGCGGGAATTCCCGGGCCCGATCCTGGCCAAGGATTTCATCGTCGATCCCCGGCAGGTGGCCGAAGCACGGCTCCACGGCGCCGACGCCGTGCTCGCCATCCTGGCGGTGCTCTCCGACGAGGCGGCGGCGGCGGTGATGGCGGCGGCCCGGCGGCTCGGAATGGACGTGCTGGTCGAGACTCATACCGCCGGGGAAGTGGAGCGGGCCGTCCGGCTCGGCGCCGACATGATCGGAATCAACAATCGCAACCTCGACACGCTCGAGATCGACCTGGCGACGACCGAGCGCTTGGCCGCCCTGGTCCCGAACTCGACCCTGGTGGTGTGCGAATCGGGGATATCGGGCCGGGCGGACGTGGAGCGGCTCGCGCCCTTCGCCGACGCCTTTCTCGTCGGCTCGTCGCTGATGCGCTCCGACGATCCCGGCCAAGCGGCGAGGGCGCTGGCCTATGGCCGGGTCAAGGTCTGCGGGATCACCGACGGCCGCGACGCGGCGCTGGCGGCGGACCATGGCGCCGCTTATGCGGGCGTCGTCCTGGTGCCCCGCACCCCGAGGGCGGTCACCGCCCTGCAGGCTGAGGCGATCGCCGAGGCGTCGCCCGTTCCGCTCGTCGGGGTCTTCCGCAACGAGAAGCCGATGCAGGTCGCCAACGGAGCCAGGGCCCTGGGGCTGCGCGCGGTGCAGCTCCACGGCGAGGAAGATGCGCTCTACATCCGGGCGCTCCGCAACCTGCTTCCCGACGAGACGGAGATCTGGGCCGCGGCGGCGGTCGGCCGGGAGGTGCCGCGGCCTCGGCTCGGCTCGGACCGGACCTTGTTCGACAGCCAGGTCGGCGGTCGCTCCGGCGGCACCGGAGTGGCTTTCGACTGGGGTCGGCTCGAGGGACGGGCGGACCTCGGCCGGTCGGTGCTCGCCGGGGGCCTGAATCCGGCCAACGCCCGCGCCGCGGCCCGCGTCGGCGCCTTCGCCCTCGACGTCGGCTCGGGGGTGGAGGCGGCGCCCGGCCGCAAGGATGCGGGCCGGCTCCACGCCTTTTTCGAGGCGCTTCGGCCGGCGGCGCGGGGGGAGGCGGAATGCGACTGAGCGGCCGCTTCGGCGATTATGGCGGCGCCTATGTGCCGGAAATCCTCGTGCCCGCCGTCGAGCAGCTCGAGGCCGCGTTTCTCGACGCCTCGCAGGATCCGGGCTTCCGGGCCGAGCTCGACGGGCTGCTCGCCAATTATGCCGGGCGGCCGACCCCGCTCACCCGCTGCCGGAACCTCGGGTCGGAGCGGGCGCATATCTATCTGAAGCGCGAGGACCTTCTCCACGGCGGCGCCCACAAGACCAACCAGGTGCTCGGCCAGGCGCTGCTCGCCCGGAGGATGGGCAAGGGCCGGCTGATCGCCGAGACCGGCGCCGGACAGCATGGGGTCGCCACCGCCCTCGCCGGCGCGCTGTTCGGGCTGAAGACCCGGATCTACATGGGGGCGCATGACGTCGAGCGGCAGAAGCTCAACGTCTTCCGGATGGAGCTGATGGGGGCCGAGGTGGTGCCCGTGGAGAGCGGCTCGCGGACCTTGAAGGACGCCATCAACGAGGCGCTCCGGGACTGGGCGGCGAGCTTCGAGGACACCCATTATCTGCTCGGCACCGTCGCCGGGCCGCATCCCTTCCCGACGATGGTCCGCGAGTTCCAGCGCGTGATCGGCAAGGAGGCTCGGGCGCAGATATTGGAGGAGGAGGGGCGGCTTCCCGACGCCTGCATCGCCGCGGTCGGCGGGGGATCGAACGCGATCGGCCTGTTCGCCGACTTCGTCGCCGACGAGGGCGTCCGGCTGATCGGCGTCGAGGCGGCCGGGCGCGGGCTTGACGGCGGCGAGCATGGCGCGACCCTGCTTCGCGGACGGCCGGGGATCCTCCACGGCGCCGAGACCTACGTCCTCCAGGACGAGGACGGCCAGATCGACGAGAGCTGGTCGGTCTCGGCCGGGCTCGACTATCCGGCGGTGGGGCCGGAGCACGCCCACCTCAAGGACAGCGGCCGAGCCGACTATGTCGGGGTCACGGACCGGGAGGCGCTCGCCGCCTTCGCCCTGCTGGCCCGTTCGGAGGGGATCATCTGTGCCTTCGAATCCGCCCACGCGCTGGCGCAGGCGCTGAAGATGGCCGAGGCGGCAACGGAGGAGACCGTTCTGGTGGTCAACCTTTCCGGCCGCGGCGACAAGGACATGGAGCAGGCCCGCAAGCTGCTCGGGGCCGCCTCGTGACCCGCTATCCGGCGATGTTCGAGCGTCTCCGGGAGCGGGGCGAGGGAGCGCTCGGCGCTTTCGTCATGCTCGGCGACCCCGATCTCGAGACCAGCGCGAAGGTGCTGGACGCTCTGGTCGAAGGCGGGGCGGACATGCTGGAAGTCGGGATACCCTTCTCCGATCCGGTGGCCGACGGCCCGGTCATCCAGGCGGCCGCTGTCCGGGCGCTGGCCGCCGGAACCCGGACGGCGGATGGCTTTCGGCTCCTCGGCGGGTTCCGCGACCGCCACCCGGAGGTTCCGGTCGGCATTCTCACCTACGCCAATCTGGTGGTGGCGCGGGGCCGGCAGGCATTTTACGGCGCCGCGGCCGAAGTTGGCGTCGACAGCGTGCTCGTCGCCGACGTCCCTCTGATCGAGGCGGGACCCTTCCTCGTTGCCGCCCGTGCCGCCGGGGTGGCGCCGGTATTGATCGCGGCGCCGAACACGCCGCCGGAACGGCTGGAGCGCATCGCCGCGGAAGGGGAGGGCTATACCTATTGCGTCGCCCGGGCCGGGGTCACCGGGGCCGACTCGGAGGTGCGGTTCGCCGCCGAGGTGATCGCGGCCCTGCAGGCGGCGGGCGCGCCGCCGACGGTGCTCGGTTTCGGGATTTCGGAACCGGCGCATGTACGGCTGGCGCTTGAAGCGGGAGCGGCGGGGGTGATCTCGGGGTCGGCGATCGTCGAGAGGATCTCGAGGGGCGAGGATGTTCGCGGGTTTGTTGCGGAGATGAAGGCGGCCACCCGTGATTTGCCTCCCCAGCGCAAAGCGATGGGGAGGGGGACCACCCGAAGGGTGGTGGAGGGGTAGCTGGAACAGGCCTGCGCCAAATACCCCTCCACCAGGCTACGCCTGGTCCCCCTCCCCATCTACGATGGGGAGGCAAGAACTTTTACCGCCGCCGGTTGATCAGCCGGTAGATGAAGAGGATTATGATCGCGCCGATGATGGCGGCGATGAAGCCGGCCCCGCTGTTGTTGCGGTCCCAGCCCAGCTGGTGGCTGACGAAGCCGGCGAGCAAGGCGCCGCCGACGCCGAGCAGGATGGTAACGATGCAGCCGCCCGGATCGCGGCCCGGCATGATGAGCTTGGCGAGCGCGCCCGCGAGCGCCCCGATCAGGATCCACCCGAAGAAGCCATAGTCCGCCAACAGGTTCATAAATCCCTCCTTACCCTCGCTTGCTCGTTCGCGGATGTACCGCTTTCGAGTGGCCAAACCCCAACAAAAAATGTAGAGGCCGGTTCCGTTCGCGTGGGGGCGCGCGACAGATTTGACTTGAGGCAGGTGCTATATTTGGCTAATACAGTAGCCGATGCGGCGATCCGCCCGGTCCGGTGTGGGGAAAGATGAGAGCTATGAACTTCGAGTCGCGCAAATGGCGCAGCGGTGCCGTCGACAGCGAGGTGATCGTCGTCGACGACGCGACGGCCGCTCGCCGCCGGCGCCGCAACATCATCCTCGCCGTGGTCGCGCTGCTGGTCATCGCCCTCGCCGCATTCCTGATCTTCGGCCGTGGCGGCGGCGAGGAGAAAGCGGGGGCCGCGGGAGGCGGCGCCAAGGCCGGGGCGCCCGAAGCGCCCGCCGTCAGCGTCATCGTTCCCGGCCGGCAGCAGGTCGCCCGCACCATCTCCGCGACGGGCACCTTGGCGGCCCGCCGCGACATGCCGGTCGGAATCGCGGGCGAGGGCGGAATGGTCGCCCGGGTTCTGGTAGAGCAAGGCCAGTGGGTCGGGGCCGGCCAGACGCTCGCGGTCATCGAGCGGTCGGTCCAGTCGCAGGAAGCGCAGCAGCTGGCCGCAAGCATCGACGTCGCCCGCGCCGACGCGCGGCTCGCGCAGCAGGAGCTCGAGCGCGCCCAGTCGCTGGTATCGCGCGGCTTCGTCTCCAAGGCTGACGTCGAGCGCCGGATCGCCACGCGTGACGCCGCCAACGCCCGAGTCCGAGTCGCCCAGGCGCAGCTCGGCGCCTCGCGCGCCCGCATCGGACGGCTCGACGTTCGAGCCCCTGCCGCCGGCCTCGTTCTCGACCGCAACGTCGAGCCGGGCCAGATCGTCAGCAGCGGCTCCGGGGCGCTTTTCAGGATCGCCCAGGGCGGCCAGATGGAGTTGGTGGCCAGACTTCCGCAGACGGACCTTTCCACCCTCTCGGTGGGCGTTCCCGTCACCGTCACTCCGGTCGGCTCGCAACAGAGCTACCAAGGCTCGATCCGGCTGATCTCGCCGATCATCGACGCTCAGACCCGCCAGGGCGAGGCGTTGATCTCGATCCCCTTCAATCGCGAGCTCAGGCCCGGCGGCTTCGCGGCCGCCGCCATCCAGGCCGGAGCGACGGTCGCTCCGCTGCTGCCCGAATCCTCGGTTCTGACGGACGATGCCGGAACCTACGTCCTGATCGTGCTCGCCAACAACACGGTTCAGCGCCGCCCGGTTCGAATCGGCACGGTGACCGACAAGGGCGTGGTGATCGCGGAGGGCCTGAACGGGGACGAGCGAGTCGTGCAATCGGCGGGCGCCTTCCTCAACCCGGGCGAGAAGGTGCGTCCGCAACGCGCGGTCGCCCGCTAGGCCACAGGTCGATTTGGAGTTGAACGATGCGTAACATCTCGGCCTGGGCAATCCGGAACCCGGTTATTCCGCTCGTCCTGTTCGTCTTCCTGCTGGCCATGGGCGTGCTGGCGTTCATGCGGATGGACGTGAACCTGAACCCGGACGTCAGCGTCCCTCGCGCCAGCGTTTCGATCAGCCAGCCCGGCGCGGCGCCGCCCGAGCTGGAGATCCAGATCACCCGCCGGGTCGAGGCGGCGGTGCGTGGGATCGAAGGGGTCACCGAGATCAATTCGTTCATCCGCGAAGGCAACAGCAACACTTCGATCGATTTCGAAATCGGCACCCCGATCGACCGGGCGGTCACCGACGTGCGCGACGCGGTGGCGAGAATCCGCGGCGACCTTCCGGACGGGATCCTCGAGCCGCAGGTGCAGCGCGAGGAAAATGACGATTATCCGGTCGTCTACATGTCCGCCGAAAGCACGGCGATGACGGTGGAGCAGCTCTCCTGGTTCATCGACGACACGATCAACCGGCGCCTGATGGGCGTCGAGGGGGTTTCGATCGTCAGCCGAACCGGCGGAGTGAATCGCGAAATCCGGGTCGAGCTCGATCCCGTCCGGATGCAGTCGCAGGGGATCAGCGCCGCTCAGGTCAACCAGCAATTGCGGGCGATCAACGTCAACGCCGCCGGCGGGCGCGCCGAGATCGCCGGTTCGGAGCAATCGGTCCGGGTCCTGGGAAGCGCGCTCACCGCCCACGCGCTCGGCGAGACCCAGCTTTCGATCGGCGGCGGCCGCACCACCCGACTGAACTCGATCGCGAGCGTTCGCGACCAGTGGGCCGAGCAGACCAGCTACGGCATCCAGAACGGCCGCCAGGTCGTCAGCTTCATGGTCCAGAAGGCCAAGGGCTATTCCGATCTCAGCGTCTACAACGACGTGATGAAGCAGCTGAAGGAGCTCCAGGCGGAGGATCCGCGGGTCAGCTACACCCTGCTCTTCACTCCGGTCCAATATATCGAAGGCCAGTATGAAAGCTCCATGCGGGCGCTGGTCGAGGGCGCTTTGCTTGCCGTCGTCGTGGTGCTCCTGTTCCTTCGAGACTGGCGCGCCACCTTGATCTCGGCGATCGCCATCCCGCTTTCGGCCATCCCGGCTTTCTGGTTCATGGACATGCTGGGCTTCTCGCTCAACATGGTGACCCTGCTTTCGCTGAGCCTCGTCGCGGGCGTTCTGGTCGACGATGCGATCGTCGAGATCGAGAATATCGTCCGGCACATGAGGATGGGCAAATCGGCCTATCAGGCCTCGATCGACGCCGCCGACGAGATCGGCCTGCCCGTCGTCGCCACCACCTTCTCGATCGTCGCGGTCTTCCTGCCCGTGGCGATGATGGGCGGAATCATCGGGCAATATTTCATCAGCTTCGGGCTCACCATCGTCATCACCGTCCTGATCAGCCTCGCCGTCGCGCGACTGATCACTCCGATGATCGCGGCCTATTTCCTGAAGGCCCATGGCGAGGCCAAGCATGGCGAAGGCTGGCTGATGGACAAATATCTCGGCCTGTTGCGCTGGACGCTGCGCAACCGATGGAAATCCGTCGGAGTCGGCTTCCTCTGCTTCCTGGCGCAGATCGGAGTCTTCTTCATGCTGCCGTCGGCCTTCCAGCCGGAAACCGACGAGGACACGGTGCAGGTCGCGATCGAGATGCCGCCGGGCTCGACCCTCGACCAGACCCGGGCCGTCGCCGACCGAGCGGCGACGCTCGTGCGCGGCCAGGGAGACGTGGAATCCGCCTTCGCCTCGGTTCGCGCCGGCAATTCGACCATCTACGTGTCGCTGAAGGATCAAGGCGAGGGCCGCGAGCGGACCAGCACCGACTTCGAGCGCCAGGTCGGGCCTCTCCTCCAGGGCATTCCCGATGCGCGAGTCACCTTCCGCGCCCAAAACAGCATCGGCGGCCGTCCGGTCGCGGTTCTTCTGTCCAGCTCCGATCCGGCCAAGCTTCAGCAGGCCGCGCTCAAGCTCGTGGAGGACATGCGCAAGCGCCCCGAACTGGTTTCGCCGCGTATCGCCGGCGACATGAGGCGCCCGGAGATCACGATCACCCCGCGCCTCAACCTGATGGCCGACATGGGCGTCACCACCTCGGCGATGAGCCAGGCGATCCGAACCGCCACCCAGGGCGAGATCGACCAGGCGAGCGCCCGCTTCTCGCTCTCCGACCGCCAGGTGCCGATCCGGGTCGCTCTTCAGGAGGATTCGCGGCGCAGCCTGTCGACGATCGAGAACATGCCGGTGCCGACGACGGCCGGCGGCTCGGTGCCGCTCAAGGTCGTCGCCTCGATCAGCTTCGGAGCCGGTCCCGCGCAGATCCAGCGCTTCAACCAGGAACGCCGGATCCTCGTCGGAGCGGACCTCGTCCCGGGCGTGGTCGACAAGGAAGCGATCATCGAATCGCTGCCGATCCTCAAGAATCTGCCCGAGGGCGTCGAACGCGCCCGCTCCGGTCAGCAACGCGAGGAAGCCAAGCTCATGTCGGAGTTCATGGGCGCCCTCATATCCGGCACCTTCCTCGTCTTCGCGGTGCTGGTGCTGCTCTACAAGCGGCTGATGGCGCCGTTCGTGAACATGGGCTCGCTTCTGCTCGCGCCTCTGGGCGGGTTCCTGGCCCTGTGGGTGACGGGCCATGCCGTGTCGATGCCGGTGCTGATCGGGATCCTGATGCTGTTCGGGATCGTCGCCAAGAACTCGATCCTGCTGCTCGATTTCACGATCGTGGAGATGCAGAAGGGGGTCCCCAAGGACGAGGCGATCATCGACTCGGGCCACAAGCGCGCCCAGCCGATCGTCATGACGACGATGGCGATGGTGGCCGGCATGGTGCCGACGGCGCTGTCGCTTGAAGGCGACGCCAGCTGGCGCGCGCCGATGGCGGTGGTGGTGATTGGCGGCTTGCTGCTCTCGACGCTCCTGACCCTGGTGCTGGTGCCCGCGTCGTTCAGCCTCGCCGACAGCTTCGAAAAGTGGCTCGCGCCGAAGTTCGGACGTATCATCACCTACAAGGGCAAGAAGGATCACGGTCCGGCACCGGCGGAACTGCCCGCGGAGTGATCGGCACGCACGGAGGCGGGGATCGTTGCCGGGATCGTCATGCGGACTCGATCCGTCATCCATGACCGCTGGCGGTGCCCGCGTCCAACGGACGGCGTCGATGGACCCTGGGTCAGGCCCGGGATGACGGGGACTTCTCCGAGTGAACCAAAGTACCGGTCCGGCTATTGAGAGGACCATGAGCCCCATCGAACCGGCCAATCCAAAGGGTTTCGTGCCCCCCACGCAGAGCCTTCGGGGCATGCGCCTCGTCGCGACCGGCATGCTGGTCGCGATGGCGGCGGTCTATCTTTCCGCCAATCACTATGACGAGGCCCATCCCTGGCTGGGCTTCGTGAAGGCCTTTGCCGAAGCGGCGATGGTAGGCGGCCTCGCCGACTGGTTCGCGGTCACGGCCCTGTTCCGCCATCCGCTCGGCCTGCCCATTCCGCATACCGCGATCATCCCGCGCAACAAGGACCGGATCGGCGCGACCCTCGCTTCCTTCCTTCGCGACAATTTCCTGACCCCCAAGGTGGTCGCCCGCCGGATGCGCAGCGTCGACATCGCCGGCGCCATCGGTCGTTTCCTCGCCAACCCGCCGCCCGAGGGGCGCCTCAGGCAGGGCGGCTCGCGACTGATCGCAGACCTCCTCGAAGCTCTGGACCAGGAACGGCTCGGCGGAATGGTGAAATCGGCCGTCGCCTCGCGGATCCGAAAGCTGGAGGTGTCGCCGTTGATCGGCCAGACGCTCGAGGCGGCGATCACGGAAGAGCGGCACATCCCGATCCTCGACGGGATCGTCACCTGGGCGGGCCGTACCCTGGACGCCAACGAGGACCTCATCCGCAAGATGGTGCACGACCGCGCCAATCTGATCATGCGCCTTGCCGGCCTCGACGAAAAGCTGGCCGACGGGATCGTCGACGGCCTGAGGCGCCTCACCATCGACATGGCGATCGACCCCGCCCATCCGCTTCGCGCCAAGGCTGAGGAAGCGCTCGCCGCTCTGGCGTGGGACATGCGCTTCGACCCCGAGGTGCAGGCCAAGGTCGAAGGCTGGAAGAACGAGATCATCGCCAACAAGGCGGTCACCGACTGGCTCGGCGGCCTGTGGGAGAACAGCCGTGCCGCCTTGCTCCGCGCCGCCCGCGATCCCGAGGCGGCGATGGCGGGGCGCTTCGGCGAGGCGCTCAGGCAGTTGGGCGACACGCTCCAGCAGGACGGGCGGCTCAACAAGGCGATCAACCAGTTCGCCCGCCGGATGGTGGCCGGCACCGTCGCCACCTACGGCAGCGGCATCGTCACCCTGGTTTCCGAGACGATCCGCGGCTGGGACGCCCGCACCGTCACCGACCGGCTTGAGAATGCGGTCGGGCGGGACCTCCAGTATATCCGGATCAACGGGACATTGGTCGGGGGGCTGGTCGGGCTGATCATCCACACGGCGGAGGTGCTGGGCTGAACTCCAAAATCCTCCCCGCGATTTCGCGGGGAGGGGGACCATGCGAAGCATGGTGGAGGGGTAATTGCGCAGGCTTCTACCAGTTACCCCTCCACCACCCTACGGGTGGTCCCCCTCCCCGGCAAAGCCGGGGAGGATTTGATTCGTTACCCGTCGCTCGAGCGCTCGACGTTGGCCCCCACCGCCTGGAGCTTTTCCTCGAGCCGCTCGTAGCCGCGGTCGAGATGGTAGACCCGGTGGACCTGGGTTTCGCCTTTCGCGGCCAGGCCGGCGATCACCAGGCTCATGGACGCGCGCAAGTCGGTGGCCATCACTTCGGCGCCGACCAGCCCCTCCACTCCGCGCACCACCGCCGAGCGGCCGCGCACCTCGATCTCGGCGCCCATCCGGTTGAGCTCGGGAACGTGCATGTAGCGATTCTCGAAGATCGTCTCGGTGAGCAGGCTGGTGCCTTCGGCCAGGGTCAGCATGGCCATGAACTGGGCCTGCATGTCGGTCGGGAAGGCGGGGTAGGGCGCGGTCGAGAGGGAGAGGGGCTTTAGGCCTCCGTCGGCGCTGACCCGAATCCCGTCGGCCGTATCCTCGACGATCAGGCCGGAGTCGCTGAGGCCCGAGAGGATCGACGGCATCGTCTCCCTGCGGGCGCCGACCAGCTCCAGCGAGCCGCCGGTGATCCCGGCCGCGCAGGCATAGCTTCCCGCTTCGATCCGGTCGGCCATCACCGCATAGGTGGCGCCGTGGAGCCGGTCCTTGCCGCGGACGGTGAGGGTGTCGGTCCTCAGGCCCTCGATGTCGGCGCCCATCGCGATCAGGCAGTTGGCGAGGTCGGTGATCTCCGGCTCGCGCGCCGCATTCTCGATCACGGTCTCGCCATGCGCGAGGACGGCGGCCATCAGCGCGTTCTCGGTCGCGCCGACGGAGACGAAGGGGAAGGTGACTGTGCCGCCCTGCAGACCGCCCTTGGGCGCCTTGGCTCGGACGTAGCCGGCGGCGACCTCGATCTCCGCGCCGAGCGCTTCCAGCGCCTTCAGGTGAAGGTCGACGGGCCGCATTCCGATCGCGCAGCCGCCGGGCAGCGAGACCGTCGCCTCGCCGGCGCGGGCGACGAGCGGGCCCAGGACGAGGATCGAGGCGCGCATCTTGCGGACGATGTCGTAGGGGGCGACGGTCGAGGCCAGCTTCGAGGCGCGAAGGGTCATCACCCGGCCATATTCGTCGGGCCGGGCGCCCTCGACGGTGGTCGAGACTCCGAGCTGGTTGAGGAGGTGGCCGAAGCTGTCGACGTCGGCGAGGCGCGGCAGGTTCCTCAGCGTCAGCGGCTCGTCGGTGAGAAGGGCGCAGGGCAGGAGGGTCAGCGCCGCGTTCTTGGCGCCGGAAATGGGGATGCGGCCCTCAAGGCGATTGCCGCCGCGGATGATGATGCGGTCCATGCAGGAGGTCTTACGGGATTTGAGGGGGGAGGCAAGGGAGGGGGGCAGGAGGGGAAATGGTCCAAGCCTCAACCGTCACCCTGAACTCGTTTCAGGGTCCGGCTGGTCGCCCGTCCGGGAGGCGGAGAACTGGATCCTGAAACAAGTTCAGGATGACGGGCTGCGACCCGTCTCCGGCAGCTACGCTTTCTCCAGCGTGCACTGCAGCGGATGCTGGTTCTGCCGGGCATATTCGATGACCTGCGCGACCTTGGTCTCGGCGACCTCGTAGCTGAAGATACCGCACACCCCGACTCCGCGCTGGTGGACGGCGAGCATGACCCGGGTCGCGTCCTCGATATCCAGCTTGAAGAACATCTGGAGGACCTGGACGACGAATTCCATCGGCGTGTAGTCGTCGTTGAGCATCAGCACCTTGTAGGGCGAGGGCGTCTTGGTCCGGGTGCGAGTCCGAGTGGCCACGCCCAGGCCGGGATCGTCGACGTCCCCGCCCTTGCGCTCGTCGGCGCTGGTGATTTCATCCCTGATCATACGCGCCTTGCATATGGCAACCGGCCCAATTCCCGGCAAGGGCCTCCCGCCGGGGAGCAAAAGCGTCCAGTGCCAGCCCGGTTCCCAAACGCAAAAAGGGCGGCCCCCGCGGGGGCCGCCCTTACTGCACCAGCTGGCGCTGCGGCTTACCTTAGTAAGCGGCGACGGCCTTAACGCGCTCGGCGGCGACCGAGTAGCGGCTGGCGAGAGGCTCGGCGACGTCGCCGGCGAGCTTGATCATCGTCTCGGAGAGCTTCGAGCTCTCGCTGACGAAACCGTCGAACGAGGTGCGGGCGAAGTCGCTCTGGAGGCGGAAGAAGTCGGTGGCCGACTTCACCTCGGTGAAGCTCTTCAGGGCCGCGGAGGCGTCCTCGAAGCTCTTGCGGCTGTACTCGGCGACTTCCTGGCCGACGGTCTCGAGGCCCTTGGCGACGACCTTGGTGGAGGCGACCATCGCCTCGACATTGCCCTTGCTGAGCTCGGTCATCTCTTCGGCGATGCGCGTATTGCGCTCGATCTGGGTGCGGGCGCGCTCGTTGACGTTGCCGAAGACGGCCTGGAGGCGGTCGGCGACCTGGGCGGTCTCTTTCTTCATGATGCGGGTTCCTTCGTTCTGGATGCGGGTCGTGGTGTTGGCAGCGGTCGCGGCAGCGGCGACGGTCCGCTTGGCCGGACGGCCGACCTTGCGGGCGGTCGCGGCGCGGGCCGGCTTGGCGGCCTTGGCGGTGCGGGTCTTGCGGGCCGGCTTGGCCGAAGTGGCGGTAGCGGCCCTGATGACCTTCGCGGCGGCCTTCGCCGGAGCGGCGGCGGCCTTGGCGGCAGCGGCCGGAGCCTCGGCCTTGGGAGTCACCGCCGGGGTGGCGGCTTTCGCGATCGCGGCCGAAGCCTTCGCCGCGGAATCGACGGCCGCAGCGGCGGTCGGGGTCTGGGTCTGCTGATCGGCCATTCGGTGTTCCTTCAAATCTATGCTGCGATGCAACATAGGTGAGTCGCGGGAGGGTTTCAAGGAAAAAATGTTGCGGTGCAGCACGAGGGATCATTGAGGAGCGAAAACCGTCATGCTGAACTTGTTTCAGCATCCAGGTCGGGGCGAAGCTCCCACGCCCGGAATGAACGCCGGCCTTGGAGCCGCTCCACCCTGGACCCTGAAACGAGTTCAGGGTGACGGCTGAGGCTGTCCCCGACGATCGTCCATTTCAGCCCTTCCCCTACCGCGCCTTCACGTAGCTCCCCGGCGCGTCCTCGATCGCCTTGAGCTTGCCCTCGCCCGGTATTCGCGCCCCCTTCACCGGCACCTTCTTCTCGGCCAGCGCGCCGATCCATTTCGCCCAATCGGGCCACCAGCTGCCCTTGTGCTCGGTGGCGCCCTCGACGAATTCGTCGAGCGACGTCTTCTTCCCGCCGTTGGTCCAATATTGGTATTTCTGGGCCTCGGGCGGGTTGACGACGCCGGCGATGTGGCCGGAGCCGGCCAAGACGAAGCGAAGCGGGCCCTGGAAATAATGGGTTATCTTCCAGACGCTCGCCGCCGGAGCGATATGGTCCTCGCGGCCGGCTTGGACGTAGGTCGGGGTCCGGACCGTGTGGATGTCGATCGGGGTGCCGTCGACGATCAGCCCGCCGGCCCGGACCAGCTTGTTGTCGCGGTAGAAGTCCTTGAGATAGGCTTGGTGCCATTTGGCGGGCAGGTTGGTCGTGTCCGAGTTCCAGTGGAGCAGGTCGAAGGGGGCGTAATCCTCCCCCATCAGATAATTGTTGGTGACGTAGCTCCAGATCAGGTCGCGGCCCCTCAGCATGTTGAAGGTGGCGGCCATGTAGCGGCCGTCGAGATAGCCCTTCTCGGCCGAGATCTGGTCGATCAGCTGAAGCGTCTCGTCGGCGACGAACAGGTTCAGATCCCCCGCTTCGGAGAAATCGACCTGGGCGGTGAAGAAGGTGGCGCTTGCGACCTTGTCCGCCTCGCCGCGGGCCTCGAGCAAAGCGAGGGTCGCGGCCAGGGTGGTGCCGGCGACGCAATAGCCGATGGCATGGACATTCTTCACTCCGAGCAGCGCGCGCACCGTGTCGATCGCGTCGACCTGGCCTCGGAGCACATAATCGTCGAGCGTGGTCTCCTTGAGGCTCTCGTCGGCCGACTTCCAGGAGACGACGAACACGGTCAGCCCTTGCTCGACCGCCCAGCGGATGAAGCTCTTCTTCGGATTCAGATCGAGAATGTAGAAGCGGTTGATCCAGGGCGGGAAGATGATCAGCGGGGTCTCGTGCACCTCGTCCGTGGTCGGGCCGTATTGGATGAGCTCGTAGAGCGGCGTTCGCCTGACGACCTTGCCCGGAGTGACGGCGATGTTGCGGCCGACCTCGAACGCCTTCGGATCGGTATGGGTGAGCTGGCCTTTCGAGACGTCGTCGAGCATGTGCTCGAGGCCCTTCAGGAGGCTCTCGCCCTTGGTCGCCATCGCCCGCTCGAGCACCAGCGGATTGGTCGCCGCGAAGTTGGAAGGGGCCATGGCGTCGACGAAATTCTTCGTGACGAAGCGGAGCTTCTCGCGCTGCTTCGGATCGACCCCTTCGAGCGTGTCGACCGAACCGAGTAGCCGCTCGGAAACCAGCAGATAGCTCTGGCGGATCATGTCGAAGAGCGGATTGTCGCGCCATGGCGCGGCGGCGAAGCGCTTGTCCTTGTCCGCTTTGTCGGCGAGCTCGGTACGCGGCGCCTCTCCGCCCAAGGCGCGCTGCCAGATGGCGAGGCCCTGGGTCCACAGATCGGCCTGCTGCTCGGCGATCTTGGCCGGGTCGGGGAACATGCTCAGCCAGGGCAATTGAGCCGCCTTGGGCTCGGCCTGCTGGGCCTCGCCCATCGCCTTGGCGACATGCTCGAGCATCATCTGCTGGGCGCGCCCCATCACCCAGGTCCATTGCTGCATCTCTTCGAGAGTGGGCAGCGGCGGGGCTTCGGGGGCCCTGGTGTCGGGGTCGGCCATGTGTCTCTCCTGTCGCGGCGCTATCTAGGGAATGCGCGGGGGGAGGGAAAGGTTCGGTGGTTCCGGCCGGTTCGACCTCGTGGAAGGACGCGACGATACCTCGGCACGTCACCGAAACTCTGCGTAGAAAATGGTGACAGTTACCAATTTCCAGGCTCATTCGGCGCACAGCTCCGAAAATGGTAACTGTCACCATTTTTCAAGCGGGCGGTTCGGCGCCTGGCGGCAAAGAAATCTCCCTTCAGTTGGAGGGGGGCATCCCAGCCGCGAAGCCGCAGTCGCCCCACCATCGGAAATTCAACGCAAAGCCGCAAAGACGCGACGATGCTTCGGCCCATCAAAGGACCTGCGTTCATTCTCCGAACTTGAGTCGCGCTCTGCTGAGGTACTCTGCGTAGAAAATGGTGACAGTTACCAATTTTCCGCGCTCCAGCGGCGCACGGCTCCGAAAATGGTAACTGTCCCCATTTTCTTCGTCAAAGGACTCCGTCAAATCGGCGGGCTTGGGGCGATGCAGTCTCGATGCGTGCCAACGGCTTGAGAGACGGCATGGCCTTCGGAGCGGCACGGGCTCCCTGCGTTTTTGCGTTGGAAATCGATTGGCCTGCGGCTGCCGAAGATTGGCGCCCGATGCGCCTGAATCCCCGCGGTCTCCCCCAGGTCCCGGCTTTCGCCGGGATGACGGGGGGCTTAGGGAGGGGCATGAGCCACGATTTCTACCGAATCCGCCGACTTCCGCCCTACGTCTTCGCCGAGGTCAATGCGATGAAGGCGGCCGCCCGGGCCCGGGGCGAGGATGTCGTCGATCTCGGAATGGGCAATCCCGACGGGGCGCCGCCGGCGCATGTCGTCGAGAAATTGGCCGAGGTGGCGCGCAACCCGCGGGCGCATCGTTACTCGGCTTCGCGCGGGATCGCCGGCCTGAGGAAGGCGCAGGCGGCTTATTACGCGCGGCGCTTCGGGGTCGAGGTCGATCCGGAGCGGGAGGTGATCGTCACCCTGGGCTCGAAGGAGGGGCTGGCCAACCTCGCCCAGGCGATCACCGCGCCGGGCGACGTCGTCCTCGCGCCCAATCCCTCCTACCCGATCCACCAGTTCGGATTCATCATCGCCGGCGCCGCGATCCGGTCGATCCCGGCCGCACCGGGGCCGGACTTCTTCGACAGCCTCGAGCGGGCGGTGCGCTTCACCGTGCCCAAGCCCAAGGTGCTGGTGATCGGCTATCCGTCCAACCCGACCGCTTACACCGCCGATCTGCCTTTCTACGAGAAGGTCGTGGCCTTTGCCCGCGAGCACGATCTGTGGGTGATCAGCGACCTCGCTTATGCGGAAATCTATTTCGGCGAGGCGCCGACGCCGTCGATCCTGCAGGTCGAGGGGGCGAAAGCGGTCGCGGTCGAATTCACGTCGATGTCGAAAACCTATTCGATGGCCGGATGGCGGATGGGTTTCGCGGTCGGCAACGAAGCTCTGATCGGGGCGCTCGGGAGGGTCAAATCCTATCTCGATTACGGCGCCTTCACGCCGATCCAGGCGGCGGCGACGGCGGCGCTGAACGGGCCGCAGGACATTATCGAGGCCAATCGCCGGCTCTACAAGGCGCGGCGCGACTGCCTGGTCGAATGCTTCGGCCGGGCGGGGTGGGAGATACCGTCTCCCGAGGCCAGCATGTTCGCCTGGGCGCCGATCCCGGAGGCCTATCGAGCGCTGGGCTCGATGGAGTTCTCCAAGCGGCTGCTCGGCGAGGCGCATGTCGCGGTGAGCCCGGGCGTGGGCTTCGGGGAGGAAGGCGAGGGATATGTGCGGATCGCCCTGGTCGAGAACGAACAGAGGATCCGGCAGGCGGCGCGGGGGGTGAAGAGGTTCTTGGGGGGCTGAATCCTCCCCACGCGCAGCGTGGGGAGGGGGACCCTGCGAAGCAGGGTGGAGCATCTGTGTTGCTGGTCAAGGGCGCGCGGATGTCCAGGTTCGGTTTTCGCTGACGAGGGTATTGGCGAGGACGATGAGCTTTCGGGCGACGGCGATGAGTGCGGCTTTGGCGGATTTTCCTTTGGCGCGCAGC
>DASQLT010000071.1:0-15783 GCA_035629855.1 Allosphingosinicella sp.
AGGCGCCCACCGCTTCCCGCCTGACCGCGATCATGACGGCTCGGACACCAACGGCGCCAACGCCAGTCCGCAGACCTCGTAGACAACCATAGAGGCCGGTCAGCTGACGCCCAGGAGAACAATCAATTAGACAACAGTATACATTTAAGGCGCCTGGGGAGCGCTGTGCCTCCAGGTTAATTGTATACTGTCACTGTTTATCTCAGCCGAGGCTTAGTCCCCGTCCTCGGTGGCCGATGCGCGGGTTGCGGCGGCGAGCCGCGCCAGGGCGGCGAGCTCGTTCTTGGTGTTCACCGCGCGCGCGGAGATCTCGTCGGCGATCTCCTGGCGCTTGAAGCCGAAGACCCCGCTGAGCAGGGAGCTGATCAGGTCCCAGAGCTCGTCGACGAGGGTGATGATCTCGTCGACCCATTTCGGCAGCTCCTTGAAGATCACGCCCAGAATGAACCGGATGATCTTCTTGATCTCCTCGAGGTGCTGCGAGACCCAACCGAAGAAGCCGCCGCCGGGGCCGGCCGCGAGCGCCGCCATGGCCGTCTCCTCGCCGGTCCGGGCGAGAATCGCGCCCTGTTGGATCGAGAGCAGCTTGTCGGCTTCCCGGCGAGCGTTCGCGTTGGCGCCGCGATAGCTCGACCGCACCTCCTGGCAGAGGCTTGCGAACTGGGCGATGACGGTCCTCGACGTGCCCCGGATCAGCAGGGCGTCCGGATCGTCGCCCGCCGCCTTGACCATCGCGTCGGCGACGTTCGTGACGAACGCCTCCGCCGCTCCGAGGAATTCCTCAAGCGGCGCGCTTGCGGCTCCGCCTTCCTTCGAACCCGTTTCAGCCATGTCAGCCTCCCCGCCGGCTCGAACCCCATGTCCGGGCCTCTCACCACGGCAATCTCCCACGGCGACCGGTCATCGCCAAGCGGAGATGGCTCCATTACGGTGGCAAGGAAAGCAGATGTTACGCTACGACAAGCCTCAGAAAATAGGTCCACTTTAGATTAGTTAACTCGGAACGGAAGCGCTTCGAGATGCTTGATGCGCGACGTTTGCAGGAGTTATGCTGATGAGACATTTATGTGCATTTTTGCTTGCCGTGACTTCATCCGCGGCATCGTCAGCACTTGCGCAGGACCCAGTGGCCCCTGACACCGCTCCTCCATCTACGGAAAAGAGCTACGCTGCCGACAATGGTCTATCGGTGGAAGAAGCGCGACGTCGGCTCGATGAATTGCGAGAAACGCGCCGCCTGGCCGGCGAGCTTCGAACCAACGAGAGTGACACGTTCGGTGGGATTTATGTCGACCATCGCCCAGAGTTTAAAATCACGGTGCTGTTTACGGAAAGCGCCGCAGAGAAATTGAAGAAGTACAAGGTACCGAGGTCCGTCGTGCCCGCGACGGCTCGGCAAAGTGAAAAGGCACTTCGTCAGGAGCAAGCGGATCTCCTGAAGGGCATCAGAGAGAATGGCGGACGGGTCGCCGCGCAGACGCGAGTTCGGGCGGGAGAAATCGACCTTTTCACCGACGATGAGGCCGGGTTGAACGCGGCCATGGCGAAGGGCAACATCAAGCTCGACAAAAAGGTAAAAATAAAAAAAGTGAAGGCGATGAAGTGGGACGGGGAGGCGGCGATATACGGCGGCTATCCGTTGAAGGAAGGCGCGATAGAAAGGTGCACTGCGGGATTTGCCCTAACTGACGGCACAAAGCGGTATATATCGACCGCGGGGCACTGTGCGGATACTCTAAATTACAACGGATCTCCGCTGCCTTGGGTTGCCCAACGATGGGGCACGATCTACGACTTCCAGGTTAACGGTTTAGGCACAAATACGGTCACTAACGCGATATACGTAGGAAGCTCAGTTCTACAGAGGATTACTTCTGCAATTCCGTACGAGTGGATTTTCGAAGATGACTATGTATGTAAGTATGGAAGAGCGACCTTTTATACGTGTGGCTATGTTCTAAGCACGGATTATAGTGGCATGGGCGCTGGTGGCTTTATCCGCGTCCATAAGGCAGGTGCCAATATGTCGAGCGGTGGGGATAGTGGCGCTCCCTGGTATGTTTCCACTTACAGTGAGGCTTGGGGTATCCATAGCGACGACGTCTTCGAGGATCCGAATGATGCATTCTTCATGCCTGCCAGCAGGTTTGCGGATGCCAATTTCCAGGTCCTCACTCAGCCATAATGCTTGTTCGCTCCTAGGCCGGCGGCGTTCACTCCCGGCCTAGGGCTCGAGTTCCTCGCGTCTGACGCTTTTCAGTCGAACCACAGTGTCTCCACATTCTTCCGACACCCTCACGCCCATAGCTTTTTCAATTTCTGGATAACTCCACCCCACGCCGTGATCCCTTGCATATGCGGCTGAAGCCCAAAGACGCTCGCCGACCGCTATGCGCAGTCCGTTCCGACTATCGACGATCGCGTCGCCGGCTTCGGTCAGACGAATCGAGGAGTCGAAAATCGGAACGATGTGGCCCGTCTCCGCCGTCACAATTACACAGCCGTTTCGAACCTGAAGGTATCCGGCAAAGCGAGCCTGACCGCCGATTCTACTTTCCGGCGAGGCGGCGAATAGGCGCGGCAAGGGACTGGTGGCGCGAGCAGGATGATCGCCCGCCGAAGCGCAGCCCTGCCCCATTGGCGCGAAAGCGGCCAGAAATAGAGCCCAACGCAGGTCGCGGCATGTCCAATAACCTTTGCGCACTTGGGTCTCCTAGGCTGATAGAAGTTACGACGACGGCATAGATAGAAGTTCAATCCTGAATAATACCCTCGCGGCGCAGAACCTGCCGAACCTGCTCGAAAGCCGCCGATACTCGATTGGCAGGAAACCGTATTTGGCCCAGGCCGTGAATGTTGCTGAACTCAGAGCAGCCATTCTCCAACATGATGATGGCTTTCGAAGCTCCAAGTCGCCCTTGAAATAAGCCTATCTCGTGAATGACATTTAGGCGGGCATTCTTGTGACCTTCCGCGGTTTCATCTTCTCCGGTCATCAAGAGGAAGGCGAAGCCACAACTATCGAGCATTTCATAAAGCCTGGAAGTTGTACTGATCCCGGCCGTTGGGACCCTACCGAACTCCTCCACCTCCAGCCGCAATGTATCGCGGAGGAAATCCTTTAGCTCGCGCCAAACGGGAGATCCGCCATGGCCGATGAAAACCTTGCGTGAGGAAGTTGCGGCTGAGGCGCCCCTGCCGGATTGGCGCGCCAAGTGCGCGGCCGCCTGGCGTGTTAGCGTCATAAGTTCTTGGGCAGCCACCATTCCGGAGCTAAAGGCCAGCATCTCTCCCCATATTTCCTGGTGGGGAGCCAAGCGCGTTCCTTGAGTGATTGCCAGGCTGTCCCGCGACATCCGCTGACCCCGCGGCAAGAGCGCGTTTCGCGCGTCGTGCGTCGAAAGGATGGAAACTCCCCGAATTTCCTTGACTAAATCATTCAGAAAGTCGTCCCGCTTCATCGATGAGAGGATCGATATCACGTCGCGTTGCAGCACGGGCAAGTCAGTTGCTAAGCTCCGAAATGCCTCTCTTACCATCCCAAGATTGAGGTTTCCGGCTCTCGCTAGAATATGTCGTTTTATGGCGTCCGGATCATATTGCAAAAACCGCCTGTCGCTCCCGTGCCCAAACCCAAGGTCATCATCTCTGATACCCCATTCTGGACTGAAATGAGCACCGGGAGAAATCGGTTTAAGATCTTCGAAGTAGACGTAGGCGTGATATCCGAGGTTAGAGCCGCTCCAGCTCTTCTGCACTTCAGAACAGACATCGGTAACGTTCTCCAGTGTTTTCTCAGGAAGAGATACTCGAAACCTGGATAAAAGATCACCGACGTTGTCCGCGGCTAAGTATAGTTCCTTCTCTGCTTTCATGGATTCGCCTGTCACAAGAGTCTTGAACCATCGACGCATCGCAGGCTGCGCTTACTCCGCCGCTTCGCGCTCGCGGACGGCGGAGGAGGCGCGCTTCTTTCTCGGTTTCAGGGCGGCGGGTTCGGCACGGGGGCCGTTCAGCAGGGCCTTGAGATAGCCGCCGGTGTAGGAGCCGGGTTCGGCGGCGACCTGCTCAGGCGTCCCCTCCGCGACGATCTCCCCCCCCTTGTCGCCACCCTCGGGCCCAAGGTCCAGCACCCAGTCCGCCGTCTTGATCACCTCCAGGTTATGCTCGATCACCACCACCGAATTGCCCTGCTCGACCAGCGCATGGAGCACCTCGAGGAGCTTCCTCACGTCCTCGAAATGCAGCCCCGTGGTCGGCTCGTCCAATATGTACAAGGTCTGCCCGGTCGCCCGCCTCGACAGCTCCTTGGCCAGCTTCACCCGCTGCGCCTCGCCGCCGGACAAAGTCGTCGCCTGCTGGCCGACCTTGATGTAGCCCAAGCCGACTTCCTCCAGCATCGCCATCTTGTCTCGGATCGGCGGCACGGCCTTGAAGAATTCGTGGGCGTCTTCCACCGTCATGTCCAGGACGTCGGCGATGCTCTTGCCCTTGAACTTCACTTCCAGCGTCTCGCGATTGTAGCGGTGGCCGTGGCAGACGTCGCAGGTGACGTAGACGTCGGGGAGGAAGTGCATCTCGATCTTGATCAGGCCGTCGCCCTTGCAGGCTTCGCAGCGGCCGCCCTTGACGTTGAAGCTGAAGCGGCCGGGCTTGTAGCCGCGGGCCTGGCTTTCGGGGAGGCCGGCGAACCAGTCGCGGATCTGGGTGAAGGCGCCGGTGTAGGTGGCGGGGTTGGAGCGGGGGGTCCGGCCGATCGGGGACTGGTCGATGTCGATGACCTTGTCGAGATATTCGAGGCCGGCGATCTTCTCGCACGGGCCGCAGATGACCCGGGCGCCGTTCAGGGCGCGGGCGGCGCCGGCGTAGAGCGTGTCGATGGTGAAGCTCGACTTGCCGGAGCCGGAGACTCCGGTGATGCAGGTGAAGGTGCCGAGCGGGATCGAGGCGGTGACGTCCTTGAGGTTGTTGGCCTTGGCGCCCTTCACGGTCAGCTTGCGGCCGTTGCCCTTGCGGCGGGTGGCGGGGACGGCGACGGAGCGGCGGCCGGTGAGATAATCCGCCGTCAGTGACTTCTCATTCGCCAGAACCTCTTCGAGCGTGCCCCTCGCGACGACCTCGCCGCCATGGGCGCCGGCGCCGGGGCCCATGTCGATGACATAGTCGGCGGTCCGGATGGCGTCCTCGTCATGCTCGACGACGATGACGGTGTTGCCGAGATCGCGGAGGCGCTTGAGGGTGACGAGAAGGCGGTCGTTGTCGCGCTGGTGGAGGCCGATCGAGGGCTCGTCGAGGACGTAGAGGACTCCCGAGAGGCCCGAGCCGATCTGGCTGGCCAGGCGGATGCGCTGGCTCTCGCCGCCCGACAGGGTGCCGGAGGTCCGGTCGAGGTTGAGATAATCGAGGCCGACGTTGTCGAGGAAGCCGAGCCGCTCGTTGATCTCCTTGAGGATGGCCCGGGCGATCTCCTTCTGCTGGCCGTTCAATTTGTCCTCGAGCGTGGAGAACCATTCGAGGGCGTGGCGGACCGAGCGGCGGGTGGACATGCTTATGTCCTCGCCGGCGATCTTGACGGCCAGCGGCTCGGGGCGGAGGCGGGCGCCGTGGCAGGTTTCGCAGGGGGCGGCGGACTGATATTTGTTCAGCTCCTCGCGCATCCAGGCGCTCTCGGTCTGGAGCATCCGGCGGTTGAGGTTTCCGATCACGCCCTCGAAAGGCTTGCGGACGTCGTAGCTGCGCTTGCCGTCGATGAAGCGGAGGGTGACGGGCCTGCCCTCGGTTCCATAGAGGATCGTCCGGCGGATCTCTTCGGGAAGGTCGTTCCAGGGCGTCTCGACGCTGAAGTCGAACTCGCGGGCGAGGCTGCCGAGGACCTGCATGTAATAAGGGCTGGGCGGGTTGGACTTGGCCCAGGGGACGATGGCGCCGCGCTTGATCGAGAGATTCTCGTTGGGAACGACGAGCTCGGGATCGAAGAGCAATTTCTCGCCGAGGCCGTCGCAGGCGGGGCAGGCGCCCTGGGGGGCGTTGAACGAGAACAGGCGCGGCTCGATCTCGGCGATGGTGAAGCCGGAGACGGGGCAGGCGAACTTCTCGGAGAAAGTGATCCGGCCTTCGGGAGCGTTGTCGCCGAGGACGGCCTTCTTCCCCTCTCCCTCCAGGGGAGAGGGGTGAGCCGCCTTGGCGGCGCGGGGTGAGGGCCTGGCCTTGCCCTTGCCGGTGCCCTCACCCTGGTCGCTTTGCGACCTGTCCCTCTCCCCTTCAGGGAGAGGGGTTGGATCGGCGGGGTCGAGATAGACGAGGCCCTCGGCCAGCTTCAGTGCCTGCTCGAGGCTGTCCGCCAACCGAGTCTCGATCCCTTCGCGCACGACCAGGCGGTCGACCACCACCTCGATGTCGTGCTTGTATTTCTTGTCGAGCGCCGGCGCGTCCTCGATGTCGTGGAAGGCGCCGTCGATGCGGACCCGGGCGAAGCCGGCTTTCTGCCACTCGGCCAGCTCCTTCCTATACTCACCCTTGCGGCCGCGGACGACGGGGGCGAGGAGGTAGAGGCGGGTGCCTTCGGGCAGCGCCATCACCCGGTCGACCATCTGGCTGACGGTCTGGGCGGAGATGGGGAGGCCGGTGGCGGGGGAGTAAGGCACGCCGACCCGCGCCCAGAGCAGGCGCATGTAATCGTAGATTTCGGTGACGGTGGCGACGGTGGAGCGCGGGTTCCTCGACGTCGTCTTCTGCTCGATCGAGATGGCGGGGGAGAGGCCCTCGATATGGTCGACGTTGGGCTTCTGCATCATCTCCAGGAACTGGCGCGCATAGGCGCTGAGCGACTCGACGTAGCGGCGCTGGCCCTCGGCATAGATGGTGTCGAAGGCGAGCGAGGATTTGCCCGAGCCCGAGAGCCCGGTGATCACGGTGAGAGTCTCGCGCGGGATGTCCACGTCGACATTCTTGAGATTGTGCTCGCGCGCGCCGCGGACGGAAAGGTGAGTCAGCATGGCCGGTCGTGTTCCAGATCTGTTCTATGGATAGAAGGGGACGCGTGGAAGGTCAACGCGGCAGTCGAGAGATGGGTGCGGTAGGGGTGGAAGGCAAGGTCCGGATTTCGTGACGGGGGCGTGACGACGGTCACGCGGCGGACGGCACGGGGGCCTTAGACAAGGCGGCCTGGCGCCGTGCAAGCCTGAGGAGACCCTTAATGTCGCTGCCCTTCATCGACGAGGTATTCACTTTCACCCAGCCGGACGGCTCGACGCTTCAGGTGCGGGGGACAGGCAATCAGAATGCCGCGACTTTCGAGACTCTCGACGGGTTCACCGTAGTTCAGGATCCGGTTTCGCATTTCTACCATTATGCCAGGCCGGGACCGGCGGGTGCCCTCGTGCCGGCTGGAATCCGGCCGGGCGCCGCGGACCCGGAGCTGCTTGGCTTGGCGGCGGGCCTTCGTCCTCCGTCAGTCCCGGGCACGGAACTTCCGCCTCCCGCGATGGAGGGCCTTCCCGCATCGGGCTCCCGCTGGCGGCAGCGCCGCGAAGAATATCGGCGAAGGGCAGAACTAAGGGCGATGGCCGAAGACGTCGGGTTCACGCTCGCGCCGCCGACCCGCGAGACCGTCGGAACTTTCGTCGGGCTGACCCTGCTCATCGACTTCGAGGATTTTCCAGCGACGATCTCGCGCGCGCAGGTTGAGGCTTATTGCAATCAGCCGGGGTATAACGGTTTCGGCAATAATGGCTCGGTCCGCGACTATTTCCACGACGTGTCGGACGGCAAGCTCGATTATACGAACGTCGTCACGCCTTATTATCGGGCCAAGCACAAGCGAGGCTACTACACCGATCCCAAAGTCCCTTATACCAAGCGAACTGTCGAGTTGATCCGCGAAGCCCTCGATCACCTCGTGGGGAACGGCTTCGACGCGACGGTGCTTACGTCGGATCAGCAGGACTATATCTATGCGGTCAACGTCTTCTACGCCGGTACGCGCGACAACAACTGGTCGGAAGGCTTGTGGCCGCATGCTTATTATATCGGCGGCGGGGGCTATCAGCTTGCGCCGGGGAAGATCGCCCACGACTATCAGATCACCGACATGACGGACGAGCTTACGCTTGGCACATTCTGCCACGAAAACGGTCACCTGATCTGCGACTTTCCGGACCTCTACGATTATGGCGAAGACGGCGTAAAATCGCGAGGTGTCGGTGTCTTCTGCCTGATGTGCGCGGGAGGAAAGGGCGCGGGCGCAAAGAATCCGTCCCAAGTCGGCGCCTATCTCAAGCACGCCGCGGGCTGGACCAGCGACCTGGCCGATCTTCCTTCCGGAGCATCGATAACCCTGGCAGCCGGAAACAATCAGTTCGCCATGCGCCGCAAAAACGCGAAAGAATATTTCATCGTCGAAAATCGTGCCGCGACCGGGCGCGACGCGGTGCTTCCGGGAAGCGGCCTGGCCGTGTGGCACGTCGACGAGGGGGGCGATAACGAGCATCAGTCGGGAAGCCCGTCGAAGCATTACGAATGCGCGTTGATGCAGGCGGACGGCCTCCGGGAGCTCGAACGCGGCATCGGCCAAGGCGACGCGGGCGACCTCTTCAGGGCGGGACACAAGGACAGCTTCACGCCCATGACCTCCCCGAACAGCAATTGGTGGGACCGATCCGACTCCGGCCTGCAACTGCTCCAGATCGGGCCCGCGGGGCCATCGATGCGGTTCGACGTCGGCTAAGGTCGCGATCGTCCAGGAAGCCTTGAAGGCCGACATGGCGGATCACGATCGGACCGAAACCGATGACCGGGTCGCCGGGTAGAAAATCTTTCCGCCTCGACATCGTTCCGATTGCGCCATGGGCGTCGGATGCGTGGGTTTGACCCGTCGACGTTTCTGGCCGGCGCTCGAGTTCGTTCGCCCAAGCGGGCTCATGAGGTGCAACGGCCGCACGGCACCGGGGCACAATTCCGGCTGATCACTGCCGCCTTCCCCTTCGACTAGCCCCTCAAGGCTCCCGGCACCTCAGCCGGTTGATCGGCGCATGCAGCACCGTCCCCACCGCGACGCCCCTGTTGTTGCCGTAGAACGCCCCCGGCATGAACGGCAGGGCGGCGTCGTTCAGCATGATGTGGAGGCGGCCGCTTCGGGCCGCCTTGAAGCGGGCGGCCCAGGTGTTGCGGCGGCTCGGGCAGAAATGCAGGGCCTTGATGTTGACGTGGGAGCCGAGCGCCCATTGCTTCCATTCGGGCTTCCAGCCGGAGCTTCGGGTGTCGCGTATCTCGATCAGCGGCTTCATCCAGGGGGCGCCGATGACCCGGCGGTAGAGGATCGCCGTGTCGGCGTAGAGCGGGAGATCGGCGCCGTCGCCGAGGTCGGCCTTGTAGCCCGAGTCGGCCCAGTCGGGCGAGGTGCGGAGGCGTATCTCGTAATATTCGCCCGCCTTTACGTCGACGTGGAGATCCGTGCAGCGGGCGTCGGCCATGAATTGGATGGGGATGGCGCGGGTTGGGGTTCGCCCCTCGCCCCGGCTGACGCAGAAGGCGCCCCTCGGCTCGGCCAGGACCAGCCAGGCCTGGGTGGCCGCGGCGCCGCCCAGATTGGCGAAGAGGACGAAGAAGGCGATCGTGACCAGCGAGGGCAGGATCGTCCATTTCAGGCTCCGGAAGACCCGGCGGTAGCGCGGCGAGCGCCAGAGCGGGGGCAGCCTGAACCGCGGCGGGGCCGGCCAGTCGCGCCGGCCCAGAACGGCTTCCCAGGCGGCGTGCGAATGCTCACGCAGCCGGCGCTCGACCCGCCTTCCCGCCGACAGGAGAACGGCGATCAGAGCGATCAGAGCGATCGCCAGGAGCGGCTGGGTGGCGATGCCGTCGACCCAGCCTTCGAGGAAGGAGGGGATCAATATCTTGAGCTGGCCGATCAGTCCGGTGATGACGCAGCGGTCGTCCGAGCATAATCTTTCGAGCTGGGTCGGCGCGATCGTCCAGGGGAGGATGACGAGGAACAGGGTCGCCAGGAGCGCTCCGAAATAGATGAGCCGGCGGTGCCAGACCATGTCCCAGACGGGCTCGGTGGCCGCGATCCGGGCGGCGGCGAGGTCCGGATCCTCGAGCAGCTCGCGAACGTCGCGCGACACGAGCGGCCGGGCCGGCTGGTCCTCGGCGGGCGGAGCCGACGGAGTCTGGCTGTCGGCCTGCTGCGCGGTCTCGCCCTGGCGCTGCGGCGGGACGATCCGGATCCGCGCCGGCAGTGTGAACGGGGCGTAGCGGTCCGTTCCGCTGGCGATCCGGGCGGCGACGCTCTGATGGATGCGGATCGATTCGAGATAGCCGACCGGCTCTCCGTGCGCGCAGCGCAGCGGATCGAGCTGGACGATGGCGTCCCGGTCGGGCCGGCGAAGCCAGGCGGCGATCCGGCGCGGCTGGTAGCGATAATAAGCGCCCGGACCGCTTCGGCTGTCGTGGAGCGGACCGGAGCTGTTGGCCGTGGCCCGGAAGCGGTCGGTGATGGCGTCGATGGTCCTCAGCCCGGCCGCCTGCGCTTCTTCCATCATCCACAGGAAGGAGACGTAGCTCAGGCTTTCGTCGGGATAGCCGCCGCCCACGTCCGCATGCATCCCGGTGAACCAGACCTGCTCGATCCGGTCCCGGAACTTGCGCTTGCGAGCGCCCGCCGCCGCCGCCGCCCGAAGCGACTTCAGCCGATCCTCCCGGTCGCCGCGAAGGCCCGCGACCCGCGCCTGGAGGCAGGCCAGCGCCTGGCTTCCGGCCGCCGTCTGATAGCGCGGCTCTTCCTCCGATTCCTCCCAGAGCAGGGGATGGAAGGCGTCGCGCTCGTCATCGATGGCGAGCGCGTGGCGCGCCCTCAGGACCCGCTCGTGCAACTGATAATCGGGCATGCTCAGCGCATAGATCCAATTGTCGATCGCCCGGGTGATCTCCGACACCGGCCCGCCGTAAGCGGAGACCGTGTCCCAGGCGCCGACGAAGCGGATCACCGGCATGTAGTTTCGACTCTTGTCGTACGGCGCGATCCCGAGCCGGGCGTTGCGGGCTTCCACCTTGCGCTTGCGGCGCGCCCGGAACCATTTCGTCGGCGCCTGCCATTTGCGGGGCAGGAAATCTTCGCGAAACGCCCGATAGGCGTCCTCGCTCCTGCGCTCCAGCTCCTCCTCCGTCGACGACCGCACCAGGCCCTGCTGAGCGATCAGGGCAATGACCAGCCGCATCGTGAACGCCCCGCGGCTGAAGCCGAAACCGTAGATATGGTCGCCGTCGGCGCCCGGATCCCCGCCTCCCTCCCGGCCCGGCGCGGGCGCGTAATTGCGGCAGACGTAGCGGTAGATTTCGAGAATGTTGCGCTTGAGGCCGAAACCGAAAATGCCGGCGAGGGCGGCCAGCGGGCGCAGGCTGGAGGTGCCGACCCCGTTGTCGTAAAAAGCGATCTGCTTGCGCTTGCCCTCGGTCGCCGGGCCGAGATCGACGGCCTCGTACATTCGCCAGACGTTCGTCTTGAACAGCTTGGCGCTGCTGTTGCCGGTCCCGTCCGAAAACAGGACGATCGACTTGGGCTTGTAGACGGCTACCGTCTCCACGCCGCCGGTCGGTTGCTCGGACCGACCCTCCGCGCCTTGCTCACCTTGCATCGCCCGCTCCCCACGACAGTTCAAGTTGCGCCTCTCCGCGGCCGCGGTCAACGCGCGCCTCGCGCGCTTCGACTCGGCGCACATAATCGAGGCGCCTGCGATCGCGCGTGAGGCCCGTCACGGTCGCAGGCGGCTTTCGTCCCCTATGCCCGCACCGATGTTGGAAACGCGATCGACGAGTCTGCAAGTGGAGGTGGGGCCGGGCCCCGGCGTGAGCGCCTATGCGCTCTACATCGACGGGATTCCGGCGACGATGGGCTCATCCCACAAAGGCGAGGTGGCCTGCGCCGGCCGCTGCGGCGACGGCTCGTCCCACGCGCTCCTCTACAGCTTCAGCGGAGCGGCCGGCGCTACACTCGCCGTCGCCGTCCGGTGCGGCGCCCACGTCGTGTGCAGCCTGCAGGTCGAGATGGTCGGCGATCGGGGCGCGCGCAGCCGCGCGGGACGCGAGGTCTTCGCCATTTGAAACGGCGGCTTTGTCGCAGCGCACGGTGACGCGGCCCGGAGCCTGAGCTAGTCTCTCCCGATCGAGTCGAGGAAGCGAAGGGAGGCGGGTAGATGCGCGGGACGGCTCTGGTGACGATCATGCTCGCGTTGGCGGCGCCGGCGGCGGCGTTGGCTCCGGCAAAGGTGCCTGCGGACCTGGCGGCGGCGATGGCGGCGCCGGGCCGGCCCAAGGCGGCGACGGACCTGGACTCGGTGAGGAAGCCGGCGGAAGTGCTTCGCTTCATGGGCCTGAAGAAAGGCGACCGGGCGCTCGATTACTTCACCGGCACCGGCTATTATGCGGAGCTCATGGCCCGGGCGGTCGGGCCGAAGGGCCATGTCGTCGGCTGGAATTCCGCCGCCTTCGCCCGCCGCGAGCCGGTGGTGAAGGCCCTGGCCGATATCCGATCGCGAAGCTCGAACACCGCTTTCTATTCGAGTCCCTCGACGGCCATCGCCTTCGCCCCGAGCAGCTTCGATTTCGCGCTCCTCCATCTCGTCTATCACGACGCTTATTGGGAAAGCGCCCAGTTCGGCCTGCCTCGGATCGATCCGAACACGGTCGTCAAGGCGATATGGGACTCGCTGAAGCCGGGCGGGACGGTGGCCGTCATCGACCATGTCGCCGTCGCCGGCGGCGACACGCGCGAGACGGTCGAGAAGCTGCACCGGATCGACCCCGCCGTCATCCGCGCCGATTTCGAGCGGGCCGGCTTCGTGCTGGAGGGGCAGTCGGACCTGCTTCGGGTGCGCGAGGACGACCATTCGAAGAACGTCTTCGACCCTTCTGTCCGAGGCAGCACCGATCGCTTTATGTACCGGTTCCGAAAGCCGGCGCGCTAACCCGTCGTCCCGCGAAAGCCGGGACCTCGGGGAGACCCGCCGAGAGCTTCCGTCCTAAGGTCCCGGCTTTCGCCGGGATGACGTGAGGCGCGCCCGGATCGACCAACCGCCCGGCTTTTTCGACGAACGGCTCTTGCAACCTGCTACATTTGTGGCATGCTACAGGTGTAGCAGGAGCTGGACCGAGTCGTGATGATTGCAAGCCTTCCGCGCCGTGAGCGCGAGATATTCGAGATATTGTGCAGCGCCGGGGAGGCGACGGCGGCGGACGTGCGCCGGGCGATGGCCGATCCGCCCAGCCATTCGGCGGTCCGGACCATGCTGGCGCGGCTGGAGGCGAAGGGGCTGGTCAGCCACCGCGCCGAGGATCAGACCTACGTCTACAAGAGCGTTCCGCAGCCGGCCAAGGTCCGCGAGACGGCGCTTCGGCAGATGGTCAAAACCTTTTTCGACGGGTCGGCGGCGAGCGCCGCGACGGCCCTTCTCGGCCTTTCCCAATCGCTGAAGCCCGAAGAGCTCGACGCGCTTCAACGCGCGATCGACAAGGCAAAGGAGCGCGACCAATGAGCTACGACTTCCTGATCGAGATGGGGTGGAAATCGGCAGCGATCGCCGGCGGCGCCTTGCTGCTGGCGGCGATGCTCCGCTCACGGGCGGCGGCGGATCGCGGCGCGGTGCTCAAGATCGCCGTGGCCTTGTTGCTGGCCTTGCCGGCCATCGCTTCGTTCGCGCCCGCCCTTCAGATCGAGACCCCGGCCTCGGCGCCGGCGCCGGTCGCGGCCGGCGCTCCGCCCGCGGCCGAGGCGATCGAGCCGGCCAGTGCCGCCGCGCCCGTTTCTTCCGCGGCGCCGACCGGCCCGGCGGCCGGCGATTGGGACGATCCCAGCCTGCTCTTCATCCTTCTCTACGTCGGCGGGGTCCTCATGGTCGGCGGCCGGCTGCTCGCCGGGCTTTGGACCCTTCGGCGCTGGACTCGCGGCGCCGCCGAGGTCGAGGATCCCGAATGGCGGGCGGCGCTTGGCCGGGCCGGCGGCGACTCGCTCGGGGTTCGTCTTCTCGTCTGCGAGGACTCGCGCTCGCCCTTGAGCTGGGGGGTTCTCCGCCCGGTCATCCTGCTCGATCCCGACACTCTGCGCACCCCGGAGGAGGCGGACGCCATCCTCGCTCATGAAGTGGCCCATGTCGTCCGGCGAGACTGGCCGTCGCTCGTCCTGTCCCGACTGGCGGTCGCGCTCTTCTGGTTCAATCCCCTGGTCTGGCGACTCGACCGCGAGGTCGCCCAGCAGGCCGAGGAAGCGGCCGACAGCGATGCCGCGGCCAAGGTCGAGCCTGCGCGCTACGCCCAGACCCTTCTCGACTGGGCCCGGCCGGGTGGCCGCTCCGCTCTCCCCGCCAACGCCATCGCCGCCGGCGAGCCCGGACTGTCGCGGCGGGTCAAGGCGATCCTCGACGGCCGGGTCGCCCGCCGCTCCGGCTCCGGCTGGGCGGTTGCGGCGATGCTCGGCTGCGCCGCCTTCGCGGCCCCGGTGGCGGCCCTGGAGTTCGTGCCGGAGGCGCCCGAGGCGCCGCTCGTGCCGGCCGCTTCGCTCGCGCCGTCCGCGCCCGCGGCTCCAGCGGCCGCGCCGCCACCGCCGGCGCCCGTGCGCGCGACCGCCGCCTTGGCTCCGCTCGCCGGCCTGGCCTCGCTCGTCGATTTGGTTCCGCCCGTCCCGCCGACGCCGGTGGCAGCCGGCGTGGCTCCAGGCGCTCCGCTGGCGCCGCGCGCGCCCCTCGCGGTCGCCGCGGCGATGCAGGCTGCCGCACCGCGCCCGCCCCGACCCCCTCGGGCGCCCTATGTCGACGGGGCGCAGATCGAGACGGACGTCGAGCGCGCCGTCGAAGAGGCGATGCGCTCGGTCGACATCGCCGCCGAGGCGAGCCGCGCCGCCGGCGAGGCCGCCGCGGCGGTCGTCGCCGGAATGAAGCACGGCGCCGTCGGAATGGAGGCCGGAGCGCGCCACATGGAAGCGGGCGCCGAGCGGATGCGCTTGGAGGCTTCGAAGCTGAAGAGCAGCAAGGCCTATCGCGAGGACGTGATCCGCCGCAACGCCGCCCGCGGCGAGCGGGTCACTCACGAAGATCTGCTCGAGTCCGCCGATGAAATGGCGGAAGGCGCCAAGGACATGCGCGAAGGCGCCCGCGAGATGCGCGAAGCCGCCAGGGACATGCGCGAGGGCGGGGGCGATTAGAATCCTCCCTTTGCGAAGCATGGGGAGGGTGGTGGAGGGGTAACCGGCGAGGGCTGTGCCAGCTACCCCTCCACCACATTTCGTGCGGTGCCACTCCCCATCTGGCGATGGGGAGGATAGAGGGGGGCGATGTATCCCCGCGTCCTCGCCGCCGTCGCCTTGATCCTCGCAAGTGCCGCCTCGGCCCGCCCCGCGCCGGCCTACGACACGGTCATCCGCGGCGGCACGGTCTACGACGGCGGCGGCGGAGCGCCCTTCATCGCGGACGTCGCCATAAAGGGCGACCGGATCGCCGCCATCGCCCCGCGGCTCCCCGGCAAGGGCAAGGTCGAGCTGAACGCGCGCGGCCTCGCCGTCGCGCCCGGCTTCATCAACATGCTGAGCTGGTCGACCGAGTCGCTGATCCAGGACGGCCGCAGCCAGAGCGAGATCCGCCAGGGCGTCACGCTCGAGGTGTTCGGCGAGGGTCGATCGATGGGGCCGCTCAGCGCCGAGATGAAGCGGACGATGCTCGAGGAGCAGGGCGACATCCGCTATCCCATCGAGTGGACGACGCTCGGCGAGTACCTCACCTGGCTGGAGCGTCGGGGCATCTC
>DASQLT010000072.1:0-41449 GCA_035629855.1 Allosphingosinicella sp.
CGCCACTTCGGTCGAGGAAAAGCGCATCAACCGAGGCATTGCCTGTAGAATAGTGCAATGGTTGCACTATGGCAAGCTGCCAGCGGCTTAGCCCAGGCTCTTCGACGCCTGTTCGAACACGTCCTTCGACAGGCCCTGCGTGTCGACCATGCGCTTCAGCTCCGCCTTCATCAGCGCTGCGCGCTTCTCGTCGAAACGGCGCCAGCGGCCCAGCGCCGGCACCAGCCGCGCCGCCGTCTGCGGGTTCATCCGGTCGACCGCGAGCACCATGTCGGCAAGGAAGCGGTAGCCGCGGCCGGACTCCTCGTGGAAGGCGCGCTGATTGGCCGCGAACGCGCTGACCAGCGCCCGCATCCGGTTCGGGTTGGCGAGCGTGAAGTCGGGATGCTGCGCCAGCCGAGCGACCGCGTCCGGCGTATCGTCGCGGCTCGAAAGCGCCTGCACCGTGAACCATTTGTCGAGCACCAGCGGATCGCTCCGATAGCGCTCGTAGAAAGCGGCGAGCGCGCCGTGGCGCTCGGGCGAGTCCGAGCTCGCGAGCGCTCCGAGCGCACCCTGGCGGTCGGTCATGTTGTCGGCTTCGTCATGCTGACGCCGAGCAAGGGCGGGGGCGTCCTCGGCCCCGGCGGCCATCAGATAGTTGAGCGCCACCGTCTTCAATCGCCGGGCGCCCTTGCCCGCCGGCGAATATTCATAGCGATTGGTGGCGGTCGACGCGTAGGCGGCCCGCCATTGCGGCTCCAGCGCCCGGCCCAGCTCCGCCCGAAGCGAATCGCGGGCGGTCCGGATGGAATCCGGATCGACCACCGCCATCTGGTCGCCGATGAACGATTCGGTCGGCGGAAGCACGGCGTCGGCCGTGAAGGCGGGGTCGAGAGTCCCGTCCTCAAGGGTCCGCCGCACCGCGTCGACCACTGCTCCATGATCGGCGCGGCCCGAGGCGATCGCGTCCATCAAGGTGTCGAGCATCAGCTGCTGCATCGCTTCGTATCGGGCGAATGGATCGTCGTCATGGGCCGACAGGAAGGCGAGATCGGCCGCCGGTCGGTCGGTCTCGACGATCACCGGTGCCGAAAATCCGCGGTTGATCGACAGCACGACATCGTCCGCGCCGGCGTCGAACCGGATATCGTCCTTCGCCTTGTCGAGCAGGACGAGCCGCTCGGCGACCTTCTCGCCGCCGTTCCGGGCGAACAGCGCGACCCGGAGCGGGATCGGCATCGGCTTCTTCACGGGCTGGCCCGGAGTCGGCGGCACCGCCTGCTCCAGTCGAAGGCGCGCGGTTCCGTTCTCCTGGCCGATCTCGGCCCGGACCCGCGGAGTCCCCGCCTGCTCGTACCACAAGCGGAAATGCGACAGATTCTCGCCGCTCGCTTCCTCCATCGCCCGCACGAAATCCTCGCAGGTCACCGCCTGGCCGTCATGGCGGTCGAAATAGAGGTCGCAGCCGGCCCGGAACCGCTCCGGCCCGAGAAGGGTGTGGAGCATCCGGATCAATTCGGCGCCCTTGTTGTAGACCGTCGCCGTGTAGAAATTGGCGATCTCCATATAGCTGTCCGGACGCACCGGGTGGGCGAGCGGGCCGCCGTCCTCGGGGAATTGGGCCGCCCGAAGCATCTTGACGTCCTCGATGCGCTTGACCGCGGCGCTGCCCATGTCCGCGGAGAACATCTGGTCGCGAAAGACGGTGAACCCCTCCTTCAGCGAGAGCTGGAACCAATCCCGGCAGGTGACCCTGTTGCCCGACCAATTATGGAAATATTCGTGAGCGACGACGCCCGCGACGGCGTCGAAATCGGTATCCGTCGCCGTGTCCGGATCGGCGAGGATGAAGCGCGAATTGAAGATGTTGAGGCCCTTGTTCTCCATTGCCCCGAAGTTGAAATCGGCCACTGCGACGATATTGAACACGGCCAGATCATATTCGCGGCCATAGACGTCCTCATCCCACTTCATCGAAGCCTTGAGCGATTCCATGGCATGCTCGGTCTTCGGCAAATCGCCCTCGCGGACCCAGATTCCGAGATCGACCTTGCGGCCGGAGCGCGTGGTGAAGCTGTCGCGATTGGCGGCGAGGTCGCCCGCGACCAAAGCGAACAGATAGCAGGGCTTGGGAAAGGGATCGTCCCACTCGGCCCAATGCCGGCCGCCGCCCGAATCGCCGGCGCCGACCTGATTACCGTTGGACAGGAGGATCGGATAGGCGTCCCTGTCGGCGATCATCCGCACCCGGTAGCGCGAGAGCATGTCGGGCCGGTCGGGGAAGGGCGTGATCCGGCGGAACCCCTCCGCCTCGCACTGGGTGCACAATATGCCGCCCGATTCGTAGAGGCCCATGAGCTGGGTGTTGGCCCTCGGATCGATCTCGACGAGGGTCTCGACGATCGCCGCCTCGCCGTCCAGCGCAAGGGTCAGGACCTCGCCTTCCAAGCTGTATCCGGCCGCTACGCCGTCGACGCTGAGCTCGACCAGCTTCAGTCCCTGCGCGTCCAGTCTCAGCGGCCGGTGGTGCGAACCGTTGCGGGTCACGCTCAGCCTCGACCTCACCCGGGTCCGCTGTGCGCCGAGATCGAATTCCAGCTCCACCCCGGGCACGAGCCAGTCGGGCGGCCGGTAATCTTCCCGGCGGATGGCGGAGGGCGGAGCGGCGGCAGCGTTCTGAACGTCGAGCATGGCGCGGACTTAGGCGCGGGGAGGGAGAGGTGCAATGTGCGCTTAGGAGTGAACCGCCCTCGACCTCAGGGCGATGACGAGGCCCGCCAGGGCGATCAGTCCCCCCGCGACGGCGAGGGTTGACCAGCGATAGTCTTCGAAGATCGTCGAGAAGACCATGGCCAGGATCGGCACGAGGACGCTCGAATAAGCGGCCTTGCCCGGGCCGACAGCGCGCATCACCGCGAAATAGAGCGGGAAGGCCAGAGCCGAGGCGAACAGCCCGAGATAGACGAGGCCCAGCCAGTAGGCCGGCCGAGCCTCGATCACCGGGGCGCCCGCGACCGCCCAGGCGAACAGGCCGTTGGCAATCACTCCGTAGACCATTCCCCAGGCGAGCAGGGTGGCCAGCGGCCAGGCCGAGACTCCGCGGCTCGACTGCAGGATGTTGGCGGCGGATGCCGACAGCACGCCGAGCACGGTGAGACCGATTCCGAGAAGCACCGCATCGGCGGACGTGGGGCTTGCCTGCATCTCCTGCACGAACAGCAAGGACACCCCGACGCAGGCGATCGCCGAGCCGGCGGTGAAGCCCCGGGTCGCCTTCTGCTTGAGGAACAGCCAGGCGAGCGCGCTGTTCGGAACCATCAGGAGCGCGAACACGGTCGCCACCAGGCCGCTGGTGACGTGATGCTCGGCCGCATAGACGAAGTTGAAGTTGAGGCAGAATTGCGGGACCCCGAACAAGGCGGCGAGGACATGGCCGCGGCGGCCCATGCGCAGGCTCGCGCCGCTCATGGCGGCCCAGGCGAACATCGCCGCCGCCGCGATGACGAAGCGGTAGGTCACCGACCAGGACGGGGGCACGGCGCCGAGCTGGTCCTTGATGACGATCCAGGTCGAGCTCCAGATCAGGGTGATGAGGAGGAAGGGGATCAGGATCCGGGGCTGGAGCATGCTCGGGACGGGCGAGGGGACGGGGGACGCCGTCGCTCCAGCGAAGGCCGGGGCCCCCGGGGGTGAAGAGCTCGGCCCCTGATTCTCGCTGGGGTCCCAGCCTTCGCTGGGACGACGAGGCTCGCTCACAGCGCCTTGATCGCCGCTGCCAGCGCCTCGACATGCTCCGGATCGCTGTCCCAGGCGGTCACCAGCCGGGCCTCGCCCGGGCCCCAGTCGTAGAAATCGAAGCCCTGGTCGCGGAGCCTCTGCGCCTCGTCGGGCGTGACCTTCAGGAAGATCTCGTTCGCTTCCACCGGAAGCACCAGCCGGTCCGCCCCCGCCGCCTCTGCCAGCTTTGCGGCCGATGCGTTCGCCGCCCTCGCGTTGCGAAGCCACACTCCGTCCTCGATCATCGCCAGCAGCTGCGCGGCCAGGTAGCGGCCCTTCGACAGGAGATGCCCGGCGCGCTTCCTTCGATAGAGGGTCGCCTGCCGGTGCCCGTCGCCGAAAAAGATCAGGGCTTCCGCCGAAATCCCGCCATTCTTGACGAAGCCGAAGCTCAAGGCGTCGACTCCGGCCCGCCAGGTCAGGTCGGCCGGCGAGGCGGCGGCGCTGACGACGGCGTTGGCGAAGCGGGCGCCGTCGACATGGAAACCGAGGCCCCGCGCCCGCGCCAGCGCACCCAGGGCGGCGGTCTCCCCGGCGGTATAGACGAGCCCATATTCGGTGGCGTTGGTGATGGAGAGAGCGGCAGGCTGGGTCTGGTGGACGTCGTTGCGGACCGTGTCGAGAAGAGCGGTCACCGCCTCGGGCGTCAGCTTCGCGCCATGGCCTTCGCCGAGGAGCAGCTTGGCGCCGTTGGTGTAGAATTCCGGAGCGCCGCACTCGTCATTCTGGATATGCGCGTCGCGGTGGCAGACGATGCTTCCGTAAGGCGGGCAGAGCGCGGCGAGGGCCAGCGCGTTGGCCGCCGTCCCGGTCGCGACCCAGAGCGACGTCACCCGGGTCTCGAACAGCTCCGAAAAGGCCTCGTCGAGCCGGGCGCTCCAGGAGTCGCCGTCATAAGCGGTGTCGAGCCGGTTGGCGGAGGCGATGGCGGCCAGCGCCTCGGGGCAGGCCGCGGCCGCATTGTCGGAGAAGAAGCGCATGGCCGCGCCTTAGGGGCCGGGCTCGATACTGACAACGGCGGCGGTGCGAAAAGGCCGACCGCGTTTACGACAATTTAGGTGCCTTGCGTGTACCTCCCTCTGCCAAGAGCCAGTAAGGAAACGAAGGCATGGGCGCAGAGCAATTCATCGACGGCCAGGTGGCGGGCAAGCGCCAGGCCAAGCGGGCGCGCGTCCTGCTCGCCGCGAAGCTGCAGACGGCGAACGGCGAGATCGACGCCCGGCTGCGCGATCTTTCGCGCAAGGGCGCCCTGGTCGAGTGCCGCGACGTGCCGCCGGTCGGAACCGAGCTGATCTTCAACCGCGGTGCGACGAGCATCCCCGCCCGGGTCGCCTGGACCGGCTCGGACCGCGTCGGCCTCGAGTTCGCCTACATGATCGACGAGCATGAGGTGCTGGTACAGCTCAAGCGCACCACGATCGACACCAACCAGCCGCGCTTCCGCCGGCCGCGCCTGTTCGGCGAGCAGATGAGCCACCATGAGAAGCAGATCGCCCGCCTCTGGGGTGCTTCGGTCGGCATCGCCATTCCGGGGGAGTGAGGCGTTTCAGATGAGCTTCGCCGCCGAGCTTTCGACCGATCCGGACGACGACGGCCGCCGCGCCGCCCGGGCCGACGTCGTGCTCGGCGCCGGCCTTCGGCAACGCGGCGCCCACGCGGTCACGGTCCAGGTTCTCGACCTTTCGGTCACGGGCTTCCGCGCCGCCACTCATCTGGAGCTGACGAACGGCACCGACATCTGGCTGAAATTGCCCGGCCTCGAATCGCTCCACTCCCGGGTCGTCTGGATGAACGGCCATCTGCTCGGCTGCGAGTTCATCCGCCCGCTCCATCCCGCCGTGCTCGACATGATCGTCCGCAACGCACCCCGTTGACGCTGGACGCCGTCCAGCAGGGGAAGACATCCTGTTCGTCGTCCTCGCGGCCGCGCTTCCGGAGCGCCGGCCGTCAAGTCTGGACGAGGACGCAGGTTCAGCGCCCGGCGCTTCAGCCGCCGCTCCGGCTCCCGCGCCGCCGGCCACGATCCCGCTGCAACAGGCTCAAGCCGCCCCAGGACCGCTGGCACCGGAGATGTCGAAACTTATTATAAAAGAAAAACCGAGGGCAAAAATAAAAAAGACAACGCGAATCCTGGAGAGACTAATAAAATACAGTAGTTATACTCTAATCTAAATGATTGTTTGTTAAGTCGAACACACTTACCGCATATCCTATAGCCGAGTATCTTCTTCTTCATCGGCTTGGATATTTATACTGCAGTAGCGCCGCGGCGCTTTCCGTGCACAATGCGTTTGCGATCCGGGGTGGATGCAGTTCCCTGGCGCTCCGCCAGGAGACAATTCATGGCTATCCGCACCGTCGGTCCCAACAGCACCTATGCGTCCATCGCCGCCGCCATGGCCGATTCCGGCCCGGGCGATACGATCCAGCTCGAGCCGGGCTATTCGAACGAGACCGCGACGATCCAACATAGCGGGATGATCGTCACCGGGCAGTCGGACTCGACCGGGATCGTGCTCGACCTGGGCGACGGCATCGCCACGGTGACCCTGGCGGGCGCCGCACCCATCGACGTGAACGACGCCTCCGACGGCAACGGCATCGTCGGCAATGACGGCGACAATGTCGTCACCGTGACCGGCGGCGCCGACTCGGCGAGCGGCGGAGGCGGCAACGACCGCCTCTTCGTCGACTATCGCCTGGCGACGGGAGCGGTCACCGGAACGACGGCGAACGTCGCCGAGGCCGGCGGCGGCGGCAGGTTGGTGACGATCGACGGCGGCTTCGAGCATTTCACGATCTGGACCGGCGCGGGCGCCGACACCCTCACCACCGGCGCGGGTGACGACGATATCCGTACCGGCGAAGGGGCCGGGACGATCACCGCCGGCGACGGCTTCAACACCATCGTCACGGGTAGCGGAGCCGATACGATCACGGCGGGCGACGGCGGGAATTTCGTCGACTCGGGCGACGGCGCCAACACGATCACCACCGGCGGCGGCGCGGACGAAATCGTCCGGAACGGGCGAGGACACGATCGTCAGCGGCGGCGGCTCCGACCGGGTCACCATCACCGGCGGGGCCGACACCGCCGATACGGGCGCGGGCGACGATTTGCTCATCGTCGACTATTCGGCCGCCACGACGGACGTCACCGGCGGAGTCACCGGCGGCGATCTCGGCTCGGGCTATACCGGCCACATCGCCGATCTGACCGCCGCTACGCTCGACTTCGTCGGCGTCGAACAGATGCATGTCACCACGGGCTCCGGGAACGACTCGGTCACCACCGGCGGTGGAAACGACATCCTGGTCGGCGGCCTCGGCAATGACCGGCTCTACCTCCACCTCGGCGGCGACGACATGGCGCTGGGAGGCGGCGGCAACGACGTTCTCTTCCTCGGCGCGGCGATGGGTCCGGACGATTCGGTCAACGGCGGCGACGGAGCCGATACGTTGGTCCTGCAGGGCGATTATTCGGGAGGATTGGTCCTCGGCGACAATGTCCTGGAGATCGAGAACGTCTCGATGCTCGCCGGAGCCAACACCAGCCTGGGCGAGCCCGGCTCAAACCTCTTCGACTACGTCCTCACCACCAGCGACTCCAATTTCGCCGTCGGGGTCCAGGCGCGGGTCAACGGCTCGGCCCTGCTTGCGGGCGAGGACCTGACGTTCGACGGTTCGGCCGAAACGGATGCCAGGTTCGTCGTCTACGGCGGCCGGGGCACCGACGACCTGACCGGCGGCGCCAACAACGACATCTTCTTCTTCACCGAGGGCGGCCGCTTCGCCGCCGGCGACGTGGTCGATGGCGGCGACGGCTACGACGGTTTCTTCCTTCGCGGCAATTACTCGATCGACTTCACCCAGGCGGGCTTTGCCGGGGCGCTTGTCAGCATCGAGAATTTGACCGTCGCCGGGGCCAGCGACGCCCGCTACGCCCGCGGCGGCGGCACCGAGTTCGATTACAGCATCACCTGGGACGGCGACCTTCTGGCCGGCGGCCAGACGTTGACGGTGAACGGAAGCACGCTCGGATCCGAGGAATCGCTGGCGTTCAACGGCTCGGACGAGACGGACGGAAACTTCCGGCTGTTCGGCGGCGCCGGCAATGACGTCCTGACCGGCGGCTCGGGGGCCGACACGATCTTCGGCGGTCTGAGGGGCGACACCCTCACCGGCGGGGCCGGCAACGACATTTTCCGCTACGACAATTCGGCGGAGTCGAACTCGACGGAACGCGACGGAATCCAGGATTTCAACGCCGGCGACGTCATCGACCTGTCGAGGATCGACGCCAACGATCTTCTCGCCGGCGACCAGGCCTTCAACTTCGTCGGCGGCGCCGCGTTCAGCAGCACGGCCGGCGAGCTTCGCTTCGAGAACATCTCGCTGGGCGGGCCGATTTGGCTGGTCCAGGGCGACACGAACGGCGACGGCGTGTCCGACTTCGAAGTCGTTCTGGTCATCAGCCCGGCCGACCCGATCACGAGCAACGACTTCATCCTCTAGCCAGTCCGCGCGGCGGCCGGATCCGAAAGGGATCCGGCCGTTTGCCGTTCGAAAAGAAGATGGTGCTGCCGGTGAGGATTGAACTCACGACCTCAGCCTTACCAAGGATGCGCTCTACCACTGAGCTACGGCAGCATCTCGCCTGTCGGGAGAGGCGGCGCTATGGCCGGGGCGGCGGTGGCATGTCAAGGTAAGTCATGGCGAAGCGCGACGAGGAACGGGAGAAACGGCTTGCGGAAGCGCTGAGGGAGAACCTCAGGCGGAGGAAGGCGCAGTCACGTTCGGAGGATCCCCGTCATCCCGGCGAAAGCCGGGACCTCGGGGAGACCCGCCGAGACTTCTCGTCCCCAAGTCCCGGCTTGCGCCGGGATGACGATTAAAGCGGAGCGCAGCCCGCTTCGAGCCAGGTCTTGGCTTCGCCGTCCAGCTGCGGCCCGACGATCTCCAGCACCTTGGCGTGATAGGCGTCGAGCCAGTCGCGCTCCTCGGCCGAGAGCAATGCCGGCTCGATCAGGGTCCGGTCGATGGGCGCGAAGGTGAGGGTCTCGAAGCCGAGCATCTTCTTCTCCGAGCCCTCGACCTCGCGCGGCTCGACCAGCACCAGATTCTCGACCCGGATCCCATATTCGCCGGCTTTGTAATAGCCGGGCTCGTTGGACAGGAACATTCCGGCCTGGAGCGGCTCGTCGCCGCCCGACTGGCCCGATCCGGCGGGGGAAATACGCTGCGGCCCCTCGTGAACGGCGAGATAGGCGCCGACCCCGTGGCCGGTGCCATGGGCGTAATCGAGCCCGGCCTGCCACAGATATTGCCGGGCGAAGCTGTCGAGCTGGCCTCCGCGCGTGCCTTCGGGGAAGACGGCGCGGGCGACGGCGATATGGCCCTTGAGCACCCGGGTGAAGCGGTCGCGCATCTCGGCCGTCGGCTCGCCGATGGCGACGGTTCGGGTGACGTCGGTGGTGCCGTCCGGATATTGGCCCCCCGAATCGACCAGGTAGAGGGAGTTCATCTCGAGCTTGCGGTTGGTCTCCTCGCTCACCCGGTAATGGACGATGGCGCCGTTGGGGCCGGCGCCGGAGATGGTATCGAAGCTGGTGTCGCGAAGGTCGCCGCAGGCCTGGCGGAACGACTGAAGCTTCTCGACGCCGATCAGCTCGTCGACGCCGCCCTTGGGCGCCTCGATCGACAGCCAGTGGAGGAATCGGCTCAAGGCGGCGCCGTCGCGCGCCTGGGCGGCGCGGTGGCCCTCGATCTCGGCCCGGTTCTTGATCGCCTTGGGAAGCACCGCCGGATCGCGCTTCTGGACGATTTTCGCGCCCGCTTTCTCGAGCGCCTCGAAGATGGCGTGAACCGCCCGCTCCGGGTCGGCGACCACGGTCTTGCCGGCGAGGCCGCGCAGATGCGGCTCGAAGGCGTGGCGCTCGTGGACCCGGACCCCGTTGCCGAGATGCTTGCGGACGTCGTCGCCCATCTTCTCCGAGGCGACGAACAAATCGGCCGTGCCGTCGTCGTTGACGATCGCGAACGAGAGGGCGACCGGCGTGTGCTCGACGTCCTGTCCGCGCACGTTGAACGTCCAGGCGATCGAATCGAGGGCGGAGAGGATCGCCGCGTCGGCTTTCTCCGAGTGAAGCCAGTCCGCCATCTCCTGCCTCTTGGCGGCGGAGGACTTGCCGGTGAAATCGTCGGGATGGACCACCAGCCGCGCCTTGGAGGGCTCGGGCTTGTCGGCCCAGACGGCGTCGATCGGGTTGCGCTGGACCGCGACCAGCTCGGCGCCCTTGCCCGCCAGCGCCTCCTTGGCCCGGGCCACCCAATCCTTGGTGTGCAGCCAGGGATCGTAGCCGATCCGGCCGCCGTCGGGGGCGTGGGTCTTGAGCCAGTCGGCAACGCTGGTCTCCGGCACCGACTGATAGCTCCAGTGCGTTCCGTCGACCTGGTCGCGGACCTGGAGCGTGTAGCGTCCGTCGGTGAAGATCGCCGCTTCCTCGGGAAGCACCGCCGCCGAGCCGGCCGAGCCCTGGAAGCCGGTAAGCCAGGCCAGCCGCTGGGCGTAGCTTCCGACATATTCGGACATATGCTCGTCGGTCAGCGGAACGACGAAGCCGTCGAGGCGATCCGCCTTGAGCTGCTCGCGAAGGGCGGCGAGGCGGGCTTCGTAGGTCGACATGGCAAATTCCTCGGGCGTCGCTATTGGCTGTCCGATAGACCAGCCCGCTGCGCCACGAAAGAGACCATGACCCTTCCAGCCCCGCCCCGCGCCGAACCGCGCCCCTCGTCCTACGAACGCCACGGCTACACGATCGAGGATCCTTTTGCCTGGCTGAAGGATCCGGGCTACCCGACGGTCGAGGACAAGGAGGTCCTCGACTATCTCAAGGCTGAGAATGCCTATTTCGAGGCGGCGATGGCGCCGCATTCGGCGCTGGTCGAGACCCTGTTCGAGGAGATGAAGGGCCGGATCAAGGAGGACGAATCCTCGGTCCCGATGCGCGACGGCGGGTGGGAATATTGGTGGGCCTTCAAGCCCGGCGCGCAATATCGCACCTGGTACCGGCGACCGGTCGCAGGCGGCGCCGAGCAGATCGTCTTCGACGAGGCGGCGGAAGCGGAAGGAAAGGAATATTTCCGCCGCGGCGCCCTCTCGATCAGCCCGGACGGGCGCTATGCCGCAAGCCATGTCGACGACGACGGCTCGGAGCGCTTCAAGCTGCGCGTCCGCGACCTCGAGACGGGCGCGGACATCGAGACGGTGAGCGAGATCGCCATCGGCGACCCGATCTGGACCAGCGACAGCCGGGGAATCGTCTTCACCGAGGTGAACGAGAATTGGCGAAGCTATCGCGCCCGCTACCATCGTCTCGGCCGGCCGGTGGCGGAGGACGTCACGCTCTACGAGGAGACCGAGGACCTCGGCTTCAGCGTCGGGGTCTCCCGGTCGCAGGATCGAAGCCTGATCTTCATCGCCACCGGCGACAATAGCACCAGCGAGATCCGGTTCGTCGCCGCCGACGATCCGCGGGCTCCTCTGACGCTGATCTCGCCGCGCCGGGAGAAGCGCCAATATGCGGCCGACGCCGCGCACGGCCGCCTGTGGATCCTGACCAACGACGATCACGTCAACTTCCGCCTCGCCGAGGCGGATCCGGACCGTGCGGACGAATGGACGACGGTGATCGGGGGCTCCGACCGGGTCTATCTTCGAGGATTCGCCGCCTATCGCGACCATCTCGTCATCTCGGAGCGGGTCGACGGCCTCGACCAGCTCAGGCTTCGCACTTATTCGGGCAGCGAAGAGCGGATTCCGTTCGGAGAGGCGGCCTATTCGGCGGGCTTCGGCAGCAATCCCGAATATGCGCCGGACGCCTACCGGCTCTATTTTTCCTCGATGGTCACTCCGATGACGATCTACGACTACCACCCTGCGGAGCGCAGGCTGGAAACTCTCAAGGTCCAGGAGATCCCTTCCGGCTACGACCCCTCGCAATATCGAAGCGAGCGGCTGATGCTTCCGGCGCGGGACGGCAAGACGGTGCCGGTCTCGGTCGTCTACCCGAAGGGCTTCGCGAAGGACGGGGAGGGCAAGCTCTTCCTCTACGCCTACGGCGCCTACGGCTATGCCGTGCCGCCGAGCTTCTCGACGAGCGCGATCAGCCTGCTCGACCGCGGCTTCGCTTATGCCATCGCCCATATTCGCGGCGGCGACGACCTCGGCTACGACTGGTTCCTCCAGGGCAAGCTCGAGAACCGGGCCAATACGTTCAACGATTTCGTCGACGTCGCCAACGGCCTGATCGCCGAGGGCTTCAGCCGCGCCGGCAGGATCGCCATCTCGGGCGGCTCGGCCGGCGGCGAGCTGATGGGCGTGGTGGTCAACACCGATCCCCAGCTTTGGGGCGCGGTGGTCGCCGACGTTCCCTTCGTCGACGTGCTCAACACCATGCTCGACGAGAGCCTTCCGCTCACCCCCGGCGAATGGACCGAATGGGGCAATCCGATCCTGGACAAGGCCGCGTTCGAGCTGATCCGAAGTTACAGCCCCTACGACCAGGTCAAGCCGCAGGCCTATCCGCCAATGCTCATCACGGGCGGCCTCAACGATCCACGGGTCACCTATTGGGAGCCGGCCAAGTGGACCGCAAGGCTTCGGGCTACCCGGACCGACGACAATCTCCTTCTCCTCAAGATCAACATGGGCGCCGGGCACGGCGGCAAATCCGGCCGCTGGGAGACAATCCGCGAGACCGCCCAGGCTTATGCCTTCGTTCTGACGCAGATGGGAGCGGACTAAAGCGTGATTGCTTGAGGATGGATCGCGGACTTTTCTCCGACATCGGCGTCACCCTGAACTTGTTTCAGGGTTCAGCTGGTCGCTCGCCCGGGAAGCGGACAGCTGGATGCTGAAACAAGTTCAGCATGACGGGATGAGCGAGCGCTTCAGCCTAAGATGACCATGCTCTAGCGTCCGGCCTGCTATGCCTTTGGTGCGCTCCGCTTCTTACTGAAGCAGGTCCTTGAACGCGCTCTTCCATCCGGAGAAGTCGCGATAGCCGCCGGATTTCCACAGCCTCCAGATCGGCGCCGGCCGGCGTCGGCGGGGGGCTTTCGAAACGGCGATTCGGGCCCGAGCGACATGGTTGCGCCGATTGAGCCGGGCCAGGGACTCCACGGCCTGGCGCCCCAGTCCCAGGTCCGCCAGTTCGGCCTGCCGGTCCTCGATTCGCCGGGCGAGCTGTTCATGATCGTGAAGCTCCTTTTCCCAGAAGGCCTGGAGGGCCGGCCTCTTGTCGCGGCGCAAGGCCGAGAGCTCGCTTCGAAGGCGATCCCAGCGGCTCAGCGGCCGCTCGGAATAAAGCGGGTGAACCGAGGCATTGGAGCCGTGGCGGCGATAGAGCTGGAGCGGTTCGTCCAGGATCCGGGCGATGCCGAGCTGGTGGGCCAGGATGATCATCCACCAATCGTGATAGGTCACGTCGGCCGGCACCGGCAGCGCCACCGACAGCCATTCGCGGCGATGGGCCGAGCAGCAGCCGGCGATGAAGGCGACGTCCGGCACTCCGGAGCCGCGCATGTTGCCGAGCATCGTCGCGTTCGACGGTTTGAGCTGAGCGTCGGCGATGATCTTGTCGTTGAGGACGACCTTCGCGCTCGGATGGCTCTCGAAGGTCTCGACGACCCGGAGGATCTTCTCCGGAGCCCAATGATCGTCCTGGTCGCACAGGAAGATGATGTCCCCGCGGCATTCCAGGATCGCCTTCTGGAAGGTGGCGCTGACCCCCATGTTGCTCGGGTTGCGGCTGATCCTCACGGGGAAGGGCGCGCCGTTCGAGAATGCCTCGAGCAGCTCGACGGTGCCGTCGGTGGAGCCGTCGTCGCGGACGACGAGCTCGTCCGGACGCCGGTGCTGTGCGACCAGGCTCGCCAACTGCTCGGGCAGAAAGAGGCGGCCGTTATAGGTCGCCATGGCGACGGAGACGGTGGGCGTCATTCGCCGCCGGGGCGCCCGGGGCCGGGCTTGCGCCCCTTGTACATGATCTGGACCTGGAACAGATGCGCCAGCCGTCCGCCGCTCAGCCGGTTGATCAGCCGCGCCTTGCCGTCATAGGGCCTCAGCGGCCCCACCGAGACGGTTCGAAAGCCGGCATCCTCGAACATCTGCCGATAGCTGGCAGGGGTGAACCAGCGCACATGAGTGCGGTCCATGACGCCCTCCAGCACATAGTCGAACCGCCCGGCGACCAGCGATCGGATCACCCTGTGATGCGATATGTTGGGTGAGCTGGCATAGATTCGGCCGCCCGGCTTCACGAAGGGCGCGAGCGCCTTCATCACGCCCCAGGGGTCGATCAGATGCTCGAGCACCTCACTCAGGATCAGGACGTCGTAGGAATCGGCGATCAGGGCCGGATCGATCGTTTCGACATTGGCGCAGACGACGTCGGAAAGAACGGACCGTGCCCGCTCGGCCGAGCCCGGATCGAATTCCACGCCGCGATAGAAGCCTGCCCGGCCGGTGGCGAGGGCGGCCTCGCCGGTGCCGCCGGTGCCGCAGCCTATTTCCAATATCCGGGCGGCCGGATCCTTCGGCAGCTCCTCCAATATGTCGGTCCGGACGCCCGAAAAATAGGCGGGGGACTTGGCGGCGTAGAAATCGCGAAGCTCCATCGCGCCCGCCGGGGTATCCTCGCTTGCCATTTCGATGATTTTTCCAGGTCCGTCCGGTGTTTGGTCCGCCGCTCATGGTCGCCCGCCGCCGAAACTGTCAACCTCGGCGCGGCCGCAAGGGGCCGTTGCGCCGGCGACAAGGACGGCTAAGAGGCCGCATGAGCGAAAGCCGGAAGGAAAGCGGCCCCGAGCCGCGGCGGGCGGACCAGATCCCGCGAGGCGCGGTCCGTTTCTCGATCTGCACCCTGGTCACCGATCTCGGCGAATATGCCGAAATGGTCGAGTCCTTCCGGGAACGGGGCTTCTCGGGTCCGGATTGCGAATTCCTCTATCTCGACAATAGCGCGGGCAACGCCTTCGACGCCTTTTCCGGCTACAATCTTTTCCTGAGCACTGCGGCCGGCGACTATCTGATCCTGTGCCACCAGGACATTCTCCTGCTCGAACAGGGGCGGGCGGCCCTCGAGGACAGGTTGGCCGAGCTGGACAGGCTCGATCCGGCCTGGGCGCTGTGCGGCAATGCCGGCGGCGCCGCCGACGGCAGCCTGGCGCTCCGGATCACCGACCCGCACGGGACCGACCAGTCGAGGGGCCGCTTTCCGGTGCGGGCGCTGGCTCTGGACGAGAATTTCATCGTCGCCAGGCGCGACGCCAATCTCGGTCTGTCGCACGACCTCGGCGGCTTCCACCTTTACGGAGCGGACTTGTGCATCGTCGCCGACTTGCTCGGCCGGACGGCCTATGTGGTCGACTTCCATCTCCGCCATAAGAGCGCGGGCAATATCGACGAGCGATTCTACGCCGCGCGCCGGGCCCTGATCGCCAAATATCGGCGCGCATTCCGGCCGCGCTGGATCCGGACGACCTGCACGAATTTTCTCGTCTCCGGCACGCCCCTGCTCGGCCGGATCCTTTCGACCCGGCTGGGGCGGCTGTTCCGGCGCTAGGCCGTCATGGGTTCGTACGCTCGGCCCGGCCCCTCAGGCGCCCCAGCGCCGCCCGGGCGAATTGCTCGAGCGGTTCGGGGCGCCGGCGCCAGGAATCGAGGATGCCGGCACCGAGGAAAAGCGCGAGCAAAATCCACCGGGCGATCGAATCCATCGGCAGCAGGAGCGCCGTGGCCGACGCGCCGACGAGCAATGCGGCCGGGAACAGCAAAGGCAGCAGTCTCGCCATCGGCGCCCGCGCCAGCCGGATCAGCAGGAGAGCGTCGGCGACCATGCGCAGGCTCGAAGCCGCCGCCGCGCCCTTGAGGCCGAACAGGGTCAGGCCGAAGTAGAGCAGCCCGGCATAGGGAAGGGTCTCCACCAGATTTGCGAAAGCGACCAATTTCGGTTTCCCCTGGCCCTGGAGGATGGACATCGCCACCAGGGCGAGGCTGTTCGCCCAGATCGCGGGCAGCAGGATGTAGGCGATCTCGGCCGCCGGCGGTCCGATTTCCCGGCCCAGCCAGAATGTGAAGAACGGGCCCGCGCATAGGATCGACACGAGGACGATCGGAGTCATCACCACCGACACGGTGGTCAGGGCGGTCAGGCTGAGCCGTTGAAGCTCCTCTTCCGAAGCCATGGCGAAGCGCGGGAAGAGGGCGTTGGTGAGCGCGGCCGGCACCATGACCAGGCGATAGGCCAGCGAAAAGGGAATGACGTAGATGGCGACGGCCTTGGGGCCGAGCACGGCCCCGATCGCGAACCGGTCCCACAAGCCCAGCAAAGGCCCGATCGCGCTGGTGACGCTCACCCACCCGCCATAGCCGGCCAGCTGCTTGACCAGGGCACGCCGGAAGCGGGGACGGCGCACCGGCACGGCGCGAACGCAGGCGGCGGCCAGCAAGGTCAGCGGAACGAGCTTGGCGGCCAGCGAGCCGGCGAGGAGCAGCCACAATTCCGGGCCGAAAGCCCAGGCGAGGGCCAAAGGTACGATCGAGAAGAGGACGTTGCCCGTCCCCTCGATGAGGTTGAGCGTGCCGAAGCGCTCGCGGCCGGCGAGCACGCCGTTGAGCAGGGCTCCGAGCAGCGCCACCGGCAGGACCGCCGCCAGCCACGGAACCGCCCGCGCCACCTCGCCGTGAAGCTGTCCGTTCGGAACGTCGATGAACGAGAGGGCCAAAGCGGCGAGCGGGAAGGTGAGGGGGATCGCCACCGCCGCCAGGACCAGGGTGAGGATCAGCCCGGTCCAGAAGGTTTCGCTGCGCGCCTCGCCCCTATCCTGGCCGAGCGAGGCGATCTTTTGCGAGACCGCGCGGCTGATTCCGAAATCGAAAAGTCCGAAATAGCCGAGCAGCAGCCAGCAGATGGAAAGCAGGCCGTAGCGTTCGGCGCCGACGATCCGAAGGTAGAGCGGGATCGTGACCAGGGCGATGCCGAGCGGCAGCAGGGCGCCGAGGAGATTGTAGGTCGTATGTCTCGATACGCTCATCGGCCTTCGGAATCGCCGAACGCCTCCGCGGCGGCGAGCGGCGGGGCCTCGGCATCCTTGCCGGACAGGATTGGCTCATCCGTCAGGTTCCAGGCGATCGCGATATCCGGATCGTTCCAGATTACCGAGCGCTCGCAGGCCGGATCGTAATAATCGGAGGCCTTGTAGAGGACGTCCGCGGTGTCGCTGAGGGTCAGGAAGCCGTGCGCGAAGCCGGGCGGGATCCACAGCTGGTTGCCCTTTTCCGCCGAAAGGACGATCCCGAACCAGCGGCCGAACGTCGCGGAGGCCCGGCGCAGGTCGACGGCGACGTCGAATATCTCGCCTGCGGCCACCCTCACCAGCTTGCCCTGGGCGCGCGGCGGAAGCTGGTAATGGAGGCCGCGCAATACGCCTCGGGTCGAGCGACTGTGATTGTCCTGGACGAAGTCGAAGCTGCCGCCGACCGCCTCGTCGAAGGCACGCTTGTTGTAGCTCTCGGTGAAGAAGCCGCGCTCGTCCCTGAAAAAGCGCGGCGTCAGCACGAGCAATTGGGCGAGACCGGTCTGCTCGATCAACACGTCTGGGGTTCCTTCGATGTTTAGCGTGCGTGGGGGAGGCTCACACGGCCTCGATATGCCGAAGCGGCGCCGAGGCCTCGTCTTCCGACGGCTCGGCCGAGCTTCGGCGCGGGACCGGCGGAACCATCAGTGCACAGCCAAAGGCGAAGACCGCGACGATCGCGGCGGTGCGGATCGGATAGTCGACGATCGAATGGGCGAGGACGATCCCGATCATCACCGAGCCGGCGCGGGCGAGCGCGGCGCCCTCGAAGTCGCGGCTCCAGGCCTGATAGGACCGCCGTCCCCACCAATATAGAAAGGCGAGGATGAGAAGCACCCCCGCCGCCCCGAGCTCGAGCACCGCTTCCAGATAATCGTTGTGAGCATGGTTGGCGAACTGCCTGGTGACCTTGCTCGGATCTTCGTAGCGCCGATAAACGGTCGAGAAAGTGCCGAGCCCGGTTCCGACCGGGAAGCTGTCCTTGACGATCTCGGTCGTCGTCGAGGCGAGCACTCGGCGGCTCGAAGGTTGGGAGGAGGCGTCCGCTTCCAGGGATTCCTTGCTCAGCGGTCCCTGCACCCCGGCAAAGGCGAACACCAGGGCGAGGACGGCGAGCGCGGCCCACCAGCCCTTCCCGACCGCGCCGGCAACCGTCCGCCGGTAGATGAGGAAGCTGGCCACCGCCGTCGGAACGGCGAGACCGTAGCCCGCGCCCGACCCGCTGATGGTGATCCCCGCCATGATGAAGATCGCGATGGCGACGCTGATGATCGCTCCGCCGCTCCGCTTGGAACGGGAACGCCGGGTCGCCATGCGCCCGGCGATGACCGCCGTCAGCGGAAGCGCGCAGAGCAGGAGCGTCGCCTCGTGATTGACGTTGGCGAAGAAACCGACCGGCGAGGCTCGATTGGTGACCTCGTAGAGGCGCAGCGGCGAACCCGGTCCGCCCATCAGCTGGAACGCGCCAAGCACCACCGAGACCCCGGCCACCACCAGAAGCACCGTCGGCAGACGCCGTCGTTCCTCGTTGGGCAATCGAAGCACGAGCAGGAACATCGCCGCCGCGGGCAGCAGATGGAGCAGCGAGTTCAAGCTCCAGGCCGGTGCCAGCGAGGCGGAGAGCGCCGGCGGCGCCATTCCGATCAGTCGGAATCCGTCCACCACCTCGCCGCGCAACGTGCCCGATCCAAGCCCGCCGGGAAGCGGGACGAGGCTGACGAGTCCGACCAGAAGCAAGGCTCCGCCGATCCACAACGGTCCTTTCGCTCCATCGGGCAGGGCGAAATCCCGCCGCCAGAGCAGCGCCACGATCAAGGCCAGGCCGAGCAATTGGAGAAAGGCGTTGGCCGCGACGCCCGCGGCGCTGGCGCCGCCGAGCAACAGGCAGGCGGCGAGATAGACGGCCGCCGCCAAGGTCCACACGCCGCCCCTCACTGGCCGATCTCCATGCGTGAGATTTCGAGGTTGACGACGGCCGCGACGTCGCCCGGCTCCGCGACCAGGCTCAGCAATTGGCCGGGACAGCCCGACGGGATCGTGAAGGCCGTGCTGAACCGGCGGTTCTCCGCGACCGCCCGGCCCATGTCGAGAATTCCGATCTGGCTGCCGCCCGGAAGGCAGGTCAGCCGCCAGAAGAGCTGGCCCGACGTGATTCCGTTGGGGCTGCGGGCGATGAGACGAAGGGTGCGGCGTCCCGGCGGAAGCGCCAGGGTCTGTTCGGCCAGGCCGATGGTCTGGCCACCGAAATAGGCGACGTCGAGATAGGTGCGCTGGCCGTCCTTGGCGGGCTCGGCCCGTCCGGCTTCCACGTCCCTGAAGCTCCAGCCGAAAGGCCCGGGAGCGCGCAGGCCGCGGAAATCGCCGTCGAACATGAAGCGGTTCGGCACGCGTTCGCGCTGGGGAAGGGCGGCTAGCCAGGTCTGCCGGGCACCGACGAAATCGCCCGACGCGGCCTGGGTCTGGAGGATCAGCTGGCGCTCCAGGATCAGGTCTCCCTTCGGCTTCAGCGCCCGGATCCGCTCATAGAGGTCGCGAGCGTCGCTCGTGGCGAGCTTGCGCGTTCCGGCGGCGGCGAAGAAGTCCAGCTTCCAGACCGGATCCCGCGACAGGATCGTCGCGAGCGCCGCCCGGCCGCGGGGGTCGGAGACGAGCTTGGTGAGCTCGGGAAGCAGGCGCGGCCGCAATTCCTCGCTCCGGCGAAGGACGAAGTCTATTTCCGAAAGCGCCTCGGGATATCGTTCCGCCTTGGTGTAATAGATCATCAGCTGCATTCGGGCCGACGGGTGTGAATAGCGGCGGCGGCGGACTTCCTCCATCAAGGAGATGGCGCGGCGAAGATCGCCTTTCTGCTCGGCCGCCCTGGCGGCGACGAAGAAGGGCTCGAAGGACAGCGGCAGCCGGGTGAGGGCGTGCATGGCGTCCCGCTGCATCTTCTCGGTCATCGGAACCGTGGGCTGCTGCGCGGCCCTGTCGAGGGCCTTCAGAGTCAGCGCCGGATTCTCGGGCGGAAGCGGCGCCAGGGCGACCGCCGCCGTCACGGACAGGCTCGAGGCCGCGGTCTTCACGATCAGCCAGGCGATGAGCGGCGACGCGGCCGTCACCGCCCAGGCCGCGATCCGCCGCCCGGTGCTCCGGTCCTCCCCCTGTGCGCCGGCGGCCACGATCAGCCCTTCAGCAGCTCGATCTGCTTCTTCGGCGAGTCACCCTCGCGATAGGCATAGGCGTCCTCCCCATAGCCGTAGCCGTAGCCATAGCCGTAGCCGACCTTGAGGGCGTTGAACTTGGTGAGGATGGCGCCCATCAGCCGGGCCTCGGAGGCACGAAGGCGGTTGACCGCGTTCAAGGCCGCGGCGCGGCGGATCGCGCCGGCCTCGATCACCATCAAGGTGCCTTCGGTGCTCGAGGCGAGCATGGGCGCGTCGGCGAGGCCGAGCACGGGCGGGCTGTCGATGACGATATGGTCGAAGCGCTGAAGCGCTTCGTCCAATATCTCCTTGAAGCGGCCCGAGGCGAGAAGCTCCGCCGGGTTCGGCGGGATCGGGCCGCTCGGGAGCAGGAACAGCCGCTCCATCTGGGTCGGGTGGACGCACTCGGCGACCTTCTCCGATCCGGCGAGAAGGCTGGACAGGCCCTGGCTGGTGGAGCTCGGCCCTCGGAAGGTCGGCTTGCGCAGGTCGGCGTCGATGAGAAGCACCGACGCGCCGAGGCTTGCAAGAGTCTGCGCGAGCGCGAGCGCGGTGCTCGACTTGCCCTCCGAAGCGCGGGTACTGGTTATCAGAAGGCTTCTCGGAACGCCGTGATCGGTCGAGAATTGCAGCGCCGTCCGCACCGATTGATAGGCCTCGGAGACCTGCGACCGCGGATCCTCGAGCTGCTCGCGCACCGCGAGCCCCTTGCCGACGCCCGGGATGACCCCGAGCGAGGCGAGGCCGAGCTTGGTGCCGACATCGTCCGGAGTCTTGATCGTATCGTCGATCCACTCGATCGAGAAAGCGGTGCCGAGGCCGAGGATGAGCCCCAGGGCCAGGCCGATCATGATGTTGAGCGGCAGGTTGGGCTTGAACGGCCCGCCGGGCACCTGGGCCCGGTCGACCACGGACACGACGTTCGCTCCGACTCCGCCGGCCACTCCGACCTCCTTGAAGCGCTGGAGAAGGGCGTCGTAGAGGCTTCGGTTGGTGTCCACCTCGCGCTGCAGGATGGTGTATTGGATGCTCCGCTCGCGAAGGGCCAGAAGGCCCGCCTTGCCCTGGTCGACCCTAGCCTGGAGCGCATTCTCGCGGGCCAGGGCGGCCTGGTAGTCGGCCCGGAGCGAATTGGAGGTCGAGCCCGAGACGCTGCTGCGCTGCCGGGTGATTTCCTGGGCGAGCGAGTCGATCCGGCTTCGAAGCTGCACCATTTCCGGGAATTCCGGTTTGAACAGGGCGAGCTTCTGCTGATATTCGGCCTCGAGTGCGGCGCGCTGCTGCCCAAGTCCCTGGACCGTCGGGTCGCTGATGGCGGCGACGGTCGACTGGGCGCCGGCGCCCTGGCGGAAGCGCTGCTCGGCGGCAATCCGGTCGCTCCTCGCCTGGGAAAGCGCATTGTTGGTCTGGACCAGGGTGGCGGCGTCGATCGACTGCTCCTGCCGGACGCTGCCGGTTCCGCCGGTGTCGACGCTCAGCGTGATGATCCCCTGCTTCTGGGCGTAAGCGACCAGCTCGCGCTCGGTCTGCTCCAGCTTGGCCTTCACCGCCGCGATGCGCTGCTGGAGGAAGTTGCGGGCGTAGGAGGTCGCTTCGTAGCGGCGCTCCATGTTCGACTGGATGAAATTGTCGGCATAAGCGTTGGAGAGGCGGGCGGTGAGCTCCGGATCGGAACCCTCGATCGCGATGCTGATCAGGCTGCTGTCGCGCACCGGCTGGATGAGGACGCTGCCCTGAACCAGTCCGGCGGCGGCGGCTTCGCGCGCCTGGCGCGGCACATCCTGTTCGAACAGAGCCTCGTTATTGGCAAGGTTGGTGCTCCGAGCGACGCGCTCGGCCAGCGAGCGGCTCTTCAGCAGGCCGACCTGGGTGTTGAGGAATCCGCGCTCGTTGCCCGCGGTGGGCTGGACGTCGCCGATCTGCTTGCCGACGACCTGAACGCCCTCGGGATTGACCTCGATGGTCGAGGTGGCCCGGTAGAGGGGAGTGATCATCAGCGAGATCACTATCGCGGCCAGGAGGCAGGCGACCGCGATGCCGGTGATCAGCCACCACCATTTCGCGACGATCCGCCAGATCTCGTTGATGTCGAACCGCGAATCGGCCTTGGCCGGACGGCCGAAGGCGACTTCGGTCAGGCCGGTATGCGCCGGCAGTCGACCGCTCGGATCGAAGGGCATTACGGCACCCTGGTTCGGGAGATATCCCCCATGATTGTTCATGATCTTCGAATCCTGTCTCTAGATTCCGAACCGCCCTTAAAAGGGGCGCAATAAGCCGAGGATCGGGAGGGCGCCCATCAGGTCGCGATACACCGCTCGGGCGCGGCTTCCATCCACGATGACGATGTCGTTACCGTAGATCACCGGATCCTCGGACTTGGCGCGGCGGATGTCCTGAAGGTCGAACGCGCCGGCCAGGCGCTCGCCGCGAATGGTGCGGAAGACGACGACTCGCGACGGATTGGCGTCCTCGGTCGTGCCCTTCGCCATGGCGACGGCCTGAAGCAGGGTCGTCGGACCCTTGACGATGAACTGGCCGGGGTTGCGGACCGAGCCGTCGACCGTGATCGTCTGCTCGGCACGATCCTTGATCGCGACCTGGACGTTGGGCGACTGCAGATATTTCTGCGACAGGGCGGCGGTGATGTCCTGGCGAAGCTCCTGGGTGGTGCGGCCCAGCGCCTGGACCGAGCCGAGCAGCGGATAATCGATCTTGCCCTGGGCATCGACCTTATAGTCGCCGGTCAGCGATTCGACCTGGAAGACCGACACGCTGACCGTGTCGAGAGCGCCGATCGGATGGGAGGCGTTGGCCACCGGCTGCGACTGGACGTCGGGAGCGGTCAGGCCGACCGGGTCGTAGGGGACCGAGCCGCCGCGGCTCGTGCAGCCCGCCGCCGCCAGTGCCGCAACCACGAGCAGCGCGCGGGTCATCAGCCCGCTGAAGGAAAAATCACGCTCTTCATGCCGAAACGCTCGCATGTTCATCTCTCTCCGGTCGGGGGCGACAAGCCCTCTACACAATCCATGGCTTCCGTGAAACAGCTCATGCGCCGATTCGGCGCACACCCCTCCTCGCGGAAACGGTGCCCGCGCCGCCCCTCAAGGCGAGCTGCCTTTATCTCGTTGCGGCGCTTATCTTATTTCTCCAACGTCGTCCAGAGTCGCGCGTTTTCCGGGGCTAAAAGCTTGCAACTGCGGCAAAACACCAAATATCGACTTCCCGAGGGCCGCCGGAGTTGACGTCAGTGTTAAATCGCCTGTTTTCCAAGAGCCGGACGTCACGGAGCCGAAGCGGACCCCCGGGCAGCCGCGCCTACGCGATCGGCGACGTCCACGGCCGGCTCGATCTTCTCGTCGACCTGCTCGCCCGGATCGAAGCGGACAATGCGCGCCGCGCGCCGGCCAAGACCTGGCTGGTCTTCCTGGGCGACCTCGTCGATCGGGGTCCCGACAGCCGCGGGGTCGTCGATCTGCTGGTGAACCGCCCGCCCGCCTTCGCCCGCAACGTCTTCCTCAAGGGCAATCACGAGGAGTTCCTCCTGGGAGTGCTCGGCGGGGACGATTCGAGCGTCCAGCATTGGCTTGCCTACGGAGGCACCGAATGCTCGCAAAGCTACGGCCTCACCAGCGGCTGGATGCTGAACGCGACTCCGACGGCGATCATGGAGAAGCTGGTCCGGGAGGTGCCGGAGAGCCACGTCCGCTTCCTCGACGAGATGCACGACAGCTTCCGCTTCGGCGATTATCTGTTCGTCCATGCCGGGATCCGTCCGGGAGTGGCCCTCGACAAGCAGGTCAGCCGCGACCTCAGGTGGATCCGCGAGGGCTTTCTCGACGACCGGAGCGACCATGGCGTCGTCGTCGTCCACGGCCATACGATCGTCGAGCGGCCGGAGGAACATCCCAACCGGATCGCCGTCGATACCGGCGCCTATCGCTCCGGCACTCTGACGGCGATCGGGCTCGAGGGCGAGGAACGCTGGTTCATCGAGGCGCGGGAAGCGGGCGCCGCCGCGGCGGCGTGAACGGCTTGGCAGGGTAGCGCCCCGCCGGTAAGGCCCCGGCCATGAAGATCCTCGTGACCGGCGCGGCCGGGTTCATCGGCCATCACGTCAGCGCCCGGCTTCTCGCCCGTGGCGACCAGGTGGTCGGAATCGACAATTTCAACGATTATTACAGCGTCGCCCTGAAGCGCGACCGTGAGGCGAAGCTTCGCCGCGACCATGACGGCTTCGATCTTCTCGAAGTCGACTTCGCCGACGAGGCGGCGCTCGCTCGGGCGCTGGACGGGGTCGAGTTCGATCGCGCCGTCCACCTCGGCGCCCAGGCCGGAGTGCGCTATTCGATCGAGAATCCCAGGGCCTATGTCCAGGCCAATCTGGTCGGCCACGTCAATCTGCTCGAGCTGGCCCGCCACCGCGGCCTGTCGCACCTCGTCTACGCCTCCTCCTCCTCGGTCTACGGCGGCAACGACACCCTGCCGTTCCGGGTCGAGGATCGGGTCGATCATCCGCTCTCGCTCTACGCCGCCACGAAGAAGGCGGACGAGCTGATGAGCGAGACCTACGCCCATCTCTACCGACTGCCGCAGACCGGCCTTCGGTTCTTCACCGTTTACGGCCCCTGGGGCCGGCCCGACATGGCGATGTGGCTGTTCACCAGGGCGATCTTCGCCGGCGAGCCGATCCAGGTGTTCGGCGAGGGCAATATGCGCCGCGACTTCACCTATGTGGACGATATCGTCACCGGAATCGTCGCCGCCCTCGACAATCCGCCGCGCGACGATTGCGAGCTCAAGGCCGGCGGCAGCCGAGGTCCCCATCGCCTCTACAATATCGGCAACAATCGCTCCGAGGAGCTGACCCGGATGATCGAGCTGATCGAGCAGTCCTGCGGCCGCAAGGCGGAGAAGATTTTGATGCCGATGCAGCCGGGCGACGTGCGCGACACCTATGCCGACATCAGCGCGATCCAGAACGACCTCGGCTTCGCTCCGACCACCGGGATCGACGAGGGCGTGCCGCGCTTCGTGGAATGGTACCGGGCCTATCACGGCGTCTGAGCGGCCGTCGCCCGTCCCCGCCAGGGGAAGGGAGTCAGACCACTCGGGCTCGTGCCCTTCCCCGGCGGACGCTGAGCCACATCATGATTCCGGTCACGGCCAGCAGCGCCGGGATGATTCCGGCGATGAAGATGACGATCTGCCACAAAGTGCCCATGCCGTCGCCGTCGTGGATCCGCCGCATCAGCCGGGCCGTCGTCTCGGGCTGAGGGGGCTTGGGCGGGGTCGCCTCGGCGGAACGGTCGTCGACCGTCACTTCGGCTCGTCCGTCCGAACGGGCGTAGGCGATCTTCCACTTGGGGTCCTTTTCGCCGGGCCAGGTGACGGTGACGAGGCCGCCGGTCGCCAGCGGCTTGGCCGTCGCCAGCGCCGCTTCGGGGCTCATCCGCGTTTCGACCGCTGGAAGCGCCGACATGCGCCGCATCCGGTCCGCCATGGACGGGCCCGAAGGGGCACCGGACAGCGCGCCGAAAAAGGCCGGGAAGGAAATCCACGCGCCGGTGAAGGACAGGACGGCCAAGGGCAAGGCGATCCAGAAGCCGGTCTGATGATGGAGGTTGTCGCTGGTCGTCGACCGCCGCCGCCACTTCAGCCCGCGCGTGAATCGGCCGCTGAGCGGCCACCACAGCCAGAGGCCCGTCAGCGAGGAGAGCAGCATCGCCACTCCGACCCAGCCGACGATCTGGCGGCCGACGCCCGGGACCATCAGCGAGCCGTGGAGGACGTGCAATATTCGAACGGCGCCCTCGTCGCTCGAGGCGCGGTCGAGCAGGCGCGCCGAGGCCGGATCCAGATAGAGCAAGGTGCGGACCGGCCGTCCGCCTTTCGGCTGACCGGTCCGGGCAAGGGTCGCGACGATCGGGCCGCTTTCCCGCGGGTAAGCGAGGCTGGACAATCGCTCGCCGGGCTCGGCGAAGCGTCTCGCCGCCGCCGCATAAGCGGAAGGCGGAAGGCTCGGCGCCGCCGCGGCGGAGCGCTGCGGATTGAGCCTTTCGTCCAGCCAGTCGTGCCAGACCAGGGCCGACCCGGTCAGCGAAATGGGAATGATCAGAAGAGCGAGGAGCAGGCCGGTCCACTTGTGGATCTGGAACCAGAGGCTTCGGAGACGGAATCGGGTCGGGTCGGGCATGGGGGCTGGCTAAGTCACTTGCGAATGATTATCAATAGCACAGATGAAGTTCAGTCATTTTGGGGACAGACGATGATCGAGACCAGCGCGGCCGTTCCGACCCTTCACGCCGCCAAATATGTGAAGCAGCTCTGCAATCACTGGGCGCACAAGCTGGAGGTCGAGCAATCGGAGGGCGTCGGCCTGGTCCGCTTTCCGGCTGCCGAGGCCAGGCTGCGGGCCGGAGAGGAAGCGCTCGTCGTCACCGTCGGGGCCGAGGATGAAGCGATTCTCGAAAGGATGAAGTCCGTCCTCGCCGACCATCTCGACCGGTTCGCCTTCCGCGAGGCGCCGCTCAAGTTCGAATGGGCGCCGGTGCGCTGATTCGGAGACCAAGCGGGTACCTCGTCATCCCGGCGAAAGCCGGGATCTCGGGGAGACCCGCCGGGACTTCTTGTCCCGAGGTCCCGGCTTCCGCCGGGATGACGGGCGAGTCTCAGAGCGTCCAGCGCTCGACGCCCGGCAGCACCCGTCCCTTGTAAAGGTTCTTGAGGTCGGCGAGCAGCCCGCCTTTCGCCACCAGCCCGGCCACCCTGCCGTCGTCCAGCTCGCCATAAGCGGCATGGGGAACCGCGACGAAGACGAGGTCGTAGCGCGAATCGAAAGCGTTCGCAGCGAGGTCGATGCCATATTCGTGGCGGGCCTCGTCGCTGTCGGCGAGCGGGTCGTGGACCGTCACGTCGTGGCCGAGATCCTGGAGCCCGCGAATGACGTCGATGACCCGGCTGTTCCGGAGATCGGGCACGTTCTCCTTGAACGCCAGGCCCATGACGAGGGCCCGGCCGACCCGGCCGAGCCGCTCGTGAAGGCCGTTCGCGATCCAGGCGCCCATGCCGTCGTTGGTCGACCGGCCGGCGAGGATGACGTGCGGTTCGAGGCCGAGCTGCTGGGCCCGGAAGCTGAGATAATAAGGATCCACGCCGATGCAGTGGCCGCCGACCAGCCCGGGCTGGAAAGGCAGGAAGTTCCACTTGGTGCCGGCGGCGGCGAGCACCTCCCAGATCGAGATGTCGAGCCTCGAGAAGATCTGGGTGATCTCGTTCATGAAGGCGATGTTGATGTCGCGCTGCGCGTTCTCGATCACCTTGGCCGCCTCGGCGGTCTTGATCGACGCGGCGCGGAAGACGCCGGCGCTGGTCACCGCGCCGTACATCGTCGCGAGCCGTTCGGTCACCGCCTCGTTTTCGCCGGCGACGACCTTGACGATCCGGTCGACGCTATGCTCGCGATCGCCCGGATTGATCCGCTCGGGCGAATAGCCGAGGAAGAAGTCGCGGCCGCGGCGAAGGCCCGAAACCTTCTCGATCAAAGGTCCGCAAATATCTTCGGTGACGCCCGGATAGACGGTGCTCTCGTAGACGATGATCGGCTTGCGGGCGGGGTCGATCAGGCTGGCGACGCTTCGGGTGGCGCTGATCACCGGGCCGAGATCGGGCTTGTTGTCGCCGTCGACCGGGGTCGGCACGGTGACGATGTAGATGTCGGCGCCGGCGGCGTCGGCGGCTCGGCTCGTCAGCCGCAGCGGCGAGGCGGCGAGGGCTTCGCCGTCGACCTCGTGGGTCCGGTCGACGCCGAGCTTCAGCTCCTCGACCCGCCTTTCGTCAATATCCAGGCCGATGACGCCGAAGCTGCGCGCCAAAGCGACCGCGAGCGGAAGGCCGACATAGCCCAGGCCGACGACCACGATCTGCTCGGAGCGGGAGGCATTCATTCGTGGATCACTTTTGGAAAGAATGGCGGCGGGATCGCCGAGGCTGCCGGCGCTAGCATTCGACACCCGCCGAATGTCAAGTTCGGGGTACCTTCAGGGGCGCCGGACGGACCGTCCGGGGGGCGAGACGATGCAGCGTCGCGTTGCGGGCCGTCAGCCAGGCCCGGTTCTGCGCGGTCAGGGTCTCAAGGAAGGAGCGTGGCTTCTTCATCAGCTTCTTCGTGTCCGGCTTCATGCCGATGGCGGCGGCGAGCTCGGCGACGAAGTGCACGCAATTATGCCTGTCGAGGTCGTAGCTCGGCTGCTTGGTGGAGCGCCAGCGCGCGATCGTCGCCATCGCCCTGTCATATTCGGCGTCGGTCAGGGTGATGGTGAAATGGCGGTCGCTGCCCTTGACGTAGCTGACGCTGTGATCGGTGATCACCTTACCGGCGACCTTGCCCCACAATATGGCCGGGCTGATCGTCTTGGCAGTGAAACCGTAATCCTCCTCGATTCGCGCCCCGCCGCGATCGAGCGTGCCTTCGAGGATGACGAAGGCATGGGGGAAGCTCGCCCCCAATTCCTTGGAATAGAAAGTGATCGACACCGCCGCCCATCCCGGCGCGGCGGTCAAGGCGAGCAGGGCCGCAGCCAGGAAGGCGATCAGGCGCGGCAGGCGAAAGGCAGAGAGCACCGGCTCCTCCCCAAAGTCGGGTTCGCGAACCCTCTGAAACAAATTGCGATTTCGAGCAATCCCCGCCCGAGTGTCGCATGCGGGCAACACCGTGGTAGAGTTCCGCAGTCGCCATCGGTCATTCGGCCCTTCGAGCCCCGGCCCAGGCTCGGTAAGACGTTGAAGGACAGGCGCCTTTCGGCCCTCGCCGCTCTGCTCCATTTCGGGATAGACAGGCCGAAGCCGCTCGACTAGAGAAAGTGTCGAAATCGAGACGATCAGACTCGGGTACGAAGGGAGAAGCTGACGTGGCTTTCAAGGGACTTATTGCTGCGGCCGCCTCGGTGGCCTTGATGACGACGCCGACTTTGGCGGCGGCGCAGGCGACGACCAGTGCGGTGGCTGCGGCCACGAACGCTCGTGAAGTGGCGCCGGCGTCGGAGACCGTCGATGGCGAGCAGCTGCGCGGCGGGTTCATCATTCCGCTGATCGCGCTCATCGCGATCATCCTCGGCCTCTGCGCCGCGGACATCGTCTGCGGCAACGACGACGATCTGCCCACCAGCCCGTAAGCTGGAGGCGGTCGCGACGGCCGTCTGAAAATGAAATAAGGCCGGGCGAAGATTTTCTTCGTCCGGCCATTTTCGCGCCCTGCGCACGGGCCGTTCGATATTGACGGTGGCGCCGGACCCGCATGAGCCGGGATCGATCCTCGGCGCCCGAATCGGCGCGGGGAGAGGTCGAGGCGCCGGGCCCGCCGGCCGGGATCCGCGAACCCGCTGAAACGAAAAGTCAATTCGAGTAATTCGACGGCGAGCTGTCGCTTTTCGGCAACAGCCGGCCTCCATCTCTCGGCGCCATTGAACCAAAAGCATGCCCTGACGTTCGGGTCAGGCTTCGTAAACCTCTCAAGGGCTAGGAAGTGCTGTGGGTTTTCAAGCGGGTGGTCATTTTCGAGGGTAGACAGCCTCGGAGCCCCCGATTAGGTAGAGCCCGAAATCGAGAAGATCGGCTCGAATTTGAAGGGAGAAGCTGACGTGCGTTTCAAGGGATTAATTGCTGCGACCGCCTCGGTTGCGTTGATGACGGCGCCGACGATGGCGGCGGCGCAGGCCTCTTCGGCCGCTGTCCGCTCCACCGAGGTGGCGCCGGCGACGGAGACTGTTGATGGCGAGCAGCTGCGCGGCGGTTTCATCATTCCGCTGATCGCGCTCATCGCGATCATCCTCGGCATCTGCGCCGGGACCGACGTCTGCGGCGGCGACGACGACGACCTCCCGCACAGCCCGTAAGGGTCAGGCTGGGACGTCAGCCCGTCTTGAGTTTCTGGCCGGATGAAGACACTCTTCATCCGGCCATTTTCTTGTCCAGCGCCGGAGGTCGCCGTCGTGCGTGAAAAGCCCGGCCGGCGCCGACCTGCGCTCCGCCTCATCCTTCTCCTCCCGCTTCTCGCTTTCGCTGCGGGCAGCCCCGAAGCCGGCGCCCAGCCGGTATCGGCCCCGGCCGCGACGGCCCCCTCAACCACCTTGCGGCAGGACGATCTTCGCGTCGCCCTCGTCGCCTATCGGCTGGCGCTCGCCGGCTCCGCTTCATGCCCCGATCGCTATCCGATCACCGGAATGCTCTTCCACCACCTCGCCGAATATGAGCCGCGCGATCGGCCGCTGATGGTCGCCCGCTACGGCCTCGACCGCGGCCCGGGCGTGCTGACGGTGCTTGCGGATACGCCCGCCGCCCGCTCGGGCCTGGTCGCCGGCGACGTCCTGCTCGCGGTCAACGGCCGGCCGCTGCCGACCGGCGCGTCGGTCGCCGCCGAGCCCAAGCGCGAGAAATGGCGCAAGCTCACCGACGAGACCGAAGCCGAGCTGGAGACGGCGCTTCGCCGCGGACCGGCCGATCTTCGAATCCTGCGCGAGGGGCGGGAGGTGGCGCTCCGCCTCGGCTCGCTTCCCGCCTGCCTCGGCCGGGTCCGCCTCGCCCGTTCGACCCAGGTCAACGCCTTCGCCACCGGCCGCACCGTGGTGATGACCCTCGCCATGCTGAAATTCCTGAGGAGCGACGACGAGCTCGCCGTCGTTCTCGGCCACGAGCTGGCGCACAACATCTTCGGCCACCGCCAGATGCGCAACGAGGAGGGGATATTGCGCGGCCTCGGCATCAAGCCGAGCGCGGTCTGGAAACGCGAGGAGGCCGCGGACCGCTTCGGGCTCAGGCTGATGTCGGCGGCGGGCTACGACCTCGACGCCGCAATCCCCTTCTGGCGCCGCTATCTCGGCAAATATGACTGGTTTCCCCAGATCTTCCGAAGCCACCCCAGCCTCGGCGCGAGGGAGCGGATCGCCGCCGAGGAAATCGCGAAGATAAGGCGGGAGAAAGCGGGGCTCTAACCACGGTCGTCGCCCCGGCGAAAGCCGGGGCCTCGGGGAGGCCCGCTGTGCCTACTCGCCCGGGATCCCGGTTTTCGCCGGGATGACGATCGGCCCTAGACTTGGGTCCTCAGCGACCAGAGCTCCGGGAACGCCCTTTTGCCCAGCGTCGACTGGAGATAGGCCACGCCCGCCGTTCCCCCGGTCCCCCGCTTGAGGCCGATGATCCGTTCGACCGTCACCACATGCTTGTGCCGCCAGCCGGCCAGCGAATCGTCTATGTCGACCAGCTTCTCGGCCAGCTGGTAGAGCGCCCAATGCCGCTCGGGCTCGCGATAGACCCGGGCCCAGGCGTCCTCGACCGCCGCGCTCGGCCGGTAGGGCAAGCTCCAGTCGCGCTCGAGCGCTTCCGCGGGCAGGTCGAGCCCGGCCCGGGCGGCGGCGGCATTGGCCTCGTCCCACAGGCTCGGCTGGTGCAAAGCGTCGAGCAGGGCCGCATAGGGCTCGCTGCCCTCGTCCTGGAACTTGAGGTGGCCGCCGTCCTTGAGGCCGAGCCTGTATTCGAACTCGCGGAACTGGGCCGACTGAAAGCCCGAGCTGGAGCCGAGCACGGAGCGGAAGCTGCTGTAATCGGAAGGGGTCATGGTCGCCAGCACGTCCCAGCTCAACGTCATCACCGCCTGGATTCGCGAGACTCGGGAAAGCGCCTTGTGGACCTCCATCAGTCGATCCCGCCGGATCATGTCGCGCGACAGCTTCAGCTCGTGGACGATCTGCTTGAGCCACAGCTCCTTGGTCTGGTGGATGATGACGAACAGCATCTCGTCATGATGGTTCGAGACCGGATGCTGGGCCGAGAGCAATTGGTCGAGCGCGAGATAGCCGCCATAGGTCATCGAGGCGGGCGTATCGGTCATCCCGGCTTAGCCGTGGGTCGCGAAGACGGAGTGCCGGCCCGCGGCGTCGAACGCCATGACCTGATAGCGCTGTCGATGATTGTGTCCGACGTCCATGCCCGGCGATCCGGCGGGCATGCCCGGCACGGCCAGGCCTTTGACGCCCTTGCGCCGCGATGCGATCAACCGCTTGATGTCCTCGGGCGGAACATGGCCTTCGACGACCACGCCCTGGATCAGCGCGGTATGGCAGGAGTGAAGCCGCGCGGGCACGCCCTGCGCCTTCTTCACCGCCGCCATGTTCGGAGCGTTGACGACCGGCAGCTTCTTCCCGAACGCCGCCTCGACCCGCTTCGCCCATTCGAGGCAGCAGCCGCAGCCGGGGTCGCGCCACATCGTATAGCCAAGGGCAAACGCCGCTTCCGCCGGGGCCGGCAGAAGGGGCCATGAAGCGGCCCCGCCGATGAAGCCGATCATCGTTCGCCGATCGATCATCCCGCTCTCCTCACAAACGCTCCGCGCTGGAAACCACGTCGGCGGCCCGAAGCGCCGCCAGAAGCCGCATCAGATGCTGCACGTCGTGAACTTCGATGTCGAGATGGAAGGTGTGGAAGCTGCCGTCGCGGCTCGCCTGCTCCATCGAGACGATATTGGCGCCGTGGCGGCCGAGGATTCCGGCGATCACCGCCAGCGAGCCCGGCTCGTTCTTGATGACGATGCACAGGCGCGCGGTGCCGCCGTCCGATTCGTCGCCCCAGGCGAGGTCGAGCCAGTCGGCATCGACTCCGTCGGCAAGGCTGTCGCAGCCGATGACATGGACCTCGATCTCGGTGCCCTCGCGCCGGAGCCCGACGATCCGGTCGCCCGGTATGGGGTGGCAGCATTCGGCGAGCTGGAAGGCGACTCCGGGGGTCAGGCCCTTGATCGAGATGGCGGTGCGCTGCGGCGGCGGCTTCACGCCCTCCTTTCCGGTCGAGCCCGGAATCAGGGCTTCCATCACCGCCACGTCGCTGACCCGCTTCAGCGCGATCGCCTCCATCAAGGCGGCGTCGTCGTGGAAATGGAGCCGCTTCAGGGCTTCGGTGATCGCTTCCCAGCCGAGCGGCTGGGGCAGGCGCTGGACGATCTCGTCGAAAATCTTGCGGCCGAGCTGGACGGTCTCCTCGCGCTCCTTCGACTTGACGAACCGCCTGATCTTGGCGCGCGCCTTGCCGGTGACGACGAAGCTCAGCCAGCCCGGCTGCGGATGCTGCGCCTTGGAGACGAGGATCTCGACCTGGTCGCCATTTTCGAGCGGGGTCCTGAGCGGCATCACCCGGCCGTTGATCTTGGCGCCGACCGTCTGGTCGCCGAGATCGGTGTGGACCGCATAAGCGAAATCGACCGGAGTCGCGCCCTTGGGGAGCTGGATCAGCTCGCCTTTGGGGGTGAAGGCGAAGATCCGGTCCTGATACATCGCCATCCGGGTGTGCTCGAGCAGCTCCTCGGCGGTTGCCGCATGTTCGAGTATCTCGAGAAGATCGTCGATCCACGGATGCTGGGCCGCATCCTCCTCGTCGCCTTCCTTATAGGCCCAGTGGGCGGCGAGGCCGTGCTCGGCCGTCGCGTGCATCTCGCCGGTGCGGATCTGGATCTCGATCCGCATCTGCTCGTCGTGGATGACGGTGGTGTGGAGCGATTTGTAGCCGTTGCGCTTGGGGGTGGAGATGAAATCCTTGAACCGCCCAGGCACCACCGGCCAGCGCTGGTGGACGAGACCGAGCGTCCGGTAGCAATCCTCGACGGTCCCGACGACGGCTCGGAAGGCCATCACGTCGGAGAGCTGCTCGAAGCTGACGTGGCGCTCCGCCATCTTGCGCCAGATCGAGAAGGGATGCTTCTCGCGGCCCTGCACCTCCGCCTCGATTCCGTTCGCCTCGAGGTGGGCGCGGATCCCGCGGCCGATCCGGGCGATGAGGTCGCCTTCGCCCTTGTGGAGCTGCTCCAGTCGCCGCGAGATGGAGGCGTAGGCGTCCGGCTCGAGCTCGCGGAAGGCGAGGGTCTGCATTTCCTGCATGAACTCGTACATGCCGATCCGCTCGGCCAGCGGCGCGTAGATATCCATCGTCTCCCGGGCGATGCGCTTCCTCTTCTCCTCGCTGGCGATGAAGTGGAGGGTACGCATGTTGTGCAGCCGGTCGGCGAGCTTGACGAGCAGCACCCTTATGTCGCCCGACATGGCGAGCAGGAACTTCCTGAGGTTCTCCGCCGCCCGCTGGCTCTCGCTCTGCGCCTCGATCTTGCTGAGCTTGGTCACTCCGTCGACCAGCCGGGCGACGTTGGGGCCGAACAGCTTCTCGATCTCCTCCGGAGTCGCCACAGTATCCTCGATCGTGTCGTGGAGGATGGCGGTGACGATCGTCTCGTCGTCGAGATGGAGGTCGGTGAGGATTCCGGCGACCTCGATCGGATGGCTGTAATAGGGGTCGCCCGAAGCCCGTTTCTGCGATCCATGCGCCTTCATCGAGAAGACGTAGGCGCGGTTGATCATCGCCTCGTCGGCGTCCGGGTCGTAGGCCCTTACCTTCTCGAGAAGTTCATATTGTCGAAGCACCGCACCAACATGGGGTGGTGCGGTGCTGCGTTGCAACGCAAATCGGTCCTCAGCGGGCGCGGGCGTTGCACTTTTCCAGCGCGGCCGGGTCCAGCGCCACACCGTTGACGACAAAGCTGCGCAGGCTGCCGACCTGGCGGACCAGCGCCGAACAGTCGATCGCCAGGCGGCTGTTGCCCTGGGGCGCGACGCAGCCGCCGGCGCCGCATTTCCAGACGATCTCCTTGATGATCAGCCGCGACGCCGCGAGCGGAGTGGCCGGCTCGGCGCGATACTGGACTCCGCCGGCGGCGAGGGCCGTTCCGCCGAACAATGAGAGGGTAAGGAACAAGGCCAGCAATGAGGAGATGAGTTGCCGGTTCATGACAGGCTCCTTTCAGTTGCGATATGAAACCTAATAAGGAGACCAGTTTTAATTTGCAACCAGAAAATTGTCTCTTATGTAGCAGCGGTGAAAAAAGCTAAGGTCCACCCATGAGCCGAGCCGAGCAATTGCGGGAGGTGTTCGCCGATTGCGGCATTTCCGCCGCTCTCGAGGTGGTGGGGGAACGCTGGTCGTTCCTGATCCTTCGCGGCGCGTTCAACGGCCTCAGGCATTTCGAGGAATTCCAGACCAACCTCGGAATCGCCCGCAACATCCTGTCCAACCGGCTCGGGCGGCTCGTCGAGCATGGCATATTGCGGCGCGATCCGGATCCCGCCGACCGCCGCAAGGTCACCTACCGCCTGACCGAGAAGGGGCGGGACCTGCTCCCCGTCCTGCTTTCGCTTCGGCAATGGGGCGAGCGCTGGATTTCCGGCCATCCGAGCAATCCGGTCCTGGTCGACCGCTACACCCGCAAGCCGATCGCTCCGATGATCGTCCAATCCGCCGACGGCCGCGAGCTCAGCCTTCGCGACATGGAATGGGTCGACCGCGACGAGCTCGACCGCGAGACGGCCGCGGCCTGAGACTTGGGGATCGTCACCCCGGCGAAAGCCGGGGCCTCGTGGAGATTGGCCGCCGAGACTTCTAGTCCCGAGGTCCCGGCTTGCGCCGGGATGACGGGGGTCAGCTCGGCTTCACCCTGAGCGGCAGCGATTCGAACAGCTCCGGCTCGCCCGGCCGCCGGGCCCCCTCTATCTCCAGGATGCGGAACTTGGTCGCGACCCCGCCCGGGGCCGAGAAACCGCCGCTCCGGCCGTCGGCGGCGAGGACCCGGTGGCAGGGGACGAGGATCGGCACCGGGTTGCGGCCGAGCGCCAGGCCGACCGCCTGGGCGGCGCCCGGAGCGCCGATCTCGCGGGCGATATCGCCATAATTGCGAACCTCGCCGCACGGGATACGCCGCGCCGCCTGCCAGACGTTGCGCTCGAACGCCGAGCCTTCCGGATCCACCTTGATGTCGCCGAGATCGGCCCTGTCGCCGGCGAGCAGGCTCGCGACGCGCGCGATGGCCTCGGCCGCGAAGGGCGGCGGCTCGCCCTCCGCGACGCCCGGGAACCGCCTGGCCAGCGAGGCCCGGGCGCGCTCGTCCGAGGCTTCCGGAAGGGCCGCGCCAACGACAAGGCCGCCGCGCCACACGAGGGCACAGCGGCCTATCGCCGTGTCGAAGAGAGCGTAGAAGCTCTCGACTGGATTATTCGTAATCGCCGCCGGCATTGTTGTTGCGCGGCGGGGCGGCCGCGGTCAGCCGGAGGGCTTCGGCCGAAGCGGAGAGCGAGCCGACTTCGTCCGGCGCCTCGTCATCGTCGACCTGGACCCGCTGCAGACCGGAGACCAGCGCCTCCTCGAGATGCTTGGGCTTCACCGTCTCCTCGGCGATCTCGCGCAGGGCGACGACCGGATTCTTGTCGCGGTCGCGGTCGATGGTGAGCTCGGCGCCCCCCGAGACCTGCCGCGCCCGCTGGGCCGCGAGCAGCACCAGGTCGAACCGGTTGGGAATCTTGTCGACACAATCTTCGACGGTAACGCGCGCCATGAAAGCAGCTCCGCTCAACACCATTATGGGGAAAGCGGGGGAGATACGGACGAGGGGGCCGAAAGTCAATGATTGCGGGCTGTGGTTCCCCGGCGGAGGCCGGGGCCCAGTTGCCGCGCCCGGCTGGATCCCGGCCTTCGCCGGGAAACGACCGTGCAGGGGCTTGCCCTGCACGCCCAAGCGGCACATGCACCCCCCCATGGCGGAAGCAGAAGCGTACCAGCCGGGTCTTTCGCTCGAGGTGGCGGGCAACCGCCTGACCCTGCTCGCCGACGGGCCGGAGCGGCTCGCCGCCCTTCTGGAGCTGATCGAAACGGCGAAGGAGAGCCTTCGCTTCCTTTATTACATGTTCATGGACGACGCGTCGGGCACGCAGGTGCGCGACGCCCTGATCGCGGCCGCCGGCCGGGGCGTGAAGGTGTCGCTTCTGGTCGATGGTTTCGGATCCACCGCCAATCGCGACTTCTTCCGGCCGCTCGAGGACGCGGGGGTCGCCTTCTGCCAGTTCAGCCCGGATTATGGCCGCCGCTATCTGCTTCGCAACCATCAGAAGCTCGCTCTGGCCGACGGCGAGCGGGTCATCATCGGCGGCTTCAACGTTTCGGACGACTATTTCGGAACGATCGAATCGGGCGCCTGGCGGGACATCGGACTGCGCGTCGAAGGCGCTTCGGTCGCCTGCCTCGCCGGCTATTTCGACAGCCTGTTCAGCTGGACCCGGACCCCTGGCGCCCGGGTCCGCGACATCCGCCGGCTTCTCCAGCAGAGCAGCGTCACCCAGGGCAAGCTGCACTGGCTGTTCGGTGGCCCGTCGCGCCGGCTCAGCCCCTGGGCGCGCGCCGTCCGCCGGGACATGAGGAGCGCCAAGCGCCTCGACCTCGTCGCCGCCTATTTCGCGCCCAGCTTCGGAATGCTTCGCCGCCTCTCCGGGATCACCCGCCGAGGGGGCCGGGTGCGGATCGTCACCGCGGCGAAATCAGACAACAACGCGACCATCGCCGCGGCCCGCAACACTTATTGGTGGCTGCTGAAACGCGGCGTGGAGATTTTCGAATACCGGCCGACCAAGCTCCACACCAAGCTCTTCGTCGTCGGCGACGTCGTCCATATCGGCTCGGCCAATTTCGACATGCGAAGCCTGTTCCTAAACCTGGAGATGATGCTCCGGATCGACGATCCCGGCTTCGCGGCGGCGATGCGGCGCTTCGTCGACGGCGAGGTCGCGAGCTCGGAGGCGATCACCGTGGAAAGCCACCGCCGCAACCGCAATTTGCTCAACCGCCTGCGCTGGGCGATCGGCTATTTCATCGTCGCCGTCGCCGACTATCGGATCGCCAAGCGGCTGAACTTCAGGGACGTGGGGCTGCCGCGGCCCTGATCATGAGGCGGGATGGTCGGCGCAACCCGTCACCCCGGCGAAAGCCGGGGCCTCAGGTCGGATGGTCTCGGCAAGTCTCCACGAGGTCCCGGCCTTCGCCGAGATGACGCGAGCTTAGTCCCGCCAGGCCCAGAACAGGGTCGCCGGGGGCACGTTGACCCACTCGAAGCCGCGGTCGATGCGGTCGAAATAGGGCGCGATGAAATCGCGGACCTTGGGCGAGAATTGGTAGACGAGGAACGCTCCTCCGGGCCGAAGCGCCTCCGCGGTTTCCTCCGCGATCTTCGGGCCGATGCCGGGCGGAAGGGTCGAGAAGGGCAGGCCGGAGAGGATGTAATCGGCATGGTCGAAGCCGAAATTGCCCATGATCTCGCGCACCTCGGCGGCCGAGCCGGTCACCGCGCGGAGCCGCGAATCGCGGATTTTCGAGGTCAGGTAGGAGGTGAAATCGGGGTTGGTGTCGATGGTCAGAAGGATCGCGTCGGGCGCCAGCTTCTCCAGGATCTTCTCGGTGAAGGTGCCGACGCCGGGCCCATATTCGACGAACAATTTGCAGTTCGCCCAGTCCACCGGCGCGAGCATCTTGTCGATCAGCATCTTCGACGAGGGGATGACGGAGCCGACCATCACCGGATGCTTGACGAACCCCTTGAGGAACATGAGCCACGGGCCGCCCTTGGCGCCGTGGCGCGCATAAGCGCGGGATCGTTGAGCCTGTTCGCCGGGAAAGGTCATGGAGGGTTTCCGTAATGAGGTCAGCATGGTGCGTTGGCAAATCAACGCACCGATGGCAAGGGCGAGGCGGCCCGCGGCCCGATATGGGGCGAATCCGGGACGAAATGCCGCATTTCCGGGATTTGACCCTGATGACCCCTGCCGCAAGCCTCTCCCGGGAGCGATTCGCGCTGCTTTTCGCGGTGATGCTGGTCGCCGCGTCCGGCAATACCGCGATGCAGTCGCTGATGCCGGCGATCGGCCGCGAGCTGGGCGTCGCCGATCTGTGGGTGGCGGTCGCCTTCTCGCTCTCGGCGGTGGTCTGGGTGTTGATGGCGCCTTACTGGGCGCGCCGGGCCGACCATCGCGGCCGCCGGGCGCTGATGCGGCTCGGGCTCTACGGCTTCATCGCCTCCTCCCTGATCTGCGGCGGGATCCTCGCCGCCGGCCTCCACGGACTGCTGCCGGCGACGATCGTCTTCGTCATCTTCGTCTTCGGCCGGGCCATTTACGGCGGCTGGGGCTCGGCCTCGCCGCCCGCCGTCCAGGCCTATATCGCGGCGCGCACCGAGGGCGAGCAGCGCACCGCCTATCTCGCCGCTTTGGCCTCCTCCTTCGGGCTCGGAACGATCATCGGCCCGGCCATAGCGCCGCTGTTCATCTTCGAGCCGCTCGGCCTGTCGGGCCCGCTGATCGTCTTCGCCGCGATCGGCGTGGCGGTGCTGATCTGGGTGGCGCTTCGGCTGCCCGACGATACGCCCGGCTCGGCCGCGCGAGGCCAGGTGATCGACTATCCCTGGATGGGCGGCTTCTTCAGCGGCCGCCGCCAGCCCGCCGGCGACGGCCCGCAACGGCTGCGCTGGCGCGACCCGCGCGTGCTCCCCTGGCACATCATCGGGGTCGTCGGAGGCCACGGCCATGCCGCCCTCCTGGGAATCATCGGCTTCCTGGTCATCGACCGTTCCGGGGTGCCGCTCGCCGAAGCGCAGCAGTCGATCGCGATCGTTTTGATGGCCGGCGCGGGCGCGACCCTGCTCGCGCAATGGGGCCTGATCCCCTTCCTCGCCCTGAGCCCGCGCCAGCTCGTCTTCTGGGGGCTCCTGATCGCGGCCGCCGGGACGATGCTGACCGGCTTTGCGCTCTCCATGTACGGGATGACCCTCGGCTTCGCGATCGCCTCGGTCGGCTTCGGACTGTTCCGCCCCGGCTTCACCAGCGGCGCCTCCCTCGCCGTCCGCCTCGACGAGCAGAACGCCGTCGCCGGAATGGTCACCTCGGTCAACGGAGTCGCCTATATCGCGGCGCCGGCGGTGGGGGTGCTGCTCTACGGCGCGTGGATTCCGCTGCCCTTCCTGGCGACGGCGGCGGGGATGGTCCTGCTCGCCCTCTGGGTGTGGGCGAGGGTGAAGGCGTGATGCGCCGATCTTCATGATGGCCGTGGATCGCGCCTTCGGAATAGCAACTTCGGTCTATGGTCAATCGGTTCGCGCTGCGGCAGCATGATCGCATCCATCAAGGAGGCGCGTGTCGTGGGCAGGGTAACGAAAGCGAGATTGGGAGCATCGGCCGGCGCCGCGGCGCTGGTGCTGGCCGTCGCGGCCGTCGCGAGCGCGCAGCCGCCCGCGCCCCCGACGGCGCCGTCGGGCCCCGGAGGCGCGGCGCCGCCCCCGCCCGATCGCTCCACGCCCGTCGAGTCGAACGAGCTTCGCGAGACCTGGAACGATCGGGTTAGCCAGGGTCCGCCCATAGGCGCCTTTCCGGAGTTCGACGGGTGGAGCATGGGCGCCGCGATGCCGCTTCCGCGCTCGGAGCATGCGGTCGCGGAGTTCCAGGGCAAGATCTGGGTGCTCGGCGGCTATCCGCCCGGGCGGCTGCCGTCCAACCTCGTCCAGGTCTACGATCCGGCGACGAGCCGCTGGTCGCTGGGCCCGAAGCTGCCCCAGCCGATCCACCACACGCATGTAGCGGCGGCCGGCGGCAAGCTCTTCGTGCTCGGCGGCGAAATCGAAGGCGCAAGCACCGGACGGCCGGAAACCTTCGTGGCGAACGTCTGGATGCACGATCCGGCGGTCGGCGGCTGGGTGGCGCGTTCGCCGATGCCGACGGCGCGCGGCGGCGGCGGCAAGGCGGTGATCGACGGCAAGATCTACGTGGCCGGCGGGCGCCCGCCCGGGGGCTCCGCCTTCGAGGTCTACGACCCGGCGACCGACAAATGGGAGAAGCTCGCCGATCTGCCGACCCAGCGCAATCACCTGGCCATGGTCGCTCTGAACGGGAAGATCATCGTCGCCGGCGGCCGCACCGGCCCGGGCGCCATGGCCGAGCGGGTCGACGCGGTCGAGATATACGATCCCAAGACCCGCCGCTGGACCCGGGGCGCACCGCTTCCGGCGCCCCGGGGCGGAATCACCGGCGCGGCTTATGCCGGCTGCATGTTCGTTTTCGGCGGCGAGGGCGAGCGCACCCATGTGCTGGGCCTGACGCCCAATACCTATGGCTACGATCCCCGCGCCGACCGCTGGACCAGGCTTCCCGACCTCCCCATCGCTGTCCACGGCCTCAAGGGCAGCGCGGTGATCGGCGGCCGGATATTCCTTCCGGGCGGCGGGATCACTCTGGGCGGAAATTCCGGAACCAATGCCATGCAGGTGTACCGGCCAACGATGCGCTGCGAATGAGGCGCGCCGGGGCGATCGGTTAGAGCATCGTGCGCTAAACCTGAATCGTCATCCCGGACTTGATCCGGGAGTCATCCCGGACTTGATCCGGGATCCATCTTCTACTGGCCATCGCTGCAAGAAGAAGGTGGATACCGGGTCAAGCCCGGCATGACGGGTGATGCGGATTTAGCGCATG
>DASQLT010000073.1:0-50302 GCA_035629855.1 Allosphingosinicella sp.
CTCATCCCGTCATGCTGAACTTGTTTCAGCATCCAGCTTTCCGCTTCCCGGGCGAGCGACCAGCTGGACCCTGAAACAAGTTCAGGGTGACGCCGATGTCGGGAAAAAGTCCGCGATTCATTCTCAAGCGATCACGCTCTAGGCGGACTCGAGCCGATCGCGATCGGCCGGGACGGAACGGTGCGACCCTTGCCGGCGCTTCGCCACCCCGCCCGACCGCTCGACGGCCTTCAATGGATCGGCGGGGAGGGACGGGCGCTTGCCTTGTTCGGTGCGCGTGGCGGCTATTACCGCCCCGAGCACGAGGATCCGGAGCCCACTCTCGCGATGGTCGATGCCGGTCTCGGCCGAGTGCTCGCCTCCGTCCCGGCCCGGACCCTGCCGAGGCTGCGCCGCCGGTTGGACGCCCACGGCCTCATGGTCGGCATAGGCCACGGCCTGCATTTCTACCGGTTCGGCCGGGGCTAGCCGATCTTTGCGAAGGCGCGGACCGGGAAGGTGCCCATGCCGGCGATCTTGGGCGGAGCGGCGGTGAAGCGGAAGCCGCTCGGCGGCAGGGCGCCGAGACCGGTCATATGCTCGCAGATCAGAATGCCGGCGCCGAGCAGGATCGTGTGGACGGGCCGACGGCGGGCGCGGGTGTCGTCGATATTGTAGCTGTCGATGCCGACCAGTGCGGCGCCGCGCTCGGCGAGCAGCCGGGCGGCCTCTTCGCTCAGAAACGGGTGGTCCGAATGATAAGCCTCGGTGCGCCAATGGCGGTCCCAGCCGGTGTGGACGAGGACCGCCCTGCCGGCGACGTCGAGGCCTTCGAACAATTCCGCTGCGGCCTCCAGGCCGTCGGCGCGAACGCAGAGGCCGTCCAGCCCGGCCAGCCGTTCGAGAGGAACCGCGGCGAGATCTTCGCCCTCCTCGTAACGGTGGAAGGGCGTATCCAGATAGGTGCCGGTATTGGCGACCATGTCGATCCGTCCGATCTGGAAGGTCGAGCCGTCGTCATAATGGTCCGCCGACGACAAGCGGTCCCAATAGTCGCATATGTGCGGCGCGGGCAGGCCCTGGTAGGTGACCATGCCGTCCTCGATCGGGTGGCTAAGGTCGATCAGCATCGAATAGGGCCCGGCAATATGCGACGTGAGCGGCGAAGGCGGGGGGCTTCTTCTCCTTGAGGTACCGGAAGAAGGACAAAGCCGCCTTCGTCTCATTTTCGACCTGTGCCGCGGTCCGCCCGGACTTCCGGCCCGTATCGGCGATGATCATTCCCCAGGTCATCAGGTCGGCCGCCTGCTCGCTGCCAGGCTCCTTCCCCTTGGCGACCATGGCGCTGGCCGCGCAGCCGACCGCCTGGGGGTAGAAGACGGCCGGCGGCGGCTCGTAGGGCGCTTGCGCCTTGGCGAGCATGGCGAGCAGCAGCAGATCGATCATGGCGAACCTTCCTCCCTACGGCGGCGCCGGACGATCCCGACCAGGGCGACGGCGGCGATCGCCATCCATATCACGTTGAGCGAAGCCGAGGGCAGCGCCCCATGCGCCCAGCCGTTGACGACGAAGCCGGCGGCGCCGGCCAGGTTCATCCACTGGAAGAGCGGCGACCGTCCGGTCACCTTCCCCGTGGTCACGAGCAGATAGGCGCACAAGATGAGGAGGGCGCCGGCCCAGCCCGCGGCTTCGACGAAGAGGATCTCGGCGCTCAGGCGGCGAGCTTCCTGAGCACGTAATGAAGGATTCCGCCGGCGCGGAAATATTCGAGCTCGTTCAAGGTGTCGATCCGGACCCGGGCGGTAAAGGCGAAGGCCGAGCCGTCCGCCTTCGTCACCCTGACCTCGATCTCCTGGCGCGGCTGAAGGTCGGCGATGCCGGAGATCGAGAAGGTCTCGGTGCCGTCGAAGATCGGGACGTCGCCGACGAACTGGAGCGGGACGACGCCCATCCCGACCAGGTTGGAACGGTGGATCCGCTCGTAGGTCTCGGCGATGACGGCCCGGACACCGAGCAGGTTGGTGCCCTTCGCGGCCCAGTCGCGCGAAGAGCCGGTGCCATATTCCTTGCCGGCGATGACGACCAGCGGAGTCCCCTCGGCCTTGTAGCGCATCGCCGCGTCGTAGATCGGAAGGGTCTCGCCGGTGGGGATGTGGCGGGTGAGGCCGCCTTCGGTGCCGGGGATCATCCGGTTCTTTATGCGGATATTGGCGAAGGTGCCGCGCATCATGACTTCGTGATTGCCCCGGCGGGCGCCGTAGGAGTTGAAGTCGCCGCGGACGACCTGGTGCTCGGAGAGATAGGTTCCGGCCGGGCTGTCGGCCTTGATCGCGCCTGCGGGCGAAATGTGGTCGGTGGTGATGGAATCGCCGAAAATCGCCAGTGGCCGTGCGTCCTTTATGTCCGAAGGCGAGGTCGGGGTCATCGTCATGCCTTCGAAATAAGGCGGGTTCTGGATATAGGTCGAGCCGGCCGACCAGGCATAGGTCTCGCCCCCCGCGACCGGAATCGAGCGCCATTGGGCGTCGCCTTTGTAGACGTCGGCATAGCGCGCCCGGAACAGGTCGCCATGGACATGGGCGTCGATCAGCCGGCGGATCTCGTCGTTCGTCGGCCAGACGTCCTTCAGGAAAACCGGCTGCCCGTCCGAGCCGGTGCCCAGGGGCTCCTCGATCATGTCGCCGGAGACCGTCCCCTTCAGAGCGTAAGCGACGACGAGCGGCGGCGAGGCGAGGTAGTTGGCGCGGACGTCCGGCGACACCCGGCCCTCGAAATTGCGGTTGCCCGAAAGCACCGAGGCGGCGACGAGATCGTGCTTCGCGATCGCCGCCGAAATGGGCTCGGGCAGCGGCCCCGAATTGCCGATGCAGGTGGTGCAGCCGTAGCCGACGAGGTCGAAGCCGATCGCGTTCAGATCCTCCGACAGGCCGGCGCGGTCGAGATAGTCGGTGACGACCTGGCTCCCCGGCGCAAGCGACGTCTTCACCCAGGGCTTGCTGTCGAGCCCCTTGGCGCGCGCCTTGCGGGCGACGAGGCCGGCCGCGATCAGGACGGCGGGATTGGAGGTATTGGTGCAGGAGGTGATCGCGGCGATGACGACGTCGCCATGGCCGATGTCGGGCACGTTCGGATCGCCCGCGACCGGATGGCGCTCGCACAGCTCGCCGAGCGCATGACCATATTCCTTGGTGAAATTGGCGACGAACTCCTCGTCGACCCGCGACAAGGGCACCTTGTCCTGGGGCCGCTTGGGGCCGGCGAGCGACGGCTCGACCCCGTCCATGTCGAGCTCCAGAGTGTCGGTGAAGAGCGGCTCGTGATAGGCGCCCGGCTCGAGCCACAGGCCCTGCGCCTTGGCATAGGCCTCGGTGAGAGCGATCTGGTCCTCCGAGCGGCCGGTCAGCCGCATATAGTCGAGAGTCTTGCCGTCGACCGGGAAGAAGCCGCAGGTCGCCCCATATTCGGGCGCCATGTTGGCGATCGTCGCCCGGTCCGCGACCGAGAGCGCCGAGACCCCGGCGCCGTAGAATTCGACGAAGCGGCCGACGACCCCGCGGGCGCGGAGCATCTGGGTCACGGTGAGGACGAGATCGGTGGCGGTGATCCCTTCCTGGAGCGAACCGGTGAGATGGAAGCCGACCACCTCGGGGATCAGCATCGACACCGGCTGGCCGAGCATCGCCGCCTCCGCCTCGATCCCGCCGACGCCCCAGCCCAGGACCCCGAGGCCGTTGACCATCGTCGTGTGGCTGTCGGTGCCGACCAGGGTGTCGGGATAGGCCACCGTCTCGCCCGACGGATCCGCCGACGACCACACGCCGCGGCTGATATATTCGAGATTGACCTGGTGGCAAATGCCGGTGCCCGGAGGCACCACCTCGAAATTGTTGAACGCCTTCGAGCCCCATTTCAGGAATTCGTAGCGCTCCATGTTGCGATGATATTCGAGCTCGACATTCTGGGCGAAGCTTTGCGGGGTCCCGAACGCGTCGACCATCACCGAATGGTCGATGACGAGATGGACCGGCACCTGCGGATTGATCTGAGCCGCATTCCCCCCGAGCTTCGCCATCGCGTCGCGCATCGCGGCGAGATCGACGACGGCGGGCACCCCGGTGAAATCCTGCATGAGCACCCGCGCCGGGCGGTATTGGATCTCCTTGGTGGAGCTTTTCTCCTTCTGCCAGTCGACCAGCGCCTGGATGTCGGCTCGGGTGACGGTCTTGCCGTCCTCGAAGCGGAGGAGGTTCTCGAGGAGGACCTTCATGGAGAAGGGGAGCCGGGAGATGTCGCCTAGGGCGGCGGAGGCTTTTTCTAGGGAGTAGTAGGCGTAGGTTTTGCCGGCGGCGGTGAGGGTGGTTCGGGTGTTCAGGGCGTTGTTGCCGACGGCGGTCATGGGTGGCCTTTCGGGTTCGGCGAGTCTTCGCTCGGGCGAAAACGCATCAGAATGGGATTTGGGGCGGCTCTAGCAATGGCGGGCGCGAGTGTGAAGGGTCACACCCTTCGTCATGCCGGACTTGATCCGGCATCCATCTACTTCTTCCGCCGTGAAGGGCGGGTGGACCCCGGATCAAGTCCGGGGTGACGGCGAGCGCCGCATACGAACTTCGTATGTAGCGAAATTCCCCATGCCTTGGACCATGCTTTGCGGTAAAAGCAGCAGCGTGAACGCGCCGAGCCATCCCCGGATTGTCATCGATCCTTGCCTCTGCGGCGGCGAGCCGACCGTCCGAGGCACCCGCTTCACGGTGGCGGCTATCTTGCGCCTGCTGGAAGATGGGGACACGGAGGAAGCGATCGTCGCCGATTTTCCGCCGTTGACCCTCGCGGACGTCCGCGCCTGCCGGGCCTATGCGGCGGCAACGGGGCTGGCCGCGACGAGAGGACATTGGATCGACAAGGTGGCCGGCACATTGGACGAGGATTTCGCGCGCGGCGCACTCGACCCCGCCGACATGAGTTGGGTGGATCGACTGGAGCCGCTCGACGCGGACGCGGCGGCGGCGGCGCTCGAACGACCCGGGCCCGACAGTTACGAGCGGCGCGACCTTCAACTGGATTGATGCGCTATTCGCTCGATACCAATGCCGTCATCGGCCTGATGGAGGGGAAGCCGCCAACCCTGAGGGACAGAGTGCGTAGTCTCAGGCATGAAGACGCGGTCATATCCACCGTAGTGCTTCACGAGCTCGTCTGGGGCGCCCACAAGAGCCAACGCGTGGAGAAGAACTTGGAGCGGCTCGGCCGCCTTCGCCTGCCGATCGTCGAGTTCGGCCGAGAAGATGCCTACGCCGCTGGCCAGATCCGCGCCGACCTCCATCGCAAGGGAACGCCGATAGGGCCGTACGACCTGCTGATCGCCGGGCAGGCGCGGGCGCGGGGGCTGACGGTGGTGACGGGCAATGTGCGTGAATATGGCCGAATCGAGGGGCTCGAGGTTGAGGACTGGGGGTCGTGAACGAGGATCGCATCCACCCGAATACCGGGGCGACGCTGCACCGCGGGGGTTCGTCGGCAGCCGGGTGCGCTATGGCTCGCTGGCGCGGGAAGTGGACGTGCCGGGCTAGTATCCGGAAGAGGGCGGCGAGGGTATTCATGTGGGCGTCGATCTCGCCGAGGCCGACCGAGTTTATCGCGAGTTGTGCGACTAATGTTCGGCTCACGTCCGCCAGGCGCGCAAGAAACTGAAGCTGAACTAGGAGGAAGCCGCCGGATCATATCGGCGGCGGCGAGCGGGCGTTCCAGAAATACGAGAGCGGGGCGACTCCGCCTTCGGACGCGGCGGTGGGGCTGATCGAGCTTCAGATCCGGCATCCGGAGGAGGTGGAGACGCTTCGGGCGATTAGGGCGGGGGGGGTTAGGGTTTAGGCTCGGGGTGGTCCTTCGAGCCGGGCGAGGGGCGGAACCTGGTGCGGTTGCGGGACTCTGGCGAGGTGACGGGGGCGGGCGAGGAAGGGTGGGTGGCTTGGGGCCATCTCCCACCGAATGGGCATGTCCAAGCGGCATTGACCCTACAACAGCATTCTATATCCACCCGTATATGGCGGCCAAAGCAACGAGGCATGTCCAGCTGGGCACCGTACTTGCTGGCGCGAGGCGGTGGAGCAACTCCAACGTCAATCCGACTTTTCGCGGCCAAGTGCTGCTCGAAGATGGTTCGATCGTTCAGGCGTTTATCAAAGATTTGGAACCTCGGCAGCTCGCAAATGAGTTGTTTACTGCCGCTTTGGGATTGGCGGCTGAGTTACCGATACCGGTTCCAATACTAGCCACTGTAGATGCTGGTCTGTTGCCGGTATCGGGATTCCCGCGTCCGGGAACTGACCAGCACATTGTCTTCGCCTCGGCCGATGCTGCCGCATCAACGGTGCTGCAGGTGATCTCCAGTGCCACTTCTGGAAGCCCAATTCTGGCCCACCTGGCGGCTTGGAATGACCTCGGCCATTTATACGGATTCGACGCTTGGGTCGCGAACATCGACCGACACGCAAATAATTTGCTACTGAGTGGCGCTGGCGCTGTCTGGCTTATAGACCACGGGCACAGCTTCACAGGACCGGCTTGGAAGCCCGCACATTTAGTGCCATCCAAGGCGTACCCTAATCGGCTGAGAGAGTGGATGACACCGGCGCTATCCGAGGATCAGAGGGCGAAAGCTGCCGGACGCGCGTTGAAGTCGGCAGGAGAGTTCCAGTCCACGGACGTTAATGCCATTGGATCAGCAAACTTTGCGGCCGATATCCTCGGGGCTGATTTTGCAGTCGCAACTGAATTTTTGTGCAATCGAGTCGCGCACGTCGAGGCGCTGGCCTCCCAAGCCCTTGAGGTCTTGGTATGAACATCGCTACGGGGAACTGGGGCAGTTTTCCTTCGAGAGAGGGGATGCAGCGCGGCAGTTGGGTTCCGATCCACTTCTCCCCAAATCCCGATACAAGCGAGCGCTTGGTAGTGGCGGTAGTGGCCGTGGTGGGCGAAAATTGGGCAATCGCTGAAGCCAACGCACTTCGCCGACTGAACTGTTTGTATGGCACCGAGGTGGTGACAGCCATCGTAGCCATAGAAACTGGAATACAAGATTTGCGAGCGCGACTCACTGCAGAAGGTGTGGCAGCGCTCGATGCGAGCCTAGTTGTCTCGGGGTTAGGGTTGGGCGAGCCGCAAGTTGGCGAGGCTTCCACTGCAAGTGAACTAGCCCATGTCTGGCTGCGAGCCGTGTCTTCTGTGCACGATTCGCGTCGCGAGGCGGAGACGCTTCCTGTCTCAATCGCAGGCGAGGCAGTCGATCCGGTGGACCACGAAATTCGTCGTGATCGGCTTCCCATCCTAGTTTTACAAGAAATCCAGCATTTGCGCCCTGCCCTAGCAGGATCGTTTAACAGGCAGATAAAATTGCGGGCGCAAAACCGTGATGTTCGGATCAAGCCGCAAGAGGTCTACATTGCTTTTTCGGGTACGAACTTAGTCGCAAATTTTGCTACGTTAAAAGTCGGACGCAGAAAAAGGACTGTTGATCTTTCTAAGCGTCTGATGTGGGATTTAGAGCAGCATCGGAGGCAAGATCAAGGCGTCCTTCCGGATAGAAAGCATGAAATGTTGCTCTATCACCCCCCGAAGGATGACCCCGAGTTAACTGAACGTCAATATGAGAATCTTCGGGAAGTTGCTGAAGAGCTATCAGAACAAGGTCGAGAAAGCGGCATTGGTGTCGCCGCATATGAGAGCGTTCCGATTATCGCACGGCATGTTGTATCTGGTGAGACATCCATACCGGTCACATCGTCATACGCAGTGTGAAAGCTTATTCATCACAAGTGGCATAAAACATATTTAAACCCTTACACGCCCAGTAGTATGCGAATTCAGGAAGGCAGAGATTAGAGCTTTCGCGCGTGGCCGCGAATCATTCTCACGAAGGCCTCTTCGCCCAGGTCTCCGGTAATCAGGTCGATGACGCGATCGCCTAAATCAGCGCGATCGGCGAGGGTGAATTCCCAGCCGTTGAGGAACAGGAAATATTCAGCCGCCGCGAAGGCGGCGCGCTTGTTACCCTGCCCGAAGGGGTGGTTGCGGGCGATTCCGAGCATGACGGCGACGGCGAGGGTCGCCAGATCGTTCTCGCCATAAGCCCACAGATTCTGAGGGCGCGCGAGAGCGCTTTCGAGGAGGCCCCGGTCGCGAATGAAGAAGGGCTCGCCCCTGTCGGCGACCGCGCTGGTTGGCACGGATCACCGCCTTGGCGGTGACCCAGACCGGCTCACTCCGCAAGGCGGGCCATGGTCTTGGGATAGCGCTTCATGACGCGCTCATACATTTCGTCACCGTCGGGTTGGCGGCCCGTTGGGCGTGGCTCGAGCGGCGGGTGTTTCGGCGTTTTCTTGCGGGCAGCGTCCATCGCCTGGTCTCCTCGATAACCAAACTCCGCCTCGGCCGGAAGGTTGTCAACGGTGGGGTTTTGGATATGCGAAGTTCGTATGGACGAGAGAAAGGTCGACGATGGCGGAGCGCGGCAAGGTTAAATGGTATAATTGGAATAAGGGCTTCGGCTTCATCACCCGGGACAGCGGCGATGGCGAGGTGTTCCTTCACCATTCGGCCATCCAGGGAGATTCGCGAATGGAGTTGAGCGAAGGGCAGGCGGTGGAGTTCGACGTGGTGCCGGGGCCGAAGGGGCCGAGCGCGGCGAACGTGGTGCCGGTGGAGGGGGGCTGGGGATAAGTCCTCGGCCGTCACCCTGGACCTGTTTCAGGATCCAAGTTGTCGCCTCGCGGACGGGAGACCGGGTGGATCCTGAATCGGGTCGGGGGTGTCGAGACGAAAGAAGAAGAAGGCGACGCAGGGCGGCCTGCGTCGTCGGACGGGCTCGGCTTCGCCGCCCCGCCGGCCGACCTGCGGCGACTCCGTTCGCTGCTTGCGATTGCTGTACAATCGCGGCGCTGCTCAAGGGCGCCTTAGGCGGAACAAAAAAAGAACTTTCAATGTAGGAAAAGGTTTGAGACAATCCGAAAGTGGCGAATCGGGTCGGCGGGGGTGGGGCCTTCGCCGGCTTTGGCGCCGGCCTGTACGAGGAGACGAGAGATGGCGCATCGGGGCTGGAAGCGGGACGGGTTCACTCCGGCGAAGAAGGCGAAGGCGATCGAGGCGCTCGGGAAATGTGGCAATGTGACGGACGCGGCCCGGGTCGCGGGGGTGTCGGACACGACCTTCTACCGGCATTTGAACAGGGATCCCGATTTCGCCCGCTCGTGCGAGCTGGCCCGGGAGCAGGCGGCGAAGCCGCTTGAGACATTGGCCTGGCAGCGGGCGACGGAAGGGGCGCCGGAGAAAGTGATCCGGAACGGCGAAATCGTCCAGATCAAGGTGAAGCCTTCGGACGCCATGCTCGGGATGCTGCTCAGGGCCTCGGACCCCAAGAAATACGGCCGGCTGTCGCGGGGCGGTGCGACCCGCAAGCAGATCGAGAGGAAATTGCGGCGGAAGATCGAGACGGAGACGAGGGAGAAGATGCGCCGCGAGCTCGTCGCCACCGACGAGGAGGTGAAGGAGGCCCTGGTCAAGGCCTTGTGGGCGCACGGCATCCGGATTCGCGCGGCTCAGTCGGCGGAGCGGGCGCCGAACCGAACGGCGGAGGCGGAGGAATGACCCTCGAAAGCCGGATGACGGCGGCGGACTGGGCGGAATTTCGCCGGGCCCGGATCGCCGACCATGTCGCTTTGGGCCTGCCGGAGGCGGCGGCGGCCGCGGCGGCGGAGCGGGCCGAGGCCCGGACCCGGGCCCGGCTCGAATGGATGCGGGGGCGGTTCGAGCGGATGACCGAGCTGTGGACCTGGCTCGGCCGCTATTGGGCCGATTTCGCCGACGCGCATCCCGAGATCGACATGGAGGATCCGGACGATCGCGACCTGCCTTTGCTGATCGACCCGCCCGAGCAGGCCGAGCTGGAGGCGGTCGAGGCGGAGATCGCGGCGGCGCGGGACCGCGACGTCTGGCCTAGGCATCTGTATTTCGACGAGGTCTGAGGCCGCGGGTGAGCGGCGCGGGGCGGCCCGCGCCGTCGGACGGGTCGGCTTCGCCGCCCGCCGGCCGGGCGCTGCGCCGAGTCCACGCGCTGCTCGCGAGCGCTACGCGCTCGCAGCGCTGCTCGTGGCCGGCTTGGCTTCGAAGGCCTCCAGGATCGGGCACGGCCCCTTCGTCCCGGCGGCACAGGCGTCGCTCAGGCGGGTGAGGGCGGCTCGGGCGGCGTCGAGCTCGGCGATCTTCGCCTCGAGGGCGGCGAGGCGTTCGGCGGCGAGGGCTCGGACCCGGGCTCGGTCGTGGCTCGAATCGAGGGCGAGGAGCTCGCCGATCTCGTCGAGGGTGAAGCCGGCGGCCTGGGCGCGGCGGATGAAGCGAAGCCGGCGGACGTCGGCGGCGCCGTAGCGGCGGACCGACCCGGCTCTGGCGGGCTCGGGAAGAAGGCCGCGGCGCTGATAATAACGGATCGTCTCGACCCCCACGGCGCCGGCCGCGGCGAGCCTGGCGATGGTCATTTCGGACATATCGGCGCCTCTTCCGGGAAATCCCGCGGCCGCCGTACCACATCGCCGGGCCGGGCGGCGGATTTGAGGACGGCGGAGCGCTGCGCTATCCGGGAGCGGGAAGGAGGCGCCGCCGCCATGTCCAACACGCTCCAGATCACGCCCTTCATGCACGTCCGCGATCTCGCCGGCGCCGTCGCTTTCCTGGAGGAGGTCCTCGGCTTCGAGACGCTCATCAGGATGAGCGACTACGCCTATCTCGAGCGCGAGGGGGCGGGGTTGCGGGTGCTCGAAGCCGGCGACTCGACCGTCTTCCCGCCGGATTGCGGGAGATTCGCTTATTATATCGACGTGGCCGACGTGGATTTGGTCCACCGGACGCTGAAGGCGAGGCTCGACGCCTTGCCGGAGGGGCAGGTCCACGGACCGGCGGACAAGGGCTATGGCCAGCGCGAGCTGATCGTCAGGGCTCCGGACAACCAGCTCCTCGTGTTCGGGGCGGCGATCTCGAAATGAGACCGGGGTGCGACGTCAGGCGTTGGGCGTGACGGCGCCGCAGCTGTTGAGGGTGAGGCTCTTGGTGTTGGTGATGTTGTGCTCGGTCCGCTCGCGCACGTTGAAGGCGCTTTCGTAGCGGATCCTTCGCGGGGAGATGATCCCGCGCAGCAGAGGCTGGTAAGTGTAGCTGATCTCGACGAACATCACCGCCGTTCCGGGCAGCGATTTGATGCGCCGTCCGGTCGCGCCCATGCCGTCTTTCAGGCTGGCGTCCGCCTTGCCTTTGTCCTGAGCCGCATATTTCGAGTTGACGGCGGTGAGAGCGCCCGTGCAGCGCTGCCAATTGACCCATTGGCCATGCAGGGGATCGTTGGTCGCCTTGGTATTGGGCTGGAGCGAAGAGAGCACGATTCGCCCGTTCGCCGCGAAATCGATCGAGTTGCCGATCTGGCGGGCGCCGTCGAACACCTCGTTGATGTCCGCTTCGTCGATCCGGGTGATCACCCGGCCGGCATTGTCGGCCACCATCATCCCCATCTGGCTGACCTTGAGGTGGGCCGCGGCGAGGTTGGCGATCTCGAGCCCGCCGAAGCCCAGCGCCAGGATGAGCGGAAGCGCGTAGGCGAATTCGATCAGGGCGACGCCGCGTTGGTCGCTCCGGAGGCGATCGAGCGGGCGGAGGCGGAGCGGGCGGAGGCGGGCGGTCATGGCTTGCAGGCCTCCGCAGGCTTGGGCTGATCCGCGAACGGCTGGTTGCGGACGATCGTCTTGACGCTGATCGAATATTTCGCCGGCATTCCGACCAGGCCGGCCATCGGGGTGAACCGGTCCCGCTTGACGTTGACGGTGTAGAGCACGGCGTCGTCGGCGCCGCCGACGCCGGTCTTGCCCCCCGAAAGATCGAACGTGCCGTTCTTGATCACGTCTTCCCAGCAGTCGTTCTTGTCGACCTTGCCGTTGCTGTTGGCGTCCTTGGTCATCTTCTCCGCCTTGCCGATGCCGGAGAGCTGGTAATAGCTGGTCTTGGTGATGGTGTAGGTGCCGCCCTTCACCAGCTTGTTCATCCGGCCCTTGATGGCGGCGTCGATCTTGGCGCTGACGTCGGAGCCTTGGCTGGTGAAGACCGGTTTCTCGACGGTCGCCGCGCGCGCGACGTCGTTCAGGGCGCCCTGCATCGTCGACTTGACGTACATCATGTAGCCCACGTCGAGCATGCCCAGCAGGAGGACGCTCATCGGCACCAGCAGGATCCCGAACTCCAGGATCGTGGCGCCGCGCTCGTCGTCACGGAGGCGGCGGCCAAGGGTGCGGATGCGGCTCACTTGGTGATCCTCAGCTTGCCGATGCCCTTGCCGATCACGGTGAAAATCTCTGCCAGATTGGTTCCGTCGGTCTGAAAGAAATGATCGTTCCCCGAGGCGCAGGCCTTGAGGCTCGGCGTGTCGTCCCCGTTGGCATTGTCGAGCGCGATGACCCAGACCGTCGCGCCTCCCGTGGTCCGGGCGCGGGTGCAGGCGTTGGCGAAGCGATCCTTGTGTTTCTGCTCGAGGCCGGCGGTGCCGGTGAGCCGGTCTTCCTTGTTCGGAATGCCATATGAGCTGTAATTCTTGGTGTCCGCCGTCATGTCGCCGTCGGTCAGGAAGATGATGTGCTTGTCGACCCTGATCTGCTTCCCGTTGACCGCCCAGGTCGCCGGGTTCTCGGCGGCGAACAATCCGGTCGTCGACAAATAGCGCATGCCCCAGATGATGCCGAGCTCGTGGTTGGTGTAGCCACCGACCGAGGCGAGGGCATTGTTGACCTGCGTATTGAAGGCAGCCTTGCTGGCATAGGTCGCGAGCTTGACCGCAGCCGCCGGACAGAAAGAGACCAGGTTGGAATAGGTGCTGCCGAAGCTCGAATTGCCCTCGCCGGTCGTCGTGTTCACGTCGTACTGAGGCCACTTTTGGGCATTCGTCGACGGCACGGTGTCGATATCCGCCTGGGTGACGGCGCTGGAAATCTTGATTGGCCAGTCGAGGCCTCCGATGTCGGACCGCTCCTCGATGCATCCCGTAGCGCCCGTGCCGGTTGGCGCGGTGAGGGCGGAGTCGGTGTTCCAGGTCTTGCAACCGTTGCTGTCCGTGGTCGTGCACCTGTGATATTTGTGGGTCGAACGGAGCCAGCTCGCGTTGAGTGTCGACCTTACGTTCACCGTCATCGAATAGGGCATGAAGCCGTAGCGGATGCGGACTCCCTGCGCTCCGGCGAGCGCGTCGTAGAGACTGCCGGCGGCATTCCTCAAAGCCGTAAGCCTGGAGGGCTCCACCGGGTTGGGCTGATAGGTGCAGTTGATCCCCGTGCCCTGCTTGCAGTACATCGATCCGGTGACGTCGAGGACGAGCATGATGTCGTTGTTGACGTAATCCTGGTCGGCGTTGCACGCGGTGGAGATCGGGAGGGTTTTTCGGCCGAACAGCTTCATGACCGAGGTCGGGACCGACGTCGAAGCGGTGACTTGAACTTCCGACAGGTTGCTCGGGTTGGCCGCGATGACGAGCGTCACCGGCTTGGCCTGCATCGTGCCGGCCGGGAAGTTGAAGTCGAAGAACTTCTTCCCCTCGTCCTTGGCGGCCTGATTGATGAAGCCGCTCGACATATGCCGGCGCGTCGCGAGCGCGGCCGAGTCGCAGGCGGTCTGCAGCTTCGCCTTGGCCATGTAGGCCCGGCTCATGTCGAGCCCGGATCCCATCATCCCGGCGATCGGCAGGAAGGCCGTCGCCATGATCGCGAGCGTGTTGCCACGCTCGTCGCGGCGAAGCCCCTTGAGCCAGCCCATTGCCCTCATCATTCCTGTCCCCATCGGTGCAAAGTGCAGCTAGATGGAACGGCCTTAGAACGACGCGGTTAGGGACTCATTGAACGGAGTGGTTACCACACCGTTCAGGCTGTTTGGCGAACCGGCTGATCGTTCATCACGCGCTTCAAACCTGCCCGGAAGGTTTCCCCGCCAAAGTTCATGAGCAGGCCTAAAGGCAGGTCGAGGAGCCGCAGATAGGTGAGCAGCTGGCGCGAATGAACGGGGGCAAGCCGTTCCGCCGATTTCACTTCCAGGATGAGGCGCCGGTCGACCAGCAGGTCCGCGCGGAAGCCTTCGGCTATGCGAATCCCGTCATATTCGAAGCTGATCGGCTTCTGCCGCTCCACGAAAGTACCCAAATCGGCCAGCTTCGCCGCGAGCAACGTCTCATAGACGGACTCCAGCAGGCCCGGGCCAAGGTCGCGATGGATCCTGAAGCCGCATTCGATCGCCAATGCCGCCAGTTTTTCAACGTCCGACATCGCCGAACCTCCCGATCTTTCTTCCGGCGCAGCGCCTTCCTGTTTCAAGAGAAGGCACGAAGGCACAACGGCACGACGTAGACATGCCTGTCTCCGCGCGAAGCGCCTTCATCCGAGCCGTATGAGGCAGTCTCAAGAGAATTCAAAAATCGCGTAGAAGACGAGGCAGCCTTCTACGTCGTGCCTTCGTGCCGTCGTGCCTTCTCTCAAAAAAAGAGATTGGCCTGCGGCCGGAAGGTGAAGTGCGAGATGCGTCGGCCTGGCCCAACGCATCGGCCTTATTCCGAGATCGCCCTACCCGCCCCACACCTTTGCCAGGCGGGCGTCGCGGCCGCAGCGCCAGCGGTAGTATTTATATTTGGTGGCGTTCTTCTTGTAATAATCCTGGTGGTAGCCTTCGGCCGCGTAGAAGGGGGCGGCGGGGAGGATCTGGGTGGCGACCGGCTTCTTGAGCAGGGCGGCCGCTCGGGCCTTGGTCGCTTCGGCGGTTCGGCGCTCGGCGGGATTGGCGACGAAGATGGCGGAGCGATACTGGCTGCCGCGGTCGCAGAACTGGCCTCCGCCGTCGAGCGGATCGACGGTCCGGAAGAAGCGGGCGACGAGCCGCGGATAGCTGACCTTCGAGGGATCGTAGACGACCTTCACCACCTCGATATGGCCGGTGTTGCCCGCCGACACCTGCTCGTAGGTCGGATTGGCCTGCCTTCCGCCGGCATAGCCGGAGGTGGTCGAGACGACGCCCGGAATCTTGTCGAAATCGGATTCGGTGCACCAGAAGCAGCCGCCGGCGAACACCGCCGAGGCGAGCTTGGGACCGGGCGCCGCGACGCTCGGATTCGGGGCGTACAATGCGATCGCGAACCCCACGAACAGGAGCAGAGCGCCGAGCAGGGCTTGCCGGACCCGGGTCATGCCGGGCGGAACTTCATGGCGAGGCCGTTCATGCAGAAACGCTTTCCGGTCGGCTTCGGGCCGTCGTCGAAGACGTGGCCGAGGTGGCCGCCGCAGCGCCGGCAATGGACTTCGGTCCGGACCCCGAACAGCCCCCGATCGGGGCGGGTTCGAACCGCGTTGGGGAGCGGCGCAGTGAAGCTCGGCCAGCCGGTGCCGCTGTCGAACTTGGCCGCCGAGCTGTAGACCGGAAGATCGCAGCCGGCGCACAGGAAGGCGCCCCGGCGCTTCTCCCGGTCGAGCGGGCTGGAGCCGGCGCGCTCGGTGGCGGCTTCGCGGAGCACGGCGTAACGCTGAGCGCCGAGCAGCCGGCGCCATTCGGCGGGGGTCTTCGTCACCTCGAAGCGCTCGGCCGCCTCGGCGGCGCCGTTGCCGCGGCCGAAGATGGCGAAGCCGGCGCCGGCGGCCACGGCGAGGGCCGCGGCTGAGCCGATCAGGCCGCGGCGGGAAACTTTGTCGTCGTTCATGAGGACGCCTTCCTGGGGGAGGCGCTTTATGTAGGAAGGCCGAGCGGATTCGCCACCCTGGGCGAAAGGATGGGGATTATCCTCCCCGCCGCGAAGCGGTGGGGAGGGGGACCGCCCGAAGGGGGGTGGAGGGGTAATTGGCGCAGATGCCGGCGGTCTCGAGCGAACCTACCGAGTCCGAGCCGGCTACCCCTCCACCAGGCTTCGCATGGTCCCCCTCCCCGTCTTCGACGGGGAGGACAAATCAGAACTCGATTCCGACCCGTCCGTAGAGGAAGCGGCCGTTGAAGCCGAAGGGCGAGAAGATCGAATAAGGGATATATTCCTGGTTGGCGGGATAGACCCCGCCGATCGCCGCCGGCCGGGCGCCGAAGGGCGAGCGGGTCGGGTAGACGTCGAACAGATTGTTGGCGCCGACGGCGAGCTCGAGGCCCTTCACCGCCTTGTACCGGAATTCGAGGTCCGTGATCCACTTGGCCTTGAGGAAGATATCGTCCGGAGCGAAGGCGGTGAGGCTGAGCGGATCGGCGATCGGCGCCGCCGCGCCCGGAGCGACGACCTTGCCGTAGCGGGTGGTCCGGGCGGTGATCCCGAAATTGCCGAGCTCGCCGTCGGCGCTGAACACGATCTTGTCGCGCGGCTGGCCCTCGGTGAAGCGAAGCCCCTCGACCCGGCCGAACAGGACGAGGCCGGGGATGGTCGCGAGCGGCCCCTGGGTCGCGAGGCGCTGGTCGATCCGGGTCTTGTTGTAATTGTAGGCGGCGCTCAGCGACCAATTGCCGAGGCTCTCCAGATTCCGGCGATAGACGGCGACGACGTCGACGCCCCGGGTCCGAGTGTCGAGGCCGTTGATGAAGAAGCGGGCGGCGGCGACCTGGGGGAAGCCGCTGGCGGCGAGGAGAGCGGTGACGGCGGCCTGGACGGGCGCGGTATTGCCGGTGCCTCCGGTGCCGAGTGTCTCGGTGAGGACGATGCGGTCGTCGATGTCGATCTGGTAGAGGTCGGCGGTGATCGTGAGGCCGCGAAGCGGATTGGCGGTGGCGCCGAAGCTCATGTTGAGCGACTTCTCGGGCTCCAGGTCCTGGGCGCCGAGCGCGCGGGCCGCCGGAGCGCTGACCGGCAGGGTCGCGATGTCCACCGGCACTCCGTTGATGAAGTTGGTCGAGGTGGTTGAAAAGAATTGCTGGTGGAGCGACGGGGCGCGGAAGCCGTTGGAGATCGAGCCGCGAATCGCGAAGCCTTCCACCGGCTCCCAGCGGGCAGCGAACTTGCCGTTCCAGGTCGATCCGAAATCGGAGAAATGCTCGTAGCGGCCGGCGATGGTGGTGGTGACTCCCTCGATCGGATCGGCGTCGAGCTCGATATAAGCGGCCCAGCTGTGGCGACCGACGTCGGTGGCGCTTGAGGCCGGGATTCCGGGGAAGCCCTGGGCGCCCGCCGGGGCGGCCCGACCGGGGAAGTCGCACAGGTTCGTCGCCGGGGTGAACCTGCCCTGCTGGGTGGTGCAGTTCGCAAGGGTGGTGTTGGGGATTGCCGGACGGAACAAAGGCCCGGTGGCGTAGGACTGAAGATCGCCCGGCCGGATCTCGAAATGCTCCTTGCGATATTCGCCGCCCAACGCGACCGAGAGCGGCTTGGCGAAGCCGCCGATCGCGAACTGCCTCGAGAAATCGAGATTGGCGATGTCTTGCGCGTAGAACAGCCCGCCGGCGTCGAAGACGCGCTGGCTCTGCGGGCCGAACGACGTGTTGAGCGAGTTGCGAACCACATAGTCGAAGCGGTTCTGGCCGTGGCCGAAGGAAAGGTCGGCCTTCCAGCCGCCGAAGCGGGTGCGAAGGCCGATGGTGCCGGCCATGTCGTCGAGGTCGGTATCGATCAGCGGCAGGAAGCCGTCCGCGGTCAGTGCCGCAAAATTGGTGGCGAGCGGTGCCTGGCCGGGCGCGAGCACGCTGAAATCGCGGTTGGCGGCGGCATTGGCCTGCCGGTAGTTGGCGGCGCTCACCGTGTCGCGATGGCCGTAGGAACCGAAGCCGTAGAGCTCCCAGTCGCCGCCGAGTTCCATCCCGGCATTGACGAAGAGGTTATAGTCGACGCTGTCGGGATCGCCGAAGCGGAACTGGAGCCGGTCGAAGCTGATCTCGCGCGGGTCGAAGGCGGGCGGCGCGGGACGGTTGTAATTGGGCCTCAAGTCGAAGCCGGCGCGGTTGGTGCGGTTGCGGTCGCGGAACTCGCCGGTGACGTTGAGAAAGCCGTTCGGCCCCATCGGGATTCCGATATTGGCGCCGACGGTGAGCTGGCGGCCGTCGTCGGCGTCGCGATCGCCGTTGCTGTTGGCGAGGAAATAGCGGTTGTCGGACGGGTCGAGCTGCGGCTGGCCGGCGCCGTTCAGCGTAAGCCCGGTGACGTTGGCGACGTCGTTCACGGTCGTATAATATTTGCCCCAGGTGGCCGAGACCCGGCCGCCATTGTCCGAATTCTTCAGCTGGATATTGATCACTCCGGCGATGGCGTCGGAGCCATATTGGGCGGCGGCGCCGTCGCGAAGCACCTCGACCCGGCCGATGGCGAGGCCGGGGATGAGGTTCATGTCGACGGCGGCGCTGCCGCGGCCGACCGTTCCGTTGATGTTGAGGAGCGAGGAGACGTGGCGGCGCTTGCCGTTGATCAGGACCAGGGTCTGGTCCGGGCTGAGGCCGCGCAGAGTGGCCGGGCGAAGCGCGTCCGAGCCGTCGGCGATCGAGGGCTGCGGGAAGTTGAAGCTCGGCACCAATTGGTTGAGGATCTTGTTGGTTTCGGTCTGGCCCGAATTGACGATCGCCTCGGAGCCGATGACGTCGACCGGGACCGGGCTGTCGGCGACGGTTCGGTCGGTCCGGCGGGTGCCGGTGATGACGATCTCCTCGCCGGCGACGGGCTCGGCCCGGGTGGCGGTGATGTCGGTGCTTCCGTCCTGCTCCTCCGCGGTCTGGGCGAAACCGGGCGCGGCGGTGAGCGCCAGCGCCGAAAGACCCGTCAGAAGCGCCACGCGCGAAGTGCGAACCATTTGAATTCCCCCTGAAAACGGCGGCCCCCGCCGCGATCGCCCTCAGCTTATGTATATCCTCGCCGCAGGAAAGGGTTTTCTGCTGCAACGCACCGAAAGGCGCCGGCACTGTGCCCGTCGCACCACAGCGCAAAAAGCCTTGGTCCCGGCCGCCTCGCGCCGCTAAGGGCGCCTTCATGAGCACGCCATTGACCGTCGACCTTCCCCACAAGCTCGGCGCCCAGGAGGCGCGGCGCCGGATCGAGCGCAACGTCGGAAAGCTGACCGACCATATACCGGGCGGGGCCCAGGTCAGCTCGCGCTGGACCGGCGACCGGCTCGACCTCGACGTCGGAGCGATGGGCCAGCAGGTCGCCACCCAGATCGAGATCCAGGAGACGTTGGTGCGGCTGACGGTGAACCTGCCGCCGTCTTTGGCCTTCTTCCGCGGAATGATCGAGCCGCTGATCCGAAGCCAGGGCGCGGTGTTGCTCGAGGACAAGAGCAAGAAGGCGTAGGCGGAAGACCGCTCGACCCCGGGGTTCTACGTCACCCTGAACTTGTTTCAGGGTCCAGGCTTCCGCCCGCCCCGCGGTCTCCGGACTGGATGCTGAAACAAGTTCAGCATGACGGGACGGCAGCTAGGCCGCCCTTTTCTTCTTCACCTTGCGCGGCGGACCCTCACTATGTGTCAGCGACACGATCGGGCAGCGCTGCCCGTCGACCAGGATCGCCCCGAAGCTGTCGAGGCTGATACCGCCGCGCGTGTCATAGCCAATCGAATGGGCCCATTTGAGGCCGAAGCAATGGCCGACGTCGGCCCGGTACCAGCGGCGCTGCCGATCCTGGAGATAGACGATCTCGTCGCTCGGCGCCTCGAAATTTCGGATCGCGTGGCGCTGGTTGGCGAACGGGATGCTGGCTTGCGAGCGCTCGGCGGCAGGCGCGGCCGGGGCCGCCAGCATGGCGGCGAGGAAGATCATGGCGTTCATGACGATCTTCATGCGCCCGCCATCGTGAACCGGCAATGACGAAGGCGGCTTGCCTCTCCCGGTCGCAGCGCTAGCATCGCGGCCGGACGGCGGGAGGGCTCGGGGTAAGATGCGGCATGTGGCGATCATCGGCTCCGGCCCGGCGGGCTATTACACCGCCGAGGCGCTTCAGAAGCTCTACGGCGACGAGGTCCAGATCGACATGATCGACCGGCTGCCCGTCCCTTACGGGCTGATCCGCTCGGGAGTTGCCCCCGACCACCAGTCGATCAAGGCGGTCTACCGGCGCTACGAGAAGGTGGCGCTGTCGGCCAACGTCCGCTTCGTCGGCAATGTCCAGGTCGGCCCGGACGTGACCGTCGCCGAGCTGGCCGGGCTCTACGACGCCGTCGTCCTCGCCACCGGAGCGCCGAACGATCGGCCGCTCGAGCTGCCGGGGAGCGGCCTTCCGGGCGTGGTCGGGTCGGCGGCCTTCGTCGGCTGGTATAACGGCCACCCGGATTTCGCCGATCTCGACCCGCCGCTGGACGTCACCGCCGCCGCCGTGATCGGCAACGGCAACGTCGCCCTCGACGTCGCCCGGATCCTCGCCAAGACGAGGCCCGAGTTCACCGGCTCCGACATCGTCGGCCGAGCCCTCGACGCCCTCGAGGGAAGCGCGATCCGGACGATCCACGTCCTGGGCCGCCGCGGGCCGCACCAGATCGCCATGACTCCCAAGGAGCTGGGCGAGCTCGGCCACCTCGAAGCGGCAGCGCCCAGGATCGACCTCGCCGACTTCCCTCCGCAAGGCGACGACGCCCTGCTCGAACCGGGGATGCGCAAGTCCGTTACCCATTTGCGCAATTTCGCGAACCTGCCGAAGGACGATCTTTCCCGGGATGGGGCCAAGACGATCGACTTCGATTTCTTCGCCATGCCGGTGGCGATCGAAGGCGAGGGCCGGGTCGAGCGGCTGATCGTCGAGCGCACCGAGCTCGCCGCCGACCTGCGCTCGGTCGGAACCGGCGAGCGCTACGCGATTCCCTGCGGCCTGGTGATCAGCTGCATCGGCTACCAGACGCCGCCGATCGAAGGCGTCCCCTACGAGCATGGCCGCGGCCGCTTCGCCAACCGGGACGGGGTCATCGAAGCCGGGCCGAACGGCGGCCTCTATTGCGTCGGCTGGGCCCGGCGCGGCCCGACCGGAACGATCGGCACCAACCGCCCCGACGGCTTCGAGGTCGCCGTGAGGATCCACAGCGCCTTCCCGCCCGGCGACGGCGGCAGGACGGGCGGCCCCGGCCTCGACACCCTGCTCCACGCCCGCGGAGTGGAGCCGGTCGCCTTCCGCGACTGGCAGCGGATCGAGGCCGCCGAAACCGGCCGCGCCCGCGAGGGCAGCCCGCGCGAGAAATTCACCAGCATCGCGGAGATGATCGCGGCGCTGGGCCGTTGAATTCCTCCCCGGCATTTGCCTCCCCCGCAAAAGCGGGGGAGGATCTCAGCACGCTTGCGCTCCCCGAAAGCCTCCCTTATTGAGCGCGGCCTGTCTCCCGGGCGGCCTTCGAGCCGAATCCGGTCGGGGAGTAGCTCAGCCTGGTAGAGCACTGTCTTCGGGAGGCAGGGGCCGGAGGTTCGAATCCTCTCTCCCCGACCAATTTTTCCGTTTGGCCGTTCGCTCGGCCGGCCGGTTCCGATCGGATGTCGGCGGCGGCGCTCGACGCGGCGATTTTCAGGGGACGGCGACGGTCGCCTCGGTGATCCCGCTCCCGAGCCGGATCGACTTTTCGAACGGAACCATCGTGCCGCCGGCCGCGGAGGGCGTGAACTCCACGCGCACATGATGCTCGCCCTGCCTGAGCTGCGTGATCGAGAAGCTGCGCTGGTCCAGCCCCCTTGCGACTTCCTTGCCGTCGATCTTTATCACGGCGGTGCCGCCCGTCTTGGCGGTTCCGAGCGACAGATCCAGGGTCGCCGGCGCGTTCGCGTCGGCGGCGGCCTTGGCGGCTTCTTCAGCTTTCCTGGCCGCCTCCGCGGCGGAGCTCGCAGCGCTGTCCGCGGACAGCTTTATTTCGGCCAGGGCCGCCTTCAGTCCTTCCTCCGAGGTGTCGCTTCGCAGCTTGGCGGCGGTGTGATAGGCGGCCTGCCATTCGGTCAGCTCCGCGGCGACGATCTTGTCCAGCGCCTTGCAGAAAGCCTCGGCCGGAACGCGCCATCGCTCCAGTTCCTCGGCCCCTTGCTTGGCGGGAGCGAGCGACCGGGCGACGTCTTCGAACTGGTAGGCGCTCCACAAGTCGCGGATCGCAACGACCGCCTCCGCCGCCCTGAAATAACCGCCCGATCCCTCGATGAGCCGTTCGTACAGGAGCCCTGCCGACATCAGGGTATAAGCGACCACCGCAGCGCCGGCCAGCAACAGGTCGCCGTTGGTCCAGTCGATTACCGTGGCGGCGTTCAATGTCCGGACGACGACGGCGCCGGTGGTGGACAGGATTCCGACGACTCCGAGCAACGCCGAGGCGCCGGGAAGACCGTTTACGAGCCGCGAGCGCCTGCGCATCTGATCCAGATACCAATCGAAGCGATCGTCCTTGTAGCGCTCGACCGCCTTGCGCAACGTCGCGACCGACCTTTCCGAATCCTTCGGATCGAGCGGAGGAACGAGCTCAAGATCGCTGAACGTGCTGCCCCGCGGCGAGGCTTTGCGAAAGATTCCCATTGGCTTACCTCAGGTCGACGATCACTTCGTGGAACAGCTCGCCCTTGGCCAGGTCCTGGGTATTGACGAGGTTGGAATTGGCCTTGAGTTCTTCGACCAGCGGGCGTCGCGGCACTTCGGTCGGGCTTCCGTGCTTGCCCCCGTGCTTGCCTTCCATCGTCGACATCACGGACGTCAGCCGGCCGGCCTTTCCCGCCGCGCCGCGTTTGGAAAACCGGTCCCACATCGATTTGGGAGTCGCGTTGAGGCTTCCGTGGTGGCCGACCTTGTAGAGGTCGACGTCGTCGAGCAGATCCGCCATCTCCGACTGCAGCGCATAGGTCCAGTTTTCGAGCTGGGCGTCGCCGGGGAAAAGCAGCTTCTTGCTTCCGGCCTCGAACAGCAGGATCAGGCTCGTATTGTTCATCGCCTTGTCGAGCTTCGTCACGATACCCAGCAACTGCTCCGCCTCGGCCGTGTCGATACGCTCGGCGGCCCAGCGCATCGCCGCGGGCATCTTCGACCTGCGAAACATGTCCTCGCGCTCGAGATTTGGAAACAGCATGCTCCGGCGCGCCGACGCAACGCCGGCGTCGGCGTCGAGCGCGAGCATCGCCGGCGCGCGCAGCCAGAATTCATCCGCGCTTTTCGACGCCTGCTTCTTGATCGTCTGGGTCTGGCCGAGCGTCGGCGGACCCAGCACATGGACTTTCACGCCGGGCAGGATCGCGCTCAGATCGAGATTGCAGCCATGGAAGACGTATAGATAATTGGCTTTGTCTTCGGGCTCTTCACCGGCCATCGACTTCAGGTTTTTCACCGCCGAGAGGTTCTTGATATTGTCCTCGCCGATGAACCGCAGCCGCGGTGCGAGTGGCCAATGCGAATCGAACCCTTCGCGGTCGAGCCGCTCGACGACGGCCCTGGCGACGGCGTGCATTCCGTCGAGCGACTGGACCCGAGCGGCGAAGGCGGTGGCCGGGTCGGTGCCCTCCGGCCCGGTCCAGTCCTCGGGCGCGTCGGGCGCTTCGGTCCACGGCTGGATCACGCGCCTGGGCTTCAGCCCGGCGATGATGTCGCCGGAACCGGTCTTGTCCGCTTTCGTCTCGAAGCCGCTGATATGGTCGGCATGGCGGTGGGTCGCGACGACGATGTCCAGGGCGCCTCCGCAGCGTTCCGCGATATCCCGGGCCACGCGCTTCATGGTGATGGTCGCATCGTCCTTCGGCATGCCCGTCGTTCCGAAATCGATAAGGATGTGCCTCCTGCTTCCATCGCTGTAATCGAAGCGCAGAAGGAAGCAGTCGCCGAAGCCGACCTGGTAGGCGAAGACCGTCGCCGTCTGGGGAATCGGGGCCACCGCTTCAATCCTCCATTCGAGCCAAATGCAGGTTTGCGAACCGGCTGCGCGAATCGTCGCGCCGCCCGCGCAGCTGTCCGGTGTCCCGCAGATATTCGAGCCGCCGGCGCTGGCGCGGAGCGTCGTCCAGGCAATTGGCGATATGATATTTGACTCGGCCATATTGGTCCAGGATGACCACGCCGCCGCCGAACACGTCCGCCGAGCTCTGGGTCGTCAGGCCCTCGGGCAACGGATCGATCTTGAGCACCCCTTGAAGCTCGGCTCCGAAGAAATGCGCTATCTGGACATATTGGCAGATAGTCTCGCGAAACGGGATTCCATCCGGATCGACCCGCAACGACGGATCCACGGACACGACTTCGGTGTAGCCATATTCGCTGATCCTCAACGCCTTGCGATTCTCCCAGAGGAAGCGGAAGCATTCATCGACGTCGCGGGTCAGCACTTCGGCATTGCTGCGCGAATAGGTGAGTTGGTCCGCCTCCGCGAAGGGGGGCCAGCAGCCCTCGGCGTCGCATTGCCCGGCGGGCGGGAAGATGCCGAAGGCGGCGAACGACGCCTTCACCGCGGCGCGATAGCCGAAGCGGCTGTCGTCGGGCACCAGCTCGCGGTCCGCGGTCAGCATCGCGGCGAGATACTGGCCGAAATCGATATCGGTCGGCGGGCAATAATCGAGCGCACGGATCGACATCTGCAGCAGCTGCCGCGCCGCCTTGGCGCCTTCGTCGACCACCGAGGCGAGATTGTAGGTGCCGCCCTCGAACGTTCCGAGCTGGGCGATGCGCGCCGTCCACAATTGGACGAAGGCGTGCATCGTCGCGGCCACGAGCGCTTCGCCGCGATTGTGGGGCTCCATCATGTGGGCCCGGTTCAGTATCTCGGGATCGGGCTCGATCCGGACCGATTGGCGCAAAGCGCCGCGCCCCGCCCCGTCCGAAAGGCCGATTTCGGCGCCGATGCCGAGAAGGATGGACTCGCGTATCGCCTTCGCGGTGACCTTGTCCGCGGCGATCACCTCCATCGGCTCGCCCGGGCCGGGAAGCTTGGGCTCGTGACCCAGCCCCGCCGCCACGACCTCGCTCAGCGAGAAGATCGAGAGGATGGCGACGATATCCGCCAGGCCCTCGTGGAAGGCCGCCTGGTCGGGCCCCGACGGCTCGGTGTAGCGCGAGCGCAGGCCGTCGAGCACGGCGTGGGTGGTTTCGTGAGCGACGACATCGTGGCTCAGCGCGGTGAAGATCGGCTTGCCGTCGGAATCGAAGAAATAGCCGAACATCAACGCCCGGTCCGGCTCGGAATAAAAGGCGTTGGCCAACGCGAAAGCGTGCGGAGCGATGTGCAGCTGGTGGCCGCCCGAGGACCAGGAGACCCGGCGGCCGAGCGCCCGTTCGAACAAGCCGAGCGTCCGCATCGCGATCGCATAGCAATTTTGCGCGTGGAAATTGGGATCGCCGACGACCCGCGCCTGGTAGCTCGGATCGTCGAGCGACTCTCCGGAGTCCGGAGCGAACGGGTCGAGCAGCTCGTGCTCGCGCTGGTAGCTCTGCCGGTCGGCATAGGCGCGCCGTTCGGTCGAATTGTAATCGACCACCTTGATCCGATAGCCGGTGGGGCCCGGTGCAAGGATCTCCGCGGGCACGTCGATCTGGGCGAACACCATCGCCCCCGCCATACCGACTCGAAGGCCGGGGTCCTTGGCGACGATGGTAAGCTTACGTACCGGCGGCAGGATCTTCATGGGTCAAGCTCCCGGACCCGGATTCGAAACAGAACAGGTTGGAAAGCAGGAAAGCACAGCCCCGACTCGCAATATCATTCCCGATCCGAACATCGCAAATTATTAAAGGGTCTTTCAAGCCCGAATTGGGGCCATGTATCGATGGCCGGCAAAATATGGTGACCAAGCTTACCTGGCTGGCTAGCTGGAATGGCGGCACAGTTTTCCAAGCTTGGACATGCAGTGGGCCGTCGAATTGCCGTCGGAAAATATCGGAGCGGCACCAAAGCGGTCCGGATTGGCTACTAGGTCGGTAGGGACTCGATTTTGCCCGACCTTCATATTATCGTTTTCCCAGTCGTTTCTTGGACGTCACGTGCTGTGTCAATCGGTTGCCGGGGTGGGGGATGAACAGGTTCTTCGATCGAAAGGAGTGGCGGCGCGGCTTTCCTCGGCGAGGTTATGCCCGCCTGGACGATCTCGAACCGATCGTTCCTGGCCCCGACGATGATCTGACTTTCGTTTTCGATGTCGTAGATGCCGACTGGGAGGGGTTCGGGCCCGACGGCGTGTTCGATCTGGAGGCGCCGGACCTGGAGCCACGAATGGCCGCTTATTGGTCCGACAGGTTCGAAGGCGGTCGCTTCGACGGGCCGGACGGCTACGACAAGGTGCCCATTTATCGGGTCGAGGTCTCCCTGCGGTGCGGCGATCCTCTCATCGACGCACTGCCGCGGAGTGAGGAGCCCTGGGTGTCGCTCGAGCTGAGCGAACAGCCTATCGGACCTGAGGTCCAGGTCTATGGTGGGTTGTTTGCCGCGCCTACCCTGGCCTTTTTGCACGTCCCGCCCGCACCGGCGCCGTCCGCCTCGCTGAACGCGATCTTCGACATGACGAGCTGGCCCGATGCCAACCGGTCGGACCTGCTGGGCGCATTACAGCCGCAATGCGATCTCGAAGCGCTCGTCTGCTTCGACATCGGCCAGGGTTCGGCATCGGCGCTCGTCTGCCGGTGCGGCCTGCCCATTTACTATTTCGATACCGGCTGCGGCTCGGGACGCAACGCGCCGACGGCGCCCGCGTCGATCGACTTCTGCACCCACGCGTCGCCGACCGTGATCCTGTCGCACTGGGATACCGACCATTGGGCCGGGGCCGCGAACCATGCCGGGCTTCAGAGCCTGACCTGGGTGGTCCCCCGCCAGTCCATTTCAACCACGCATACGGCGTTCGCGAACGGCATCCTCAAATCCGGAGGCCATATCCTCGTCGTCGCCAATGGCACGGCCCCGCTCCAGTGGGCGAACGGAATGCAGGATTATGATCTGCAGCGAGGGACGGGATCGGGGCGAAACGGCACCGGACTGGCGCTGATCGTGACTGACCAGCCGAGCGGGCGATCATGGGTTTTGACCGGCGACGCCGGCTATGACGACCTACCGCACGCTCCGCCCGCGGACGTCGCGGCCATGGTCGTGCCGCACCATGGCGCCGATATGGGACCTTCGAGCATCCCCTTCGCTCGCTCGGCGTCGGGCTATGCGCGACTTTTCTATTCCTTCGGACCGAGCAACGGCCATGGCCCGAAGAAGCCGCCGGTGCGACATCCCGTCGCAGCGGCCGTGAGCGCCCATATCGGCGCGGGCTGGGGGCATGGAAGCTGGGCCGCCCCGCCGGCAGGCTGCCTCGCGGGCGCCGATATCCTGGCGACCGCCACCCACTTGGCCAGCCACTTGGAGGGCGCCGCCGCGGGCTGGACCGGTCCGCCGCGCCTGGGCCATCTCGGGTCTTGCCCGAACGCCATGCCGGTTCCGCAGACCTGAGCCGCATCTCGCCGACGCCGAGCGGTCCTGTCTTCGCCGGCACCCGCGCCAAAGGCCCTCCGCACAAAAAAACGAACACCGCCTGTTATTTCAATCGGATCGTGACTGCCCGATTATGTTACGATGACGCGAGCGCCTCCGGCTTCCGCTCCCGCTTCCCGCCTGCTAGGGGCGCCTCATGCTCAACCTCAACGCGATCACGGTCCGCCTCGGCGGCCGGACCATCCTTGACGGCGCGACCGCCTCGCTTCCGCCCGGCGGCCGGGTCGGGCTGATCGGACGCAACGGCGCCGGCAAGTCGACCCTGATGCGCGTCGTCGCCGGGCTGCTCGAGCCGGACGGCGGCGCCGCGGAGATGCCGCGGGCGGCGCGCATCGGCTATATCGCGCAGGAAACCCCGGCGGGCGCGGCGACTCCGTTCGAGACGGTGCTCGCCGCCGACGTCGAGCGGGCCCAGCTGCTCCACGAGGCGGAGGAGACCGAGGACGCCCACCGCCTCGGCGACATCCACGACCGGCTGAACGCGATCGGCGCCCATGCCGCGCCCGCCAAGGCGGCCCGGATCCTCGTCGGGCTCGGGTTCGACGAGGACATGCAGCAAAGGCCGCTCGACAGCTTCTCGGGCGGATGGCGGATGCGGGTCGCGCTCGCCGCCTTGCTCTTCTCGGGCCCGGATTTGCTGCTCCTCGACGAGCCTTCGAACCATCTCGACCTCGAGGCGACTCTGTGGCTCGAGAATTTCCTCAAGGGCTATCGCGCGACGATGCTGATCGTCAGCCATGAGCGCGATCTTCTCAACAACGTCGCCGACCACATCCTTCATCTCGAGGCCGGCAAGCTCAATCTCTATCCGGGCGGCTACGACGCGTTCGAGACCCAGCGCTCGGAGCGCCTCGCACAGCTCGAATCGGCGCGCGCCAACCAGGCGGCGCAGCGCGCCCGGCTCCAGGATTACATCGCCCGAAACTCGGCCCGGGCGAGCACCGCCAAGCAGGCCCAGTCGCGGGTGAAGGCGCTGGCGCGGATGGCCCCGATCGCCGCGGCCGCCGAGGATCCGAGCCTGAGCTTCGATTTCCCGAGCCCGGCCGAGCTCAAGCCGCCTTTGGTCCAGCTCGACATGGCCGCGGTCGGCTATGCGCCCGGCAAGCCGGTGCTCCAGCGCCTCGACCTTCGCCTCGATCCGGACGACCGGCTGGCGCTGCTCGGCCGCAACGGCAACGGCAAGACGACGCTCGCCCGGCTGCTCGCCGCCCAGCTTCCGCCGATGGAAGGAGAGATGCGGGCCTCGGGCAAGCTCAAGGTCGGCTATTTCACCCAATATCAGGTCGAGGAGCTGAACGGCGACGAGACCCCGGTCCAGCACATGGCCCGGCTCATGCCCAAGGCGACTCCGGCGGCGGTCCGGGCCCAGCTCGGCCGCTTCGGCTTTTCGGGCCTGAAGGCGGTGATGCGCGTCGGCGACATGTCGGGCGGCGAGCGGGCGCGCCTGGCGCTCGCGCTCATCACCCGCGAGGCGCCGCACCTCCTCATCCTCGACGAGCCGACCAACCACCTCGACGTCGACGCCCGCGAGGCCCTCGTCCAGGCGCTCAACGATTATCGCGGCGCCGTCGTCCTCGTCAGCCACGACCGCCACATGCTCGAGCTCACCACCGACCGGCTGGTGCTCGTCGACGGCGGCACCGCCCGCGAATATGCCGGCAGCCTCGACGATTATACCGACCTCATCCTCGGCCGGAACCAGGAGTCCGGCGGCGGCGACCGGCCGGCGTCGAAACGCAACCGCAAGGACGAGCGCCGGGCCGAGGCCGAGGCGCGCGCGAAGGGCCAGTCGCTTCGCAAGACGGCGCAGGCGGCGGAGGCTGAGATCGCCAGGCTGGAGGCGCGCAAGCAGCAGATCGAGCGCGCGATGTTCGATCCCGCTTCGGCGAGCGCAGAGGACGCCCGCCGAACGATGAGCGAGCTGATGAAGCTGCTGGCGGAGACGGGGGCCAAGCTCGCGGAGGCCGAGCGGCGCTGGCTCGAGACCTCGGAAGCGATGGAGAAATCGCGAGCGGCGTGACGGCCGCTCCGCCATTCCCGCTCGAGCCTGGCGTAAAGCTTCGAGCGGACGTGGAGATGTCGAGCCCGGCTTGGCCTTCGCCGGGGAACAGGGCTTCCAGCCCGATCCAACAGACATTAGCCTGCCCTCCATGACCAAGCCCCGACTGTTCGACTATTTTCGCTCCTCGGCGAGCTACCGGGTGCGGATCGCGCTCAATCTCAAGGGCGTCGACTATGAAAGCCTTCCGCTCAACCTCGTCGAAGGCGGGCAGAAGGGGCCGGACTATCGGGCGATCAACCCGCAGGGCCTGATCCCCGCGCTCGAGATAGACGGCCACGTCCTGACGCAAAGCCTCGCCATCATCGACTATCTGGAGGCGACCCGTCCCGAGCCGCCGCTCCTGCCGGGCGATCCGGCGGACGCGGCCCACGTCCGGGCGCTGGCGCTGATCGTCGCCTGCGACATCCACCCGCTCAACAACCTGCGGGTCCTCAAATATCTGTCCGGGCCGCTCGATCGGCCCCAGGAGGCGCGGGACGGCTGGTACCGTCACTGGGTGAGCGAGGGGTTCGACGCGCTGGAGGCGATGGCGGCGCCCCGTTCCGGCCGCTTCCTGTTCGGCGATTCGCCGACGCTCGCCGACCTCTGCCTCGTCCCGCAAATGTTCAACGCGCGCCGATTCGAGGTGCCGCTGGAGGATTATCCGACCCTGGTCCGGGCGGATTCGGAGGCGAACCGGCTCGAAGCCTTCGCCGCCGCGCATCCGGAGAGGGTTGGAGCGTAGCATGTATCTTCTCTCCCGCGAAAAGCGGGAGAGGGTTCCAGCGGCTTGGGCGCCCGGCCTGCCCGTCTTCGCATTCAAACCGAGATCGGGTCGAGCAGATCGATCTTCGGCCAGCGCCCGGCTTCCGGAGGGGCGTTTACCGTGAACTCATAACCTTCCTCCGCCTTCGCCTCGAACAGGGCGCCGAGCCCGTGGCGGGCCTCGTCCCATTCGTCGCGGAGCGGAGCGGTCGGCTTCTTCGCGCGCTTCTTGAGCTCGCCTTCGCGCTCGGTCTGCCATTCCTTGCGGCGCTGGGCGTCGATCGCCGTCACTTCGTAGGTGAGGTGGATCACATAACGCGCCTCCTTCGGGCGCGAGCCGATCAGCATCTCCAGGGTCGGCCGGTCCGGATTGACGAAGGTACCGTCGGCCGAAGCGACATAATGGTCGGCGGTCACGTCGCGGAAGAAATCCCTGTCGATGTTCCGGTCCGAGCCGTGGTGGGGCAGCTTGAAGATGTCGACGTGGAGCTTGCCGGCCGAGTCCAGCAGGCCCTCCTGCCTGAGCCCCTCGCGCAGGAAATCGCCGCGCGCGTCGCCGGTGAGCAGGATGGTCTTGCCCTTGAAGCTGGCGAGCGCGGCGATGCTGGAGAGGTTCGGGACCGAGCCGTCCGTATAGGCGGCGAGCGCGGCCTCGGGCTTGAGCTCCTTGGCGAACTCCTTCTGCAGGTCGTCGAGCTGCTTCGAAAGCGGCGCGGCGACGTGCAGGGTCAGCTCCGGACCGAGCTTGTAGGGCACGCTGGGCCCCTTGCCCGGGCGGACCAGCTTGCCGTCGAAACCGGTATTGGTCGGAACGGCAAGGGCCTCCAGATCGTCGCGCAGCGCCTTTCCCTTGGCGACGCTCTGGAGGACCTTCAAAGCGTCGCGCCGCTCCTCGCTGTCCTCGATCCCGGCGGCCTCGAGGTCGACCTCGTCGATCGAATCGGCGCCGGCCGAGGCGGTGACCGAGGCGGTGACCGCGTTGACGTCCTTGGCGTTCGAAACCCGCTCGAAGCTGTTGTGCCACACTTCGCGCACCGGAAAGGGCCAGGGCCTGCCGGCCTGCTTCTCGGCTTTCCAGGCGCCGGTGAAGGCGACCAGGCCGACGACATGGTCGTCGTCGATGTGGCTCACCATCATCAGGTTGATCCTGAAACCCGCGCCGCGCGCCTCCGCCAGTTCCTTGAGACGCGGCTGGAGCGATTTCTCCCAGACCTTCCCCGGCCCGCCGTCGATCAGGATCAGGCCGGGCTTCTCGTCGCTTCCGTAATGGAGAAGAAGGCAGTCGCCGTAACGGGCCGGAAGCGCCTCGAGCGTGAAATGGTCCATGTTTCCTCCCCCGAAGTCAGAACGATTGCAGAGCCCGCAGGATGTCGAGCAGCCCGTGGCCCTGGAAGGCGCGCTCGCGCCCCAGGTCGGTGGCGCTCTCGCACAAGATCCGCTTGATCCGCCGCGGATCGCGGTTGATCTCGGGATAGCGCGCCATCAGCATGGCCGCCGCGGCACTGACGTGCGGAGCCGCCTGGCTGGTGCCGTCGAGCGGGCCTTTCTCGTCGTTGGGCAGAGTGCTCTCGATCCTTTCGCCCGGAGCGACGAGGTCCGGCTTCATTCGCCCGTCGGCGGTCGGCCCGCGGCTCGAGAAATAGGAGATGCCGTAGGCGTGCGGCTCATATTTGTGGGTCGAGCCGACGGTGATGACTCCGTCGGCATTGCCGGGATCGGTGATGCTCACCTGCGCATAGCCGCGGAAGGCCGGGCCGGCGGTCTGATATTCGTGATAGCCCTCGTTGCCGGCCGCGGCGACGACGGTGATTCCGGCTCCGATGAGCCGCTCGGCCTCCATGCAGACCGGAGTCCGGCCGCAGGCGAAGCTGCCGACCTTGTGCGGGATGGCCAGGCTCAGATTGACGCCATGGACGACGATATACTGGTTGTGGCTGTTGAGATAGCGGACCAGCTGAAGCGCCCCGAGCACCGCAAATTCGGTCTCGTCGAGACCCTGGCCGATGATCCGGAAATCCATCAGCTGGATGTCCGGGCACAAACCCCGGACATAAGGCTTGCCGTCCTCGCCGTCCCAGTCGGCGCCGATGATCCCGGCGACATGGGTACCATGGCCGTCGGCGGGGATTTCGGGCTCCGCCAGCCGGAGCAGCGGCTCGATCGAGGACCAGTCGAGGATTTCCGTCTGATAGGATTGATAGGCCCTGGCGAGATAGGCCTCGGCCTCCGCCTGTTTCAGCTTCGAGCCCTTGATGCAGTCCGCGAGGACCGGATTGGCGGCGGGGTCGTCCTCGTAGGCGGCGTTCAGCAACGGACGAAGGATGCCGAGCTCGTAGGATCGGATGATTCGGCTTGCCGTCTGTCCGGGCTGCGGATTGCGGCGCCTGAAGGCCGGGTGGTCGCGGTGGATTCCGGAATCGAGGATTCCCCAGGTGATCGTCTGGCAGCGTATGTCGAACAGCCGGAAGGCGGCGTCGGCCTTGACCGTCTCGCGCGAGACGAGGCTCGCCTGCATCACGCCCCGGTTGCTGGTGACCCGGCCGATCAGCGGCTCCGGGCGGCTCTGCCCGGCGAGGCGCTTGAGCAGGCCGACGATGGTTGCGACGATCCGCCCGCGCAGGGGCGAGAGTTGCTCGACCTGCGTGATCGCGTCCAGCTCGGGATCCTGGCTGACCTCGATGGCCGCGATCAGGGTCAGGATCCGAGCGATCTCGAACAGCTGGCCCCGAAGCGGGTTCTCTCCATAGGGCCTGCTTCCGGTCGCCGCATCGTAGACCTGCCCGAAGGCGGCGTCGGGGTCGAAAGGCAGGTCGCCCTCCTCCTTCTCGAAACGCTCGCGCGAGCTCACCGTCCATTCGGTCCGCGGCAGGACGATCGTGAGCAGCTCATCGAAGGTGAGGCAGGCCGCGACATAGGTTTGGAGCGGCGCGAGATGGGCCTTTGCGAGCTCGGCTCGAACGTCCGCCTCACCCTTCAGCTTCTTGTCGATCTGCGGCTTCAGCGCCTTTTCGATCCGAGCTTTCAGCTGCGCTTTGATCTCACGCATCACCGCGACGGCGGAGCAGGCGGTGAGCGGCGAGATGAGGAGGTCGTGGCGCTCGGTCGGCGATTTGGCGAAGAGCTCCCAGACGTCGGGGAGGATCGGCGTTTCCTGGATGAAACGCTGGCGGTCGCCGCGCCCGAACAGGATGAGCGCGACGACGTCCTTGCTGATCCCGCGAACCTCGGTCACGTCCGGTCCCCCCGCCCCTGCATCCGCCTTTAGCACGAAAAAATGGGCGTGGAGCCGGTCGGCCGCGAAAAATTATCTCCAATTCCGTGCGAAGCCCATCCGCGGTTGGAGGACGGCCTGTCCCATTGTAGAGGAGAGGCTGCCTTGCTGGAGATACGCCGATGGGACGCATAGACGCGATTGGCCGGGACATGGACGCCGTCCCCCTCGCCTCGCTCGACATCCCGCCGATGAAGGACCTCGTGTCGGCCGAGGAATGGAAGATCCGGGTCGATCTCGCCGCCGCCTACCGGCTGGTCGCGCATTACGGCTGGGACGACCTCATCTTCACCCACCTTTCGGCCCGGGTGCCCGGGGCGGAGCATCATTTCCTGCTCAACCCCTATCAATTGATGTTCGAGGAGGTGACCGCTTCCAGCCTGGTCAAGGTCGGGATGGACGGCAATCCGGTCGGCGACACGCCGTTCATGACCAACGCGGCCGGCTTCACCATCCATTCGGCGATCCACATGGCCCGAGAGGACGCCCAGGCGGTCATCCATCTCCACACCCCGCACGGCCAGGCCGTCTCGGCCCATGGGGAGGGGCTCCTTCCGCTCACCCAGACGGCGATGCTGGTCCGGGACGAAATCGCCTATCACGATTATGAGGGCGTCGCCGTCGATCTCGACGAGCGCGAGCGGATCGTCGCGGACCTCGGCGCCAAGGGTGCAATGCTTCTTCGCAACCACGGGACCCTGACGGTCGGCGAGACGATCGGCGAGGCGTTCGTGAAGATGTACTTCCTCGAGCGGGCCTGCGAGGCGCAGATCCTGGCGCTGTCGGCGGGCGAGGGCAATCTCAACAACCCGCCCCAGGGCTCCCCGGAAGTCACCGCCCAGCAGGGCAAGGTCGGGCTCAAGCTCGCCGCCGGCGCGCTCGCCTGGCCGGCGCTCCTGCGCAAGGCCTACCGGCTGGATCCCGGGTTCGCGACCTGAAGATCCTCCCCATGCGAAGCATGGGGAGGGGGACCGGGCGAAACCGGGTGGAGGGGTAGCTGGCGCAGTCCCTGTCGGGGCTCTCACGCGAACCGCTTGCGTCCGCGCCCTTTACCCCTCCACCACCCTTCGGGTGGTCCCCCTCCCCGCGAAATCGCGGGGAGGATTTAGGACATCAGAAGCGGAACCGCCCCGTCAGGCCGAAGGTGCGCGGCTCGGCGAGGAAGGCGGAGAAGATCTGCCGGCCGCCCGGGAATTGCGGATCGGCGAAGGCCGCGGTGCGGGCGCCTTCCTGGAAGGGCGAGTTGAACGCGACCTGGGTGTAGCCGGTGTTGAAGATGTTCATCGACCAGGCTTCGATCGCCCAGCGCTCGCCGGCGCCGCGAATGCCGATCCTGGCGTTGAACACGGCGTAGCTGTCCTGCTCCTTTTGCGGGAACAGGTCCGAGCCGGTGTTGAAATCGTCGGTCAGCCGGCCGTCGATGTAGAAGAGCCCGCTCAGCCCGGAGCCGCCGATCTTCGGAGTCCAGGCCAGCGAGCCGGTGACGACGACCGAAGGCGCGTTGGAGAGGTTGTCGCCCGGCAGCTTGCGAAGGGCCGGATCGAGCGGAGCGCCGCTGTCGTTGCCGACCAGCTGCCCCCGATAGCGGGTGTTGGCGTAGGTGAGGCCCAGGGTCGCGTTGAGGCTTCGGCGGATCCGAAGCGCGCTCTCGAGCTCGACGCCCTCGGAGCGGACTCCGTAGCCGACTTCGCCGGCCGGGCAGGCGCCGGTCGCCGCCGCCGGGTTGGCGGTCGGGTTGGCCGGCGGCGGGGCGACGTAATTGGGAGCGCCGGGCAGGATGCTCTGGTCGCGGTCGCCTCCGGCCAGGTTCACTCCGCAGCCGTTGACCGTCTGAACGAGGAAGACGGTGCCGTTGAACGTGTTCAGCTGGAAGTTCTTGAAGCTCTGGCGGAACAGGACGGCGTTGAGGGTGAGCGGCCCGCGCGAGAATTTGGCGCCGAGCTCGATGGCGGTGTTGATCTCCGGATCGAACTGGAGGTTGCCGACCAGGCCCTGGGCGCCGCCCGGAGTCGCCGAGAAGGGGAGCACCGGCGCCTTGAGGGCGGAGCGGTCGAGGTTGAAGCCGCCCGCTTTGTAGCCGCGCGAGTAGCTGCCGTAGACCATGAGGTCGCGGCTCCACTTGTACGACAGGATGCTGGTGCCGGTGAATTCGTCCTCGTCGCGATCGTCGGTGATGTTCACTCCGTTGAGCTCGGAGGTCGAATTCCCCTGGCAGGTCAGGCCGATAAGTCCCGCGGCAAGCGGGGCCAGGCCCGGATTGGCGAGAAGGCCCAGAAGGGCGCCCTGCTGAGCGACGCAGGCCGTGTTGTCGTTGCCGAACGTCGCGTTCAGCTCCTTCTTCTCGTTGGTGTAGCGAAGGCCGACGGTCAGAGCGAGCTTGTCGGTGATGTGGATGATGTTGTGCGTGAACAACGCGAAATTGCGGCTGTCCTGCCGATAGGTGTCGAGCGTGCTGCCACGGTCGTTGACCCCTTCGAGCCGGTCGAAGGCGGCGAGGACGAGCGGACCGGCCGGTCCGAACGGAGAGGGGACCCCCGGAGCGAGCGCACCGCTGATCACCGCTCGGCCGGTCGGGCTGATGCAGCCCGGAGTGGTCGGGCTGTAGAAGCCGGCAAGCGCCGTGCCCGAGAGCAGTCGGCAGGTGGCGAAGCGGCCATATTGGGCGCCGAACCGGAGATTGTCGGTCACGGTCAGCTTCTCGTCGGCGAAATAGCCGCCGACCAGCCAGTCGAGCTTGTCGCTGAACGCCGTACCCTGGAGCCTGAGCTCCTGGGTAAAGGTCTTGAACTGCCGCTCGAGCCCGCCGTTGACCGGCGAGCGATAGAGGATGTCGACCGGGCTGTAGTCGATGTCGCCGGGCTGGCCGGAGACATAGTCGCGATAGGCGGTGATCGACGTCAGGCTCACGTTCGGCCCGAGATCCCAATTGACCTCGCCCGACAGGCCCCAGTCGCGCGTGTCGCCCTCGTAGGAGCGGCCGGGCGTGACGTAGATGTCGCGGCTGAACGGGTCGTTGAAGGCGACGAGCGGCGTTCCGAGATCGCGAAGGACGTTGATGATGTTGTTGCCGGCCGGATTGACCGCTCCGCCGACCAGGATGGGATTGGCGGGCTCGTTGAGATTGCCGATCGCGGGATTGAAGTCGCGGTCGAGATAGACGGCGCCGCAGCAGGATTCCTCGCGGCGCGTATAATCGCCGATGAGCCGGACCGACAGGTCGGCATTGGGCTGGAACAACAGCTGGCCGCGAACGAAGAAGCGGTTGCGGTCGTTGACGTCCTCGTTGTTGTTGAGGTCGTCGTAGAAGCCGTCGCGACGCGCATAGACTCCGTCGAGGCGGAACCCGAGCGTGTCGCCGATCGGCCCGGTGATCCCGGCGTCGGCGCGGATGTAATCGTAATTGCCGTAGGTCAGCGAGCCGAAGCCTTCGAACTCGTTCATGTTCGGCTTCTTGCTGATGACGTGGATCAGGCCGGCCGAGGCGTTGCGGCCGAACAGGGTGCCCTGCGGTCCGCGAAGAACCTCGATCCGCTCGATCTCGCCCAATTCGTTGAGGCCGACGCCGCTGCGCGAGCGGTAGACGCCGTCGACGAACACCGCGACCGAGCTTTCGAGGCCGGGATTGTCGCCGACCGTGCCGATGCCGCGGATACGGGCCGAGCCGTTGGCCTCGCTGCCGGTGGACGAGACGAGCAGCGACGGGGCCAGCTGGTTCAGCTGACGAATGTCGGAGGCGCCGCTGTTCTGGAGCGACTGGGCCGAAACCGCCGAGACGGCGATCGGCACGTCCTGGAGGATCTGGGTGCGGCCCTGGGCGGTGATGACGATGTCGCCCTCGCCATTCGCCTCGGTCGTCAGCGTGTCGGTCGGGGCGACGTCGGCGTTCGCATCGACTTCGCCCGCCTCCGCGACCGGGCCGGGTTCGCCGGTCGGACTCGTCTGATCCTGAGCAAAAGCAGGCGTGGCGGACAGCGCATACAGGCCGGCCGATACGAGCCAGAATGACTTCGACATATTCCCCTCTCCCTTATTGGGTTTGGGGCCAGAGCTACTGAAAAGGGCCAGAGCCTACCAGCCGGAATCCGCACTTTTCTGCGGGTTTCCGGGACTTATGGCAATCGCGCAACAATCCGGTTTCGAAACGAAACTCGGTATATCCGACTGCCGCTACGGAATGCTGACGTTTGCGTAAGGGGAGAGCGCGGCGTGCGAGGATTGGCTGAGGCCATGCAGCCCCGACTGTCATGCTGAACTTGTTTCAGCATCCAGGTTAAGCCGTCGCGCGGGTGGAGAACTGGACCCTGAAACAAGTTCAGGGTGACGATGGGAAGGGCGGCGCCGCCCGTCCCCATCCCTATTTCGGCGCCAGCACCATCAGCATCTGGCGGCCTTCCATGCGCGGATGCTGCTCGACCTTGGCGGTCTCGGCGACGTCGGCCTGGACCCGCTGAAGCAGCCGCATGCCGAGTTCGCCATGAGCCAGCTCGCGACCGCGGAAGCGCAGGGTGATCTTCACCTTGTCGCCTTCCTTGATGAAGTCGTTCACCTTCTTCATCTTGGTGTCGTAATCGTGGTCGTCGATATTGGGACGCATCTTGATCTCTTTGATCTCCTGCGTCTTTTGCGACTTGCGGGCAAGATTGGCCTTTTTCTGGGCCTCGTATTTGAACTTGCCGACGTCGAGGAACTTGCACACCGGCGGATCGGCGTTGGGCGAGACTTCGACCAGGTCGAGTCCGACTTCCGCGGCCTGCTCGATCGCTTCGGCGGTCAGAAGCACCCCGATATTCTCGCCATTCTCATCGATCACGCGCACCTTGGGCACGGAGATGAACTCGTTGAAGCGGGGGCCGTTGAGGGGCGGCGCCTGCGGGCGCCGGATCATGGGCGGACGTATAACAATGTCTCCTGAGGTTTAAGTTCAGCGAACCACCTAGGGGTTCCTGCCCGCGAATGAAAGACGAGAGGGGCGAACGGGGAAGCTTTTGTGGTTTCTGTTGCGGGCTTGCACGTCGTCCCAGCGCAGGCTGGGACCCCAGCGGGTGAAGACCGCAGTGTTTTTCACGCCCTGGGGCTCCAGCCTTCGCTGGGGCGACGGGCTATCTCAAGTCCGGCGGCAGCGCCTCTTTAATTAGCCTCGCCACCACCTCGTCGAGGCTCAGCACCTCCTGCCGGGCGCCCTCGCCGAGCGGCCTCAGCGCGACCGTCCCCTCTTCCGCCTCGCGCTTGCCGACGACGAGCAGATTGGGGACCTTGGCGAGGCTGTGCTCGCGCACCTTGTAGTTGATCTTCTCGTTGCGAAGGTCGGTCTCGACCCGGAGGCCCGCCGCCGCCAGCCTCGCCACCACCTCGTGCGCATAAGCGTCGGCGTCGGAGACGATCGTCGCCACCACCGCCTGCACCGGGGCCAGCCAGAGCGGGAAGCGGCCGGCGTGATGCTCGATGAGGATCCCGATGAAACGCTCGAACGAGCCCAGGATCGCCCGGTGGAGCATCACCGGCCGATGCCGCTGGCCGTCCTCGGCGACGTAGCTCGCGTCGAGCCGTTCGGGCAGGACCGTGTCGGTCTGGATCGTGCCCACCTGCCAGGTGCGGCCGATCGCGTCGGTGAGGTGGAATTCGAGCTTGGGCGCGTAGAAGGCGCCCTCGCCCGGAAGCTCCTCCCAGCCATATTCCGCCGAGTCGCGCCCGGCCGCCTCGACGGCGTCGCGGAGCGACTGCTCGGACCAGTCCCACATCGCCTCGCTTCCGAACCTCTTTTCGGGGCGAAGCGCGAGCTTGATCGCATAATCGGGGAAGCCGAGATCCTTGTAGACCGTGTCGAGCAGGTCGAGGAACAGCCGTACCTCCTCGACGATCTGATCCTCGCGGCAGAAGATGTGGGCGTCGTCCTGGGTGAACTGGCGGACCCGAAGGATGCCGTGGAGAGCGCCGTGCGGCTCGTTCCTGTGGCACACGCCCATCTCGGCCAGGCGGATCGGCAGATCGCGGTAGCTCTTGATGCCCTGCCGGAAGATGAGGACGTGGGCCGGGCAGTTCATCGGCTTTAGCGCCATCCAGTCGGCATCGTCCGAGACGATCGGCCCCTCTTCCTCGGTGTTGGGGACCTCGTCGGGAATGACGAACATGTTCTCGCGATACTTGCCCCAGTGGCCGGACTGCTCCCACTGGCGGGCGTCCATCACCTGCGGGGTCTTCACCTCGGCATAGCCGGCGGCGTCGAGGCGGCGGCGCATATAGGCTTCGAGCTGGCGCCAGACGACGAAGCCCGCCGGGTGCCAGAAGACGGAGCCGTGCGCCTCGGCCTGAAGATGGAACAGATCCATGTCCTGCCCGATCCGGCGATGGTCGCGCTTGGCCGCCTCCTCGATCCGGACCAGATGCGCGTCGAGCTGCTTCTTGTTGAGCCAGCCGGTGCCGTAGATCCGCGAGAGCATCGCGTTCTTCTGGTCGCCGCGCCAATAGGCGCCGGAGACCCGGGTCAGCTTGAACGCCTGCGGGTCGACCTTGCCGGTCGAAGCCAGATGCGGGCCCCGGCACAGATCGAGCCACTTGCCCGAGCGGTACATGGTGATCGTCTCGTGCTCGGGCAGCTCCATCACCCATTCGGCCTTGAAGGATTCGCCCTGTTCGAGGAACAGCCGGCGCACGTCCTCGCGAGTCCACACTTCCCGGATCAGGGGCTCGTCGCGGGCGATGATCCGCCGCATCTCCTCTTCGATCGCGGGCAGGTCCTCGTCGGTGAACGGGCCGCGCTCGGCCGCCGGGGCGAAATCGTAATAGAAGCCGTCGTCGGTCGCCGGCCCGAAGGTGATCTGGGTCCCCGGAAAGAGATTCTGCACCGCCTCGGCCAGGATGTGCGCATAATCGTGGCGAACGAGCTCGAGCGCGTCGGCCTCGTCGCGGGCGGTGATCAGCGCCAGCTCGGAATCGCCCTCGAACGGCCGATTGATGTCGCGTACCTCGCCATCGACCCGAGCCGCCAGCGCGGCCTTGGCCAAACCCGGTCCGATCGCCGCGGCGATATCGGCCGGAGTCGAACCCGGCGCCACTTCGCGCACCGAGCCGTCGGGAAGCCTGATCTTGAAATGCTCTGTCATGGTGGCGGATGTAGCGGCACGGCCGCGCCATCTCCAGCCCCCGCGCGCTGCACGGCGTACGCCTGCCCCCTTCGTCACCCTGAACTTGTTTCAGGGTCCAGTTCTCCTCCCGCGAGGCGGTTCGTCGCTGGATGCTGAAACGAGTTCAGCATGACGGCCAAGGGTCAACCTTGGTGCCGGATCCTGCTAAGGCCAGACGCATGGACACCCCCGCCTATCTCGACGCCGCCCCCGGGCGCCGCCTCGCCTTCCGCCGCCGGAAAGGGCGCGGACCGACCCTCGTCTTCCTCCCCGGCTACAGGTCCGACATGGCGGGGAGCAAGGCGACCGCGCTCGACGCCTGGGCGAAGGCCCAGGGCCGGGCGATGCTCCGCTTCGATTATTCCGGCTGCGGGCGGAGCGACGGCGATTTCGAAGGCCAGACCCTCGACGGCTGGCGCGACGACGCGCTGGCGATGATCGACTCGGTCGAGGGGCCGATCCTGCTGGTGGGCTCGTCGATGGGCGGCTGGCTGATGCTTTTGACGGCGCTGGCTCGGCCGGAGCGGATCGTGGGCCTTGTCGGGATCGCCGCCGCTCCGGACTTCACGGACTGGGGCTTCGACGAAGCGCGCAAGCGCCTCCTTCGCGAGCGAGGACGTCTCGAAGAGGCGTCGCCTTACGGCGAAGCGCCCTACGTCACCACCCTCGGCTTCTGGGAGAGCGGCGAGGCGCTGAAGCTGCTCGAGGGCGAGATCGCCTTGTCCTGCCCGATCCGGCTGCTCCACGGCCTCGAAGATGCCGACGTCCCCTGGCGAGTCTCCCACCGACTGATGGAGAGGCTGCGATCCGCCGACGTCCGAATGACCCTCGTCAAAGACGGCGACCACCGCCTCTCCCGCCCAACCGACATCGCGCTTCTGATCGAGACGGTGGCGGGCCTCCTGCCTGACAAGGACGCTTGACAGCCCGCTATAGTCTTGTGTAAAGCTTGCTTGACTTACACTCAAGGGGACTTGACATGCCTGAGCGGAATCCGGCGCAGCGCCGCTACAATCGAAGAGTGCTCGGACTGAGCCTCGCTTATGCCGGGGCCCTGATCGGGGTCAGCTTCGTGTTCCAGGATTCCCCGCCGACCGGACCCGTCGCCTGGGCGCTCGCCTTGCTGCCGGCTTTGCCCCTGATCGGGATCTTCGTCGCGATGGGCCGCTACCTGGTCGAGGAGAAGGACGAATATCTGCGCTCGATCGTGGCCCGACAGTCGCTGATCGCCAGCGGCTTCATGCTGATCGTCACCACCGGCTGGGGCTTCCTGCAATCGTTCGGCCAACTCCCGCACGCCGATTTCTACTGGGCGGCGATCCTCTGGTTCGGCGGGCTCGGCGTGGGCAGCTGCGTCAACAGGTTCGCCCGATGAAGAACCGTCTCAAGGTGCTTCGCGCCGAGCGCGATTGGAGCCAAAGCGACCTTGCCGAGCGGCTCGAAGTCTCGCGGCAGAGCGTCAACGCGATCGAGACCGGACGCTACGATCCCAGCCTGCCCCTGGCCTTCAGGATAGCCAGACTGTTCGGCCTTCCGGTCGAGGCCATCTTCGAGGCGGAGTGATCCGCCGCCCCGACAGGGATTCGAGGTATAAGCGGCGTTAACCATTTGTTGGTGATCGCCTGCGCAAACCTGTCCTCGACAAGCGATAAACAATGAGGGGCATGTCAAATGGGGAACAGCCTGAAATCCGCGACTTTCCTGATCGAAAGCCGACTCGCCGACGCCGCCATGGGCGATCCGGACGCACTCTACGAGCTCGGAGTCGCCTATTCGACGGGGACCCACGGCCTCGATATCGACCTGGTCGAGGCGCATAAATGGTTCAACCTCGCCGCCCTGAACGGAAGCGAGCGGGGCCAGGAATGCCGGGCCGAGATTTCCGAGGAGATGACGGCGCGAGAGATCGCCGAAGCCCAGCGCCAGGCGCGGGCGTGGCTTTCCGACACGGGGGTGAGACGGGCGGCCTGAACGAAGAGACGAGGTGAAGCCGTCACCCTGAACTTGTTTCAGGGTCCAGGTCTCCACCCGCGAGGCGGTACGTCGCTGGATGCTTAAACCAGTTCAGCATGACGGATAAGGCTCAGCCGCCTGCGCTATCTTGACGCCGCGCCGTCCTTATATTTCTCGAACCAGGCCAGGATCGCCCCCGCCTTGGCCCCCGCCTGCGACGGCCGAGCCGCGATTCCGCCGTGGCTGGCGCCCGGCACCTTGACCAGGGCCGTCGGCACGCCCCGCAATTGCAGAGCCGTATAATATTGCTCCGCCTCGCTGACCGGGGTTCGGAAATCCTGGCTTCCCACGACGACCAGCGTCGGCGTCTTCACATTCCCGACCAGCGACAGCGGCGAGCGCGCCCAGAAGGCCTCGTGATTCTCCCACGGATACTGGCCGAACCAGTAACGCGAGAAGAAAGCGGGATTGTCCGCGGTGAGGGCGAAGCTCGCCCAATCGATCACCGGTTTCTGGGTGGCGGCCGCCTTGAAGCGGTCGGTCTTGCCGACGATCCAGGCCGTGAGGACTCCGCCGCCGGAGCCACCGGTGACGAAGAGCCGCTCCGGATCGGCAAAGCCGCCCGCGATCGCCGCATCGACGGAGGCCATCAGATCGTCATAGTCGCGGCCGGGATAGGCATGGTGGATGAGGTTGGCGAACCCCTCCCCGTAGGAGGTCGAGCCGCGCGGGTTGACCGACAGGACCGCATAGCCCGCGGCGGCGTAAAGCTGGTTGTCGGTCGAGAAATGCGGCCCGTAGGCGGCGAAGGGACCGCCGTGGATCTCCAGGATGAGCGGCACCCGCCGGCCCTCGGTCCAATTGGGCGGTAAGGTCAGCCAGGAATCGATCTGGCGGTTGTCGAAGCTGGTCGCGCTGAGCTGGCGCACTTCGCCCAGCCTCTTGGAATCGAGCGTCTCGGCGTTGAGGCGGGTAAGCTGCCGCTTGGCGCCGCCGCGGTAGAGGGCGACGTCGGCCGGCCGCTGGGCGTTTCCGCTCGGAGCGGCGACGGCGCCGTCGCGGGCGACGCTGAAGCCGCCGCCGGTGTAGGGCCGGTCGAGGCTCGCGCCGCTCAGTCCCTCGGCGACCGTTCGAATGGAGCCGTCGAGGCCGACCCGGGCGACCTTGCGGGACCCGCGATCGTCATAGGCGACGTAGAGGGAGCGGCCGTCCGCGGCCCAGACCGGGGATTCGACGGTCCGGTCGAGCGACCCGGTCAGAAGGCGCGCATCGCCGCCGTTCCGGTCCATCACGTAAAGGGCGCTGTTCTGGTAGCCGAGCCTCTTGTCGTCGAAGCCGGTGAAGGCGATCAGTCGGCCGTCGGGCGATACGACGGGCTCGGCGTCCGGACCGCGCCGGTCGGTCAGCGCCCGTACGGCTCCGGTACCGATGTCGAGAGAATAAACCTCGCTCTCCACCGGCTCGCTGGCCCAATTGGCCGAGCGATTGCTGCTGAAGACGATCGAGCGGCCGTCCCGGCCCCAGCTCAGCGGGCCGTTGTCGTGAACCGAGCCGAAGCTGAGCTGGCGCGGCGCTCCGCCGTCGGCCGAAACCAGGAAGATATGGCTGAAGCCGGGCTTGAGATAGCCTTCCTCGTCGGTTCGATACTGGATCTGGCTGTGGATCTCGAGCGGCGGCGCCCAGGTCGCGCCCTCCGGCCTGGCCGGCAGCGCGCCGAGCTTCATGCCTTCGCCGGGGACGAAAATCGTATAGGCGATCTGGCGGCCGTCGGGCGACCAGGCGAGGCTCGTGGGCGAATCCGGCAAGCCCGTGATTCGGACCGATTCGCCGCTCGTCAGCCAGCGGACGAACACTTGCGCGGCGCCGCCTTCCGCGCTCGAGACGTAGGCGAGGCGCTTGCCGTCCGGGGACCAGCGCGGCTGGCTGTGGGCGCCCGGGCCGGCGGCGAGCGGCGCCTGCTCGCCGGTGCGCGTGTCGATGAGCCAGATCGACGGACGCATCCGGTCGGTCATGATGTCGCCCGAGCGGCGAACATAAGCGATCTTCGAGCCTTCGGGGCTGATTTGCGGATCGCTCGCCACCTCGAGCGAGAAGAGGTCGCGCGCCTCGAAAATTCGCGACGGACCTTCCTGGGCGGCGGCGGGCGCGGCGGACAAAAGGAGGATGGCTAAGGCTTTGCGGATCATCGTGGGCCCTCTCGATACATTCCTCCGTCATCCCTTGCGGAACGGAGTCATTTCGGCAAGCGCTCCGATCTCGTCGGCCACCGCGCGCCGCTCGGCGGTGAGGAAATCGGCGACCGCGGCGCGGAAATTCTCGTCCGGAATGAAATGGGCGGACCAGGTCGGGACGGGCGCATAGCCCCGGCTCAATTTATGAGGCCCCTGAGCGCCCGCCTCGACCCGGGAAAGGCCGCGCTCGATCGCCGCCTCGATCGCCTGGTGGTAGCAGATCTCGAAATGGAGGTTCGGCACCTCCTCGGTCGTTCCCCAATAGCGGCCGTAGAGGGCGTCTTCGCCGATCATGTTGAGGGCGCCGGCGATCGGCCGCCCGTCCCTCAGCGCGAAGATGAGGAGGATTCGGTCGGCCAGCCGCTCGCCGAGCAGCGAGAAGAAATCCCGCGTGAGATAGGGCCTGCCCCATTTGCGCGAGCCGGTGTCCTGGTAGAAGATCCAGAACGAGTCCCAATCCGCCTCAGTGATCGCGGAGCCGGTAATGTGCCGGACCTCGAGACCTTCGAGCGCCGACGCCCGCTCGCGGCGGAGAGACTTGCGTTTGCGCGAAGAGAGATCCGCCAGGAAATCCTCGAAGCCGCCATAGCCCCGGTTGTGCCAGTGGAACTGGCTGTCGACCCGGATCAGCCAGCCGGAGCGCTCGAACAGCGGCACTTCCTCGGGCGCGATGAAGGTGGCGTGGGCGGAGGAGAGCGCGTTCCGGTCCACCACGGCTTCGGCCGCGGCGATCAGCCCCAAGGCCAGATCCTCCCGCTCGGTGAGCAATCGGCGGCCGGGCACGGGCGTGAACGGGACCGCGATCTGAAGCTTGGGATAATAATCCCCGCCGGCCCGCTCCCAAGCCTGCGCCCAGCCATGGTCGAACACATATTCGCCCTGGCTGTGGCTCTTCAGATAGGCCGGCATGACCGCGGCCGGGCGGCCGTCCCCGCCGTCGACCGCGATCGGCACGGACTGCCATCCGGTGCGCGCCGTCGCGCTTCCCGAATCTTCGAGCGCCGAGAGGAAAGCGTGGCTCAGGAAAGGGTCGCCGGCGCCGGCGCAGCGGTCCCAGTCCGCGGGTTCGAACGAAGCGACTCCTCGGCCCAGCCGGGCCAGTATTTCGCTCATGCCGGGGGCGCCTCGAAGATGATCTGGTCGGCATGCGCCGCGGCGCGGGCTCGGTCGGCTTCGCTTCGAACGGTCCAGGTGTAGACCGGCAGGCCCCGGCCGCGCGCGTTTCCGGCGAAGCGCGAGGGAAGGTCGCGAATGTCGTAGGCGAGGAAATCCGCTCGCGCCCGCCACAAGGCCAGCGGGCGCCCGATCCGGCCCCGAAGCCCGCGCCGGCCGTTCTCGGTGACGACGAGGCCGCGCAAAGTTTGAGGGGCATGGCGGGCAAACCAGGCTCCGACCTCCGGGTTGAACGACATGATTCCGACCGGGCCCTCATAGCTCGCCAAGCCCCGAGCCACGGCGGCGCAGAGCCGAGCGACTCGCCGGTCGGGCGACTTGACCTCGATAAGCAGCGGAGTGCGGCCGTCGATCATGGCCAGGGCCTCCGACAGCCGGGGCATGGCCTCGTCGCACCCGTTGAGCGGAAAGGCCTGCAGTTGGGCGGCGGTGCGGGCGGCGACCGGCCCCTGCCCCGACGTCAGCCGATCGAGATCCTCATCGTGGAAGACCATCGCCTCGCCGTCACGGCTGAGCTGGACGTCGAGCTCGACTCCGAAGCCCTGCTGCACGGCGGCGGCGATGGCGCCGCCGCTATTTTCGACCCGTGCGCCGCCGTGAAGGCCGCGATGGGCGAAGGGGACGGCGCCCAGCCGCTCGAGCTCAGCCCGCCTTGAGGGCGACGATTGCATCGATCTCGACCGCGGCGCCCAGCGGGAGCACCGGCACGCCGACGGCGCTTCGGGCGTGGCGGCCGGCCTCTCCGAACACGTCCTGCATCAGCTCGGAGGCCCCGTTGGCGACCTTGGGCTGGTCGGTGAAGCTCCCCGCGCTGCTCACGAACACGCCCAGCTTGACGATCCGCTCGACCCGATCCAGCCCCACCGCCTTCTCGATCTGGGCGAGCAGCATCAGGCCGCAGGCGCGGGCGGCCCGCTGCCCGAATTCGAGATCGCGATCCTCGCCCAGCCGGCCGGTGAGAAGCGCGCCGTTCTCGAACGAGACCTGGCCGGAGATGTGAAGGAGATTCCCCACGAGCACCGTCGGCACATAGGAGGCGACGGGCGCGGCGGGGGCGGGAAGCTCGATTCCGAGCTCGGCGAGGCGGGAGGCGATATCGGTCATGGCGGCAGGCGTAAGCACCGCGCAAGCGGCCGGGTCAAGCAGCCGCTCAAATCCTCCCCGGCATTTGCCGGGGAGGGGGACCAGGCGAAGCCTGGTGGAGGGGTTCTTTCAGACACCCAAGAACCCCTCCACCACGCTTGGCGCGGTCCCCCTCCCCCGCGAAATCGCGGGGAGGATTTCAGACGCCTTCCCGAGCCACCTGGAAGCCGGCGAAGCTCTGGCTGACCGGCATCAGCTCGAGCGCGTTGACGTTCAGGTGGGGCGGCAGGGTGGCGACCCAGAAGAGGGTTTCGGCAATGTCCTCGGCGGTCATCGCCTTGGCGCCGCGATAGAGGGTGTCGGAGGCCGACTGGTCGCCGCCGGTGCGGACCAGGGTGAATTCGGTTTCGGCCATTCCGGGCTCGATCGAGGTGACCCGGACCCCGGTGCCGTGAAGGTCCGAGCGCAGGTCGAGCGAGAATTGGCGGACGAAGGCCTTGGTGCCGCCGTAGACCGCCCCTCCGCGATAGGGGTAGCTCGCCGCCACCGAGCTCAAATTGATGACCGCGCCCTTGCGTTCGATCAGGCCGGGCAGGAGCTTGCGGGTCAAGGCGACGAGGCCGACGATGTTGGTCTCGATCGCCACCAGCGCCGGATCGAGGCGCGATTCCTGGAGCGGCTCGAGCGGCGGGGCGAGGCCGGCGTTGTTGACGAGCAGATCGATCGCTCGAAACTCGGCGGGCAAGGCGTCGACCGCGGCCTCCAGCCCGGCATTGTCCCGCATGTCGAGCTCGAGCGGCAGGAAGGAATCGCCGAGGTCCTCGGCAAGTCTCCCGAGCCGTTCGCGGCGGCGGCCCGTGCCGATCACTTTCCAGCCGGCCTGGACGAAGCGGCGGGCGGCGGCGGCGCCGAAGCCGGCCGTCGCGCCGGTGATGAAAGCGATCCTGGTCATCTCGGACTCCTCGGTCATTGCGCCTTCAGCCTCTCCAATATCCATGGAACCGCCTCGGCCCAGGCGTCGATCCGGGCGTGGGCATGAGGGGCGGCCGGCGTATGCGCGGCGAGGCGGGGTTCGGCGATCATGTGAAGCCGCCAGACCTCCGGCGCATGCTTGGCCACCGATTCGTGATGGACGGCGAGATCGTCGACGAACACGGCCGCGCTCGGCGCCATCGCCTCGATCAGCTCGAGGACCGGCCGCCCCTTGCCGCCGCGGTTGCACAGGACCCGGTGACGTATCTCGAACCGCTCGAGCTGCTCCACCCGCCCCGCCTCGAACTCGTCGCCGATATTGGTGAGGACGACGATGTCGGCCACCGCGGAGATCGCCGCCAAGGCCTCGACCGCGCCCGGGACGACGTTCTGGCGGTGCATCTCACCGGCGAAGAATTGATCGAGCAGGGGCCAGACGCGCTCGGCGTCCACCGGCCGTCCGGCCGAATCGCGCAACGCGTCGCGAAATCCGGGAGCCGAAAGGTCGAAGCTGAGATCGTGCGCTTCGGCCGCCCAGTCCGCGAAATGCGAGACCATGTGGAGCAGGACCTCGTCGCAATCGGTGACGAGAAGGGGCCGGCCGCTCATGTCTCCAGCCTCCGCCGCGCCTCGACCAGAGTCGACGGCGGCACGCCCAATGCCTCCGCCGCACCGAGGAGATCGGGCTCGTGCGCCTCCAGAAAGGCGAGGACGGACGCGAGCAGGCCGGGCTCGCCGATCCGCTCGCGCAGGTCGGAAGGATCGAGGCCGGTCAAAGCGAGCAGCCGCTGCGCCCGCGACTCGTCGCTCAGGGTCCAGCCCAGGGCGGCGAGGGCCAGAGCCTCGGGGTCGGTCGGGTTTGTGTCGTCGCGCCGCATCTTCTACAGGTGCGCCGGTGGGACAAAAAATCCTCGTTGTCGAGGACAACGAACTCAATCTGAAGCTGTTCTGCGACCTGCTGCGCGCGCACGGCTACCAGGCCGAGCCGGTCCGCGACGGACGGGAGGCGGTCGACCGCGCGCGCGCCTTCGCGCCCGATCTCATCGTGATGGACATCCAGATGCCCTATGTCAGCGGGCTCGAGCTCATCGAGCAGCTGAAGGGCGACGCCGAGCTGAGGCGCATGCCGATCATGGCGGTCACCGCTTACGCCGCCAAGGGCGACGAGGAGCGGATCCGCGAGGCCGGAGCCGAGGGCTATGTGTCCAAGCCCATTTCGGTGGTCCGCTTCGTCGAGGCGGTGCGGGCGCTGCTCGCCGCGCCGAGGCCGGAGACCGTGGCCCCCCGCGAAGTCCGGGCGACCCGGCGATTCGCGGCTCCGGCGGAGGCCGTCTTCGATTCGTGGCTCGACGGACGGACGGCGGGCGAATGGCTGTTCGCGACGCCGGACGGAGAGATGGTCCGGGTCGAGATCGACCCCCGAGTCGGCGGGCGCTTCGAAATCGTCGAGCGGCGCGGCGGCGAGGAAATGCTCCACACCGGAGTCTATGAAGTGCTGGAGCGGCCGACCCGTCTCGTCTTCACCCTCCAGCTTCCGAAATACGCCCCGAACAGCGAGCGGGTCGAAGTGGAGATCCTCCCGGCGGACGGCGGATGCGCGCTGACCCTTACCCAGACCGTCGGCGCGGACGCGCCGGCGGGTCCGGAGCAGATTGAGCGCGGCTGGAGCACGATCATCGGCGCTCTGGCGGATCGGTTGGAGAATGAGGGAGGAGAAAGATGAGCTTTCGAGGAAGCTGCCATTGCGGCAAGCTCGCCTACACCGTCGACGAAGAGGCGCCGGCCAAGGCGATGGCCTGCAATTGCTCCATGTGCCGGCGGAAAGGCGCGCTCCACCATTTCACCACGCCCGACAAGTTCAGGCGCGAAGCTTCGGACGAGGACATAGAGGTCTACACGTTCAACAAGCATGTCGTGCAGCACCAATTCTGCAGGACATGCGGCTGTGCGCCCTTCGCCCAGGGAGAAGGGCCGAACGGTCCGATGGTGGAGATCAACCTCAGGTGCGCCGAGGGGGTGGACCCGGAGGCGCTGGAGGTGACGCTGTACGACGGGGCGAGCCGGTAAGGAAGAAATGAACGCACAGCTCGTCATTCCGGACTTGATCCGGACTCCATGAACGCGGGCGGAGCCGGCATTCCGCGTACGGTGTTCATGGATCCCGGCCTTCGCCGGGATGACGCCTAGAGCATGATCATTTTAGACTGAAGCGCTGTCTCATCCCGTCATGCTGAACTTGTTTCAGCATCCAGCTTTCCGCTTCCCGGGCGAGCGACCAGCTGGACCCTGAAACAAGTTCAGGGTGACGCCGATGTCGGGAAAA
>DASQLT010000074.1:0-15278 GCA_035629855.1 Allosphingosinicella sp.
TTTCCCGACATCGGCGTCACCCTGAACTTGTTTCAGGGTCCAGCTGGTCGCTCGCCCGGGAAGCGGAAAGCTGGATGCTGAAACAAGTTCAGCATGACGGGATGAGACAGCGCTTCAGTCTAAAATGATCATGCTCTAGCGTCATCCCGGCGAAAGCCGGGACCTCGGGAAGACCCACCGAGACTTCTCGACCCGAGGTTCCGGCTTTCGCTGGGATGACGAAAATTCATGTCCCGGCGACGCCGATTGTCGAGTTTCCTTACACCCGCGTCAACGGGTCCTTTACCCCCTTGGGCCTAGTCTCGCTTCGTGGACGAATGGACCGGCAACGAAGAGGAAGTCGTCGATTGGACGGTCTTCTGTGCGGCGCGCAGCGAGCTGGGCGCGGGATTCGCGCGCATCCTCAGCTATTTCCGCGAGGATGGCGAGAAAGCGGTGAGCCGAATCGAATCGGCGATGCACGCCCGCGACACGGCCGGCCTGGTCCTTCCCGCCCACACGATGAAGTCCGAAGCCCGGCAATTCGGCGCCGAGCCGCTGGGAGCGCTCGCCGAGGAGATCGAGTTCAGCGCCAGGCGGGCGATCGAGATGGGCTTCTTCCCCGACGACCTCCTTCCCTCCGTCGCCCGGCTCCGGCCGCTCTATCTCGAGACGATGACCCAGCTCGAAGCCGAGGCCAATCCGCTGGTGAGGCGCCGGGCGGGGAATTGAGCCGCTCACTTCCCCTGCATTCGCAGGGGAGGATCAAGTCCGCCGAATCGGTTGAACCGTCCCCCGCGCAAGCGAGCGCCACAGCCATTCGAGCGGGCCGTAGAGGAAGCGGTCCAGCCAGGGCTTCGACCACAGCAGCATCACCGCCCACGAAGCGAAGACGACCAGCCACAGCTCCGCCCGACCCGGGGTGCCGAACAGGCCGCCGCCATAGCCGTAGAACAGGGTGGTCAGGATCAGGCTGGTGCCCAGGTAATTGGTGAAGGCCGCGCGGCCGGCGGCGGCAATCCGGTCGGTGAGAGCGCCGTCCTTGCGGGTGGCGAGGATGATTAGGGCGGCGGTCGCGGCCACCATGAGCGGCCGAAGCGGCACCGTCGCCGCCATCGACCAGGCGAAGATTGCGGGTACCGAAAAGCCATCGCGGACGAGCAGCCAAGCGAGCAGGGCGTAAGCGGGGATGCCTATCCCGAAGCCGAGCAGGGCCGTCCTGCGGTAGGCCGCCGGGCTCCAGGCGCCGGTCAGGAATCCGGATCTCAACGCCGCCATTCCGAGCAGGAAATAGGCCAGGGTCTCCCAGCCGAACGCGGCGAGATCGTCGACCGGCGCGAGCGCTTCGTCGCTTACCCGGGCGGCGAGGATGGCGCCGTAGCCGCTGCGATAATGGGCGAATTCCTCGGCCATGGCCTGAGCGCTCATCGCTCCGAACTGTGCCTGCAGGCCCTGCCATTCAGCGACCCTGGCCGGGTCGGCGCCGGGCGAGGCGGCGGCTTGCTGAAGCGTCCCTGCCAGCCCCGCCAATCCGGCCAGGATCAGAAGCTGGACCAGGAGAAGCCCGACCGCCCAGCCGATCAGGGCGCGCTGGGAGAGATTGCGGAACAGGAACGCGATCATCCCGACCAGGGCGTAACCGACCAATATGTCGCCGAACCAGATCAGATAGAGATGGATCAGGCCGAAGAAGAGCAACCAGAACATCCGGCGGTAATGGACGATCTCCGAAGGCTCGCCATTCGCTTCGGCCCGCTCGATCACCAGCAACATGCTGGCTCCGAACAGGAAGGAGAAGAGCCCGCGCATCTTGCCGTCGATCAGGATGAAGCTGACCAGCCAGGAGACCATGTCGGCCTCGCTCGCAGGACCCAGGGCTACGGGGTTCATGTAGGCCTGGAAGGGCAGAGCGAAGCCGACGACGTTCATCGCCAATATGCCCATCACTGCGACCCCGCGAACGATGTCCAGGGTGGCGATTCGGGGCATCGCCTCGATCGCGGCGGTCATCATATTTCCTTCCGCTCGGGGGGATGGCAGCCGAGGTTCGGCGAAGCCATCCTTTGATTCGCCGGTGAAGCGACCGCGTGGAAAGTCATTGATCGCCTTCTTGATCCGTCATCCCGGTGAAAGCCGGGACCTCATGTCGAAAAGTCTCGGCGGTTCTCCCCGAGATCCCGGCTTTCGCCAGGATGACGAATCGGGCACCGAATCTCTCCCGCGAAGCGACATCCGTTTCTTTCTACGTTGTGCCTTCGCGCCTTCGTGCCTTCTCTCAAACCGGGTGCCCTTATGCCCGGCCTGAAGCCGACGCCGTGCGGCCGAGTGCATGGCCGAGCCCGGTGCCGGCGCATCCAGAGCCTTTTAGCCAATTCTGTGCGCAACTTTTTTTGAGAGAAGGCACGAAGGCGCAAAGGCACAACGTAGAGAAATTGAGATACCGCTTCGCGGCAGGGAATGCTTACTCGCGCGTCCTTTCAGCCCGTCCTCAGCCCTCCGCCGGCTGGCTCTGGAGCTGGATGTAATTCTGGAGGCCCATCCGGGCGATCATCTCGAACTGGGTTTCGAGCGATTCGATATGGTCTTCCTCGTTTTGGAGGATCTCGGCGAAGAGGTCTCGGCTGACATAGTCGCGCACCGTCTCGCAATGCTGGATCGCGCCTCGCAACTGCTCGACCGCCTCGATCTCGAGATCGAGGTCGGACCGAAGCACCTCTTCGACGGTCTCACCGATCCTCAGCCGTCCCAGAAGCTGAAAATTGGGCAGGCCGTCGAGGAAGAGGATGCGCTCGGCGAGCCGGTCGGCATGCTTCATCTCGTCGATCGATTCGCCGCGCTCGAAGGCGGCGAGGCGCTTCACGCCCCAATTGTCGAGCATCCGGTAATGGAGCCAATATTGGTTGGTCGCGGTCAGTTCGTTGCGCAAAGCCTCGTTGAGAAGCTCGATGACCCTCGCGTCGCCCTTCATTCCGGCTCTCCTTCTACGGGCGTCCAGTAGCGCGCCGAGGCTGGAAAGGCATCAAAAAACGGCGGAAAACCGCGAAAAATTCGCTGCGCTTGCGAGTCATTCGCGGGAGGGTTCGGGAAGTGCCCGGCGGCGATTGAGAAGCATTGTCAGGAGACGCCGCAGGTCTTCGCGGACGACGGGCGGGACGGCTCGATCAGCCGGCGACCTGGGCGGCGGCGATGACCTGGCGGGCGAAGGAAAAGCATTGGCCGCAGCGCGGCTTGCAGCCGAAGCGGCCATAAGCGCTGCTCGGGCAGGAAGCGCCGTCGAGCGCCGCCTGGCGGACGTCGGATTCGCGAATCGCGTTACAGACGCAAACGATCATGGAGATGAGAAATAGCGATAATGCGAAGCGTTCGCAATAGTATTCCGCCTCAAGGCTTTCGAAAATGCGCCCTCGCCACCAGGGAAATCGGAATTCCGACCAGGATGCAGTGGGAGAAGAGCGCGTTACCGATTTCCCAAGCGCCATGGGGCAGCGCCATTCCGAAGCGCGCCGGCAGAACGATCCAGTACATGACGAGCCACAGGAGCAGTCCGTAGGTGAGGCCGGCCAGGATCGGATGCCGAAGCAGCGCCGGAATCCGCGACGCCGCCAGCATATAGGCCGTCGCCATGCAGGCCATGATCGCGAAATGCACGGCCAGCCCGACCGCGGCCCAGCCGGGGGTTGGGGAAGGCGCCGCGCCGAAAGGTCCGCTGGCGACGAATCGCAGCACTCCCAGAGGCTTCATTCCGGACATGCCGGCGAAAACGAAGGCCGAGAGGATGTCGAGCGTCCCGGCGATCAGGGTGGCGACGGCGATCGGTCTGAGCATGATGAACTCCCCCGCCGGGGAAAAGAGGCTGCGGCTGGCCCCAAGTCAATCCGGCGCCCGTAAAATCCCCCCCGCGATTTCGCGGGGAGGGGGACCGCGCAAAGCGCGGTGGAGGGGTTCTGCGAACTCTGAAAAGACCCCTCCACCAGGCTTCGCCTGGTCCCCCTCCCCGGCAAATGCCGGGGAGGAATCAGGCGACCGCCGGCTCGCTTCCCATCAACTTGGGAAAGAATTCCTCATGGGCCTTGCGCAGCTCGGCGAGCGGGACGGCGTGGTCGCCCAGGGGCAGCTCGAAGATCAGACGGGTGCCGCAGGTGCGGCCGATCGCCTCGACCTCGACGCCGGCGATGTGGGCGCGGGAGAGGAAGGTGAGGAGGCAATTGTCGCAGATGGTGGCGACGTAGAGGCCCTGGTCCTCGGCGAAGAGGGCGGCGTTGGATTCGGGCCTGAGCTTGTTGATCATGGCTCCGACATTCCCGGCCAGGGCCATCTCCGCGAGCGCAACGGCGAGGCCGCCGTCGGCGACGTCGTGGCAGGCGGTGATCGCGCCTCCGGCGATGGCGGCTCGGACGAACTCGCCGGCGGAGCGCTCCGCGGCGAGGTCGACCGGCGGCGGCGGGCCGTCCTCGCGGCCGTGAAGCTCGCGAAGCCAGAGCGACTGGCCGAGATGGCCGCGGCGGGCGCCGATCGCGACGATCACGTCCCCGGACGCCTTGAAGGCGATCCCGACCGACTTGCGCCAATCCTCGAGCAGCCCGACTCCGCCGATCGCGGGAGTCGGCAATATGGCGCTCCCCGACACGTCTTCCGCCTTGGTTTCGTTATACAGGGAGACGTTTCCGCTCACGATCGGGAAGTCGAGGGCGCGGCAGGCCTCGGCCATCCCCTCGATGCAGCCGACGAACTGGCCCATGATCTCCGGCCGCTGCGGGTTGCCGAAGTTCATGCAGTCGGTCGTCGCCAGGGGAGTGGCTCCGACCGCGCAGAGGTTCCGCCAGGCCTCCGCGATCGCCTGCTTGCCGCCCTCGTGGGGGTCGGCGAAGCAATAGCGCGGGGTGACGTCGGTGGTGATTGCGAGCGCCTTCGAAGTGCCGTGGATCCGAACCACCGCGGCGTCGCCGCCGGGACGCTGGACGGTGTCGGCGCCCACCATGTGGTCATATTGCTCCCAGATCCAGCGGCGGCTGGCGAGGTCGGGGCAGGCCATCAGCCTGAGGAGGTCGGCGGCGACGTCCGTGCATTCCGGTACATCCGTCAGCGGCTGGCGCTTGGGCGTCGCCACCCAGGGCCGGTCGTAGCAGGGGGCGTCGTCGGCGAGCGGCGCGAGCGGGATGTCGGCCGCGGTTTCGCCGTTCCATTTGAGCACGAGATGACCCCCGTCCGGGCCGGCCTCGGTGACCCGGCCGATGACCGCGAAATCGAGCTCCCATTTATGAAAGATCGCCTCCGCCTCGGCCTCGCGGCCGGGCTTGAGGACCATCAGCATCCGCTCCTGCGATTCCGACAGCATCATCTCGTAGGGAATCATCCCCTCTTCGCGGCACGGAACCGCGTTCATGTCGAGCTCGAGCCCCACTCCGCCCTTGGACGCCATCTCGACCGAGGAGGAGGTGAGGCCGGCGGCGCCCATGTCCTGGATGGCGACGATCGCGTCCGAGGCCATCAGCTCCAGGCAGGCCTCGATGAGCAATTTCTCGGTGAAGGGGTCGCCGACCTGGACGGTGGGGCGCTTCTCCTCGCTGTCCTCGGAGAAATCCGCCGAGGCCATGGTGGCGCCGTGGATCCCGTCGCGGCCGGTCTTCGAGCCGACGTAGACGACCGGATTGCCGATCCCGGCGGCGGCCGAATAGAAGATCTTGTCCTGATCGGCGACTCCGACGGTCATCGCGTTGACGAGGATGTTGCCGTCATACGCCTCGTGGAAGTTCACCTCGCCGCCGACCGTCGGGACCCCGACGCAATTCCCATATCCGCCGATGCCGGCGACCACTCCGGCGATGAGGTGGCGCATCTTCGGATGGTCGGGCCGTCCGAAGCGGAGCGCGTTCAGATTGGCGACGGGGCGGGCGCCCATGGTGAAGACGTCGCGGAGGATCCCGCCGACCCCGGTCGCGGCGCCCTGATAGGGCTCGATGTAGGAGGGGTGATTGTGGCTCTCCATCTTGAAGATGGCGGCTTGCCGAACCCCGCCCGGGCCTTCGCCGATGTCGATGACCCCGGCATTCTCGCCCGGGCCGCAAATCACCCAGGGCGCCTCGGTCGGAAGCTTCTTCAGGTGGATCCGCGACGATTTGTAGGAGCAATGCTCGGACCACATCACCGAGAAGATGCCGAGCTCGGTCATGTTCGGCTCGCGGCCGAGCGCGTGGAGGACGCGCTCATATTCTTCAATAGTGAAGCCGTGCTCGGCGACGACCTGGGGGGTGATGGCTGTGCTCATGCGTGCGCCTGTTAGCGGCGCATCGGGAGCTTGTCAGGACTAACCGTCATCCCGGCGAAAGCCGGGACCCCCAGGACGAGAAGTCTCGGCGGGTTTCCCCGAGGTCCCGGCTTTCGCCGGGATGACGGTTCAGGGTTCCGCCGCGGTCCCAGCCTTCGCTGGGACGACGGATCAGGCCTTGCAGCTCTGCGCGCCCTTGCCGGGGGCGGTGTAGCTGATCTGCTCGGAATTGGCGCTGAGCGAATAGCCGTCGGCGGTATAGGGCTGGCCGGCAGCGGCGGCGGTCAGGACGGTCCCGGGCCCGTCCTTCTTGGCTTTCACCTGGACCGTGTCGTTGGTGTAGAAATCGGCGTAGAGCAGGCTGTTGTCCTTGCACCGATAGGTTCGGCTGGCCTGGATCATCGGCGGCGGCGGGAGCGCCGCGGTCTGGTTGGCGGCGGCTGCGTCGGCCTTCGGATCGACATTGCCGTCGATCGTCTCGTTCTCGCAGGCGGCGAGGGCGATAAGGGCCGCGAGGGGCGCGGCGGCGAGGCGATAAGGGCTTTTCATCATATCAATCACTTCGGCATCGCCGCATGCGGCGTCAAGAGCTTTTCTGCGAGCGCTTCGCAACAGCCTGCCTCGGGGTTCGACAAAGGCTTCGGCGTAAGTTACGCTTTACGCGCAAGTTTGTGGGGCCGGGAGACAAGGAAAGCGCGTGCAACGGGTCCGTATCGGCCTCACAGGCCTCGCCTTCGTATTCCTGCTCGTGCTCCTGGGCGCGGTCTTCACCAGTCCGAGCAACGAAGCTCCGATCACCCCCAATCTGATCGAGACCCAGCTTTCGGGCGGCAACCAGCTTGCCCTTCCCGGTGCCAACCAGTCCGAACCCAAGGAACCGCTCGCCGAGCTCGGAGTCGCCCCCGGCAATGCCGACGACGACAATGTGACGGCCCCGGCGGCGCCGGCCCAGGGGCGATAGCGAATTCCCAACGTCATCCCGGCGGAGGCCGGGATCCATGAACGCGGCCCTTTGGGAGGTAGGCGAATATTTTCGCGCCTCTCGATACTGACCCGGTGTTCATGGATCCCGGCTTTCGCCGGGATGACGGTGTTGCCGAGCCGACTCTTGCCGGGCCCGTGAAGGAAGCGCTAACCACATACTTATCCACAGGTTGAAAACTCAAGAACAAAGCTTGAATATCTCTGGGAACAAACCACGAAATACCCTCTTCAGGCATGGAATCCCCAAAAAAGGCATGAAATCCCCTTTCCTTAGGGGGTCTCCGATGTTATCCACCCCTTCTGATTTTTGGGGCATCTTCTCGGCTGACCGGCGAGTCACGCGGCGACCTTTGTGGTTTCCGCGAACGGGGGAGCTCCGTGTATAGGAGCGGACAGGGGCGGTGGAGGTCGAGGACTTCTTCCAGGGCAGCGCGCTCAATGCGGTGGACGCCAAGGGGCGTCTCTCCGTACCCGCCTTCGTCCGCGGCGTCATCGAGCGCCGTTCGGACGCCAGGGCGGTCGTCGTCGGCGCCCATGAGATCGCGCCCTGCCTGACCGCCTACGGGCGCAATTACGCCAAGAATTTGTGGACCGATCTCGAGCGCCGCCGGCTCGCCGAGGAAGATCGCGGCGGAACGCTCGACGACCATTATGCCCGCGCCCGGCGCATGTTCGGAATGACCGAGGATGTTCCCTACGATCCCTCCGGCCGGATCGTCCTGCCGCCGATGATGCGCCGCAAGGGCAAGATCGAGGACCTCGCCCTGTTCGTCGGAGTCGGCGGGATCGTCGAGATCTGGAACCCGCGAGTCGCCCTGGTCGAAGGCGACCGCGACCTCAAGGAGATCGCCGCCTGGCGTCTCGAGGAAAAGGGCATCGCCTTATGAACCCCGTCCAGGACAATCAGGCCGTGCCCGCCCCGCACGTCCCGGTCCTCCTCGAGGAGGTCATTGCCGCGCTCGCCGTCGCCCCCGGCGAAACCCATGTCGACGGCACCTTCGGAGCCGGCGGCTACACCCGGGCCATAATCGGAAAAGGGGCCGCCCGAGTCTACGCCTTCGATCGCGATCCCGATGCGATAACGGAAGGCGAGGCCCTGGCGGCTTCGAGCGGGGGGCGCCTGACGCTTGTTCCGGAGCGTTTTTCCCGGATGCGTCAGGCGCTTGCCGGCCGCGACGTCGAAGCCGTCGACGGAGTCACGTTGGACATCGGTGTTTCCTCGATGCAGCTCGACCGGCCCGAGCGCGGCTTCTCCTTCCAGTCCGACGGTCCGCTCGACATGCGCATGGGCCAGGACGGCGAGAGCGCTGCCGACTTCCTCAACGCGGCTTCGGAAGAAGCAATCGCGGACGTCATCTACCGTTATGGCGACGAGCCCAAGTCGCGCCGGATCGCCCGGGCGATCGTCTCGGCGCGGCCGATCGAGCGGACCGGCCAGCTTGCCGGGATCGTCCGCAAGGCGCTCGGCTGGCATTCGGGCATGAAGAAGGATCCCGCGACCCGGACCTTCCAGGCGATCCGGATCCATCTCAACGAGGAGCTGCAGGAGCTCGAAGGCGGGCTCGAGGCGGCCGAGCAGGTGCTGAAGCCCGGCGGACGGCTGGCGGTCGTCACCTTCCACAGCCTCGAGGACCGGATGGTGAAGCGCTTCCTCAAGGAGCGCAGCGGCGACGTTCCGTCGGGTTCGCGCCATCTGCCCGTCCAAAGCGGGAACCGGCCGGACCCCACGTTCGAAGCCGTCTCGAAGCCGGTCAAGGCCGGCGAATCCGAGATCAAAGCCAATCCGCGGGCCCGCTCGGCGACTCTTCGAGTCGCCCGGCGGACGTCCGCTTGCCCATGGACTCGCAGGGAAGGGATGCCCTCATGATCGCAAGAGGCTTCAAGTCGGTCATCTGGGTCGCGACCGTCGGCGGCGCCGCGTTGAGCTGCTACATGGTGTCGCTTCGGGTCGCCACCGAGCGCAACGAGCTCGCCCGGGTCGAGCGCCAGATCATCGCCGCCAAGCGCGACATCCGCTCGCTCCAGACCGAGCTCGGGACTCGGGGGCGGATGACTCAGCTCGAGCAATGGAATGCCGAGGTGCTGGCGCTTTCCGCTCCCAGCTCGGCGCAATTCCTCAAGGACGAGTTCACGCTCGCCCGGCTTTATCGCAACGATCCCACCGTCGCCGACCGCTCGGCCGAAGTTCGCCTCGCTTCCGCCGCCACCGAAGCCGCGAAGCCGGCCGCGCCCGGCAAGCCGGCGACTCCGCCGGTCGTCCAGGCGGTCGCGGAGCGTCCCGCCGCCCAGCCGCCCCTGATCCACCGCGCGAGCTTCACGACCGCCGAGGTCCAGGCCAAGCCGAAGCCGGCCGCTCCGGCTCCCGCCAAGCCGAAGCCGGCGGCGAAGCCCGAGGCCCGGCGCACGGTCTCCGCCACGTCGACGAAGCCGGAACCCGACCTTTCGAAGCCGGCGGCGAAGCCCGGCAAGCCGGCCGCGCAGCGGATCGCGATCGCCGCGACCTCGAAACCGGAGGCGGCCTCGTCGCGGCCAACCGCCAAGCCAACCGCCAAGCCGATCTCGAAGCCGGCCTCCAAGCCCTCGGCCAAGCCCGAGGCCCTCCGCACCGCCGCCGCCACCGCCAAGCCGGTTCGCGAAGCCGCCGCCACGCCGCGCGCCAAGGGCAAGGGAGGCGGCGGCAACTGATGGCCAGTGCCGCCATCCTTCCCGACCGCTACGGCGGCGCCGGCCAGCGTCCGCAGGGGCTGAGCCTCACCTATCAGCGGCTGATGCTGATGATGCTGGTCTTCGCCGGAGTGACGATGCTGATCGCCGGCCGGCTCCTGTTCCTGCAGCTGTTCACGGACCGCGGCGGCGCCGGTCAGATCGGCAACCCCCTGATCCCGCCCCGCGCCGACATCGTCGACCGCAACGGGACGCCGCTGGCGCGGACGATCGACGCCTGGTCGATCGCCATCCATCCCGACCGGCTGCTCGGCGACCCCGCCGAGCTCGCCGTCAAGCTCGCCCAATTGATGCCGGAGCGAAGCGCGGCCGAATATCAGGCGATGCTGACCTCCGGGAAGACCTTCGTCTATCTCAGCCGCCGCGCCGTCCCCGAGCTGGTCGCCGCGATGAACGCGCTCGGCGAGCCGGCGATCGAGTTCAGCCGCGAGCCCCAGCGCATGTATCCGCAGACGGCGATGGCCGGCCACATCCTCGGCTGGACGGACTTCGACGGCAACGGAGTCGCCGGGATGGAGCGGGTGCTCCAGGACCGGCTGAGCGACCCGGCCTTGCGCGGGACGCCGGTGGCGCTGTCGATCGACGCCCGGGTCCAGGGCGTGATGGAAGCCGAGCTGAGCGCCGCGATGACCAAGTTCAGCGCGATCGGCGCCGCCGGAATCGTTCTCGACATCAAGACCGGCGAAGTCATCGCCATGACCTCGCTTCCGCAGCTCAACCCGAACAAGCCGGGGCGCAACGCGGAAGCCGCCGGCTTCAACCGCGCCACGCTCGGGGTCTATGAGCTCGGCTCCACCTTCAAGCCCTTCACCGTGGCGATGGCGATGGACGCCGGCGTCGTGAAGGGCTTCGGCCAGATGTACAATTGCCCGAGCGGCCTCAAGGCGGGCGGCTTCACCATCACCGACACCCATCCGTTCAACCGCGCCTGCAGCGTCGCCGAGATCATGAAGGAAAGCTCGAACATCGGCACCGCCCAGATCGCGGCGCAACTGGGCTCGGCCCGGCAGCAGGAATTCCTTCGCAAGATGGGCTTCCTCGAGCCGGTGTCGATCGAGTTGAACGAGCGCGGCAGGACCCTTACCCCGGGCGCCAATTGGGGCGATGTCGCGACGATGACGGTCGGCTACGGCCATGGTATCGCGGTCACCCCGCTCCATCTCGCCAACGGCTACGCGACCTTGTTCAACGGCGGGATCTGGCGGCCGTCGACCCTGATCAAATACGACAGCCGCCATCCGGTGCCGCAGGGCCGCCGAGTGTTCAGCGAGGAGACCTCCTACCGGATGCGCGCCCTGCTCCGGCTGGTCGTCACCGACGGCACCGGCGGCAAGGCCGACGCCAAGGGCTATCGGGTCGGCGGCAAGACCGGGACGGCCGAGAAGATCGTCGGCGGCCGCTATACGGGCGCCGCGGTGGTCACCACCTTCGCCGGCGTTTTCCCGATGGACGAGCCTCGCTATGTGGTCGTCGCGATGCTCGACGATCCCAAATCGACCGCCGAGACCTTCGGCTTCCACACCGCCGGCTGGAACGTCGCTCCGGTCGTATCGAAGGTGATCGGCCGGATCGGATCGCTGCTCGGGGTCCAGCCGGACGAACGCCGCGACGTCAACATGACCGAGGTACTCCAATACGTTAAAAAGGAAGGCTGACCGATGCGCCTCGCCGACCTCGCGGGAATCGGAGGCGATTCCCGGGTGACGGGCTTCGCGATCGATCACCGCAAGGTCGCGCCCGGAACGATCTTCGGCGCCTTCCGGGGCGCCGTGTTCAACGGCGAGGATTTCATTTCCCGGGCGGTCGGCGCCGGGGCGGTGGCGGTGGTCGCCCGGCCGGACGTCCGGGTCGAGGGCGCCGTCCATGTCGCCGCCGACGAGCCGAGGCGCGAGTTCGCCCGGCTCGCGGCGCGATTTTTCGAGCCTTTCCCCGAGACGATGGTCGCCGTCACCGGAACCAACGGCAAGACTTCGAGCGTCGAGCTGACCCGGCAATTGTGGCGGATGGCGGGGCACCACGCCGCCTCGATCGGAACGCTCGGAGTCACCACCGCGGACGATCGGACCACGACCGGCCTGACGACTCCGGACATCGTCACCTTCCTTTCCAACATGGCCGGCCTGGCGCGCGAAGGGGTCACCCACGCCGCGTTCGAGGCTTCGAGCCACGGGCTTTCGCAATATCGTACGGAAGGGCTGCCGGTACGTGCCGCCGCCTTCACCAACTTCACCCGCGACCATCTCGACTATCACGAGACGATGCACGCCTATTTCGAAGCCAAGATGCGATTGTTCGACGAGGTCGTCGAGCCCGGCGGAGCGGCGGTGGTCTGGACCGACGATCCCAAGTCGGACGAAGTGATCGGGCGGGCGAAGGCTCGGGGATTGCGGATCCTGACGGTGGGCCGGCGCGGCGAAACGCTGAGGCTGGTCGACCGCGAGCCGACCCAGCTCGGCCAGCGCCTGACCGTCGAATGGGGCGGCGAGAGCCGAAAGATCGAGCTTCCGCTGATCGGGGCCTACCAGGCGGCGAACGCCTTGACCGCGGCCGGGCTCGTGCTCGCGACCGGCGGCGATCCGGGCCGGACGCTCGCGGGCCTTCCCCGGGTGCAGGGCGTCCGGGGGCGGCTCGAGCGGGCGGTGATCACCCGCGCGGGCGCGCCCGTCTATGTCGATTACGCCCACACGCCCGACGCGATCGAGGCGGCGATCGAGGCCTTGAGGCCGCACGCCCGCGACCGGCTGATCATCGTCTTCGGCGCCGGCGGCGACCGCGACGTCGGCAAGAGGGCGCAGATGGGCGCGGTCGCGGCGCGGCTCGCAGATATCGCCATCGTCACCGACGACAATCCGAGGAGCGAGGATCCGGCGGCGGTAAGGCGCCACATATTGGAGGGCGCCGGCGGCGCCCGCGAGGTGCCGGGCCGGCGCGAGGCGATCGCGGCGGCCGTGGCCGAGGCGGGCGCGGGCGACATCATCCTCCTCGCCGGCAAGGGCCACGAGCAGGGCCAGATCGTCGGCGACAAAGTGCTCCCCTTCGACGACGTCACCGTCGCTCGAGAGTGCGCCGAATGACCTCCCACCCACAAAAAATGGTGACAGTTACGAATTTTGCGCCGCCGGGGCGCGGGCGCTCCCGCGTGGAAATTGGTAACTGTCACCATTTTCTATCCACGGTGAGGGCCGGGGCGCAGTCTTTCCGCCGGTGCCGCTGGGCCCTGGCCTGGGCCGGGGAACCGGCATGAGTGCGCTCTGGACTTCCGAGGAGATCGCGGCCGCCGTCGGCGGAGCGGCGCATGGCGCGTTCGACGTGACCGGGGTGGCCTTCGATTCGCGCGAGGTCGAGCCGGGGCATCTCTTCGTCGCCTTGAAGGGCGAGGCGACCGACGGGCACCTCTTCCTCGACAAGGCCTTCGCCGCCGGCGCGGCGGGGGCGATCGTCTCGGAGGAGGTCGACCGGCCCCACGTCAGGGTCGCCGACACCGCCGCCGCGCTCAACGCCCTCGGCCGCGCCGCCCGCAACCGAACCTCCGCCCGAATCTGCGGGGTCACCGGCTCGGCCGGCAAGACCGGGACCAAGGAGGCGCTCTACGCCGCGCTCGATCGCGCCGCGCCGGGCGAGGCGCACCGGTCGGTGAAAAGCTACAACAACCATGTCGGAGTTCCGCTGTCGCTGGCCCGGATGCCGGCCGACACCCGTTTCGGAGTGTTCGAGATGGGGATGAATCATTCAGGCGAGCTGGCCGGACTGACCCGGCTGGTCAGGCCGCACGTCGCCATCGTCACCGCCATCGCCTCGGCCCACCGCGCCTTCTTCGCCAGCGAGGAGGCGATCGCCGACGCCAAGGGCGAGATTTTCCAGGGGCTGGAGGAAGGCGGGATCGCCCTCGTCCCCCACGACAGCCCCTATCGAAACCGGCTCGCCGCCGCCGCCCGGCCCTATGCCGCGAAGGTGCTCAGCTTCGGGCTCGGCGACGGGGCGGACATCCGCGCCCGCGATATCGTGCCTTCGCCGGGCGGCGGCTCGCTCGTCACCGCGATCCTGCCCGAGGCCGAAATCACCTTCACCATCTCGCAACCGGGCGACCATTGGGTGTCGAACGCGCTCGCGATGCTCGGAGCGGTCGAGGCGATGGGCGGCGACCTGGCCCAGGCGGGGCTGGCGCTGGCCGACCTGCCGGGCCTCAAGGGGCGCGGCGAGCGGCATCGAATCGCTCTGGGCGGCGGCGAGGCGCTTCTGATCGACGAGAGCTACAACGCCAATCCGGCCTCGATGGCGGCGACCCTGAAGACGTTCGGCGCCCTCACCGTCGCCGGCCGGCGCATCGCCGTGCTGGGCGGGATGAAGGAGCTGGGCGAAAGCTCGGACGCTTTCCACGCCGGGCTTGCCGAGCCGCTCGAGGCGGCCGGAGTCGAGCTGGCGATCCTCGTCGGCGAGGAGATGGAAGCGCTGGCGAAAGCCCTTGGCGCAATGGTTAAAATGGCGCATGTGCCGGACACGGCGAAGGCGATCGAGCTTGTGAGGGCGAATGCCCGGCCGGGCGACGCTATTCTCGTCAAGGGCTCCAACTCGATCGGACTCGCCGCCCTCGTCGAGGCGCTGGCGGGCGGGAAAAGCTGATGTTTCTTTGGATTGCCGAACAGCTTGGCTTCCCGGGGGGGCTCAACCTCATCCGCTACATCACCTTTCGTGCCGGCGCGGCGACGGCGACGGCCCTTCTGATTGGGCTGATCATCGGGCCCAAGTTCATCGGCTGGCTCCGGGTGCGCCAGGGGCACGGCCAGCCGATCCGGCTCGACGGCCCGGAATCGCACCTCGCCAAGCGCGGGACCCCGACCATGGGCGGGCTGATGATCCTGACCTCGCTGACCGTCTCGATGCTGCTCTGGATGGACTTCAGCAACACCTTCCTGTGGGCCTGCCTGTTCATCACCGTCGGCTTCGGGTTGATCGGCTTCCTCGACGATTACGACAAGGTGACCAAGCGCCACCATGCCGGCATTTCCGGCCGCACCCGGCTGCTCGCCGAATTCGCCGTCGCCGGGATCGGCTGCACGATCATCACCTGGGGCGCCGGGACCGAGCTCTACATCCCCTTCTATAACGGGCCGGTCGTCGATCTCGGCTTCGCCTATCCGTTCTTCGGGGCTTTCGTGGTGGTCGCCTTCGGCAATGCGGTGAACCTCACCGACGGCCTGGACGGCCTCGCCACCATGCCGGTGATCATCGCCAGCCTCGCCTTCCTCGTCATCTCCTACGTCGCCGGCAACGCCGTCTTCTCGGCCTATCTCGGGATCCCCTTCGTCGCCGGCGCCGGCAATTTGCC
>DASQLT010000075.1:0-57970 GCA_035629855.1 Allosphingosinicella sp.
AGACGTCGACCCCGCTGCGCTTGCCGGTCGCCGCCTCGACCGCGACCTTGATGAGGTGAGTCGCGCCCCTGGTCGACTGGCCGGACCGCCCGCCCGGATCAGCGCCGGCCACGTTGAAGTAGCGCAAGGCGCAGACGTCGATCGGATATGCGGCCGCCGCATCCTTCAGCATGCGCTCGGTCATCAGCTTCGACCAGCCATAGGGGTTGATCGGCTCGGTTCGGGCCTCCTCGCCGACCGGGACCGCGTCGGGGATGCCGTAGGTCGCCGCGGTCGAGGAGAAGATGAAGTGGCGGACCCCGCCCTGGACCGCGCACTCGATGAGGGCGCGGCTCTTCACCGTGTTGTTCTCATAATATTTGAGCGGCTGCTCGACCGATTCGGGGACGATGATCGATCCTGCGAAATGGACGATCGCGCCGACCCCGTGTTCCTCGATCAGCCGCGCCACCAGCGCCTGGTCGCCGATATCGCCTTCGACGAACTCGGCCGAGTCGGGGACGGCCCAGCGGAAGCCGGTGGTGAGATTGTCGATCACCACCACCTTCCAGCCCGAATCGAGCAGCGCCAGCACGGCGTGGCTGCCGATATAGCCGGCGCCGCCGGTCACCATTACGGTGGGCTTGTCCATCTAACCTCTTTCCTCACGGAACCTGATTGGGGCAAGAGCGCTGAGAGATCGTTACAGCGCCCACATGAACGCGCGCGCTAGACCAAGAGGTGCCGGGATGAAAACAGCTTTTCTGCGTAGCGCCCCCCTCCTGCTGGCGGCGGCGCTTGCCGCCTGCGCCGGCGGCGGCGGGAAGGAAAGGCCGGTCGCCGGCGGAGTCGACGTCGCCCGCTTCCACCTCGGCGAGCCGGTGGCGCGCGCCCAGATCGCGATCGAGCCGTTCGACAAGGCCGACGGCAACCGCCCCGAATTCCCCGCTTATTCCGCGGCCGTCGCGCGCCAGCTGAGCCGTCTCGGCTGGACGGTGGTGCCCACCACGATCGGGTCCGAGCAGATCGCCCTCATCGACCTGGAACAGGGCAGCCGGGAGGCGGTGGCGGCGTTGAGCGCGGCGCGAATCGGTCGCGGGCTATCGGCGGCGGCGCCCGCGGGGACCTCTGCCAACGTCACCGCCAGCCTCCTCGAAGTCGCCATCCGCCGCCGCTCGGATGGAACCGTATTCTGGGAAGGCCGGGCCGTCGACGAGGCCCGAACCGGCAGCGCCGAGGCCGCCCGGACCGCGGTCGTGGAGCGGCTCGCCACGGCCCTGTTTCGGGACTTCCCCGGGGAGTCCGGCCGCACTATCAGGGTTCGATGACCTTATCCGTTACCAGCCCCTTCGATGGCGGCAACATTCGCACGGTCGCCATCGAAGGCGACCGGATCGACCTCGAGATCGTCAAGGACCACGCGTCCGATTTCTACCAATGGTTCTACTTCCGCCTCACCGGCGGGGCGGGGCGGGAGGTCGAGCTGAGGATCGTCAACTGCGCCGGAGCCGCCTACCCGCTCGGCTGGCGCAATTACCGGGCCTGCATGTCTCTCGACCGCGAGGAATGGGAGCGGGTCGACACGGACTATGAGGACGGGATCCTCACCATAAGGCTGACTGTGCCGTCGAGCAGCGTCTGGTTCGCCTATTTCGCGCCTTATACGATGGAGCGGCATCACGATCTCGTCGCTTCGGTCGCGAGCCATCCCGCCGTGGAGCATCGCTCGCTCGGCCTGACTCTCGACGGCCAGGAGATGGACTATTTCCGGATCGGCGAGGGCCCCGTGCAAGTCTGGCTCTACGCGCGCCAGCATCCCGGCGAGACGATGGCGGAATGGTGGATGGAAGGCGCGATCGAGCGGCTGCTCGACGAATCCGATCCCGTCGCCCGCCGGCTGCTCGCCAAGGCGACCTTTCACATCGTCCCGAACATGAATCCCGACGGCTCGCGCCGCGGCCATCTGCGCACCAACGCGGTCGGCACCAACCTCAACCGCGAATGGCACGAGCCCAGCGCCGAGCGCAGCCCGGAAGTGCTGTGCGTCCGCAACGAGATGGACCGGACCGGGGTCGACTTCGCGATGGACGTCCATGGCGACGAGGCGATCCCCGCCAATTTCCTCGCCGGCTTCGAGGGCATCCCGAGCTGGAACGAGGCCCAGCAGGCGCTGTTCGACCGCTTCAGCGCGGAGCTCGTCCGCTTCTCCCCCGATTTCCAGACCCGCAAGGGCTATGAGGTGTCGAAGCCGGGCTCGGCGAACATGTCGATGTCGACCTCCCAGCTCGCCGAGCGGTTCGGAGCGGTGTCGATGACGCTGGAGATGCCGTTCAAGGACAATGACGATTTGCCCGACCCTCTCCGCGGCTGGTCCCCGGAAAGAAGCGCCCACCTCGGCCGCGCCTGCCTCGACGCCCTGAACGCGATCGTCGACGGATTGCCGGCCCCCGGCAAGTGATCCGCGCCGCGGCCCTCTCCCTCCTCCTGGTCGCCCAGGCGGCGGCCGCCGCGCCCGTCGCCGGGCCCAGGCTCGGCGAGCGAATCAAGATCGGGGACGAGACCTTCGTGCCCAACACGGTTCTCCACCTGCATCCGGGACAAAAGCCACAGCCCGGCATCTACCGGAACATCGCTGTCGATTGGCACGACCGGCCCCATGCCGGCGACTATCCCGCCGCCGCCTTCGCCGCGAAGCAGGAAGGTGAAGTCTCGCTCAGCCTCACCGTCGCCGCCGACGGCAAGCCGACGGCCTGCCGAATTTCCGAGCCGAGCGGGATCGCCGCGCTCGACGAACATAGCTGCGGCCATGTGCTCGCCCAGAGGGGCTTCCATCCCGGCCTCGACGACAAGGGTGGCCGCTTCGGCGGCACCGTGGAGGGGACGCTCAGCTACAATTTGCACCTGGTGCTCCGCACGACGCTGATCGAGGACATGGGCTGGAACTGGCTCTCGCGCCCGCCCGCGCCGCAGCAGCCGATCACCCTCGACACGCTCGGCATTCCCCGGGGCGTCGAGCTGCACCCGGAGATCAAGGCGATCAAGGCGCTGTTGGCCACCGACGCCAGGGGCTCCGTCACCGCCTGCCTGCTCACCTGGCCGACCTTCGAGGACACGCTCGACAAGGGCGCCTGCGACCGCCTGCGCAAGCAGCGTTTCCACCCCGCGATGGACCGGCAGCAGCGCCCCGTCGCCAGCCTCTACGGCGTCGACCTTCCCCTCCCGCGCTGAACCGGCCGACAGGACAGACCATGCCCAAGCTCGCACTCATCCGCCACGGCCAGTCGACATGGAACCTCGAGAATCGATTCACCGGCTGGTGGGATGTCGACGTCACCGGGAAGGGGGCGGAGGAGGCCCGGGTCGCGGGCGAGCTGATGGCGGCGAAGGGGCTCGACTTCGACCTTTGCTTCACCAGCCTTCAGACCCGGGCGATCAAGACCCTCGACCTCGCGCTCGAGGCGATGGGGCGGTTGTGGCTTCCGGTCGAGAAGGACTGGCACCTCAATGAACGCCATTATGGCGGCCTCACCGGGCTGAACAAGGCGGAGACGGCGGCGAAGCACGGCGACGAGCAGGTGCGGATCTGGCGCCGTTCGTTCGACATCCCGCCGCCGCCGATGGACGTTGGCGGCCCCTACGATCTGGCTTCGGACCGGCGATACGCCGGGATCGAGATACCGCGATCCGAAAGCCTGAAGGATACGATCGAGCGCGTGATTCCCTATTGGGAAAGTCGGATCGCTCCGGCGCTTCGGGACGGGCAGAGGGTGCTGATCTCCGCCCACGGCAACAGCTTGCGGGCGCTGGTGAAGCATCTGTCGAACATCCCGGACGACGAGATCACCGGATTGGAAATTCCGACCGGGCAGCCGATCGTCTACGATCTGGACGAGAGGCTGGCGGCCACGGATCGTTATTATCTGAGCGAGCGGTAGACCCTCGTCATCCCAGCGAAGGCTGGGATCCCGGCGGGTGAAAGGCGCCGGCGGCCTTCACCCCCTGAAGGCCCCAGCTTCCGCTGGGGCGACGCGCCGTCAATCCCCCGCCCTGACCAGCGCCTGGTTGCGCTCCGCCCTCGCGAGAACCTCTTCGAGCTTGTCGCCGGGCATGATTCCCGTCGTCGCGACCGCGGATTCGATCTTCACCTTGGCATGGCCGAGATCGAGCGGATTGCCCTCGATGCAGCGGGCGAGCCGGTCGGCGGTGTCGATGGCGCTGTTGTGGTCGAGATGATCGAGGATGAGGTCGAAGCGGTCGTTGTCGGTTCGGGCGAGGATGTCGGTGGAGCGGATCAGGCCGCAGAGCAGCCGGGCGACGTGGACCAGGGCCGCGTCGACGGCGAAATGGCCGTGGCGCTCGTGGATGGCGGGAAGGTTGGTCAGCTCGATCCCGACGATCGCCGCACCGGTACCGTGGCGCTCGGCCAAGCCGACCACCCGCTCGAGCTCCGATCGGAAGCGGAGGGCGCTGGGCAGCGGAGTGACGCTGTCGCGCTCGGCGTTCTGCTCGAGCTCGCCGATCCGCCGCTGGGCCTCGGCCAGAGCGGCGCGGAGCAGCGCATTCTCGTCGGAGGTGTCGACCGGCAGGCCCGCGAAGTCGGATGAATGCTTTGACATGGGCGCTTGATAGCGCAGCTTGGTTAAGCAAAGACGAAGGTCTGGCCTCTCCGGCCGAGCGCCGATAGAGGAACGAGGATGGCCGAGGTCGGGATCATCATGGGCAGCCGCTCCGACTGGGAGACGATGCGCCATTCCGCCGAGATGCTCGACGCGCTCGAAATAGCCTATGAGACGAAGGTGGTCTCGGCCCACCGGACGCCCGACCGGCTCTTCGATTATGCCAGCAATGCCGCCGGACGGGGCCTCAAGATCATCGTCGCCGGTGCCGGCGGAGCGGCCCATCTGCCGGGCATGGCGGCGTCGATGACCCGGCTTCCGGTGCTCGGCGTACCGGTCGAGAGCAAGGCTCTGGGCGGCCTCGACAGCCTCCTCTCCATCGTCCAGATGCCGGCCGGAGTGCCGGTGGCGACGCTCGCCATCGGCAAGGCCGGCGCGGCCAATGCCGGCCTGCTCGCCGCCTCGATCCTCGCCCTTTCCGACGAGGCGCTCGCCGGACGGCTCGAGGCGTGGCGCCGGCGGCAGACGGACGGCGTCGCCGAAACGCCGGAATGACGGCGTCCAGATGATCCTGGCGCCAGGCTCGACCATCGGAATCGTCGGCGGCGGGCAGCTCGGCCGGATGCTGGCGACGGCGGCGGCGCAGCTCGGCTACAGATGCCATGTCTATGCGCCCGACGAGGCTCCGCCGGCCGCGGAGGTCGCCGCCGCCTTCACCCGGGGCGCCTGGGAAGACGAGGCGGCGCTCGCCGCCTTTGGCCGGAGCGTCGACGTCGCCACCTACGAGTTCGAGAATATCGCGGCCGCTCCGCTCGCAGCGCTCGCCGCCGAGGCCCCGCTCCACCCGCCCGCCTCCGCGCTCGCAATCGCCCAGGACCGGCTCAGCGAGAAGACTTTCATCGCCCACCTCGGCGGCGCTCCGGCGCCGTTCCGCGCCGTCGACGACCGGTCCGGGCTCGACGAAGCGCTGGCGGCGCTCGGCGTCCCGGCGGTCCTCAAGACCCGCCGCTTCGGCTATGACGGCAAGGGCCAGGCCCGGATCATGAGGCCCTCGGACTCGGACGAAGCCTGGGCGGCGGTTCGAGGCGCTCCGTCCATCCTCGAATCCTTCATCCCCTTCGATTCGGAATTCTCGATCCTGCTGTGCCGGGGCCAGGACGGCCGGATCGTCACCTGGCCGGCCCCGCGCAATGAACATGAGGACGGAGTCCTGCGCCGCTCCCGGACGCCGGCGGAGGGTCTCGAAGCCCAGGTCGAAGAGGCCGAAGCGCTCGCCCGCGAGGCGGCCGAAGCGCTCGATCATGTCGGCGTGCTCGCTCTGGAATTCTTCGCCACGGCCGAGGGGCCGCTGTTCAACGAGATGGCGCCGCGGGTCCACAACAGCGGCCACTGGACGGTCGAGGGCGCCGTCACTTCGCAATTCGAGAATCACGTCCGGGCGATCTGCGGGCTTCCGCTCGGCTCGACCGCGCTCACGGGCGCGCGGGTGGAGATGGAGAATCTGATCGGGGACGAAGCGGACGGGTGGGCTGAGCTACTCGCCGATCCGGCCGCGCACCTGCACCTCTACGGCAAGGGCGAGGCCCGGCCGGGGCGCAAGATGGGGCATGTGACGAGGGTGGTTCGCTAGCCGTCACCCTGAACTTGTTTCAGGGTCCAGTCCTCCACCCGCTCGGCGGCTCGTCGCTGGATGCTGAAACAAGTTCAGCATGACGGCCGAGGGCGACGGCGGCGCCCTCCCGGCTCACCAAACCTATTTCGGCTCCACGACCTCCACCGGCAGCCCCAGCCCGGTGAGCTGCGGGCGCACCTTGGCGGCGTCGCCGACCACGACCCAGACCATCTTCTTGGGATCGATCACCTTGCGCGCGGCCTGGTCGATCGTTGCGATCGTCATTCCGCGATAGCGGTCGGCGATCGCTTCCCAATAATCGTCGGGGCGCTTGTAGAGCGCGTTCGAGCGAAGCGCGTTGAGGACGGCGCCCGAGGTCTCGAACTGGCCGGCGAGCTGGCGGGTATTGCCGTTGATCAGCCGGGTCAGCTCGGCGCCGGTCAGGCCCTTGCTTCCCAGGAAGCCCGACACCTGATCCATCAGCGCCCGGATCGCCGGGCCGGTCTTGTCGGCCTGGACGGGGGCGTTGATCAGATAGGGGACGACCTGCTCGCGCATCCCGATGCTGCTTCGCGAGCCGTAGGACCAGCCCTTGGTCTCGCGCAGATCCATGTTGATCCGCGACAGGAAGTTGCCGCCGAGCACCTCGTTGGCCGCATTCAGGGTCAGGACGTCGTCGGTGCCCCGGACCGGAAGCACCGCGCCCGCCAGGATCAAAGACTGCGGCGATTGCGGCCGGTTGACGAGGACGATCCGTGGCCTCGGCGCCGGCGGCATTGCGGTGAAGTTCTTCATTCCCTTCGCCGCCGCCGGCGGAGCCCAATTGCCGAAACGAGCCTCGAGCATCGGCACCAGCTCGGCGAGCGGAAGATTGCCGACCGCGTAGATGGTGGCGTTGTCGGGCCGGATCCAGCTCTGGTGGAAGCGGATCAGATCGTCGCGGGTGAGCCGGGCGATCACCTCCTTGTCGCCGAGGCCGCTGGACGGGCGACCGTAGGGATGGGTGGCTCCGAACAGCAGCGGCGGAAGAACACGGGCGCCGAGGCCGCTGGGCTCGGTCAGCTCCTGGTCGATGGCGGAAAGCTGCTGGGCGCGAAGCCGTTCCACCTCGCTGGGCTGGAAGGCGGGGTTGCGAACGAGGTCGGCGAGAAGGTCGAGCGACGCTCCCAGATTGGGAGTCAGCGCCGCAAGGCTCACCGCGGTCCGGTCGAGCGAGGTCTCCGGCCCGATCGCCGCTCCGAGCCGCTCCTGCTCCTCGGCGATCTGGATTGAGTTGCGGCTGGTCGTGCCCTCTTCGAGCAGGCTCAGCATCAGCGACTGGGTGCCGAGCGCATCGGCCGGATCGGCGGCGACTCCGGCATCGAACTCGACCGCGACCCGAACCACCGGCACCGCGGTGCGGCGGGCGTAGACGATCGGCATCCCGTTCGAGAGGCGGGCACGCTCGACATCCGGGAAATCGAGGTTCGAGATCTGACCGACCTCCGGCATCGGAATCTTCTGGAAGGAGAGCGGCTCCGGGGCGTTCTCTTCCGGAGCGACGAAGGGCAAGGGCGCCATCGGCTTTTCGCCGGGCTCGGGCTGGCGATAGTAACGGGGCCGCTGGCTGGCGGCGCCGCCGCGCGAGCCTTTCGCTTCCTCATAGGCCTTGCGCTCGCCGGGCTCGACCCGGAGGGCATAGACCGGCCGGGTCAGCCACTTCTGCATCGCCGCCTTGACGGTCGCGGGGGTGACCCGGCCGTAGGCGAGGAGCTGCTTCTTATAATGTTCGGGATCGTCGGCGTAGAGCGCGCCCTCGGCCAAAGCGACGGCCTTGCCGCCGAAGCCGCCGACCTGCTCGAGCCCGCGAATCCGTCCGGCCACGTCCGACATGACGACCCGCTGGACTTCATCCTCGGTCGGCCCGTTGGCGATCAGGTCGGCGACGATCCGGTCGAGCCGGGCGCCGACCTGGTCCGCGTCCTGGCCCGGCTTCACATCGACCTGGATCTCGAACTGGCTGACCCGGTGGAAGGGCAGGACGTAGGCGGTGACGTTCACCGCCGTCTGGTCCTTGCGGACCAGCTCGTTGTCGAGTCTCGAGCTGGCGAGCCCGCCGAGAACGCCGGCGGCGACGTCGAGCTGGACGGCTGCATCGTCGAGCAATCCGGGCACGATCCAATTGCGGTAGAGCCGGGTGTTGGCGACCCGGTCCTTCATCACCTCGACCTTGGGGGCGGGCAATGTCGGAACGTCGGCCTTGGCGGGATTATTGACCGGACCGCGCGCGATGCTTCCGAAATGCTTCTCGACCAGCGGCCGAGCCTCGTCGGCCGAGACGTCGCCGGCGAGGACCAGAACGGCGTTGTTGGGGCCGTATCGGGCGCGGAACCAATCCTTCACGTCCTCCAGGGTCGCGGCGTCGAGATCGGCCATCGAGCCGATGGTCGAGTGGCGATAGGGATGGCCGTCGGGGAAAAGCGCCTCGAGCTGGGCATATTCGACGAGTCCGTAGGGCTCGTTGTCGCCCTGGCGCTTCTCGTTCTGGACGACGCCGATCTGGTTGGTGAGGTTCTGCTGGGTCACCGCGCCAAGCAGATGGCCCATTCGGTCGGCCTCCAGGAACAGGCCGCGCTCGAGCGCGGGCTTGGGCACCGTCTGGAAATAATTGGTCCGGTCGAACCATGTCGTGCCGTTGAAATCGGTCGCGCCGATCTCGCGAAGCGGCTCGAAATAATCGCCCGGGGCGTTTTCCGAGCCGTTGAACATCAGATGCTCGAACAGATGGGCGAAGCCGGTCTTGCCCCTGGGCTCGTCCTTCGAACCGACATTGTACCAGATGGAGATGGCGACGACCGGCGCCTTGCGATCCTCGTGGACGACGACCCTCAGGCCGTTGTCGAGCGTGAACTGCTCATAGGGAATGTCGATCTGGCGGACAAGCTGGGCGACGGGAACGGGCCCGGCGGCGGCCGGCGGCGCCTCGGAAGCGGGAGCGTCCGACGCGCTCGCCACCTCGTCCGAATTGGTGGAGGCGCAGCCGGCGACGGCCAGAGCGGAAAAGAGCGCAAAGGGGAGCAAGAGGCGGCGCATTTCAGGCAGTCCTTCCCGAGTCTTGTTGGCGGGGGCCTATAGCGGCGGCACTGCCCGCGCAATACGGGACGACGAGCCGCGGATAATGCCTTCCCGCTATCCCTTCCCGTCACCCTGACCTTGTTTCAGGGTCCAGGCCTCCACCAGCGAGGCGGTCCGTCGCTGGATGCTGAAGCAAGTTCAGCATGACGGTGTTGGGATGATCCGCACTGCGCATAGTTTCAACGCCCCGCCGATCTGCTGTAGGAAGCGCGCATTCACACCGGCCCAGGATTTTTTCATGCGCTTCAACGCCTTCGCCATCGCTCTCCTCAGCTTCGCGCTCGCCGCGCCCGCACCGGCCGCCGAGCCCCCTACATTCTCGCCGGAAAGCTTCCGGAGCCACGTCGCCTTCCTCGCCGACGACACGCTCGAAGGGCGCGATACCGGCAGCCGCGGCTACGACCTCGCCGCCCTCTATGTCGCGAGCCGGTTCGAGGCGCTGGGCCTGAAGCCGGCCGGGAAGGACGGCTGGTACCAGCCGGTGCCGTTCCTGGAATCGCGCCTTTCGGGCGAGCCGGGCGCGCTCACCGTCGGCGGCCGCCGCTTTCTTCACGGACAGGAAATCGTTCTCAGCCCCACGCCCGACGAAGCTCCGGTCGCGGTCGACGCGCCCGTCGTCTTCGTGGGCTACGGCCTCGAAGCGCCGGAAATCGGAATCGACGATTACAAGGGGCTCGACGTCCGCGGCAAGATCGTCGTCGCCCTGAACGGATTCCCGCAAGGCCTGAAGAGCGACGTCGGCGCCCATCTCAATTCCGACAAGAGGCGGATCGCGTCGAGCCACGGAGCGATCGGCCTCGTCTCGATCCGGACCCTGTCGGAAGCGAAAAGGCGGCCGTGGGCGCGGATCCGGCAAAGCGCCGATGAGCCGAGCCTCGGCTGGGTCGGCGAGGACGGCCGGCCCTATACGCCGGCGCCGGGCCTGCGCTTTCGAGCCACGCTCGACACGGCCGCCGCCGAGGCGCTGTTCGAAGGATCGAGAATCCCGCTCAGCCGAATCCTCGCCGAAGCGGGACGCAAGAACGGGCGGCCCAGGGGCTTCGCCCTCAAGCCGCGGATCGCCGTCAGCCAGCAGAGCGCCATGCGCCGGTTCGCCAGCCCCAACGTGCTCGCGATCCTGCCGGGATCGGACCCGAAGCTGGCCGGCGAATATGTGCTTCTCATGGCCCATCTCGACCATGAAGGCGTGAAGAAGGAAGGTGAAGGCGACCGCATCTATAACGGCGCCATGGACAATGCCGTCGGAGTGGCGACGATGCTGGAGGTCGCCCGGGCGATGGCCGCCTCGCCCGACCGGCCGAAGCGCTCGATCCTGTTCGCCGCCGTGACCGCGGAGGAGAAGGGACTGCTCGGCGCCCAATATCTCGCGCGCCACCCGGTGCCGGGCGGCAAGGTCGCGGCGGTGGTCAATCTCGACATGCCGGTCCTGCTCTACGATTTCACCGACGTCGTCGCCTTCGGCGCGGAGCATTCGACGATGGGCTCCGCGGTGGCGCGCGCCGGCCGGACGATGGGCGTAGCGCTGTCCGAAGACCCGCTGCCGCAGGAGGGCCTGTTCACCCGCTCCGACCATTATCGTTTCGTCCAGGAAGGCGTCCCCTCGGTCTTCCTGATGACCGGCTTCGCCAATGGCGGGCGGGAGAAGTTCACGAACTTCCTCTCAACCCATTATCACAAGGTCAGCGACGATCTCAGGCTGCCGATCGACTGGAAGGTCGGCGCCAAGTTCGCCCGGATCAATTACGAGATCGCCCGCGAGATCGCCGACGCGCCCGAAGCGCCGCGCTGGTATGCGGACAGCTTCTTCGGGAAGACCCTGGCGCCGAACCGGGACAAGGCGCGGCGGTAGACTTGCTCCGTCGCCCGCCCCTCGACATCGTGAACTTCATCCGGGATGACAGGTAAGGCCAATTTAACGCTGGCGGAGGAAACGATCAGGGCGCATCGTCCGAGCGTCCGCTTCGGCCTGTTCGAGTTCCTTCTTCAGCGGAGACGCGCGATGGCCGAACATGCACCGCCAGCCCGCAAGCCTGCCGAACCGGCAGCCCCGGCCAAAGCGCCTGCCACGGCCGCGCCGGGGAGCTTTGGGGAGCTTCTCAACCGGCGCAGCGAAGCGGCCCTGGCCGGAGTCACTCAGCTCCTCGCGCGCCGCGCCGCGGCCAATCCCCTCACCTCGCCCATCCGGGCGCCCGGGCCGAGGCCGGTTGGGCCGGCGCCGGACCGGACCGGGCTGCCGGACCGGCTGAAGGTGGGGCTGGAGGCGATGTCGGGCCTGCCGATGGACGACGTGCGGGTGCATCGCAATTCCGCCGCGCCCGCCCAATTGCAGGCCCATGCCTACGCGCAGGGCGCCGACATCCATCTTGCCCCGGGACAAGAGCGCCATCTGCCGCACGAGGCCTGGCACGTCGTCCAGCAGAAGCAGGGGCGGGTAAGGGAGACCGTGCGGACGAACGGCATCGGGATCAACGACCATTCCGCGCTGGAAGCGGAGGCCGACGCCATGGGCGCTCTCGCCCTGCGCCACACGCCGATTGCACAGGACGTCGCTCTTGGCGACGTTCGGATGCCGGGGCAGGCCGTGACCCAACGGGTCTTGATGACGGACGACGAGTTTCTGATCAGCCTCGGCTTCAGCCAGGTCGAGATCGACGCGCTCGGAGACGGGACGCTCGAGGAGCAGTTGCTTGCCGGGATAGAATATAGCGGCCTGAAGAACGATGACGTTATCGACAGTGAGCGTCACGAGGAAATCAAGACGGCGATGGCCGACAGCACGAATATGACCGACAATCAGTTCGACGGCCTGAAGCGGATCGTCGCCTTTATCGTAGATAAATTTCCCGTTGAAGATCATAGTTTCATCGGAATTGGCCGTAGCCCGGTACTGATCATCGAGCTTCTAAAGCAAGAGTACGGGGCTTCGACTTACGAAATGCCGATTGGAGGCATGACGAATTTGGAGCCTGAAACCATCCTCGACGACGATGAAGAAAGCGCAGCGCTCAAGCGGCTGATCGACCAGTATGTCGATCCGCAGGCGGGACGATCCTACGTCATCGTCGATTATGCGGAGAACGGAGGTTCGATCAAAACATTCGAGACGATTTTCAAGGCTTTGTATCCTGAAACCGAAGTGCAGATAATGCCGGTCTTCCTGAACGACGCGGATCTTATTCATGGCCCTCAGGGTCCTGATTTCGCCGAGTTGAGGGACGGCAACGCGAACGTCACCGCCTTCGTCAAGCGGCTGAGGCTGGCCATTGGCAAGAGCGGGCTTGCCGGATTCGAGAAGTTCGACATTTCGGAGGGCGTCGTCGGGCACGACCCGGTAGTCAATGCGGGCGGCCCGCCGGCACGCGAGCAGCTGATCGCGGACGCGCTGGCCGAGCTCGACGGCTGACCCGCCGCGCCTTCGGCCCGGGCCTCGCCCGGATCGAGACGGGCGTCCGAGTCGGTCCGGGCCCGGATGAGTCGAGCAGGACTTGTGTTGCATATCAGCCACACTACATGCGTGATAGAAGAACGCAGGGGTAGCTATGAATCTCGAGAAATTCACCGAGCGGGCACGCGGATTCCTTCAGTCGGCGCAGACCGTCGCTCTGCGGATGAACCATCAGCGGATCACTCCGGTCCATGTGCTCAAGGCGCTGCTCGAGGACGAGCAGGGCATGGCCTCGGGCCTGATCGCCCGGGCCGGCGGAAGCGCCGAGGCGGCTCGGCGGGAGACCGACGAGCAATTGGCGAAAGTCCCGGTCGTCTCGGGCAGCGGCGCCAATTCGACGCCCGGCCTCGACGCCGAGACCTTGCGATTGCTCGACCAGGCCGAGCAGGTCGCCCAGAAGGCCGGCGACAGCTACGTCACCGTCGAGCGGATGCTTCTGGCCCTGGTGCTGGCGACGACCACCGGCGCCGGCAAGGCTCTGGCCGACGCGGGCGTCAAGGCCGAGGCGCTCAACGCCGCCATCGAGGAGCTTCGCGGCGGCCGAACCGCCGACACCCAGTCGGCCGAGGACCGCTACGACGCGCTCAAGAAATTCGCCCGCGACCTCACCCAGGCGGCGCGCGACGGCAAGCTCGATCCCGTCATCGGCCGCGACGAGGAGATCCGCCGGACCGTCCAGATCCTCGCCCGCCGGACCAAGAACAATCCGGTCCTGATCGGCGAGCCGGGCGTCGGCAAGACCGCGATCGCGGAAGGGCTGGCGCTTCGAATCGCCAATGGCGACGTGCCCGACAGCCTCAAGGACCGGCGGCTGATGGCGCTCGACATGGGCTCGCTGATCGCCGGCGCGAAATATCGCGGCGAATTCGAGGAAAGGCTCAAGGGCGTGCTCGACGAGGTCCGCCAGGGCGAAGGCGACATCATCCTGTTCATCGACGAGATGCACACCCTGATCGGCGCCGGAAAGAGCGAAGGCGCGATGGACGCCTCCAACCTGCTGAAGCCGGCGCTGGCCCGAGGCGAGCTTCACTGCATCGGAGCGACCACGCTCGACGAATATAGCAAGCATGTCGAGAAGGACCCGGCGTTGCAGCGGCGCTTCCAGCCGGTCGTGATCGGCGAGCCGACGGTGGAGGATACGATCTCGATCCTCCGCGGCCTCAAGGAGAAATACGAGCTTCACCACGGAGTCCGGATCACCGACGGGGCCCTGGTCTCGGCGGCGACGCTTTCCAATCGCTACATCACCGACCGCTTCCTGCCCGACAAGGCGATCGACCTGATGGACGAAGCCGCCTCGCGGCTGCGCATGGAGGTGGAATCCAAGCCCGAGGAGATCGAGAATCTCGACCGGCGGATCATCCAGCTCAAGATCGAGCGCGAGGCGCTCAAGAAGGAGAAGGACCGCGCCTCGCAGGACCGCCTCAAGGCGCTGGAGGAAGAGCTTGCCAATCTCGAGCAGCAATCGGCCGAGCTCACCACGCGCTGGCAGGGCGAGAAGGAGAAGCTCGCCGGCGAGGCGAAGATCAAGGCGGAGCTCGATTCCGCCCGCCTCGAGCTCGAGCAGGCGCAGCGCGCCGGCGATCTCGCCAAGGCGGGCGAGCTCCAATATGGCCGGATCCCGGCGCTCGAGAAGCAGCTCGCCGAGGTCGAGGCCGCGAGCCAGAGCGCGATGCTCCGCGAGGAGGTGACCAGCGAGGACATCGCCTCGGTGGTCGCGCGCTGGACCGGGATCCCGATGGAGCGGATGCTCGAGGGCGAGCGCCAGAAGCTCATCAACATGGAGGCCGAGATCGGGCGCAGGGTGATCGGGCAGGAGGAGGCCGTGAGGGCCGTCGCCAAGGCCATCCGCCGCTCGCGCGCGGGGCTTCAGGACCCGAACCGGCCGATGGGCAGCTTCCTGTTCCTCGGGCCCACGGGCGTCGGCAAGACCGAGCTCACCAAGTCGCTCGCTCTGTTCCTGTTCGACGATCCGCACGCGATGGTCCGGATCGACATGTCGGAATTCATGGAGAAGCACTCGGTCGCCCGGCTGATCGGCGCCCCTCCCGGCTATGTCGGCTATGAGGAAGGCGGGGTGCTGACCGAGGCGGTCCGGCGCCGGCCCTATCAGGTGGTTCTGTTCGACGAGGTCGAGAAGGCGCATTCGGACGTCTTCAACGTGCTCCTCCAGGTGCTCGACGACGGCCGGCTGACCGACGGCCAGGGCCGCACCGTCGACTTCACCAACACGATCATCATCCTGACCTCGAACCTGGGCAGCCAGTTCCTCACCAATCTGAGCGAGGGCCAGAGCGTCGACGACGTCGAGCCCCAAGTGATGGAGATCGTTCGCGGCCATTTCCGGCCGGAATTCCTCAACCGCCTGGACGAGATCATCCTGTTCCACCGGCTCGCCGCCGAGCATATGGCCCCGATCGTCGACATCCAGGTCGAGCGGGTCCAGCAATTGCTCGCCGACCGCAAGATCGCGCTGGTGCTCAGCGAGGCGGCGCGCGCCTGGCTCGGGCGGGTCGGCTACGATCCGGTCTACGGCGCCAGGCCCCTGAAGCGGGCGGTGCAACGCTATCTGCAGGATCCGCTCGCCGACGCGATCCTGAGGGGCGACGTGCCCGACGGCTCGACCGTCCGGGTCGACGAAGCCGACGGGGCCCTGGCGCTGAAGACGGAGGAGAAGGTGGGGGCTTAGGCTCCATCGTCATCCCGGCGAAAGCCGGGACCTCGTCGAGACGGAATCGCCGGGCTTTTCACCCCCTGGGATCCCGGCCTTCGCCGGGATGACGGGTCGGGAGCCTAATTCCCCCGGGTGCTGCCCAAAGTGCCCTGAAGGGCGCCCCATTCCCGCTGGGTCTGGTCGGTCATCCGCGCCCATTCGGCCGCGGTCGCGCAATGCCGCTCGTAATCGGCGAGCGAGCCGGTCTTGACCTTGCGCCGGCAGATCTTCTTCTCCGACTTGGGCGCGGCGGCCATCCTGACCGGGGCCGGGCCGGTGACTTCGCCCTTGGGCAGACGCCATTTGACGACGCCCTCGGTGACGACGTTGGTCTTGCGCCCGTCGGCGCCGCGCACGCCCTTGAAGACGGCGCGGTCGAGGATCAGGTCGCAGGTCTCCTGATCGAGCCGCTTATAGCCGCTGCTCTGGGTGACTTCGCACGAAGTCGCATAGCCTTCGCGGTCGAGCGCGACCTTGAATACCACCGAGCCCTGCTCGCCCGCGCGGCGCGCTCGCTCGGGATATTGGCCGAGGATGACCTCCTTGTTCGCGGCGTCGCGGGCGGCCGCTTCGGGGGAAGGTGCGGCGGCGGCCGGAGCCGCGGCCGCGAGAAGCGCCGCCAGGATGATCGATGAAGCCATGACATGTCCCTCACATTCCGGGCGGAACTTTATCCGAAACGGAGCCGCCATTCAACGGACCGGCGTTGCTCGAATTTGGCCGGGCGGAAGCGGCGGAAGGAAATCCGCCCGGCGCCAGGGCGGATCGGGCGGCTCCTCGGGGTCCGGCAAGGCAAAGCTGAGATAGCCGAAAAAGGTCGCGATCAGCCTTTCGGCGGAATCGAGGATCGCGGTCCGGCCATGCATGAAGCGGCTGTTGTCGAGCATCAGCACGTCGCCCGCCCGCCAGGCGATTTCGACCGCCAGCCGGTCGCCCGCCGCCTTGATCGCCTGCAGCCAGGCTTCCGGCACCTGCCGCCCGTCGTCGAGCAAGGGATGGTCGGGGCGCTTGTTGTTGAATCGGGCGAACAGCAGAAAATTACCGAAAGCCGGTTCGTCGACGAACATCGGGCGATGGAGGGCCGGGCGGGTGAAGAACCGGACCACTTCGTCCCCATAGCGGCGGAACTGATAGGGGCAGGATTCGGGAGGATCGGCGAGCTGCGCATCGCTTGGGTCGGGCGTTCCGAGCCAATAGTCGAGCAAGGCCGGCCAGGTCGGCTTGACGTAGAGCAGCCGCCGGCCCTCCAGCCCCCGCCGGACCTCGTCCGGAAGCGCCCGAACCAGCGCGACCCCGTCGCAGATCGTCGTCGCGCCGCCGCGGCTCGGGGCCGACATGCAGGCGAAGAAGGCGGCGTCCGGCTTCCACGGCTCACGCGACAGCTCCGGGTGGAGATTGAACGGCCCCGTCCCGCCGTCGACCGTATGGATGTTGTTGGCCGGGTCGAGCGGCTGCCGGCCCGGGCTTTCGTTGAACACGGAGGTCGAGCAGAATGCGCGCGCGAAGGCGTTGAACTGGGCGACGTCGGCGCCGAAGCCGCGAAGCAGCAGCGCCCCATGGGCCTTGTACAGGTCGACGATGTGCGAAGGGTCGACGTCGAGGATCGAGCCCTCGCCCGCGGCTTCGATCAGAACCTGGGGACGGCCCGGCTCGGGCAATTGAATCTTCGGCATGGCGAGGCTCACGGATAGCCGATCCGGCCGGTGCGAGCTATAGCCCAATCGATGGCCCTGACCCTCGACGATCTGTTCGCCTCCCCCGATCATTATCTCCACTCGTTCGAAGGCGATTCGGCCGTCTTCATGCCGATGGACCGGGCGGCCTTCCACCGCTCGATATTCCTCGACGGCCGGATCTCCCCCGCCGCGGACCAGGTGATGAGGATCCCGGCGCAAGCGCTGATCGACCCGGCCCGGACGCCCGCCCCTACCGGCTGGATCTTCCACGTCGCCCATTGCGGATCGACCCTGCTCGCCCGAGCGCTCGACCGGCCCTCGGCCAACCTCGTGCTTCGCGAGCCGCTCGCGCTTCGCCAGCTGGCCCTCGCCCCGGATCCGGGCCGGCTCGCGCTGACCGCGGCGATGCTGTCGAAACGCTATCGGGGCGACCTGCCGACGATCGTTAAGGCGAACGTGCCCGTCAATTTCCTGCTCCCCGATCTGGTTGCGCTCGACCGCCAAGCGCACGCCATCTTCCTCTACGCCACGCTTCGCGACTATCTGCCGGCCATATTGCGCAGCGACAATCATCGCGAATGGCTTCGGCGGGTGACGGCCCAGCTGGCCCCCCATCTCGGCGACCTTTCGAACCTGTCGGACGCCGAGCTCTGCGCCGCTTTGTGGCTGGCCCAGATCCGGGCCTTTACGAAGGCGATCGCCCGAATGCCCAACGCACGGGCACTCGACGCCGAGAGGTTTTTCGCCGAGCCGCGCCCGGCGCTGGAGGCCGCCGCCGAGCATCTCGCCGTGCCGCTGAGCGCGGCCGAGATCGGGGAGACGGTGGAAGGCCCGCTGTTCGCGACTTACTCCAAGAATCCGGAGCAGCCGTTCGACAATGAAGCGCGTCTCGCCAGGCGGGCGGCGCTGGAGGGGCCGCTTGCCGAGGAGCTTGCCCAGGCCTGGCGCTGGGTGGAAGCGGCCGGGGGCGAAACGGCGACCGCCGTTTTGGAAGGGAAAGCCTTGGTCGCCTGAACCTTGGGGCGCTGAAGGCTTAATCACCCCTGTTTCCGTTCGGGCTGAGCTTGTCGAAGCCCTTCTACTTTTCCTTTCGAAAACAAGAAGAAAAGCCCTTCGACAGGCTCAGGGCGAACGGATGGTGGCGATCCAATCTATTCGTCAGCGCTTCAATCGCTGACTTCGATCCCGGCCGCGTCCCCGCCCTTCGCCGCGGCCGCGACGGCGTAGAATCGGCGCAGCAGGTCGCGCTCGACCTCGCTGATATAGGGGTTCCAGACGTCGAAGATCAGGATCGCCCTGACCTGGTCGGAGCGGTTCCAGGCTTCGTGCTCGATCGTATCGTCGAAGGCCCAGGCGCGCCCCACCTCCCACTCGCGGGTCTCGCCGCCGACCCGGAAGGCGCAGCCCGGCGGGACGATCAGCGGCAGATGGATGATGGTTCGAACGTTGCTGACGCCCGTATGGGCGGGCAGGTGAGTTCCGGGCTGGAGCAGAGAGAAGAAGACCGTGGGCGTCCGTCCCGGCAGGTCCGACAGCGGCAGCGCCTCGACCGCCGCCGCGGTCCGGGGCGCCCGGGCGCAGACCGCCTCGTCGCGGCGCCCGTCCTTCCACAAATGAATGGCGCCCCAATCGAGCTTGTGATCGAGCGGCGACCATTTGTTTTCCGGGGTGCCGGGATCCATCGCGACATAGGGCCGGATTGCGGATCGATCCTCCGCGAGCAGCGCCTCGAGCTCGGATCGGATGATTTCGGTCTTCTCCTCGATCCGCTCGAGCCAGGGGAAATGGCTTCGCTCGAAATATTCGTCGGCGGGCAGGAACGGGAAATGCATCCCCGCCGGCTGGTTGGCGTAAATGTCGCGGCGGCCCAGGACATGATCGATGCAGGCGTCGAAGCGGCGCCGCTCCGCCGCCGCCAGCTTCTGGCGCGCCTCGGCGAGGCCGGCGTCGACCGAGGCCGCGAAGCCGGCGCGCTGCCCCGCGACGATTTCCCGGGCATGGTCGAGCATCGATTCCAGCGCGGCGGGCCGTTCGTCCAGCATCGCCCCGAGCGCTAGCACGCCCGACCAGCGCTCCGCCGAGCGCGCCATATCCCCCGAGCGCTCGAAATGCTCGGCCAGCCTGACCAGAGCCATGAAGTGCCGCTGGTCGATCGCCAGAGCGCCTTCCAGCGCCTGCCGCTCACCGGCATCGTCGCCCCCTTCGCGGCAGGCCCGCGCCAGGTTCATCCAAAGCTCGGGCGATCCGGGATCGGCAGCAATCGCCCGGCGGAACAGGGCGGCGCTCTCGTCATGCTTACCCTGGGCGAGGACGGTGAGGCCCAGGGCGTTCAGACCCATGGGATGCTCGCCGGCCCGCGCCAGCAATGACCGGAGCAGTTGCGCCGCCTCGTCCGGGCGACCGGCCTGGCGCGCGTTCTTGGCCGCGGTCAGGGCGCTTTGAAGCTCGGCTTGATCCATGGCCGACCGTTATCCCAGCCGACGCAGGCGGGCAAATGCGCCGATCGGCCGGACGGCGCTACACCTTGCAGGGCTCGGCGAAACTGTCGACCACCCGGCAGCTGTTCGTCCTGCCGAGATCCTGATGATCGGCGCGCTCGCGCTCCCATTCCTTCTTGGTCTTGCAGGTCCGATCCCGGCCCGCGAGCGTGCCGATCCGGGTGAAGGTCTTGCAGATGATCTTGTCCGGATTGCCGGCCGCTCTCTCTCCCGCATCGACCCCGCGACGGGGCGCCGACTGCGCGGCGGAAGCGCCGACGAAGCATAAAGAGGCAATGACGATCGATATACGAGCCATGGTCATACCCTCCGTCGAGCTCAGCTCCCGTCGCAAGTGCCGCTTTCCGCCGACCTGCAGGGACTGCTCCAATTGACCTGCCGGAGGTTGTCGCGCTCGCGCTCCCACTCCTTCTTGGTCTTGCAGGTGCGATAGCCGTCGACGAGGGAGCCGATCTTGACGAACCGCTTGCACACGACCTTGTCGGGATTTCCCGCCGCCGTCTCCGGAGCATCGGCGCCCCTTCGAGGCGCCGCTTGCGCCGCAGCGGCGCTCAATAGGCCGCAGATGAAGAGAATGGTCGCTGGACGTGGCATGGCGTTAATTCTCCTACGACGATTATTTCTGGCTCATCCCGCGACGCAGGATACAGATGTTCGGCCGATTATGTCGAATCGAATCAAAAAAGCAAAGCCGGCCAAGGCGCTCGATCCGGCGCGGCGGGCTCGGATCGAGGAGGCGCTTGCGCGAGGCGATATAGCGCGGGCGGCGGCGGTGGCCGAGGTCGCCCTGGCGGCCGGCCGATCGGATCCGATGGTCCTCAATCTTGCCGCCTGGCGCCGCGAGGAAGCCGGCGATTATGCGGGCGCCCATCGCCTGCTGGAGGAGGCGCTCGCCGCCGCGCCAGGCGACGTCACCATATTGGGGGCGATCGGCGCCGTGCTTCGCAAGGAGCACCGGCTCGACGAGGCGCTGGCGGTGCTGGATCGAGTCGTGGCGGCGGATCCCGGCTATTGCGCGGCCTGGCTGGAGCGAGGCTATACGCTCGAGGCGCTGCGGGCCGAGCCGGCGGCCGTCGAAAGCTATGCGCGGGCGCTCGCGCTGGATCCCGCTCTGGCGCCGGCGCTCGGCAAGCTTGCCGACATCGCCGCCAGGAAGGGTGATCGGGAAGCCGCCGCGGCCTATGCGGATCGCGCCCTCGCCGTCGATCCGGCCAATCCCCCGGCGAGCTTCGCGCTCGCCGCCCTGGAGATCGAGGCCCATGAGGGCGAGCGGGCGGCAGGCCGGCTCGAAAGCCTGTTGCGGACTCCGCTGAAGGCGGACGATCGCACCCGCACCCTGACCTTGCTTGGCGACGCTCTGGACCGGCAGGGCCGGTACCCGCAGGCGTTCGAAGCCTGGGCAGAGGCGCAACGGAACTTCCGGGCGGCTTATGCGGCCATTCTTGCCCCCGGCCCCGGACGGCCGTCTCACCGCGCCTTCGTCGAGAAGATCGCCGCGCAGGTGGAGCGGGCTCCGCCGATGGCGGCGCCCGCTCCACTTGCGCCGGCGGCGGGGGCGGCGGCAGGCCACGTCTTCCTGCTCGGTTATCCGCGCTCCGGCACGACCCTCGTCGAGAACATCCTCGCCAGCGCCGGCGAAGTCGTCGCCCTGGAGGAGCGCGACACGCTCGCCGATTCGGACGGGGCGCTGATTGGGAACGACGGCACCATGCCGGACCTCGACGCCCTCGGTCCTGCCCTGCTGGCGGACCTGCGCGCCCGCTATTGGGCGAGGGTTCGGGCCATGGCGGGAGACGTGACGGGGCGAGTCTTCGTCGACATGAACCCCTTCAACGGCACCAAGCTGCCGATCATCGCCCGGCTCTTCCCCCGATCGCGGATCCTGATCATGCGCCGAGACCCGCGCGATGTGGTCCTGAGCTGCTTCCGGGTAAACTTCACTCCCGGCGCGGGAACCTACGCTCTCAGCGACCTGGAGGAGACGGCGCACCATTATTCGGCGCTGACCCGCCTGATCGAGCTGTGCCGGGAACGGCTCCCCCTCGCCTTCCACGAGGTGCGCTACGACCGACTGGTCGCGGAGTTCGAGCCGACGGTGCGCGCCATGGCGGACTTCGCCGGGATCGCCTGGACGGAAGATTTCCACGCCTTCGACCGAACCGCCGTCAAGCGAGGCGTTCGAACCGCGAGCGCCACCCAGGTCCGGCGCGGGCTCTACGATGGCGGCGGCCGGTGGCGGCGCTACGAGGACCAGCTCGCGCCGGTGCTTCCGATCCTCGATCCCTGGGTGGAGCGCCTGGGCTTCCAGCCTTAGTCCTGCCCCCCGTCCCACCGGCGAGACCCGACAGAAATCACGGCGATCCCGCGTTCAACGCTCAAAAAAAAGGGGCGGCCCGAAGGCCGCCCCGATAGTCGAGATGGTCGTCCGCCTTAGAACTTCAGGCGACCGCCGACCGCGAAGCGGCGGCCCAGAGCGTCGTAGGTCGACGGATAGGTGTTGCCGCTGTTGAACGAGGTCGTTCCGATGGTCGAACCGACGATCGGCGGCTGCTTGTCGAACAGGTTCGAGACGGTCATCGTCATGTCGAAATTCTCCGACACGCCGAAGCGCAGCGCGAGATCGAACCAGTCGTAGGCTTTGATCTTGCCGAAATTGACCTCTTTGCCGGCCAGGGCGCCCGTGGTGAGCGTTCCGGAGAAAGCGACGATGCCCGGCTCCGCTTCGACACCGGAGATGTGGCGCCACAGCAGCGACACGTCGATGTCACCGAAGCTCAGCGTGGAACGCGCGTTCCAGCTCCACTCCGGCTGGATCGAGCCCGGGGCCGAGCTCGGACCGGCCGAACCCGGCGAACCGCAGTTCGGGCCGTACTGGCCGATGCACTCGCGCACTCCGGACGGCGGCAGGGCGCCGCCGGCACCCGGCACGCCCGCCGGAAGCACCGAACCCGGGACGATCGCCTCGAACTCGGACCGGTTCGTCCAGTTGCCCTGGAAGCTCAGGTTCAGCTTGGCGAAGCCGAGGTCGCGCCGGTAGTTCGCACCGAAGTCGACGCCGTCGGTCAGGATCCGGCCCGAGTTCGAAGTCGGGAAGATCAGGCCCTGGGTCGTCGCGGCATCGCCGTCGAGACCGCCGGTCACCGGGTTACGCCGGAAGAGCGCGCAGATCGGGTTGTTGACGCTGGCCGCGGTGACTCCGCTGCCGTTGTTGTCGCCGTAGCAGCCGTTGATGAGGTCGGCCGGTCCGGGCTGGGTGATCGCGTTCTTGATGTGGATCTTGTAATAATCGACGGTGATCGACAGACCCGGAATGAAGTCGGGCTGGAACACGACTCCGATCGTGTAGCTGTTCGCCTTTTCGGGCCTGAGGGCCAGGTTGCCGGAGAAGGTGCCGTTGGCCTGGGCCGCCGTCGGGTTGATGATGTTCCCGATGGTCGACAGCGGAGCGCCCTGGGCGAGGCAGAGCGCGCGCAGGTTCGCGTTGTTGACCGGCAACTGGCCGCGGCACGGATCGGTCGCGACGGTCGTCAGGCCCGTGTTCGACGGCGAGAACAATTCACCGATGTTCGGCGCACGGACCGCCCGCTGATAGTTGCCGCGGAACTTGAGGCCGTCGAAGGGCTCCCAGGTGGCCGCACCCTTGTAGGTGGTGGTGCTGAAGCTGGGCGAGCCGGGGGCATCGATCGAGTAATCCGAGTAGCGGACGCCGGCTTCGAGCGTCAGGGCCTGGAAGAAGGGCCGGTTCTGGACGATCGGAGCGATGATCTCGCCGTAGACCTCCTTCACATCGTAGGCGCCCTCGAAGGGAAGCACGGCGCCGCCGGCGCCACCGAGCTCGCCCGCGGTCTGCGAGAGCGAATCGGCTTCCTGCTCGGCCGTATACTTGCGGTACTCGGCACCGATCGCGAAACCGATCGGATCTTCCGCCCAAGGGGCGGAAGCGCCGAGGTCGCCGCTCAGCAGCGCCCTCGCCTGGGCCAGCGACGCCTTCTGAGCGGTGCCCGCGAGCGTCGTGATGAAACCGATCGCTTCCGGCGAGATCGAGCCGGCTTCCCCGAAGATGTTCACCGGGACGCACCCGCTCGTCCCGGCGCCGGCGCCGGCCAGCGGCGGAAGGTTCGGGTTGGTCGGGTTCGGAACGGTCGGCGACGCACCCAGGTTACAGCTGGTCGCGCTGGTCGTGAAGAGCGCCGTGCGAAGCCTCGAGATCGAGGTATAGCCCTGCTGCTCCTGCCGGTTCTCGGATTCGCCATAGGCGCCGGCGATATCGAGGCCGATCGTGTCGGTGAGCCCGATCCGGAGACCGGCGCGATAATCGAACACCGTCGTCGTGAACTCGGAGATGCGCGGTCCCGCCTCGACGATACGGCGGCCGATGTTGGTCTGGAACGCCCGGAAGTTCGGATCGGACGCGCTGGTCGCCGCCGCCGCCGCCGTGCACTGCGCCGGAGTCAGGGTCTGGACGCCCGGAGTGACGAAGTCGAAGTCGTTGCTGGCGCAGAATTGTGCTCGGGCGCCGGCCGGGAGGAAGGGGCTGCTGACCGGGATCAGAGCCAGCTGGCCGAAGATGCCCGACGGAGCGATGATCGTCTCGACCGTGTTCTTGGAGAACATGCCGCGGGTGTAGAATTCGATCCCGTCGGCCAGCTCGTAATGGCCAGAGCCGAAGATGTTGTAGCGCTCGAACGGCGTCTGGAAGATGTTGAAGGGGTTGAAGTTGAAGGCGTCGGTCGGGCCGAAATAGGGCCGCGTCAGGCCGGTGCCGGGGACGATGGTGTTCTGGCCCAGGCCGGGGCGGGTGAAGCGGGCCGGAACGGTCGTTCCCGAACCGCCGGCATTGCCCGACGTCGACGTGTAGTTGTTGAGCGAGAAGCGGCGGGCGCCCTGGTAGACGGGGTCCGCCTGCTGGTAGCCGATCGAGAGCACCGCGTTGCCGCGGCCGTCGTCGAAATTGGCGCCGACCGTCGCGTCGACCCGGAAGATGTGGCCGTCGCCCTTCTCGGTGATCTGCGAGCTGGCCGAGAGCTCCATGCCCGCGAAGTCGCTGCGGGTGATGAAGTTGATGACGCCCGACACGGCGTCGGCGCCGTAGGTCGTGGCGGCGCCGCCGGTCAGGGTGTCGACCCGCTCCACGAGCGCCAGCGGGATGTTGTTCAGATCGACCCGGCCGAAGAAGTTGGACGGAACGATGCGCACGCCGTCGAGAAGGACGAGGTTGCGGAAGTTGCCGAGGCCGCGAAGATCGGCGAAGGACGCGCCGCCGTTGCCGTTGTTGACGGCCGAACCGATGCTCGGGGCGACGCCCGGAAGGTCGCGAAGGATCTCTTCGGCGACGTTGGTCTGGCGAAGCTGGAGCTCGTCCTGACCGACGACGGTGACCGGCGACGACGAGACGAGGTTCGGATTCTTGATCAGGGTGCCGGTGACGACGATGTCGCCCCCGCTGGTCTCTTCGGCCGCGCCCGCGCTGTCCTGGGACTGGAGGCCCGCTTCAGGCGTGTCCTCGTCCGAAGCCGCCGGAACGCCGCTCGATCCGGGCGGGGGCGTGGTGCCCACGGGATCGTTGGCGTCCTGCGCGAAAGCCGGAGTGGCGAAGCTCATGCCCGCGATTATCGTCGAAGCGAGAAGCGTTTCCCTGAACTTGAAATTCGACATTTGCAGCGTCCCCTGTGTGTTCACGAAGGTGCACCGGGCGCAGTTTCGCCCCCCACCCATCCGAAACCTGTTTATGTCGAGGGTGTAACGGCGCGCAAGCGGAGCCACTCCCGGCGTTCCATTCTTGGTACTGCCTGTAACTTTTCAGCCACAGTCTTGTCGCGGCGCTGCCGAGCCCATAACCTGCCTCTCGGCGGAGGACGGATTCATGAAGCTGTGCGGCAGGATCGTTGTGATGATGGCGGCGGTGGCCCTGGTGCCGGCCTCTGCCCCGGCGAAGCCGAAGCCGCAGGACGCCCGCGGCAACGCCCTTCTCCAGGCGCTGTCGGCGTGCCGCGCGGTCGCCGGCGAGACGGCTCGGCTCGACTGCTACGACAAGGCGAGCGCGCGCTTGGCCGAGGCGGTCGACCGGAAGGAGCTGGTCGTCCTGGACCGGCAGGAGATCAACCAGACCCGTCGCTCCCTGTTCGGCTTCAGCGTCCCGAACATCCCCCTCTTCCGGGGCGAAAGCGGCGGCGACACCGGCAAGCTCGAGACGGTCATCGCCGGCGCCAGCGCGCTCGGCGGCGGCAAATGGCAGATAAGGCTCGAGGACGGAGCGATCTGGCAGACCAACGAAACCCGCGTCGGCCTCGGCGATCCCCGTCCCGGCCAGAAGATCGTCATTCAGCGCGGCACGCTGGGCAATTACTTCCTGCGCATCGACGGCCAGAGAGGGATACGCGGGCGCCGGGTCAGCTAGAAGCGGGTCGGAGTGAAGTGCCGTAGGCCGAATCCTCGAACCGTGACCTTCGGCACCTGGCAAGGCGGCCTGGGCCGTGGCAGCATTCCCCTTATGGCAAACCGGCTCGAAAATCGGCATCACTGGAATTTGCGTCGAAGCCCCGGTCCCGGGGCCGGGTTCGCAATGGATCGGCGAGGAGTTTTTGTGCGGGGAATCGGTTACTGGGTCGTGGCCTGGCTGGCGGCAATGCTGCTCGCCGCGCCCACGCAGGCCCAGCTTCAGCCGAAGGGCAAGAACGCGATCCTCGCCGGCCTCGTCGCGGAATCCGCGACGATCGTCCCGGGCCGGACGGTGACTCTCGCTCTGACGATGCGGCCGTCGAAGGGCTGGCACGGCTATTGGAAGAATCCCGGCGACAGCGGCATCGAGACTCAGATCGCCTGGGATCTGCCGGCCGGGCTCACCGCCGGGCCGATCCAATATCCCGTGCCGGAGCGGCTGATCGTCGCCGGGCTCATGAACTATGTTTACGAAGGCGATTACGCGCAGCTCGTCGAAGTGAGCGTGCCCGCAAAGGTGGCGCCCGGCACGAAATTGCCGATCCGCGCGCGCGTCGATTATCTCGCCTGCACCGACAAGATCTGCGTGCCCGAAACGGCGAACGTCGCCGTCGACCTGGAGGCGGGGCCGGCCCCGGCCGCGGGGACGAACCGGGCGGTGTTCGACCGCTTCCGCCAAGCGCTGCCGAAGCCGCTGGGCGGCGAGGCGCGGTTCGAGGTCAGGGGAAGCCGCTTCCGGCTGGCGATCCCAATTCCCGCCGGGCTCGAGCTCGGCGAGCCTTATTTCTATCCCCTGACCGACGGCGCCCTTTCCTATGCGGCCCCGCAGACCTTCTCCCGCTCGGGCGACACCCTGATCGTGGAGACGGACGCGCCTCCGGGCGGCGGCAGCCTGAGCGCGGTCGAGGGCGTATTGAAGTTGAGCGGCGGCAACGGCCTGTCGCTGAAGGCGGTGCCGGGCCCCGTTCCCGCCGCCGGCCCTCCCCTCGGGCCGGCGGGAGAACGGCCGGCGCCCGGCGCCTCGGCGGTGCTGACCGCCTTGCTCGGAGCGATAATCGGCGGGCTGCTGCTCAACGTCATGCCCTGCGTCTTTCCCATATTGAGCCTGAAGGCGCTCAGCCTCGCCAAGGCGGGCGGCGACGAAGGCGCCGCGAGGCGGGAGGCCCTCGCTTATACGGCGGGGGCCGTTCTGATCTGCCTGGGGCTCGGCGCCGCCTTGCTCGGCCTTCGGGCCGGCGGGGTCGCCGCGGGCTGGGCGTTCCAGCTTCAGGATTCGCGGGTCATCCTGGCGCTGCTCCTGCTCATCACCGCCGTCGCCCTCAATCTGGCCGGCCTGTTCGAGCTTCCCGCCGTGACCGCGGGCGGGCGGCTCGCCGAACGGCGCGGGCTCGGCGGCGCCTTCTGGACCGGCGCCCTGGCCGCGTTCGTGGCGACGCCTTGCACCGGCCCCTTCATGGGCGCCGCGCTCGGGGCCGCCCTCGTTCTTCCCGAGGCGCTCGCGCTCGCAATCTTCGCCGGCCTGGGCCTGGGTCTCGCCCTGCCGTTCCTGCTTCTCGGATTCATCCCCGCGCTTCGGCGCCGCCTGCCGAGATCGGGTCCGTGGATGGGGCGGTTCCGGCGGCTGATGTCGGTGCCCATGTTCCTCACCGCGCTCGCCCTGGCCTGGATCCTCGGCCGCCAGGCGGGCGTCGATGGAATGGCGCTCGGGCTGGCCGCGGCGACGGCGCTCGGGCTCGCTTTATGGTGGGTCGGACGCCGGCAGGGGGGCGCGCTCGCCTGGCTGCCCCTCGCGCCCGCCGCCCTGGCCGCCGTCCTGGCCGCGATCCTCGTTCCGACCGCCGCCCCCGGGCCGGCGCCCGCGGCGGCCCAGGGCCTCCTCAAGTCCGAGCCGTTCAGCCCGGCCCGACTTGCCGCCCTCCGGCAGGAGGGGCGGGCCGTCTTCGTCTATTTCACCGCCGATTGGTGCGTGACCTGCAAGATCAACGAGAAAGGCGCACTCGAGCGCGAGCCGGTCGCACAGGCCTTCGCCGACAGGAAGGTGGCGGTGCTGGTCGGCGACTGGACCCGCGGCGACGCCGAGATCGGCCGCTTCCTGGAAACGCACGGCCGCTCCGGCGTGCCCCTCTATCTCTATTACGAGCCGGGCAAGCCGGTCGAAATCCTGCCGCAAATCCTGACGCCCTCGCGGCTCGTGTCGATGGTCAGCTGAAAAGGAATGCCATGATGAAGCCGATGCCCACCGCTTTCACCGCTCTCGCCGCTTTCGCGATCGCCGCCGCGCCCGCTGCGGCGGCCCCGATCGTTGGCAGGCCCGCGCCCAACTTCAAGCTGGCCGATTCGAACGGCAAGGTCGTCACCCTCTCCGATTTCCGGGGCAAGACGGTCGTTCTCGAATGGCACAATCCCGGCTGCCCGTTCGTCAAGAAGCATTATGGCAGCGGCAACATGCAAAGGACTCAGGCGGCCGCGGCGAGGGCGGGTGTCGTCTGGCTGACCATCAATTCCGGAGCGCCCGGCAAGCAGGGCCATATGAGCGGCGCCGAGGCCAGGACCCTGGTGGCCCAGAGCGGCGCCCGGCCGACCGCCTATCTGCTCGATCACCGCGGAGTCGTCGGCAGGGCTTATGACGCCAAGACCACTCCGCACATGTACGTCGTCAACAAGGCCGGCACCCTCGTTTACGCAGGCGGAATCGACGACAAGCCGACCGCCAACCCGGCCGACATCGCGGCCGCCCGCAACCATGTGCTGGCCGCGCTCGCGGAGCTCAAGTCCGGCAAGGCCGTGTCCGTGGCGACGAGCCGGCCCTACGGCTGCTCGGTCAAATATGCCGACGGCTGAGGGTTTGGCCTTTTCTTGAATCCTCCCCGCGATTTCGCGGGGAGGGGCTCTTCGGCCTCGGAAAAAATCCCTCATCGCGCCGGGACGACGAGCGGCCGTCCTTTCTCCACGACATAGGTCGCAAGCTCGACGGCATTGCCTTCGCCGATGTTCTTCGCCGAGTGGATCGTTCCCGCCGGAATGAACAGGACGCCGCCCGGCTGCAGCCTTATCGGCTTGCCGGCGACCCGATATTCGAAGCTGCCCTGAAGGACATAAATGATCTCTTCGCCCGGATGGCTGTGGTCGGGGGCGGTCACCCCCGGCGCGATCGTGATGGTCGCCTGCACCGCCTCCCGTCCCGGAGTGCTTAGATCGTGCCGCTGGAGGTCGAGGCGAGTCACCCCCGGCCAAGCCCCCTGGCCCTGCGGCGAAGCGCGGTCGCCCGCGATCAGCAGGAGGGCCGCCGCGATCGCTCCCATTATCTTGACGGACATTGATCGTCTCCTCTCAGCGCAATGATCGAAAGGCCGCCCTCATTTCCCGGGCGAAAAGCTGCGGATGCTCCCAGGCGGCAAAGTGACCGCCACGGTCGGCCGCGTTGAAGTAGATGAGGTTCCTGAAAGCGCGCCGCGCCCAGCTTTCCGGGGCGCGGTACACCTCTTCCGGAAAGTTCGTGATCGCCACGGGGACGGAAATTTCGGCTGTCCTGTTCGCGGCCGCGCTGGTCGCGCTCGAGCCCCCGTTTTCCCAATAGATCCGCGCCGACGAGACCGCGCTGTTGGTCAGCCAGTAGAGCGTGAGATTGTCCAGCACTTCGTCCCGGCCCGGGGTCTGGGCGGGGTCGGCGCCGAACGACCAGTGGGCGAAGCCCGGATGGACGAGCATGAAGCCTGCAAGCCCGGCCGGCGAATCCGTCAGGCCGTAGCCGATCGCCTGCGGGCGCGCGGACATCATTGTCGTGTAGGCCAGATTCCCGCCGCGGATGAAGGCGCGCAGCCCTTCGAACGTTTCGCTCTCTTCCGGGGAGAGGGCGGCGGGCGGCGGCCCGGCGCCGGTGAGTGCGGGGCCCACCTCGGGTGGAACGGCGGCGGGCAGATTGACGTGGATTCCCAGCAGTCCCTTCGGCGCCTGCCGCCCCATGGCCTCGGCGATGACCGAGCCCCAGTCGCCGCCCTGGGCGACGTAGCGCTTGTAGCCGAGCCGCTTCATCAGCACGTCCCAGGCCCGGCCGATCCGGTCCGGTCCCCAGCCGGTCCCGGTCGGCCGGCCCGAAAAGCCGAATCCGGGCAAAGACGGGATCACAACGTCGAACGCGTCCGCGGCGTTGCCGCCTTCCGCCGTCGGGTCCGTAAGCGGAATGATCAGCCCGAGCTGCTCGAACACCGAGCCGGGCCAGCCGTGCGAGACGAGCACGGGCAGAGCGGCGGGGTGGCGCGAGCGGACGTGGATGAAATGGATTTCGACGCCGTCGATCATGGTCGAGAATTGCGGAAGCGCGTTCAGTCGAGCCTCGGCCCGTCGCCAATCGTAGCCGCCGCCCCAATAGCGCACCAGGCCCTGCATATCGGCCAGTCGCGCGCCCTGCGCCCGATCGGTCACGGTCTCCCGGTCAGGCCAGCGCGTGTCGCGAATCCGCCGTCTGAGGTCGGCGATGGCCGCCTCCGGCACATGAACGCGATACGGCCGCACGCTCGCCGACGTCGGGGACGGCTGGGCAGACAGGGCGGCCGAGTCGGCGAACAAGGCGGCCGCCCCCGCCGCGGCGGACCCAGAGAGCAAGGCGCGCCGGGTGATCGTTTGGCCGGGCATGAAGCATCCCCCCTTCGTACGAGATCGGCGCCGTCAGTCTAAGCCCGGCGCAGCGATCGGAACCCGGCCCTGAGCTCCGCGACGAGATGGTCCGGCTGCTCGAAGGCGGCGAAATGGCCGCCCTCCGGGAGTTGATTGTAGTGGATGAGCTGCTGCTTGTAGGTCCGCTCGGCCCAGCTTCGCGGCACCGGGTAGAGCTCCGAGGGGAAAGCGCTCACGGCGACCGGAACCCGGGGACCGATCGGCTCGAAGAAGCGGACGTTGTTGCGCTCGATGCCGAAGCCGGACGAGTTGCGCGGCAGCGCCTCCCAATAGAGCCGGGCGGCGGAGACGGCGGTGTTGGTCAGCCAGGTGATCGTGACGTTGTCGAGGACGTCGTCCCGGCTGAGGCCTTCGGACTCCCCGTCGAAAGCGCGGGCGATCATCCGGTAGCTCAGTTGATCATGGTCGAGGAACCAGGCGGCGAGGCCGACCGGCGAGTCCGCAATCCCGTAAAGCGTCTGCGGTCGCTGGCCCATCTGCTGTGCATAAGCGAGGCCGTGGGTGAAGAAGAATTCGAGCCTTTCGAAGGCTCGCCGCTCCTCGGCGGTGAGGCCGGCGGGCGGACCCTCGCCGGAACGGAGCGCTTCGAAAACTTCCGGCGGTGCCGTGGACGGCATATTGGTATGGATCGCCGCCAGCTCCGGAGGCGCCATCGCGCCCATGATCTCGGTCAGCACGGCCCCCCAGTCGCCGCCCTGCGCCACGAAGCGGGTGTAGCCGAGCCGCTTCATCAGGGCGATCCAGGCGGCGGCGATCCGCGGCGGGTTCCAGCCCGATGCGGCCGGCCTGGCCGAGAAGCCGTAGCCGGGGATCGAAGGTATCACGACGTCGAACGCGTCCGCCGCCGCCCCGCCATGAGCCGTCGGATCGGTCAGCGGCCCGATGATCTTGAGCTGCTCGACGATCGAACCCGGCCAGCCGTGGGTGACGATGATCGGCAACGCATTTTCATGGCGCGACCGGACGTGGATGAAATGGATGTCGAGCCCGTCGATCTCGGTGATGAAATTCGGCAGCGCGTTCAGCCGCGCCTCGCATTTGCGCCAATCATATTCGTTTGCCCAATAGTCGGCGAGCTTCCGTGCCGTCGCGAGCTGCACGCCTTGCGAGTCGTCGTCCACGGTCTCCCGCTCGGGCCATCGGGTCGCCAGGATCCGACGCTTGAGGTCGGCAAGGTCCTCGTCGGATGCCTGAAACTGGAACGGGCGGATCGATGCGCTCGGACCGGGCTCGACGAGGTTCACGTTCGTCGTTCCGCTCTCGGTAAAGGCGGCCGTTTCGCTCGGGCCGGTCGTGGAGGATGTGCGAAGGTCGGACATGATCATTCTCCCACTTCGGATGGGACGCGTACGCAACCAGGCGCGGCCGTGGAGAATGGAGAACGCGATAATACACGCGGCCTGCCACCGACCGTGGTTCGCGATCGGGCAACCGTCAAGGTTAAAGACGAAACTGGAGCTAACCAGATGGGCTAGCAATTTGACTCGGGCCAAAAAATATTATTTTACGATTGCGGGCATGAGGTGAGCGTGAAGGAGCCGGATCGATCGACCCGGGCCGACCGTCTCAAAATCCTCCGCCTCCTCGAGGACTTCGTCCGGGAGCGCCGCTCACTCGCAGCGCATCGTGGGCCGGTACACCTGCTGGACGTTGCTGCCGGTATTTCCGCCCAGGGTGATCGCGCCGCCGGGCAGGAAGATTCGGCCGCCGATCACCGCGCTGCCCTTGAGGCCGTGGACGGCGATTGGGAGGTCCGCAAGCCGGGTCCAGCGGTCCGCGCGGGGGTCGTAGCCGTAGGCGCTGGGGGTCAGGCCGAGGACGTGGGTGCGCTCGCCCTCGCCGCCGAAGACGAACATGCAGCCGGCATGAGCCGCGCCGGTGATCCCGCCCCGGGGCGCCGGGAGCGGTGCGCCGCGGGTCCAGCGGCGGGTCTTGGGATCGTAGATCTCGACGACGTCGGTGCGCTCGGCGCCGGCGCCGGGGCCGAAGCGGCCGCCGGCGACGATGATCTTCCCGCCGACCGCGGCCATGGCCAGATGATTGCGCTGGGTCGGCAGATCGGGAAGCTTCTCCCACCTGTCCGTCGCCGGGTCGTAGACCTCGAAGGCGGAGCCGCCGGGCGGGCGGCCGCCGGCAACGTAGATCTTGCCGCCCAGCACCGCCTTGCCGCCGCCGCTCCTCGGCGTCGGCATCGGCGCCCGCTGCACCCACCCGCCGACCGCGGGATCGTGGACCATATTGTGCGCCACGAAGATTTCCGGCCGCCCGGTGCTCGCGCCGTCGATCTCGCCGCCGATCACGTAGAGCCTGCCGCCGACGGCCGCGGCCATCATGTGGTGGATCGGCTGGGGCAGGCGCGGGCCGAGCGACCAGCGGTTCGCGGCCGGATCGTAGATCTGGACGAGATTGGACGGGAGCCGGCCGGGCGGATAACCGCCGAGCACCCAGATCTTGCCGTCCAGCTCCGCGACCGCATGCTCGGAGCGCGCCAGCGGCATCGAGGCGGCGAGGCTCCATCCGTCGACCTCCAGGCCGCCCATCGGGCTTCCGCCGCTCGCCCGCTCGTTCCAGGTTTCGACCAGCTCATTGTCCTGGACGGGAGTGGCCGGGCTCGGCGGCGGCGGCCCGCCCGCGGGGCCTTGCTGTGCCTGAGCAACGGCCGCGACGGCCAACGCGAGCGTCGCGGCGCCGGCCAAGGCTCCATTGCCCGTTCTCGTGATCCTGCCCACCTCACGCTCCTTCCGACGAGTTTCCGGAAATGCTGCCACGGTGCCCGCCGCCTTGCCATAGGCCGAAAGTCATGACGTCCGCCCAAATGTCGCGGCCGATCAGCGGCTAAGGCCCGACCCGTGACTTTCGGCCTATGGCAAGGCGGCGCGCCCTGTGGCAGCATCGCCCGATGGCCGGCCACTTCCGACTGCAGCATAACTGGATTTTCTGCGTTGCGGCGCTGGCCGTGTGGCTGGCCCTCGGCTGGCCCGTGCTTCAGGCGTTCACGGCCGGTGAGGCGATTCGGGGCGCGCCCGTGCCGGCGCTCTGGCTCGTCCCGTTCACGCTCCTCGGAGCGGCGGTCCTCGGCGCGATGGCCCTTAGGCTTCGAAGCGGCGTTCAATGGACCCTGCTGTGCGTCCAGATCGCCGCGATCGTGGCGATGGCGATCCTCGTCAATTGGGCGATGATGTCGATGTTCCTGATCATCGTCGCCTGGCAAGCCGCCATGGCGACCGATCCCTTCAAGGCGCTGAGCTGGGTTCTCCTTCAGACGCTGCTGCTCGTCGTCGCGCTCGCGCTCGTTCCCAATCCCGATCTGTGCTGGGTCCACTGGATGTCCTTCGGGCTTCAGCTGTGCGTCCTCTTCACGGCCAACGCGCTCCGGCGCGAGGCGGAGACGGCCCGCGCCCTGGCCCGGGCCCAGGCCGTCATCGCAAGCACGGCCCGCGACGCGGAGCGCCTGCGTATCTCGCGCGAGCTCCACGACGCCTGGGGCCACGAGCTGACCGCGCTCGGGCTCCAGCTCGAGATCGCGAGCCACGTCACCGAGCCCGGCCGGGCGAAGGATCATGTGATCCAGGCGAAGGGCCTGGCCCGCGACCTCCTCGCCAAGGTGCGCGACGTCGTCGCCGGCCTGCGCGAGGACGAACGCTGCGACTTGAAGGACGCCTTGGAGGCGCTCGCGCAAAGCGTGCCCGTGCCGGCCATCCATGTCGCCATCGCTCCCGGCGTTCGGGTCGGCCCCGACCAGGCCCACGCCCTGATGCGGTGCGCGCAGGAAGCCGTCACCAACGCCGTTCGGCACTCGGAAGCCTCCAATTTATGGCTTCAGGTGACCACCCACGGCGAAGGCGTGCGCCTTGTCGCGCGCAACGACGGCCGAGCGCGCCCCGCCGTCTCCCCCGGCTCGGGGCTGCTCGGGATGCGCGAGCGTCTCGAACATCTCGGCGGCAGGCTGGCGGTTCGAACGGGAAGCGATTGCGGCTTCACGGTCGACGCCTGGCTGCCTTCCGGCATCCCGCAGGCCGCGTGATCCGTGATCCGAGTGGTTCTCGTCGACGACCAGATGCTGGTTCGGCAGGGGGTGCGCGGGCTGCTCGATCTCGTGCCCGACATCGAGGTGGTGGGAGAGGCGAGCGACGGCGAGGAGGCGTTGGAGACGGTTCCGCGGCTCAAGCCCGACGTGCTCCTCCTCGACATAAGAATGCCCCGGCTGAGCGGGATCGCCGTCCTGGAGGCCCTGCGCGAAGCGGAGGCGCTGCCGCCCACATTGGTCCTGACGACCTTCGACGACGGCGACGCCGCGATCGCCGCGATCGAGGCGGGCGCGAAAGGCCTGATGCTGAAGGACGTCTCGCTCGAAGACCTGGCCGAGGCGATTCGGGCGCTCGCCGACAACCGGACGGCGTTTCAGCCCGCCATGACCGAAAGCCTGACGGCGGCGATCCGCCGAAGCCCTTCGGTCTCGTCCGAAAGCTATGTCGCCGAGGCGCTCACCGTCCGGGAACGGGAGGTGCTCCACCTCATCTGCGCCGGCTACAGCAACAAGGAAATTGCCGGATTGCTGGCGCTGGCCGAGGGGACCGTGAAGAACCACGTCTCCAACCTCCTTTTGAAGCTCGACGCCCGCGACCGGACCCGGGCCGCCCTCAAGGCCCTGGAGCAGGGGCATTTGGGCGGAAGGATCGGTTCCAAGGCTGGACCGTCATCCCGGACTTGATCCGGGATCCAGCTTTTTGCTCGGCCTGGCCATAAAAGGTGGATGTGCCGCTTATCCGTAGGCGCGGACGAAGAAGGCGACGGTCGTTGCTCCGGTGACGAGCAACGTCCAGACGCGAACCATCCGGTGGGTCAGCCGCTTGCCGAGCAGAGCGCCCAGCCAGCCGCCCAGAGTGGAGCCGAGCAGCATCGGAACGCACGCCCACCACCACACCATCGCGAAGCCGATGAACACGAACGCCGCGGCGAAATTCGCCACCGCCAGCATCGCCGTTCGGACCGCGAACAGCTCCCGAGGCCGGATATTGGCGAGAAGCCCGTAGACGGCCGTAGTGATCAGCCCAACGCCGCCGCCGAAATAGCCGCCATAGATGCCCAGCAGCGCCTGCGCCGCGAGAAGGGTGGGCCGCCCGATGACGATTCTCGAATGGAGCCAGTCGGCCGCGCCCTTGCCGAACGCCATCACCGCGAAGGCGAACAGCAAAAGCCAGGGGATGAGGATGTCGAACGTCTCGGTCGGCGTGAGCACGAGCAGCAGGCTTCCCACCAGCCCGAAAGCGAAGGTCATCGCGGCGAGCAGCCGGACCGACAGGCCCGCGACGGGGCCGAGCTCGTCCCGATAGGCCCAGGCGCTCGCCCCCGCGCCGGGAAGCAAGGCGACGTTGGAGGTGGCGTTGGCGATGTTCGCGGGCAGCCCGAGCGCGATCAAGGCGGGCAAAGTCGCGAACGTCCCGCCCCCCGCGAGCGCGTTCATCGCCCCGCCGAGAACCCCTGCCCCGGCGGCGAGCAGGATCGCGGAAATATCGGTCAAAGCGTCATGCGGGCGAACGTCCGAATCGGACTCGCCTCATCCCCGCCCCTCCGCCTTCACCGAATGCTCGGGGGACGAATAGGCCTCCTGCCGGGCGACGCTCCAGTAGCGCAGGGCGTCGAGCGGGATGGGCTGGCCGGTGGCGGCGCAGCGGACGTGGTCGCCGGCGCTGAGGATCCTGAAGGTCCCCGGCATATAATGGAGCCGCGCCTCGCGGCCCTTGTTCGACATCAGCATCCGGTTCGCCCTTCAATCATCCTCGTCACCCCTGCTCCGTTCGGGCTGAGCCTGTCGAAGCCCTCTTCTTCCTCCGTCTTCAAGAAGGAAAGCCCTTCGACAGGCTCAGGGCGAACGGTAGTGCGATTCGGCCTCACCGTTCAACTTCCAGCCCCTAAAGCAATTTCGGCTGCTCGACGGTGACTTTCAAATGGGGCGCCGACCGTCGCGGCTTCTCGACCGTCACGCCGCCGACCTGGGCTTCGACGTCGCCGTCGCCGAAGATCAGCTTCAGCCGGCCGGCGGCCTTTGCCGCGGCGGCAGAGATCAGGGTCCTGCCGTCCCGGTCCTCGATCCGGGCGTAGCCGCGCTCCAGCGGGCGGTTGGGGTGGGCGAGCTGGGCGACCCGCCAGAGCGCCTCGAGGCGCTCCTTCGCCCGGGCGTGGCTCGCCTTCAGAAGCCCCGGCCGCAACGCGCCCGACGACCGCTCGAGGGCGGCGCGGGCGTGGCTGAGCTCGGTCCGGAGGCCGCGCGGAAGGCGGTCGGCGAGATCGTCCAGCCGCTGCCGCTGGGGCGCCAGCAGGGCTTCGCGCTCGGGCCAGCGGCGGAGGCCTATCTCCAATTGCTCCCCCGCCCGCTCCAGCGCCCGGCGGGCGCAACGCTCGATCCGGAAGCCGAGCTCGCGCAGCTGGCCGAGAAGGTCGCCGCGCACCGGAACCGCCATCTCCGCCGCAGCGGTCGGGGTCGGCGCCCGGACGTCGGCGGCGAAGTCGCACAAGGAGGTGTCGGTCTCGTGGCCGACGGCGGAGATGGTCGGGATGTCCGACGCGGCAACCGCTCGAACCACCTCCTCTTCGTTGAAGGCCCACAGATCCTCGATCGAGCCGCCGCCGCGGGCGACGATGAGAAGGTCGGGCCGGGCGATCGACCCGCCCGCCGGCAAGGCGTTGAAGCCGCGCACGGCGGCGGCGATCTGCGCCGAAGCGCCCTCGCCCTGGACCTGGACCGGCCAGACGACGACATGGCAGGGGCAGCGGTCGGCGAGGCGGTGGAGGATGTCGCGGATGACGGCCCCGGTCGGCGAGGTGACCACGCCGATCACCCGCGGCTGGAAGGGCAGCTTGCGCTTTCGGTCCTGATCGAAAAGCCCCTCGGCGGCCAGCGCCCGCCGGCGCTTGTCGAGCAGGGCCATGAGCGCCCCCTGCCCTGCGAGCTCCAATCGCTCGATGACGATCTGATAGCGCGAACGGCCGGGATAGGTGGTCAGCTTGCCGGTGGCCACGACCTCGATCCCGTCCTCGGGCCGGAAGGCGAGGCCGGCGGCGGTCGCCTTCCAGAGGACCCCGTCGATCACCGCTTTCTCGTCCTTGAGGCAGAGGTAGCAATGGCCCGAGGCGGCGCGCTTCCAGCCGCTGATCTCGCCGCGCACCCGGACGAAGCCGAAGGCGTCTTCCACCGTCCGCTTCAGCCGCATCGAAAGCTCGGACACGGAAAGGGCCGACGCGTTGTCGCCCGGCCTTTCGGTTGCTAACAGCCCGGTTTCGGCAAGAGGGTCGTTATCGTCCATGAATGTCCTGCTGCTTGGCTCCGGCGGCCGCGAGCATGCGCTCGCCTGGAAGCTCGCGCAATCGGAACGGCTGGGTAAGCTGTTCGCCGCGCCCGGCAATCCCGGAATCGCCGAGCACGCCCAGATAGTGACGATCGATCCGGCCGACCACCGCGCCACGGTCGATTTCTGCCTGAAGAATTCGGTCGAGCTGATCGTCATCGGGCCGGAAGCGCCCCTGGTCGACGGGCTTGCCGACAATCTTCGGACGATGGGCTTCTGCGTCTTCGGCCCGAACCGGGTGCCGGCGCAGCTCGAAGGCTCCAAGGGCTTCACCAAGGACCTGTGCGCGAAGCACGGCATCCCGACCGCGCGCTACGTCCGCGCCTCCGACAAGCTCGCCGCCGAGGCCGCGCTCGAGGATTTCGCCGCCCCGCTGGTGGTCAAGGCCGACGGCCTGGCGGCCGGCAAGGGCGTGATCATCTGCGCCACCCGGGAGGAAGCGCAGGCGGCGCTCGACACCATGTTCGACGGCAGCTTCGGGAGCGCCGGAAGCGCGATCGTCATCGAGGAATTCCTCGACGGCGAGGAAGCGAGCCTGTTCGCCTTGACCGACGGCACGAACGTGGTCCCCTTCGGCTCGGCCCAGGATCACAAGCGGGTGGGCGACGGCGACACCGGGCCGAATACCGGCGGCATGGGCGCCTACAGCCCGGCCGCGGTGCTGACCCCGGCGCTCGAGGCGCGGGCGATGGACGAGATCGTCCGGCCCACCGTGGAAGCGCTGGCCGCTCAGGGCACGCCTTATTCGGGGATCCTCTACGCGGGCCTGATGCTGACCGCCGAGGGCCCCAAGCTGATCGAATATAACGCCCGCTTCGGGGATCCCGAATGCCAGGTGCTGATGATTCGGCTCGAGAGCGACCTGCTGGAGCTGATGCACGCGGTCGCCCGCGGCCGCCTCGCCGAGGCCGAGCCGCCGCGTTTCTCGGACCGGACGGCCCTGACCGTGGTGATGGCGGCGAACGGTTATCCGGGCACGCCCGAGGCGGGCGGAGCGATCGGGGGCCTCGAGCGGATCGATGGGGAGGGCGCCAAGGTCTTCCACGCCGGCACCGCCCTGGAGGGCGGCCGGCTGGTGGCGAGCGGCGGCCGGGTGCTCAACGTCACCGCGACCGGCGCGTCGGTCGCCGAGGCGCGAGACCGGGCCTATGAGGCGGTGGGGCGGATCGATTTCCCGTCCGGCTTCTGCCGAAGCGACATCGGCTGGCGGGAAATCGCCCGCGCCGATGGAGACGGCTGATGGCGTCGACCCCCGATCTCGCCGCGATCGCCACGGACTCGACCTGGCTCGCGAACCGTTACGACGAAAGCCTGGACGCGGTCCATTTCGTCCGGCTGACCCGCGAGGCGCATCGCGCCGTCACCTTCATCACCGACGAATATATCCCCGCCGAAGCGCCGCGGCTGGTGCTTCGCCTGAGCGAAGTCGCCGCCGCGGCCGGGCCGCCGGCGCCGCTCCATTTCATCTTCCATTCGGCTTATTGCTGCTCGACCGTCCTGGCCCGGGCCGTCGACATCGACGGAATATCGATGGGCCTCAAAGAACCGTTGATCCTCAACGATATGGTGGGCTGGAGGCGCCGCGGCGCCGACCCTCGCCGACTGGGTGCGGTATTGGACTCGGTGCTGACCCTGCTCGCCCGGCCCTTCGCCCCGGGCGAGGCCGTGGTCGTGAAGCCGTCCAACGTCCTCAACGGCATCGCTCCGGCGATGCTGAGCTTGCGGCCCCGGGCGAACGCCATCCTGCTCTATGCGCCGCTGCCGGATTTCCTGCGCTCGATAGCGCGCAAGGGCTTGTGGGGCCGGCGCTGGGTACGGGAGCTCTTCATCGGCCAGCTGCGCGACGGAATCGTCGATCTCGGCCTCGGCGATCAGAATTATCTCGATCTCACCGACCTTCAGGTCGCGGCCGCGGGCTGGCTGGCGCAGCAAGGAGTCTTCGCGCACCTCGTCGACCGGTTCGGCCCGAAGCGGGTCCGCACCCTGGACAGCGCGACCTTGATGGCCCGGCCGGGGGAAGCGATGGCCGGGCTGTCCGGCCTGTTCGGCCTCGGCCTCGATGAGCGCGCGATCGAACGGGTCCTCGCCGGACCGGCCTTCACCAGCCATTCCAAGTCCAACGCCGGCTTCAGCGCCGCCGACCGCCTCGCCGAGCAGCGCGACGCCGCGGAGACTCACGCCGACGAGATCGAGAAGGTCGCGGCCTGGGCGGAGGCCGTCGCGGCCGCCGCAGGCTTGCCGATCCGGCTGAAAGCGCCTTTGCTCGAGGATCCCTAGCCCTCGAACGCCTTGCCCTTCGCACCGCACCCGCTAGGCTGGGGCTTCCGTCGAACCCCTTCCGGCATCCGGCGTCGGCGTCGACACATAGCTTGCGCAGCGCGCGATTTAGGGAAAAGGGAGGGTCATGCCGCGCGTTCACAAAGCGATTATCGGTCTCCTCCTGACACTGGTCGCGGCGTGGGCGTGGCACGGGCCGCTCGGCCATGGCGAACGGCTGATCGACCGGCTTCAGAGACAGGCGGAGCAAAAGGTCGCGGGGACGGAGCTGACCGGCATCGGGGTGCGCTTCTCCCGCGACCCGCTCGCCCGCACCGTGACCCTGAGCGGGTCCGCCAACGATCTGCAGCGGGAGGGCCTCGGCAGCCAGATGGGCGTCAGCGACCACGTCCGCGCCGTCGACGGCGTCTCGGAGGTCCGCTGGGCCGACGAGCCCGACGCCGGGCGCAGGATCGTGCCGCTTCTCCTCGAGACCTCGGCCTCCGCCGCGCTCGCCTATCTCATCGGCCTCGGCCTCGGCTGGCTCCTCTGGGGCCGGCGCCGGCGCGAAGGCTTCGCCTGATTCGAAGAAGGACCTGACCAAGCCATGTGGACCGTCGCCCAAGACAATCTCATCCTCCTCGTCGTTGCCGTGCTGATCGGGCTCGCGGTCGCGCTCTGGGCCTTCCGCAAGAGCGGGAGCCGGGCGGACCTGACTTCGGACCGCCGGTCCGACGGGCCTGAAGGCAATGGCCTGCAGGACGAATTCGCCGCCGCCGCCCAGGACGTCGCCGGCGAGATATTGGGGGTCGACGCCCATCCCAGCGTCCCCGGTCCCAGCGGCCCACCCGACAATCTCCGCCTCCTCAAGGGCGTGGGGCCCAAGATGGTCGCTCAGCTGAACGAATTCGGGATCACGCGTTTCGACCAGCTCGCCGGGCTCACCGAGACCGAGGTCGCGTTGCTCGACAAGCGCATGGGCGCCTTCGAAGGCCGGATCGCCCGCGACCGGCTGGTCGAGCAATCCTGCTATCTGCAGCGGGACGACAAGGACGGCTTCGAGGCGAAGTTCGGGAAATTGGGCGGGTAGAATAAGGTCGGGCTGTAACGCACCGCCGGCGTCACCCTGAACTTGTTTCAGGGTCCAGTCCTCAGTCCGCGGGGCGGTTCGTCGCTGGATGCTGAAACAAGTTCAGCATGACGGTTTGAGACCAAGATCCCCGAACGGCCAAAAGCTTCGCCCCGCCGAACCTAGCCCCCCCGCCTGTTCCTCACCACCTCGCTCGCCAGCAATTTGTCGATCTTGAAGCCGTCCATGTCGACGATCTCGAACTGCCAGCCGCCGAAGGCGAAGCGTTCGCCCACCTCCGGAATGTGCTTCAGGACCGAGAGGGCGAATCCCGCGGTCGTCGCATAGTCGCGATCCTCGGGCAGGCCGATTCCGAGCCGGTCGGACAAAGCGTCGGCGGACAGCGAGCCCGACACCCACCAGCTGCCGTCCTCGCGCTCCACCAAAGGCGCTTCCGGCCCGCCCTCGAACCCGCCGGCGAGAGCGCCGGAAATGGCGTTGAGCAGATCGGCCGAGGTCAGGATGCCTTCGAAATGGCCGTATTCGTCATGGACGAAGGCCATCCGGGTCTCGCTCCCGCGAAGGACGGCGAGCGCGTCCATCGCGTCCATCTGGTCGGGAACCACCGGCGCCTCGCAGCTGAGCGCGCGCATGTCGAGCGGCCGCCCCTCGATCAAGGCGGCGACGAGATCGCGGGCGCGGACGATCCCGATCAGCTTGTCCACCGACCCTTCGGCGACCGGGATCCGGCTGTGCGGAGTCTCGAGCAGGGCCTGGCGGATCTCCTCGAGGCTCGCCGAAGCGTCGACCCAGTCGACGTCGGTGCGCGGGGTCATCACTTCGCGCGCCGGCCGGTCGGCGAGGCGAACGACCCCGGAGATGATCGCACGCTCATATTCCTCGAGCACCCCGGCATGATGGGCTTCCGCGACCACCAGGTGAAGCTCTTCCGCCGTCACCTTGTCGGCATTGTCGCGCCGCATCCTGAGCAATCGGAAGATGAGCGCGCTGGTGCGGTCCAGCAGCCAGACGAGCGGCGCCGTCGCCTTCGAGGCCCACAACATCGGCGGAGCGATGATGGCCGCGATCGGCTCGGGGGAGCGCAAAGCGAATTGCTTGGGCACCAGCTCGCCGATTACCAGCGAGGCGTAGGTGGTGACGAAGATAACGACGACGAAGCCGAGGGTCGCCGCGGTTTCCGGGTCGAGGCCGAGCGGCGCCAGCCGTGCCCCCACCGGTCCGCCGAAGCTGGCGCCCGAATAGGCGCCGGCGAGGATCCCGATCAGGGTGATCCCGATCTGGACCGTGGAAAGGAAGCGGCCGGGATCGGACGCAAGGTCGAGCGCCGTCCGGGCGCCCCACCGGCCGGACTTGGCCATCGCCTTGAGCCGGGGCTTGCGCGACGAGACGATCGCCATCTCGGCCATCGCGAAGACGCCGTTCAACGCGATCAGCATCAGGATGATGACGAAGTCGAACCAAGGGAATGGTGGCAAGGGGGGAACGGGCGGCATGGCGCGATAGGCTCTTAGCCGGGAAGCTTTCGCCGCTACAAGCGGTTCGTGGTGGGAAGGCGTCATCCCGGCGAAAGCCGGGACCTCGGGTCTGAAGGTCGCGGCGGGCCTCCCCGAGGCCCCGGCTTCGCCGGGGTGACGCCTCAGCGCCGCTCCTTGAAGAACGCCTTCAGCATTGCTCCCGCCTCGTCCTCCCCCATCCCGGAATAGACTTCCGGCGAATGGTGGCAGGTCGGCTGGGCGAACAGCCGCGGGCCGTGGAGCACCGCGCCCCCCTTCGGATCGGAGGCGGCGAAGTAAAGCCGCGACACCCGCGCCAGCGCCATCGCTCCGGCGCACATCGCGCAGGGCTCCAGGGTCACCCAGAGATCGCAGCCGTCGAGACGCGGGTTGCCGAGCGCGGCGGCGGCGGAGCGCATCGCGACCATCTCGGCATGGGCGGTGGGATCCCTGTCGAGGCGCATCCGGTTGCGGCCGGTGGCGATCACCTCGCCGCCCCGGACCACGACGGCGCCGACCGGCACTTCGCCGTCGGCGGCGGCGGCGCGCGCTTCGTCAAGCGCCCGGCGCATGGGTTCGGAGAAGGGGGCGGTCATGAGACGGTCCTCTCGGCGCCGGGGAGCCCACCGCGCCGCCGGCCCGACGCCTATTGCTGGTTGGCCTGCTCGCCGCCGCCGACCTCGACCCTGGGCACCTCGACCGAGACGTTGGTGGTGCCGACGGTAACCGGGTTCACCTTCACCTCGAACTTGGGCGCCTGGGCGTCCTGGGTCTGGTTGAGATCGATGAGGCCGAACCCCACGGCGCCGATGACGAGCAGAATGAGCAAGGCGACAATCAACAGCACAGCGCGTAACATGGGCAGCTTCCTTCGTTCATCCGACAACGACAGCTACGCCATTCGGTTGCAGGACCGCAACGACCGTTTCGCGCCTGAGCGTTCGAGCTTCCGGCGAGCTTCCGGCCAGCTTCCGGTTGACGAAAGCGGCTCGCGTCGTTATCCGCCCCGGCTTTCCGGGACCGTGTTACGGCCCCGCTTCAAATCAGGACGAGAGATCATGTCGCGCATTTGCGAGCTGACCGGCAAGGGCCGGCAGGTGGGCCACAACGTTTCCCACGCCAACAACAAGACCAAGCGCACCTTCCTGCCCAATCTGCAGAACGTGACGCTGATCAGCGAGTCGCTCGGGCGCGGGATCAAGCTTCGGGTGTCGATGAACGGCCTGAGGTCGGTCGAGCATGTCGGCGGCCTCGACAATTGGCTCCTGAAGTCGAAGGACGACAGCCTCAGCCTCAAGGCGCGCCGACTGAAGCGCGAGATCGCCAAGAAGCAGCAGGGCGAGACGGCCGCCGCCGCCTAACGTCGTCCCAGCGAAGGCTGGGACCCCAGCGAGGTAAGGCGCCGAGCCTTTCGCCCCCTGGGCCCCCGGCCTTCGCCGGGGTGACGTATCTCATTGCACCAGAGCGAATTTCATCAGCAAGGTCCGCTGAAGCGGATTGTAATTGTCGTCCGAGGCGATCCACAGGATCGTTCGGCCGCCCTCCCGGACGACGCTCAACGCCTCGAGATTGTCGCGGGTCACCGAGCCTTCGAAGGCCGCTATTTCACGACCGACGATCAGGGCGCGGTCGGCCCGAAGGGGCAAGGCGGCCACGGTCAACCTGGCGGTGAAGCCGGCGAACAGGCCGACCGCCCGGTTGAGCAGGACCAGCCTGCCGTCCGGAAGCGTTGCGGCGTCGGTGATCCGGAAGCCCGTGGGTGGGCGGTAACGCAGGCGCAGTGCGGACGTGCCCGCCGCCGCGGGATCGCCGGAGAAGAGGATGGCCTCGCTGTCGCCCCCCTGCCCTTCCGCGAAGACCAGGAACCGGCCGTCGGCAAGCCGCGCCATCGCTTCCGGACCGGCATTGTCGCTCCATTCGCGCATCGCCCGCGGAGCGGCGGACGCTCGGGGCGCGAAGCGCCGCCGCTCGTAGCGCCAGATCGCATTGGCCTGCTCATAGCCGATCCAGGCCATCTCGCCGTGGACGACGAGCGATTCGATATCGCGATCCTCCTTGTCGCCGGGCGGGCCCGGCCCCTTCTCCAGCATCGCGACCTCGGCCCGCGCCGGAGCGCGCCCCTGCGGCAAAGGCAGCCGGATACGCCAGCCGGCATCGCTCATCGCCAGCGCCTCGCCCCCCTCGACGTGGAGGGCCGAGATGCCGCCGATGCGCGCGTCGTTGCTCGTCAGGGCCCAGGCTCCGAGAAAGCGAAGGCGCCCGAGCCGGTCGAGGCCGGGCGCCTTCTCGTCGAGCGCCACCGGCGTGAACCGGACGAGCGTGACCGCCGGCGGCGGCTCGCGGTGCTGAAGGGCCGGCGGCGCGAAGGTCGCCAGCAGGACGAAGGCGGCGAGGAGGAACGGGGCACGCACGGCGGCCCGGCAGCCGCCGCGCCGGCGGTGGACTCCCTCCAGGTTCGTGGCCGGGTCCGTCAAAAGGCGATTCACGCGCATCTCCCGTTTGCGGTAAACAGTGACAGTATACATTTATCCGCCACACCGGAGGCTCATCGACAGTCGGTAAATGTATACTGTCACTGTTTAATTCGTGGACGAAGCGGGGTGGCCCTCGTGGAGCGAGCGTCATGAACTCTTCCCCGGCCAGCCCTCCGCCGCGACATAAACCAAAGCCTCGGCGCCCGATTCCAGCACCACCCGGATGCGCTCGATCGGCCCGGCCTCGTAGCGGTCCGCGGCTTCGATCTCGGCGGCGGTGAGGAGGAAGACGATGCCCGGGATCCGATCCGCCGGATTGCCGCTGGGGCGGGCGATGGTGTGGACCGCGGACCCGCTGGTCGCGACGACGTGCGGGTCGGTTATGGCCATTGGCGACAAAGCGAAGCCGGCGAGCGTATCGGGGCGCCCTTCCAGCAGCCTTCCGAAGGTCGCGCGCTGAACATTCTCCTGCCGCAACGTACCGTAGGAAAAGAGCGGGATTGCGTCCTGATCGGTCATCGGCGCCGCCACTCCTAGCGGCCGCCGGCCGCCCGGTAAAATAGAAGCTGACGAAAGCCCTCAAGCACGCTAAATAGTTGAAGAATCTGTACGAGTTAGGGGATTGGGGATGAAGCGGCGGCGGTTTGGAACGGCATTGGCCCTGGTTGCGATTCTGTCCTCCTGTGGAGGCGGCGGCGGGGGCGGTGGCGGCACCGGCGGAGGCGCCCCGCCGACCGGATCCGTCCCGCCCCCGCCCCCGCCGCCAGTGGCCTCCGCCTGCTCGCTTCGCTCCCGGCAGGACTGGGCGGCGGCCCAGCTTCGCGAATGGTATCTCTTCCCGGAGACCCTTCCGGCGAACGCCAACCCCGCCGCTTATTCCAGCGTCGAGGCCTATATCGACGCTCTGACGGCGACCGCCCGGGCGCAGCGCCGCGACCGCTTCTTCACCTATCTGACCTCGATCCAGGAGGAGAACGCTTTCTTCAATTCGGGGTCGAGCGCCGGCTTCGGGGTGCGTTTCTCTTACGATAGCTCGCAGAACCGGGTGTTCGTCATCGAAGCCTATGAGGGGACGCCCGCGCTTGCGGCCGGGATCGACCGCGGAACCGAGCTTCTCGCGATCGGCACCAGCGCCGGCAATTTGCAGCTGGTCAGCGCCCTCATGGCATCGGGCGGCGCACAGGCCGTCGTCAACGCCCTCGGGCCGACGGAGCCGGGCGTGACCCGGGTCCTCCGGATCGCCAATGCAGCCGGCACCCGCGAGGTCACCATCGCCAAGGCCGATTACGAGCTGACGCCCGTGTCCAACCGCTACGGCGCCAAGATCCTCGACAACGGCGCCCGCAAGGCGGGCTACGTCAACCTGCGCACCTTCATCAGCACGGCCGATCCGGCGCTTCGCCAGGCCTTCGCCGGCTTCAAGGCGCAGGGCGTCACCGACATCATCGTCGACGTGCGCTACAATGGCGGCGGCCTCGTCTCGATCGCCGAGCTTATCGGAGACCTGATGGGCGCCGACCGGGCGCCCAGCGACGTGTACAGCTTCACCACCTTCCGGCCGGAAAAATCGTCGAACAATTCGACGCGCTTCTTCCGCCCGCAGCCGCAATCGATCGCGCCTACCCGGATCGCCTTCATCGGAACGACCAGCTCGGCCTCGGCCAGCGAGCTGATCATCAACGCCTTCACCCCCTATCTGCACAACCGTTCGGCGCTGGTCGGGACCAACACCTACGGCAAGCCGGTCGGCCAGATCGCGCTCGACCAGGCGGCCTGCGACGACAGGCTCCGGGTCGTCGCCTTCAAGACCGAGAATGCGGCGCGCCAGGGCGATTATTACGACGGCCTGGCGACCAAGGTGGAGGCGAGCTGCGCAGCGGGCGACGACATCACCCGCCAGCTCGGCGATCCGCTCGAGGGCTCGACCAAGGCGGCGCTCGATTTCCTCGCCGGCCGGGTCTGCGCTCCGATCAGCGCCTCGGCCGGCGGCGGAATCACCACCCAGGCGGTGCGCGGCACGCGCGAGCTTCTGGTTCCGGAGCGGCCGAGCGTGGTTCAACGCGAGGCGCCGGGAACGTTCTAGGCCGGAAGTTTCGAAGTTTCGGCTTCCCTGGGGCCGGAAAACTTCCGGGCTGCAGGGCCGATGGGATTGCTCGAATTTCCCGGCGGACGCGGGGGTCCGGCCGAGTCGCGCCGCGGGCTCGGCCCCGGCCTTCGGCGGGGAGCATGGATTCGGATAAGCACGGCCGGTCATCCGGCGAGCAGAACATGAATGGAACGAAGAATCTCCTTCAAGGTGCGATGAACCTTGGCTGTGGATCCCGTTCAGGCTGACCTCACCGAATGGAGCCTTGGGTGACGGACAAGCGTTGGGGGCGCTTGAACAGGAGCATCGTCATGAACAGGATCATCTTAACCGCCTTGGCCGCCACTTCGGCCGCCGCGGCCCTCGCCGCCGCAGCGCCCGCCTCCGCCCAGTCCGGCGGCTATGGCGGCAACAGCTATGGCAACGGCAATATCGAAGTCCGCGCCGACCAATTGCAGATGCGGCTCCAGGCCGGCATCCGAAGCGGCGCCATCACCCGCTCGGAGGCCATGCCGCTGCGCGAGCAGCTTCGCGAACTGACCCGCCTCGAGACGCTCTATGCGCGCGACGGAATCAGCGGCCGCGAACGCGCCGACCTGCAGCAGCGGATGAACTCGCTTCGCCAGGACCTGCGAATGGCCGAGCGCGGCGCCGACGGCCGTTACGGACGCGACGACGACCGCTACGGACGCGACGATGACCGCAACGACCGTTACGGACGCGACGACGACCGCACCGGCCGCGGCGATGTCGACAGCCGCTACGACCGTAACAACGACGGCTGGGACGACCGCGACGGCAATCGCGACGGCCGCTGGGACGTCGATTCGCGCTACGATAGCAACCGCGACGGCTATGACGATCGCGACACCAATCGCGACGGCCGCTGGGACAATGACCAGGGCTATCAGCAGTCGGGCGACCGCGGAGTCGTCGGCCAGATTCTCGACCGTGTCACCGGCAATGGCGGCCTTAGAGTCGGTCAGCGCGTGTCGTCCGATCTCGGCGGCGTGCCTTACGCCTATCGCAGCCAGTATCGGGACAGCGACAATTTCTATTACCGCTCGGACGGGCGCAGCATCTACCAGGTCGACGCCCGCACCCAGACGGTCGTTCGAATTCATGCGATGAACAGGTAGGTTCGCCGAACCTGAAGAATGACGAGGGCGTCCCGGTTCGCCGGGGCGCCCTTTTCATTGCGCGAAACCGTCGGGACCGGACGCCATTGCGGGACTCGATCCGGGATCCCTGGACATGGCCGGTGGAATGCCTGGAACGGCGGTGTCCATGGATTCCGCCTTTCGCCGGAACGACGGGAAGGGCACAGTTTCCCCATGATTCGCGCCTTCGCCTGCCTCGCTTTCGCCGCCTTCGCCCTCGCCGGCTGCGATGAACCGCCCGCGCCGGCAGAGCCCGCTGCCGCCAATGAAGCGGCTCCGAAATCTTTGGAGCCCCTGCCCGATATCGTTCGCGTTCGGCTCGACACCGAAGCCGGGCCGATCCTGCTCGCGCTCGACAACAAGAGGGCGCCGGTCACGACCCGGAACTTCATCCGCTACGTCGACGAGAAAAGGTTCGAGGGCACTTTCTTCTACCGGGCCGCCCGGACCAAGGGCGCCGTCGGGCGTGGCTTCGTCCAGGGTGGAATCCGCCACAGCGCCCGGCGGTCCTTCCCGCCGATCGCTCACGAGCCCGGCACCGAGACCGGCCTCAAGCATGTCGACGGCACCGTCTCGATGGCGCGGGCCGCTCCGGCGGGGGCGATGGGCGACTTCTTCATCGTCGTCGGCGGAGCGATGCCGGCGATGGACTCCGGGCCGGGCGCTCCGGGCTTCGCCGCCTTCGGCCGGGTCGAGGAAGGGATGGACGTCGTCAGAACCCTTCTCGCCGCGCCGACCGTCGCCAACGCCGGCCGCGGATCGATGCGCGGGCAGATGATCGAGAAGCCGGTGCGGATCGTATCGGCACGGCGGGAGGAATGAGACCCGTTAGCTTAATCTTTCGTGAGATCGACGGAAGTGTTCGAGACGGTACCCTGCCCGAGCGCCTTGCGAAGCTCATTTTCGCTCGGATTATCTATATGTGTGTGAAAGTACGTTAATCCCCCGTCGCCTGCCGTAATGCTTACGAGATCGCCAACGCTCAAGCTCTCGTACGCCTTTGCACGCTCGCGGTCTGTAACGGGGCCGGCCGTGGCTGTACGCTGAATCGCGGCTCGCGCTTCCTCCACTTTCCTGACCACGGCCGGGGTTCCCTGATTTTCCATCCGGTCGAGTAAAGCCAGAGCCTCTTTTCGATCCACATCGTGACCGATTTTATGGCACTCGACGACATGATGCTCGATCGATCTAATCATAGCTATGCGTAACGGCTTATTGTTCGCGACGTTCACGCCTTTTGCTAGCCCTATGTCAGTCTCGATACAGGACCGCATGGCTGCGGCCTTGTCTTTGGAAAACTCATATTTTTGCTGCTCGACATCTCGGCGATGCTCGCGCTCATTGTAGGAATAGCTGAATACTAGTGCAATCATTGTCAGCACAGTAGTGATGACTAAGTTTGCAATCGTCGCCCACCGCTGGAAGGAGCTTTCGCCACTCATTGCAAACTGCCTCTCGTTCCAAGCTGTCCAATACGCGAATTTACCAGAAAATATTGCCGAGAACTCGGCAAATCGGCATATTTTCTTCGTCTTCGGATTTGGGTAAGCGAATTTAGGTGCAGGCCGAGAGGCTTGACCGCTCCGTTGGTGCCGCGCTGAACCTTTCGCGGCGCGATCGGTTGGGTCGGGGAAACCCGATCAGGAGCTACGCCATGGCCGACAAGAGCCTCGCCGACCTTGCCGAGAAGATGAAGGACATCGATTTCACCATCCTGTCCACCAAGACCCGGAGCGGCGCGATCGCCGGCCGGCCGATGAGCAACAACCGCCAGGTGGATTATGACGGCGACAGCTATTTCTTCACCTGCGACGAGACCGGCACCGTCGCCGACATCGAAGGCGATCCCGAGGTCGGCCTCTCCTACCAGGCCAAGGCGGGGATGCTCGGGATGCGCCCCTTCTTCATCGCCATCGAGGGCCGGGCCGAGCTGATCCGCGACAAGAGCCGGTTCGCCGAACATTGGACCAAGGATTTGGACCGTTGGTTCAAGCAGGGCGTGGAGACTCCGGGGCTGACCCTGGTCAAGGTCGCGGCACAGCGGCTTCATTATTGGGACGGCTATGACGAAGGCGAGCTCAACCTGTCCGAACGGACGGATGCCTGAGGCGCCGGGGATATGATGAAATCGTCCCTCCGCGCGGGCGCCCTTGCGCTGACGGCGCTCGTCGCTTTGGCCGGAATCGCCGGAACTCCGCTTCCGTCCGCCGCGCCGGCTTCCGCCGCCCCCGCTCCGCAGCGCGTCGGCGGCACCTGGGATCTGAGCTGGAAGAACAGCCGGGGCGAGATCCGGAGAGGCTCGATGACGGTCGAGCAGCGCGGGTCGCGGCTCAGCGCGACGGTCTACGACCGCGGCGGAGCGACGGCGACCGGCTCCGTGTCCGGCTCGGCCTTCACGCTCGAGGGGACGAAGCTCGGGCTGCCTTTCACCGTCACCGGCCGGGTGCAGGGCCGGAAGATGGCCGGAACCCTGCTGGCGCTGGGGATCGAGCGCCGCTTCGCCGGGGTCCGCCGCGAGCGCCGCTAGGGTGGATCGTCCAACGCCGGGCCGTCATTGCAAGGAGCGAAGCGACGAAGCGATCCAGCGGGCCTTCAACACCGCTCTGGATTGCCCAATGACGGAGTGGGATGGCTTCTAGGCCGGAGCGGCGCAGCCATGGCGCCGTTCCCCACCGACGACGAGCTCGGCGGCGAGCGGATAGCGCCGGTCGGACATGCCGTCCGAACAGTCCCGCTGCGGCCGGATCTTCAGCTCGAAGCGCCCGCCGCTCACTGTTCCGGACCAGGTGCCTCCGCCGGGGCCCGGCGTGAATCGGGTCCAGATTCGCGTGCCCTTTTGATCCTCCGGAGTCGAATAAGTGACGCAGCGGCCCTCGACCCGAGCGTTCCAGAACGGTTCGGTGCCCAGCGCCCGGACCGCGGCGGCCCTGACGGGCTTGCCGTCCTGGACGAAGCAGGGATTGGCCGAGGCGGCCGCGCCCGGGGGCGGCGCTGCCGGCTCGCCCGGCGGGGCCGAGCCTTCACGGCAGGCGGCGACGAAGGCGCTCGAGAGCGCCGGAGGCGGCGCCGAATGGGGACCGCTGCGCTGGGCGCCGTAGCTGGCCGAGACGGGGCCCGCGACCAGGGCCGCGAGCGTGCCGGGAACCTCGCCGGTCGCGGTCACTCCGCCGCGCTGCCGGTCGCCGCCGCTGTCCGCCACCAAAGCGGCCGCCTCGCCGCCGCTCCCCAGCGAAAGCCGTTCCTCGCTTCCGATCGGGCTGAAGCCGGGGACGTTGACGACGAGCCTCTTCCCGCCGGTGGGACAGAAGAGACGGAGGGCCGGCCGTTCCGCGCCCGCGAGCACCAACGCGGTCCCTTCGCCGCTCGACTGCAGGTCCCAACCCGGGGCCGCCGTGTCGCCGGCGGGCCCGGCTGGGGCGGCGGAGTCGGCGGCCGCGGCCTGGCTTTCGTTGGCAGGCGCGGCGGCCGGCCCGGCGTCGCCGCTCCCGCAGCCGGCGACGAGAGTCGAAGCGGCGGCGATCATTCCCAGGATTCGCATGTCGGATGTCCTCCTCGACCGGGAGGTCCCATCGTCCCGCGGCGGCGTCAAGGCCGGTGCGAGAACCTGTCCCGCTTTTGAGATTGCCATGGCCCGCCGCCCGGCGGATGAATGGGCGCCTCCAGAGGGAGAAAACCGATGAGAGCCATTCTTGCCGCGGCCCTGCTGGCGCTGGCGCCTGCCGCCCCGGCCGCCGCGCAATCGTCCGCCGCCGCCGCCCAGGCGCCGGTGACGGTGGAATATTATTACCGGATCAAATGGGGCGCCTCGGTGGATTTCAAGCGGCTCTACGAGAAGAACCACGCGCCTTTGCTTCGCGAGATGCAGAAGAGCGGCTTCATCCGGTCGATTCGGGTCGACGAGCCGTACACGCACCTTGCCGGCGGACCGCGCTGGGACCTGAGGGTGACGATCGTCTTCCGCGACGCGGCGACCGCCATCTCCGATCCGGAATGGGACCGGATATGGGGCGCCGCGAGCGCGAAGCTGTTCCCCGACAAGGCCGTCTTCGACGCGGAGGAGGACCGCCGCTTCGCCATGCTCGAGGAGCATTGGGACGTGATCGTGAACGAGGTGAAAGGGCCCTAAGCGCGGATCGGCCTCGCTCAGGCTTTGGTCACCGTCACCTTCAGATAGGTGGCGGGGATTTCGGTCCGCTCCGGGCCCGCCCGATTCTGGGTCTCGAACAGCTGGGTGAGCTCGGCCTGAAGCGAATCCTCGCGGCCGTCCTTCGCGGCGGCGTCGAAGGCGTTCATGGTCGGGCCGTAATAATGGCGGAACATCGCGAGGAACTCGGCCGGCGGGCCCGAGTGCCGGAACCGCCAGGTCGAGCGCTCGAAGGCGATGTCGCCGGGCGCGACCCCGGCGGCGGCGAAGCGTTCGCGGACAGTCTCCTCGACGCCCCAGGTGACTGGACTGACGAAGCCCTCGGGCGGCGGCGGCGCAAAGGCGGCGCTGATCCTCAGGATCTGGGCGACGAGGGTGGGATCGCCCGGGATCCAATTGCCCATGACGATCCGCCCGCCCGGCCGGGTCACCCGCACCATCTCGCGAGCGACGTCGAAGGGGCGCGGGGCGAACATCGCTCCGAAGAGGCTGAGGACGAGATCGAACCGTCGGTCGGCGAGCTCGATGAGGTTGGAGGCGTCGCCTTCCTCGAAACGCAGATTGGCGAGGCCGGCCGCCTCCGCCCGCGCCCGTCCGGCCGCGACGAGATTGGCGGCGATGTCGACTCCGAGCACGTCGGCGCCGGCCCGGGCGGCGGGAAGGGCGGTGGTGCCGTCGCCGCAGCCGAGATCGAGCATGTCGAGGCCGGGGCCGATGCCGAGGGAGGCGACCAGCGCCTCGCCGCTCTCGCGCATGGTGTCCGCGATCCGGGTGAAGTCGCCTTTTTCCCACAGGGCCTTGTTCGGGTTCATCGCCGATTCCTCTTCGATAATGGGTCTGAACGCGGCCCGGAGACCGCGGAGGCGGACGATCCTGCGCCGCTTATGTGTCGGTTCGACGCCTCGGCGGGGGAAAAAGGGTTGCGACTGTTGCCGGGGCCGGCCGCCGGCAGGATCAGCGCCGAACGGGGCTGGGGATCGGGCGCGGAGCCTTCAGGACCTCGCGGGCCTTGAAGACCGTCTCTTCGAATGCCTGGACGATCTGGCGCCGCTGGACATCGAGAGGCTCGCCGCGCTCGCCCGCGGCCAGGGTTTCCAGAGCGTTGCACGGGGCATAGGATCGGCGAACGATTTCGTCGGGCGAAAGATCGCTCAAGGTGAGCTTCGCCGCTTCGCCGATCAGGCAAACGCCCCAGAGCATCATGGCGGCTTCCGAACGGCCCATGACATCGTCGTCCGGCAGCCTCCAGATGATCCGTCCGTCGATCGAGTCGGCCACCGCCTTCCCGCCGGAATCCCGCGCCGGCTGGAATCTCGCCCGCTCCGTGAGCAGCCGGCAGGTGGACGAATCGAGCGAAGCCGAGCCGCTGGAAGCCGTGATCGAGCATCCGGCCGGCCGGCCGTCGGGCCCGACGGTCAGCCGGAACGCGACCGCGCCCTGCTCTCGGTTGCGCACCGCGTCGAGCGGGTAATCCTGGTCCGAGAAAAGGGTGGCCAGAGTCCCGGCGGAGCGTGCGCGGACGGGAGGATCGACCGCGGCCGCGGCGACCGAAGCGAAGCCGAAAAGGAGGATTAGACCGGCGGCGGCCCGGATCCGAAATCTTTTCATGGCACTGGCTAGGCTCGATGCGGGCGCGCGGCAACCTTGCCGGCGAACCGCACGATATCCCGCCGGTTGCCGTAGAGATTCAATCGCGGGCGACGAGGGCGACAGGCGCGCGAGGGACTGGATCATCCGGCCGAACGCCCGCAGGCCGCGGGTCTCGCCACCGCTCCATGAGCAGGCAGCGCCCCCAAGGCGTGTCGACCGGCCCGGATCGGACCGTGAAGCCGGCTTTCTCGTAGGCGCGGATCGCCCGCCCATTGTCGGGATGGGGATCGGTTCCGACGGCGGGCGCACCCTCCTCGAACAGGCGCTCGACATGCCGGCGAACGAAGGCGCTGCCGTGACCGCGGCCGATGAGCTCCGGATCGCCGATCGACTGATCGACGCCCCGGGCGCCGGGCGGCAGGTGGGCGAAATGGTGGCCGGGCCAGGCATGGGGGTCGTAATCCTGGGCGTAAGCGAAAGGGCGGCCGTCCAGTTCGACGATCCAGGCGCGGGTGTGAGGATCGGCCATGGCCTCTTCGAAGAAGGCGAGGTCTTCTTCGGCCGGACCCCACCATCGCGCCCAATGCGGGCGCCTTCGCCACTCGCCCAGGAGGGGCAGGTCGGCCCCGCCGACGGGCCGGAAACGATAATCATGGGCCATCGCCGCGGTTTAGCGTCGGCGGCCGCGGCGCGCGAGGCGGAAAGCCTGGCCTGATGGCCTTGCCATGCCTTTGGAATGAATTTAGCCTGTTCTTGAGGGAAAAAGGGGGGAAATCATGTCGTTGAAGCTTATCGTGGCGGCCGCGGTCGCCGCGCAAGGCAGTGTCGCCGCCGCCCAGGGCACGGTTTTCGTCCCGGGAACGCCGGACAAGAAGCTGCCGATCGAGGCGGCGCCGGTCAATCCCGAGGGGGAGGACAGCCCGGAGGAGATGGCGCAGGACGCGGCCAAGGACCTGAAGGACAGCCGGTTCTACAACCGGCCGGGCGCGACTCGGGCCGAATATGACAGAGACTGGCATCAGTGCCGGAAGATCGCCCGCGGCTCGATCAACCCGAACGGCCGGGCGCCCATGGTCCATTATTACAATCCCGCGGTCATCTCGCCGATCGCGGCCGGGGTTGCCGCCGGCGTGGGCGGCCTCATCGGCGGGATGATCGCCGCCAAGATCGAGAAGGACCGGATGCGCCGAGCCAACCGCCGGGCGTGCCTGATGATCCGGGGTTGGCGGGTCGTCGAGGTGGACGATGCCGAAAAGGCGCGGGTCGCCGCGCTGTCGGACCCGGATCGCGATTCCTATTTCAACCGGATCGTCGGAGCGCAAACCGTGCAGGGAGAGATTAGCGAATGGGACAACAGCTATGCCGCGCCGAAGCTCGCGGCGGGGTCCGACCAGTGAGGCGCGCCCTGCTCGCCGCCGCCGCGCTCGCCCTTGCGGCCGCCGCCGCCGCTCCCGCCGCGGCTCAGCTTCGAGTCACGAAAAGCGCGGACCTGACCCTGCCGGTGACGCTGGGACCCGGGCAAGGCGCCATTCTCGTCGCCTTCCGCCGGCCCAACGCGATGAGCCTCGGCAAGTCCGGAGCGTTCGCCTTCGCCCGCTACGATCTGGAGAATCGCGACCTCGTCTACCAGCCCAGGGGCGCGAAGAAGGCGGGGGACACGACCACCTATTGGGTCGAGGTGGCGAGCAGCGCCAAGAAGTCGGAAGTCGAATATCATCTGATGGTGGTCTCGGCGGGCGACTACGTCCTTTACGGCGCCACTCCGGGCGTGAAACAGATCATGAGCACCTTCTGCTTCGGAAGCCCGACCTTCAGGGTCGGGGCGGGCGAGGTCGTCTATTTCGGCGACATCACGCCCTACACCAATGCGAAGCTGGCCGACGGGCGCAAGACCCCCGCTATGGCCTATTCGGCGAATCCGGAGGAGGCGAAAGCGGCGCTCGCCAAACAGGCGGCGCTTTCCGCCGCCTTCCGTCCCGCCGAGCTTCGCAACCAGGCGACCTACAGCTGCGCCGGACAGGCGATGATGCGCTACGTGGTTCCCGGGGCGGCCGAGCTCGAGCCCCTGGCGCCGGTGGAGGAGCCGGAGCCGGAGCCCGCTTCGCCCTGAACGGCGCGCGCCCGCCGGGCGGAGGCTCGTCGGTGCGTGACGAAGCGCTCGAGAAGATGCGGGCCGGGCGACGATGCAGGAGACGAGGATGGGCGGCGAGACGGCTTCCGAAGAGATAGACGAAAAGATCGCGGCGCTGGGCGACTGGCGGGGCGAGATGCTGGCGCGGCTTAGGGCACTGTTCCGGGACTCGGATCCGGACGTCGTCGAGTCGGTGAAATGGCGCAAGCCGGCCAATCCGGCGGGCGTTCCGGTGTGGGAGCATGACGGCCTCCTCTGCACCGGCGAGACGTATCGCGACAAGGTCAAGCTGACCTTCGCGAAGGGCGCGGCGCTGGAGGATCCGGCGGGGCTGTTCAACTCCAGCCTCGACGGAAACACCCGGCGCGCCATCGACATCAGGGAGGGTGACGGAATCGACGGGGAAGCGTTCAAGTCGCTCGTCCGCGAAGCCGTGGCGCTGAACGCGGCCGGGCGGTCCGGATAAGAGCTTTCCGTTACAAAATCTGGGTGAGGCTGAGGCCGTTGCCGTCCGGGTCGTTGAAGAAGGCGACCTTGCAGCGCCCGTCCGGAGCGGTCCAGATGCCGCGCTCGTCCTGGCCCAGCCCTTCGTAGACGTTCATCGTTACGCCGTTCGCGGCCAGCGCCTCGACCGCGGCTGCCATGTCGTCGACTTCCCAGCCGAGCACCGGAGTAAGGGGGGCGGTGTAGCCCGGGACCTCGGTCAGCCGGAGCGTGGTTCCGGCGAGATCGAACAGGGCCGCGAAGCCGTCGTCGCCCTTGCGGGCGAGTCCGAGCGTGTCGGCGTAGAAGGGCTCGGCGGCCTTGCGGTCGGCGGTGGTGATCATGGCGACGGGGCGGGCGTCGGCGAGGGGCATGGCAGGTCTCCTGGCGGGTTTCGAAGCTTCGAACATGGCGCATCCGGCGGGGCGAAACTATCGCCCGGACGGGTGATTTCAGGCATTGGGTCCCAATGGCGTGGCTCGAAACCAAGATGGACGACGGTGTTCGGGCGACGATCCTGACGCTGCTCGCCGGGCGCGCCGCCGACTCGACGGTCTGTCCGAGCGAAGTGGCCCGCGCCATCGCCGCCGAGGCCGGAATGGACGATTGGCGAAGCGAAATGCCGGCGGTCCACGCTGCGGTCGACTTGATGGTAAAGGACGGGCTGGTCCGGCTGAGCTGGAAGAGCGAGGCGATGCCCGTGCGCGAAGGGCCCTACCGGATCGGGCGACTACCGGGGGCGTAGCCGCCGGGTCCCAGAGACTCGTCAGCCGATCGGCTAGATGTGGAGCCTCAACAGGTTGTTCCGGTCCAGGCCGAGTCGGCTGATGGGTGTTTGGGCTTGTAGGCTGCCATGTGGTCGATGCCAGTTATATTGGTGGAGCCATCGCGGCAGCTCGGCCTTGCGGTGCTCTGAGGTGGGGTAGGCCTGGGCGTAGGCCCATTCCCTGAG
>DASQLT010000076.1:0-7163 GCA_035629855.1 Allosphingosinicella sp.
CCAAATATGACGAGGTGGTCGAGGCGCCGGAGCTTTGCGACGAGGAGGAGCTGGGCCGACTTCGCGCCTATCTCGACCAGCAGCTCGTCCATCTCCAGAGCGCCGTGACCAAGCTCGCCAACCGGCTCCAGCGGCGCCTGATGGCGCAGCAGAACAGGAGCTGGGACTTCGACCAGGAGGAGGGGCTTCTCGACGCCGCCCGGCTGGCCCGGGTGATCGTCAACCCGGCCCATTCGCTGAGCTACAAGATCGAGCGGGAGACCGAGTTCCGCGACACGGTGGTGTCGTTGCTCATCGACAATTCGGGCTCGATGCGCGGCCGGCCGATCTCGATCGCCGCCATCTCCGCCGACATTCTCGCCCGGACGCTCGAGCGCTGCGGGGTCAAGGTCGAGATATTGGGCTTCACCACCCGCGCCTGGAAAGGCGGTCAGGCGCGCGAGACCTGGCTCGCGGCGGGGCGGCCGCCCAATCCCGGGCGGCTCAACGATCTGAGGCACATCGTCTACAAGGCGGCCGACGAGCCGTGGCGGCGGGCGCGCAAAAACCTCGGGCTGATGATGCGCGAGGGCCTGCTCAAGGAGAATATCGACGGCGAGGCCTTGCTGTGGGCGCATAACCGGCTGATCGCCCGGCCGGAGGAGCGCCGGATCCTGATGGTCATCTCCGACGGAGCGCCGGTCGACGATTCGACCCTGTCGGTGAATAGCGGCACCTATCTGGAGCGCCACCTCAGGCAGGTGATCGGCTGGATCCAGGCGCGCTCGCCGGTCGAGCTGGCCGCGATCGGAATCGGCCACGACGTCACCCGTTATTACGACCGGGCGGTGACCATCATGGACGCCGAGCAGCTCGGCGGAACGATGATCGAGCAATTGGCGGCTTTGTTCGACGCGCCTTGATTGCCTCCCCATGTCGAAGACCTGGGGAGGCAAATATAGAAGGGCCGGCCCCCCGTGGGAGACCGGCCCCGCCCTCGCTACGCTACCCGAGGGATTCGAACTTTTTAGCGGCAGCTCGACTTCTGGACCGAGCGGCCGGCGAGCGCGCCGATGGCGCCGCCGAGGATCGCTCCGGTGGTGCCCGAGCGGCCGCGATAGCGGTCGCGGGTCACTTCGCGGCCGAGCAGGGCGCCGGCGACTCCGCCGACGATCGTTCCCGTCGTGCCCTTGCAGCGGCGGCCGTTGTAGCGAACGTTGCTTCGGCCGTAATAGCGGTTGTCGTAACGGCCCTGGCGGTCGCCGCGATAATTCTGCTGGTAGTTGCCGCGATCGGAATAGCCGTCGCGATGATTGGCCTGGGCGGCGGCCGGAACCAGAGTGAGCGTGGCGGCCGCGGCGGCCGTTGCGAGGCTGAGCTTCCTGAACATGTTGAACTCCTTTCGCGATGGCGAACTGGCCACCGGCATGAGGAGGGTTATGGAGGGGCGGGATTGAGCCGCGCCTGAATGGGGTCGTAAGCCGGCGTTCAGGCTGGACGGCCCGAGCCGACCCATCATATTCCTCGGCCTTCCTCCTCAGGCGCCTCGGGCGGCAAGGCCTCGGAAAGCATGGCGTGGAACACCGGGATCATCGCCTTCCAGTTCCCGGCCATGCCGGCGTTCGCCGCCCACGCGTAGGCGTGGCCCGGACGGGGACGCATGCGCGCGAACCGCGGCAGTCCGTACCGCATCGCCAGATAGTTCACCCATAAGCGCGCGGTCCGTCCGCTGCCATTGACGAACGGGTGAATTCTCACCCACTCGCCATGCGCCCAGGCGCACGAGTCGATCAGGGCGCCGATCTCGTCTTCGCTGTCGGCGCCGTCCTTGCCGATCGCGGAATCGAGCGTGGCGACGATTTGCACCAGGCGGGCCTCGAACGCTTCCAGCTCGGCAGCGACTTTGGCGGGGGCGGCGCCGTCGCGGCTACCAATGCTCACTCCGATACCCTTCGCGGCGCCTTCGCCTCGAAAGCAGGCGGCCCAACCCGGATGCCGCATTCCGAGCCCCGCCATGATATCGCCATGCCAATCGCGCATCAGCGCGACGGACACCTCCTTGCGCTCCGACGCATGCGCTCTCGCCGCTCCGAGAACGCGAACGATATTTGCCGCAAGCTGCGGGCTCGACTCGTCCCAGTCAGGGTTCATCGTCGAGGATTGCGAGCACCGATCTCTTGAGCCCTTGCGGGCTCACGGCGAACACCCTGTCCGCTTCGGCCGGATCGGAGCCCGACATCTCGGCGTCGACCACAGCCTGGATCTCCGCTTCATCGTCGCGACGCGCAGACCTGTAAGCGCGCAAGCGGGCAAGCGTGTCATTCAGGCCATGTTCGATCGCTGCGGCCTCGCCCTCGATGAAAGCGTCGATGGCGGTATTGACCAGGACGTTGATCGCAAGGCCTTTCGCCTGGCTGATGACTTCCAACACGTCGCGCGTTGCGCGATCCATTCGAATTGTGGTGGGGACCCGGTCCACGGTCGCTCCTCAACTCACGATACTGATGTCATTATAGAGGTTTTGACGTCAACCTGCAAACAGGTGCCGCGGTCCTCAGGCCAAAGCCGCCTGCTTCTCGGCCGAGATCCGGTCCAGCTCGGCCCGGCTCTTCTTCTCCGCGGCCGACTTGAGCTGCCCGCAGGCGGCCATGATGTCGCGGCCGCGGGGGCGGCGGATCGGCGCCGAGATCCCCGCCTCGAAGATGATGTCGGAGAAGCGCCTTACCCTCTCCTCGTCCGAGCATTCGTAGACCGCGCCCGGCCACGGGTTGAACGGGATCAGGTTGACCTTGGCCGGAAGCTTGTACTTGCGGATCAGACGGACCAGCTCGAGCGCGTCCTCGTCGCTGTCGTTCTTGTCCTTCAGCATCACATATTCGAAGGTGATCCGGCGGGCGTTGTTGGCGCCGGGATAAGCGGCGCAGGCCTCGAGCAATTCCTCGATCCCGTATTTGCGATTGATCGGCACGATCTCGTCGCGCACTTCCTTGGTCACGGCATGGAGCGAAACGGCGAGGTTGACCCCGATCTCAGCGCCCGCCCGGGCCATCATCGGCACCACGCCGGACGTCGAAAGGGTGATCCGCCGGCGCGACAGTCCGAGCCCGTCGCCGTCCATCACGATCTTCAGAGCGTCGCGGACATTGTCGAAATTGTAGAGCGGCTCGCCCATTCCCATCATGACGATGTTGCTGAGCATCCGGCCCTCGGGCTGCGACGGCCATTCGCCGAGCGAATCGCGCGCCAGCATGACCTGGCCGACGATCTCGCCGGCGGTGAGGTTGCGAACCAGCCGCATCGTCCCGGTGAAGCAGAAGGCGCAATTGAGGGTGCAGCCGACCTGGCTCGACACGCAGAGAGTCCCGCGGTCGGCGTCGGGGATGAAGACCATCTCGAAATCGTGGCCGTCGGGCGTCTTCAAAAGCCATTTGCGGGTGCCGTCGGTCGACACCTGCTCGACCACCACCTGCGGCCGGCCGACGACGAAGCGCTCGGCGAACCAGGCGCGCTGCGCCTTGGCGATGTCGCTCATCGCGTCGAACGACGTGGCGCCGCGATTGTAGATCTGGTGCCAGATCTGCTTGGCGCGAAGCTTCGCCTGGCGCGGCTCGAGCCCCGCCTGCTCCAGCGCTTCGCGAATCTCGTCGCGCGCGAGCCCGACGAGATCGACGCGCTTGTCCTCCGACTCGAAAGCGGGGCGCGGCACTGGAACCGGGTCGATATGACCGGGGATTGTCATCGGCGCTGTCATGAGGCGGCCTATGTAGGGGAAAGGCGGCGGAATTTCTACCTCTGCGTCCGGTTCCTCGTCATCCCGGCGAAAGCCGGGATCTCGGGGAGGCCCGCCGAGCCGTTTCGACCTGAGGTCCCGGCTTTCGCCGGGATGACGGGACCCTCTACGCCGTTCCCGAAGCCCCCAAATCGCCGCTTCCCAGCCCGACGACGGTTTCCACCCCATCTTCGACGCAGACGACCGAGCCCTGCGGCAGCGGCGCGGCCACCGGCGCTCCGCAGCCCGGCCGGTCCGGCGCCCTGGTGAGCAGCCCCCGAAGCACGCGAGAGGAAATGCCGTGCATCACGATCAGCCGGTCTCCTTCTTCTCCGGCGGTCTCCTCGATCCACGCCCGAAGCCGGAGCGCGATGTCGTCGAACCATTCGCCGCCCGGGGGCCGGGCGGAGAAGAGCGCGGTCCGCCGGTCGACGAAGCCGCCATGGGCGCGCGCGATCTCGGCATAGAAGCGCCCGCCCCACTCGCCCATGTCCATCTCCGACAGTCGCTCGTCGGTGCTCGCCTCGTGCCAGTCGAGGCGGAGGTGTTCGGCGGCGATCGCCAGCGTCTGGAGGGCCCGGCCGGTCGGCGAAGCCCAAAGCCCGAGCTCCGGTGCCGGCCCGAGAAGGGCGAGCAGCGCCTCGCCGATCTCCTCGGCATGGCGGAAGCCGGCGCGGGTCAGCGGGGTATGGGCGACTTCGCCCTGCATCCTCCGGGCCGCGTTGAACACGGTCTCGCCGTGGCGGGCAATGAACCAGCGCGCCATCAGCCGCGCCGGGCGCAGGCGATGGCGGCGGCGTCGATGGCGGTCGCGGCCCCGCGCAGGCGGTAGGAATCGCGCACCAGGGCGCCTCCGGCCGAGCGGGTCTCGACGCTCATCTCGATCCCGGTGCGCATCGCCGCGACGAGCTCGGAGTCCGCCGCCGGATCCGCCGCCCAGGCGTCGGCGCCGCCGCCGCCGCCGCCGCGCAGCTGGAAGGTCCGATCGTCGATCCGGAGCAATATCGCCGAGCCTTCGCGCTTGGCCCGGCTCAGCCGGAAATAGGCCTGGCCGCCCGCCGCACGCGCCGGCCAATAGCCGACCGAGGCGAAACCGCGCCCATCGCCCGGGCGCGCCGGCGACAGGCGCTCGGATATGGCGTAGCAGCGCTCCGGTCCGCGAAACGCGCCCCAGGTCCCGAAAATCCCGATCGATTGCGGCTGAGCGCTCGCCTGCGTCGTCAGGACCATGAAAAACAAAGGAAATATCAGCCGCCGGATCATCGTGGCAGAATGGCCCGAGGCACGGCCGATTGGCAACCGAAAAGGCCGGGCCGCGAGGACTTCGGGCCCCCGCTCCCGCCGAGGGAGATCTCGCGCGCGCGCGGATGCCGCAAGCAGGGGTTCCGGATGTACTCCACAGGTCTTTTTTAATTCATATTGAAGCTGATCTTTCAAATGCCACATTTCGGCAGTCTGTGCTCTTGGCAAATCTCGGAAAACAAATAGAAAAGTTCCAGCCCTTCAGCGCCATTGCCGATCTTAGCCGATCGCTGCCCGATTTGCGCCATAATATGTTTATCCGCGGTTCATCGAAGCTGCCTCAACTCCGCGTCAGCAGGGGAATTAGCTGAGGGGATTTTTCGATGATTAGATATAGCCTTGCCGCGGTCATGGCCGTGGCCGGTGTTGCTTCCCCCGTTCTCGCACAGGACTCCGAGCCCGTCGCCGACAAAGCCGCCATCGGTTTCCGGGTCGAAGCCATAACCGGCTACGAAGATGCAAGCTTCGATAGTATCCGCAACGGCAGCGGCGTGCTCTACGGCGTCGGCGTCGGTTACGATCTCGCTGCAGGCCGCTTCCGGTTCGGGCTCGAGGCCGAGGCCAGCGACAGCACGGCCAAGGATTGCTCTGCGTTTATCGGCGGCAACACAGGCTGCTCCGGAGCGGGCCGCGACCTCTATGCCGGCGTTCGTTTCGGCGGAATGATCAGCGACGACATGTTGCTCTATGGCAAGGTCGGCTACACCAACTTCCGCCAATCTTCCCGATTCACTTTCGCGAGCGGCGCGCCGGACCTCGTCGTGCACCCCGAATCCGACGGCCTGCGCCTCGGCGCCGGAACGGAGATCGCGGTCGGCTCCCGCACCTTCGTCAAGGCGGAATATCGCTTTTCCAATTACGAAGCCTCGCAGTCCTTCGACAAGCATCAGGGCGTGATCGGCTTCGGCCTGCGTTTCTGACCTACGCGCCGACCGGATAGGAGGGCCGGGGCGTCAGTGCCCCGGCCCTTTTTTCACGCCCGGCGACAATCCCCTAGCGGGGGGCGGCGGGCCGCTCTAATACTCTCCTCCAAATACCATTTCGGGGGTTTCAATGAAGGCGACGATCGAACGGGCTACGCTCCTCAAGAGCCTCGGCCACGTCCAGTCCGTGGTGGAGCGGAGGAACACCATTCCCATCCTCTCCAACGTCCTCATCGAGGCGACCGAGGGCGGCGGCCTCAGGCTGATGGCGACCGATCTCGATCTCCAGATCGTCGAGACGGTCGAGGCCAACGTCACCCAGCCGGGCGCCACCACCGTCTCCGCTCACACCCTGTTCGACATCGCCCGCAAGCTTCCCGAGGGCAGCCAGGTCGAATTGAACGCGGCCGAGGGCAAGATGCAGGTCAATGCCGGCCGCGCCCGCTTCAACCTCTCGACCCTTCCGCGCGACGATTTCCCGGTCATCGCCGAGGGCGACCTTCCGACCCGCTTCGAGCTGCCCGCCGCGACCCTTCGCCAGATCATCGACAAGACCCGCTTCGCCATCTCGACCGAAGAGACCCGTTATTATCTGAACGGGATATTCTTCCACGTTTCCGACGAGGCGCAGCCGGTGCTGAAGGCGGCGGCGACCGACGGCCATCGCCTCGCCCGGGTGACCGTGCCGAGGCCCGCCGGGGCGGAGGGCATGCCCGACGTTATCATCCCGAGGAAATGCGTCGCCGAGCTTCGCAAGCTGCTCGACGAGCTCGAGGGCACCGTCCAGATTTCGCTTTCGGAGACCAAGGTCCGCTTCGGCCTCGGCAGCGCCATCCTCACCTCCAAGCTGATCGACGGCACCTTCCCCGATTACAGCCGGGTGATCCCGACCGCGAACGACAAGCTGCTGCGCATCGATCCGCGCAGCTTCGAGGAAGGCGTCGACCGCGTTGCCACCATCGCCAGCGAGAAGACGCGGGCGGTCAAGATGTCGCTCGAGCGCGACAAGGTCACCCTCTCGGTGACCTCGCCGGAGAACGGCACGGCGGCCGAGGAAGTCGCCGGCGACTACGCCGCCGAGGGCCTCGAGATCGGCTTCAACGCCCGCTACCTGCTCGACATCCTCGGCGCGATCGACGGCGATACGGTCGAAGTCCACCTCGCCGACGCGGCTGCGCCGACGCTGCTGC
>DASQLT010000077.1:0-120468 GCA_035629855.1 Allosphingosinicella sp.
GCCTGGTGCTGCTGCTCCAAGAGCTCGTCGCGAGCATCGGGTGCGATGGCCGTTCCGGTCGCGGCTTCGAGCGCTTCGAGGTTGAAACCCGCCTGCGCCTTGACGCCATTGTCGAGGAACATGCCCATTTCGAGATATTGATCCAGGGCCGCCTGGATGCCGGATTCGTCGCGCCCTTCCGCCAGCGCCTCGACCATCAACGTGTCGAGCTTGGCGTGCTGCGCTTCCTCCATCCAATGATGCTTCAGGAGGCTCTTGAACAGGGGGTCGAGCTCGCCGTCGTCGCGGACGGAATCGACATAATGGCTCTGGGTCATCCACTCGACCTGGAGGATGACGAGGGCCACCGAGAGCGGGTCGTGCCCGAGCACTTCGGCGGCGATCGCCTCGGCCGGGCCGATCGCCTCGCAGGGCGTTCCGAAGGCCTCGGTGAAGCGCTGGTGAAAGAGCTTGAAGAGGTGGATGTGCTTGGCTTCCTCGCCGGCGAAGTTGAGCAGTGCGCGGACCCTGAGGTCGTCGCCGTTCAGCTGCGGGCGGGCGTGGTCGAGCACGAAGGGGAGGATGAACTCCTCCACGAGGCCGAATATGGTCAGATATTCATGGCCGCGGATCTGGTTGAGGACACGCTTCTCGTCGTCGCTCAGGAAGGCGAGTCCGTCGGTGCGCGCGAGGCTTTCCGGCATGAAGCGGCGCGTAAGGTCGAGCTTCGCGCCGGCGGGCAGGACGTCCTCGACCTGCCAGGCCGCTTTGGCCGAGCTGGCGAGGACGTCGCTGAAGTTGAAATTGTGAAACATCTGCAATTACCCTTCCCGGTCGCGCCGCTCAAGCGAGCGTCGAGACGTGGGCGGGCTGCTGCATCGTGAGGACGGTCACCGCGCCGCTGAGCACGGCGGAGGACGATCCAAGCGCGGCCGCGGCGAGCAGAACGAGCTGCAGGCGGTTTTTCCTGGCGTTGATGGCGGTCATTTCGAGTCTCCAAAATCGGCGCGGCAACGAACGCCGCGACCTCGCCTTTCTGGAGCCGGCACTTGTCCGGGCCATTCCGCGCGGCCGGGAAAATTGTGTCAATTGTTACGGGCGGCGCGGGCGGCTATAACGGTGCCGCTGGCCGAATCCGGGGGGATGAGAGGGTGGAAGAAGGCGAGATCGCCTGCGTCGTCGCGAGCGTGATCAGCTCTTCGCTGAACTGCCTCCTGCTGCTCGACGAGAAAGGCGAGATCCTCGAATTCAATCGGGCGGCGGAAGAGGCCTATGGCTATTTCCGAAGCGAAGTCGTCGGCAAGCCGATCTGGAGCCTCATCGACCGCAACGCCTCCCGCGAGGAGGACGAGGACGCGCTCGAAGCCTATATCGAAGGCGGCGACGCCGCCACCGGGCTGAGGGTCGTCGTCGACGTCCGGATGAAGAGCGGCGAAATCGTCCCGCTCGAGATCAGCGTCACCTCGCTCGTCATCGGCGGCAGGCGGCGCTTCCTGCTGAGCCCGCGCGACCTTTCGGCGCGCCAGGCCAATGACGAGCTGGCCGAATCGAGCCGCCGCCTCGAGCTCGCCGTCGAAGGCGCCAAGCTCGGCACCTGGACCTTCGACATGGAGACCGGCCGCACCTGGTATTCCGACCGCTCCAAGGCGATGTACGGTCTCGCTCCGGACGCCGAGATGAGCACCGCCGCCATCCGCGCTTCCGTCCATCCCGATCATTGGGAAGAGGTCTCGGACCCCTATCTCAACGGCTTCAACGAGGACCGCGTCGAAGTCGAATATCGGGTGTGCTGCCCGGACGGCTCGACCCGCTGGATCTATTCATTGGGCGCCCTCAACCGCGATTCGGACGGGATCGCCCGAAGCGTCAGCGGGATCCATCTCGACATCACCGACCGCAAGCGGGCCGAGGACGAGCGCGACGAGGCCCGGCGGGCGCTCGACCTCGCCGTCGAGGGCGCCGGCCTCGGCCTCTGGTCGGTCGATCCGGGCACCGGCGTGGTCTGGCATTCGGAGACCTCGCGCCGGCTGTGGGGGATGGACCTCGACATGCCGATCGATGCCGCCACCCTCAAGGACTATATCCACCCGGAAGATTGGGAGACGGTGCGCGAGCCTTATCGGGAGGGCTTTCCGGAGGAGACGGTCTCGCTCGAGCATCGGGTGATCTGGCCGGGCGGTGAGGTTCGCTGGCTCCATGCCTTGGGCCAGGCCCAGCGCGATTCTTCCGGGACGGTGACGATGGTGACCGGCATTCACCTCGACATCACCGACCGCAAGCGCGGCGAGGCCGAGCTGGCCGAGACCCGGCGGCAGTTCGAGCTTGCCGTCGAGGGCGCCAATCTCGGCCTGTGGACGATCGACCCGAGGACCGGCGAGACCTGGTACAGCGCGCGCTCGCGCGAGCTTTACGGGGTCGACGGCGAGATGCATCTCGACGGAACGACTCTGAAGGCCTTCATCCACCCGGACGATTGGGACGTGGTGGTCGAAGCCGCCCGCAACGGCTTCCCCAACGACGCCGTGTCGCTCGAGCATCGCGTCATCTGGCCGAACGGCGAGACGCGCTGGGTCCATTCGCTCGGCACCGTGGTGCGCGACTCCGAGGGGGAGGCGATTCTCGTCACCGGGATCCATGTCGACATCACCGACCGCAAGCGCGCCGAGCAGGAGCTCGCCGTCTCGCGCGAGGCGCTCCACCAGTCGGAGAAGCTGGTGGCTCTGGGCTCGCTCCTCGCCGGGGTCAGCCACGAGCTCAACAACCCGCTCGCCGCCATCGTCGGCCAGGCCGAGATGCTCCAGGAGGACAGCGTCGGGACCGCGTTCGAGGTGCGCGGCAAGAAGATCGCCGCCGCCGCCGAGCGCTGCGCCCGGATCGTCCAGACCTTCCTCGCCATGGCCCGGCAGAAGGACGCCCAGCGAAGCCTCGTCGATTTGAACGACGTCGTCGCAACGGCGCTGGAGATCGCCGAATACGGGCTGCGAACGACCGGCATCTCGGTCCGGGTCACCCTGGGGTCGATGCTTCCCAAGGTGCTCGGCGACCGCGACCAGCTCCACCAGGTTCTGGTCAACCTGATCGTCAACGCCCAGCACGCGATGCAGAGCGGCGCGGCGTTCGACAAGACTCTGACGGTGAGGACCTCGGTCAGCCAGAGCGGCGAGGTCCTGCTCGACGTCACCGATACCGGCGCGGGCGTTCCCGAAAAATTGAAGGGGCGGATATTCGACCCTTTCTTCACGACCAAGCCGCAGGGCGTCGGCACCGGAGTCGGCCTCTCCTTCTCGCACGGCATCGTCGAGGCCCATGGCGGCACCATCACCCTCGAGCCGAGCCGACGCGGCGCCCATTTCCGGATCGCCTTGCCGGCGGCGGCGTCGGAAAGCGGGCCGGTCGCGGTGCCGATCGCGGCGGAGACCGTCGCCGAGACGGCGCGCGGCGGCGGCAGGGCTCTGGTCGTCGAGGACGAGGCCGACGTCGCCGAGACCCTTCGCGAGCTGCTCGAGCGCGAGGGCTATGAGGTCACCGTCGCCGGCAACGGGTCCGCGGCCCTGATGGCGCTCGACCGCGGCGAATATGACCTCATCCTGTCGGACCTGAGAATGCCGGGGGTGAGCGGCCCGGATCTCCACGCCCGGCTCGCCGAGACCAAACCGCACCTCATCGAGCGCATGGGCTTCGTCACCGGCGACACTTTGGGCTCGAGCATGGACGATTTCCTCCGCGCCTGCGGCCGCCCGGTGCTCGAGAAACCGTTCAGCAAGGTCGGGGTACGCTGCCTGATCGCTTCCATCCTCCAGCCGAAAGTAGAGGCATGAACGATATCGCCGCCCATATCGTCGTCGTCGACGACGACGAGGACGTCCGCTCCACCGTCGCCGAATATCTCAGGCGCAACGGCCTTTCGGTCAGCGAGGCCGACGGCGGCGCCGCGTTGCGCGAGCTGATGGCGACGAGGCCGATCGACCTCGCCTTGCTCGACATCAACATGCCGGGCGACGACGGCCTCACCCTGGCGCGGGAAATTCGCGGCCTCGGCGACGCCGGCATCATCATGCTGACGGCCAAGAGCGACGACGTGGATCGCATAGTGGGGCTGGAAATCGGCGCGGACGACTACATCACCAAGCCGTTCAACCCGAGAGAGCTGCTGGCCCGGGTGAAAGCCGTGCTTCGCCGGGCCAGCCGCGGCGGCGAGGCGCCGGCGACGATGGGCAGCGAGGTGCAGATGGGCAAATGCCGTCTCAACCTCGACGCCCGCAAGCTGTTCGAGGCCGACGGCACCGAGGTTCCGATCACCTCGATGGAGTTCGATCTCCTCAAATGCTTCGCCGAACATCCGCGCCGGGTGCTCAGCCGCGACCAGCTGCTCGATTTGGCGCACAACAAGGAGATGGAGGCGTTCGACCGCTCGATCGATACGAGGATCGCCCGGATCCGCCGAAAGATCGAGCGCGACCCGGCCAAGCCCGAATGCCTGAAGACGGTCCGGGCGGCCGGCTACGTCTTCAACCCCGATTGCGGCTAAAGGCCTCACTGGATCGGATTCGAGTTGCCTCCTCCGTTCGCCCTGAGCTTGTCGAAGGGCCTTCTTTCTTGTTCTGAAAAGGAAAGTGAAGGGCTTCGACAAGCTCAGGGCGAACGGAAACAGGGACAATGGATATTGACGCTCCGACCGGATGACGCCTTTCATCGCCCGGTCCCGCTAACCTGGATTTAGGTTGTAAGTGACCGGCAAAGCGCCCACGCTCGCGCCAAGCGCCCGGCAGCGGCCGGAGCTCCCCCGTCACGAAGGAACGATGCGATGAGCACGGCCGAGGAATATCAGGCGAAAGCCGAGGAAGCTCTGACCCAGCTCGGCGAGGCCAAGAGCGAGCCGGAGCGGCAGCGGCTGCGGCGGGCGCACGGCGCCTATCTCAAGCTCGCCACCCACGGCGCCGAGGCGGCCGCGCGCGCCGCGATGCGACCGCCCCCCAAGCCCCGGCCCGAAAAGCAGGCGCCTTCGGCTTCGGCGCGGCCGGGGGGCAGCTACTTCAAATAAGCCCCCCTCGCCGTCCCCTAAGGCGCGGACCGTCATCCCATCTAATACGGGGACACAATACCTAATTCACGGACGAGCCGAGCGTGGTTTCGCCGTTCGAGCCGACAGCCAATTAGGTATTGTGTCCCCGCAATTCCCGCAATTCCCCGTCGGCGCGCCGGGCGGCAGCTACTTCAATAAGGCGCCACCCGCCGTCCTGTAAGGCGCGGACCGTCATCCCGGCTAATGCGGGGACACAATACCTAATTCATGACGAGCCGAGTGCGGTTTCGCCGTTCGAGCCGATCAGCCAATTAGGTATTGTGTCCCCGCAATTGATGACGAGCCGAGTGCCGTTTCGCCGTTCGAGCCGATCAGCCAATTAGGTATTGTGTCCCCGCAATTGCCTCGCAATTCCCCGAGGCCGGCGGGGTCGACCGGATCAGATCGTTTCGTCGACGGGCGGTGGGGCTTGCTTCGTCTCGGCCGGCATCGGTCCCGACTCATTCCACCGGTCGGCGAGGCATTTGGCCAGGTTGGCGATCGCTCCGCGGCTGCCGGCGAGCGGCAGGGTGTCGACGTCGGCGCCGTCGCGGCGGATGCTCATGCCCCGGGCGCTGGTGAACGCGGCCAGGAAATCGCCGCGATCGGCGCCGCCCGGCTCGACGGTGAAATAGAGGCCCGGTCCGTCGGCGTCGATATCGGCCCGGGCGGTGGCCTCGACCGGCCAAGCGCGAGCGCCCGAAAACGCGACCTGAAGCGCGGTCTTCTTGCCGTCCTCGACATCCCAGTCCCGGTTCTGGAGCAGGAAGCCGAGCTTCTCCTCGCCGGCGAAGGCCCAGATCGAAAGCATCGTGCCGTGCGGCGAGACCGCCTGGACCATGCAGCCGTTGGGCATCGCGGCCAGCGCCCAGTCTTCCGTCTTCTGCGGCTGGGCCGAGGCCGCTCCGACCGGTGCCGAGGCGAGCAGGGCCGCCATCATGTAACGCAACATCAAGGACTTCCTTTCGGCAACCGCCCGCCACTATCCGTCGGAGGTGAGAACAGGCCGCGCCCGGCTTTGGTTGCACTCGGCTCGGCGCATCGCCGCCCCGGCCCACAGCGCGGGCGCCGCGGCGCGGCCCGTCTCGGGAAAGGGAATGCAGGCTCGCAGCCCGTCCGAGAAGCGGCCGTCGATGCGCAGGCTGAACGAGAGGCCGGCCGTCGCGTCGGCGCCGTGGAACTGGTTGACCGTATCGAACCAGGCCGAGTGGGAGGCGACGTAGCTCTTCTCGCCGGTCCCGGGGTCCAGCATATAGAATGGCTTGTCGAAATTGGTCCTGAGCCAGATGAATTCGTGGCACAGGGTCTCGTCGTCATGGTCGCGATGGGCCGGGACCGCTCGGCCGCTGTCGTCATAGATGATCAGCATCCGCCCGATCGCCGCGAACGGCAGGGTGGCGATGAAATCCATCAGCTCGGAAAATTCCGCCGCCGCTTCGCTCGGCCGCCACATCTCGGTATCGTCGAGGTCGTAATAGGTATCGAGGCCGTGGCCGCGCGCCGAGCAGGCGAGATAGACCATCCGCGGCCCCGGCCGCTCGGGCGCCCGCCCGTCGAGCCGGAAGGGCCCGGTGTAGAATTGCAGGTCGCGGGCGCGTTCGACGCGCCGCCGGAGCCGGTCGCGAAGGTATGAATCCAGCGATTTCAGGCGGTCGACGTCGATGAAGGGATCGAAGTCCACATAGCTCGGATAGGAGGGCGCGGCTGCCGGGGGCGGAACCGCAAGCCTGCTGCTTTGTTGTTTTATAAAATATTCGCTCATCTTAACCTTGGTTAATGTCTTGGTTATGTTAACTAATTAGCAGCTCCCTAGCAGAACTACCAGAAAACACGACAAGTTCCTCGCTTCGTAGACGCCGTTCTGGCGTGCAATACTTGCTGCCTGGAAGAAATATGAAAGTATATGTCAGTGGCCTCTACGGCGGAGGCAACCCGCAGCCGGGCGTCGGCATCGTTCGCTCCTTGCGCCAGGGCTATCCCAACGCGACCCTGGTCGGCGTCGAGTATAACAACCGGGTGTCCGGTATCCATTGGAAGGACCTGGACGATCTCTGGATCCAGCGCCCGTGGGACGAGCTCGATCTCGACCTTTATGCCGATCGGGTGCGCGAAACGCTCGACGGCGGCGCGCTTTGGATCTCGGGAAGCGATCTCGAGGCGATGTGGCTCGCCTCGGTCTTCCCCGACGGCCACCCCAATCTGCTCGCGCCGCCGGCCGCGGGCCTGAAGCGGATCGCCAAGCCGGCGGTCGAGGCCCACCAGGGGCTTCCCGTCAAGATCCCGCCCTTCGTCTCGAGCGACCTTTCCGATTGGGAGCTGCACGCTTTCTGCCGCGAGCATGACTGGCGGGTCTGGCTGAAGGGCCCCTATTACGACGCCGCCAGGGTTCCCGGCTGGGACAGCTTCGTCGCCGCCCGGGCCGCGCTCACCAAAATCTGGTCGACCGAGAAGCTTTTCCTCCAGGCCCATGTCGGCGGCTATGAGGAATCGGTGATGCTCGCCGCCTATCGCGGCGAGCTTCTCGCCTGCGTCGCCATGCGCAAGCGCGACGTCACCGCCGAGGGCAAGACCTGGGCCGGCGACGTCGGCCCGGTGGACCCGGCCTTCGAAAGCGAGCTTCGAAGGATCGTCGGGGAGCTGAATTGGACCGGCGGCGGCGAGCTCGAAATGGTCCGCGACGCCGCGGGCCAATGCTGGCTGCTCGAGATGAACCCGCGCTTTCCGGCCTGGGTGCACGGGGCCACGATCGGCGGTTACAATCTGCCGGCCCTGCTGGTGCAGGGCGCGACCGGGATCCGGGCCCGGCCGGTGGAGGCGGAGGCGACCGAATTCACCCGGGTCGTCCTCGAAGTGCCGGTGCGCGCCGATTATCCGCTTCCCGACTTGCCCGAGCCGTTCGCCGGCGCGGTCGGCCATTCGATGAAGCATCCCTCCGGCCTGACCTCGCTCGCGGAGCGGCTGCACAAGGCCGATGCCGAGCTGATCGGGCTGGCCGGCGGAGCGGACGAGGAGGAAGCCGACGGCCGGCCGGAGATTCCCGAATCCTATCTCAGCGACATCGGCGCGATGGCGCTCGATACGCTTCAGACCCCCCAATTCCTGTTCTTCGAGAAGACCGCCGAGGGCCTGTTCAAGCGCGCCGCGAACCGCGCTCACCGGCTCAGCACCAACGAAGTGGAGGTGGTGAGCGGCTATTCGATCAAGACCAATCCCGACGACAGGCTGATCCGGCTGGCGCTCGACAACGGCTTCTACGCCGAGTGCATCAGCCTCGCCGAAGCGCAAAAGGCGATCGAGATCGGCTTCCGGGCGGACCAGGTGATCCTGAACGGCCCCGGCAAATGGTGGCCCGAGGGGATGATGCCCAAGGCGCGGATGCACGCCGTCTTCTGCGACAGCGTCGCCGATCTCGACCGCTGCGTCGCGGCGATCGAGGCCGGCGAGATGTCGGCCAAGACCGTCGGGATCCGGATCCGCACCCCCAACGTCACCTCCCGCTTCGGAATCCCGCTCGACAGCCCGGAGACCTTCGCCAGGCTGATCGAGTCGGTGGGCCGGCTTCCGCAGGACTCCGCCTTCGGGATCCACTTCCACATGGCGAGCTCGAACATCGGGGTCGAAATGTGGTGGCATTTGTTCGAATCGATGCTGAAATGGTGCCGATCGATCGAAAGCCTCGCCGGCCGCAGGATCGAGCTTCTCGACATGGGCGGCGGCTGGTTCCCAGACGACTGGCATTCGGACGACGAAAGCAAGTTCGCCCGGGCGGTCGAGACGGTGAGGGCGTTGCTTCCCGGCGCCCGCCAGATCGTCTCCGAGCCCGGCAAGGCGATGGCCCAGCCCTCGATGGCGCTCGCCATGCGGATCCTCGAGATCCAGGAGCATGAGGAGGATTATGTCGAGGCGGTGGTCGACGGCTCGATCGCCGAGCTTCCGATGCACGCCTTCCAGCCCCACCGGATCCTTCGCCAGTGCGGGACGACCGGAGCCCTCCAGCCGCTCGGGCGCGGCAAGACCCATTTGATGGGCCGGCTCTGCATGGAGCATGACATCGTCGCCTCGAACGTCTCGCTGCCGGAAGGCACGAAGGCCGGCGACATGCTCATCTTCTGCGACGCCGGCGGTTACGACAGGAGCATGTCCTATGTATTTGGCCGAGGCTGAGGCGCGGATCGAAATCCGCCCCGACGCGGCGGAGCCCGCGCCGCTCGCGAGCGACCGCTGGCAGGATTTCCCGCACAGCGCCCTCTCCCACCACGGCCAGCCGTGCTGCGAGATCGCGCGCCAGTGGGTGACCCTGATGGATTTCGCGCAATTGAACGGCGCCGATCTCACCAGCGGCCCGCGCTGGCTTCGGGCCAAATATAAATGGGGGCCCTCGCCCTGGCCGATGCACTGGTGCGAGGCGGTCAGGCGCAAGACGATCGACTGCGGCGCCCACGCCGCCTTGGCGCTGGAAGTCTTCCGGGCGCGCGGCCTCACCGCCTTTCCGGCCCAGCTCGTCCAGCGCTACGGCGCGGAAGCGACCGGGCAGTGGCGCGGCCGATGGGGTCGGGAGGACGTCTCCTGCCACTGGCTCGACGGCGACCATATCTACCACGAGGCGACCGCACTCCTCGTCGGCGAGGACGAAGTGAAGATCTGGGATTCCAGCGCCGGCAGCTGGGTCGGCCCGCGCCAGGACGGAGGCTATGGCAGCCTCGCCGCGATTCGCCTCTTCGCCGAAGGCTCCCATGGCGGCGGCGACGGCCTGCGCTGGGGCGAGCGCAGGCTCAGGCCGGGGACGTGGGTGCAGATTTAAATTAGGCGCAGCCCTCGACATATTGGAGGCTCGGACCGCCGGCATGGATCGCCTGCACCCGGCCCTTGGCGCCGATCTCGTAGCGGATGCCGCGGGCGGCCGGGTCTTGCGAATAGCCGTCGCCGCGGGGCGCGTTCTTCGTCCAGACGGTCAGATATTCGGCGGGCGCGGCCTCATATTTGTGCGGCCCGGCCCGAAGCGCCTCGCCATAGGCCGCCCGGACCGAAGCGGCGGCGGCGCCGAGGCCGAGGCCGCGATCGGTCAGGACCTTGGCCCCTTCGACCAAAGCGATGCTGGTCAGCCGCCCGTCCTCGATCATCACCAGCATCCCCTCCGGAGCCCGCGCCGGCCGGAACTCGTCGCAGCTCTCGGGGTCGGGCCCGCCCACCGCCTCCGGATCGCTGTCCTCGCCCAGCGCCTTCACCACTTCGGCCCGGGTCATCCCGATCCTCAAAGGCCCGAACCCCTCCGCCGTCAGCGCCGCCGCCGCCGCGGGGGCCGGAGCCTCGGCCTCAGGGGCGGCCGCCGGAGCCTCAGACCGATCGGCCGGAGCCGCCTCGTTCGCCCGCCCGCCATCCCCGGCCCCGCCGCAGCCGGCCAGGAGCAGCGCCGCCGCCCATGCCGAAACCCTCATCCGCTCACCCTTCCGTCCAGGAGCGCGCCGATTAGCATGCCGCCGAAACGGACCAAACAGGATTTGCAATGTAGGATTTAGTTCGCAATATGTTCCAGCCGTCATGACGGCTCCGGCTCCCCTCTTCGTCATCTGCGACCGCTGCCGGGCCGAGGGCCTCGCCGGCGAAGACCCGTTCGAAGCTTTCGGAGCCCTCCTCGATTTCGAGCCCGTCCCTCGGCGCAAAAATCGCGCCGACGGCTGGGATTCCGAGGTCCAGCGCGCCTACATCGCCGCTCTGTCGCTCACCGGCTCGAAGCGTCAGGCCGCACGCGCGGTCGGCAAGGCCGCCTTCGGTGTCGATCAGCTGCTCGCGGCGGAGGGCAGCGAAGGGTTCCGGGCCGCCCATGACGAGGCGATGGCGATGGCCGCCGACGAACGCGGCCGCCGCCTCGCCGAGGGCGTCCGGGCCGTGGCCGGCGAGCGGTCCGGCTGGCGCCCCGCCGCCCCGCCGTGGAGCCGATCCGCGAGCCGGTCCGGGCCACGGTCCGGAACCGCCGCCGTTCAGCCCCCTCCGGGCCCAGGCGCGGAGGCCGCCCCGCCACCGCCGCTCGAAATCGGCGCCGCGCTGGAGGCGATGGACGACGTCTATCTCGACACGCTCTTCGCCATCATTCGCAAATATCGGCTGAAGCTCGAAGCCGAGCATCGCTGCCGCCATGAAGGCCGGATCGCCGAGGCCGATTTCTACCTCCGCCAGATGACCATGCTCGAAGTCTCGATGGACGTCGTCAGCGGCAACGGCATGGAGGTCCTCAAGCGCGCCCGCCTCGGCGACTACGGCCTGCTCGCCATCGCCGAGACCGGAATGTCGATCTTCCTCGACGGCGCCCGCCGCGAATATTGGGAGGAGCAGGGCGCCCCGCCCCGCCCCGAATACCCGCCCCGCCACCTCCTCGAGCAGAAGGACGGCTTCGCCACCGAGCCGCTGACCACGAGCCAGGGCTTTTCTGGCGAGGGCGCGGCGGAGAAGAAGGCGGCGATCGACGCGCAATGCGCTCGCGATGCGCGGGCTCAGGTGGAATGGGAAGCCGAAGCCCTCCGGGACCATGAACGCCGGCGCGACGGCGCCGCCGATTCATAGACGAAGAGCAGGGCGAGGCCGGCCGGCGAGGCGCTCGGCCTCAAAGGCACGCGAGCGCGTCCGACGTCACGGATTTTACTTCCGTGACGGCCTCACCCCGGCACCGCCCCGATCGCTCCAAGCACCAGCGACAGCAACACGCTCCCCGGCCCCCAGCCAAGCAGGAAGAGGGCGACGAACGACGCCCAGAGCGCCGGCCTCACGCTCCGCCCCTCCCGCCACAAAGCCAGCCGCCGCCCCACCAGCCAAGCCGTCGCAACCCCGAACGCCGCCCCCGCCCACGCGGTCAGGGCGAGCCCGAGCCCGGCCCCCTCCGGCGGCCACGGACAACCCCCGCCGCCGAAATCGCTGCAAGGGTTCGGAGCGACGATGAGAAGCACCACCGGCAGGGCGGCGAACGCGAACAGCGCCCCGCCGAGGAGGCCGCAACCTACCGGCCGAGCGGGCAGCCCGAAGGCGCTGGGGGGCGGGGGAGGGACTTCATCGTCCTGATCGTCAGGCGCAGTGGGCTCGGTCATGGCCGGCATCATAAGCCGACGCCGCGGCCAGTCACCCCGTCTCGGCGAGACGCCTCACGTCCTTCCGGATCGCCGCTAACACCGCCTCCTCGACCGAATGCGGCTCCAGCTCATGCTCGAAAAACAACTCCAATTTGGACCCAAACGCCGCAAAATCCGAATCCCCCGCCAGCATCGTCCCCTCACCGCCGCGCCGAACGCATCGATCCGAGCCTCGTACACGGGCAGCCAAACCTCCTCCTCCTTGGCCGACCCGCCCGCCATAGCCCGCTCGAACGCCCGCAACTCCGCCTCGGCGGAAGGCGGCGAGGACCTTGCTCCATTCCTCGCCTGCATTCGCACGGAAGAGGGACCCGCCGAAGCCAGAAGCTAAGGCCTGCCGATGATCGGTTGCAGTTGCGCCGACGCAATCGATCGAATGCGTAGGCCTCCGGTCGTGGGTACTCCTGAAAGTGAACCTTACGCCTTTAGGCCGCCAGCAGCCGCTCGATCTCCGCTTCGAACTCGAAAACGAGTTGCTGTCCTTCTTCGTCTCCCAGCCACCGGGCCATGATGGGGAACAGCGCGATGTGCCGCTTCAGCTCGGTCGCTTCGAACGGCATGCTGTCCGCCGCCCGTGCCGTCGCGATCAAGCTCAGCATCTGTCCGCGCACATCGTCTGCGGTCAGAGGCCTGCGCTCCGGCTGCGGGGACGCCGGGATGGGTTGGGGAACATCGCCGAACAGATCATCCATCGTCGCAATCTACGGCAAGTGGTCCGGTCGGGGAATCAGTGAACGCATCGCTGCACAACCTTCTCCACAGATTTCTGCGCTCAGGCGTATCGTTCGGGACTATCCAGACCGGTGCGGTAACCGTGCAGCCTGGTGCGGGTGCCGGGCCAGCGCGGCTGAATGTTCTTGAGGAACGGGTCCTCGAGAATGTCGCGGCGAATGGCCGCCAGGTCGTCGTCATTCAGGCCGAGTGGCGGTCCGACCAGCGCGTCGATCTCATCCACCACCTGCTCCACCCTCGCCATGTGATCCGCGCCGCCGAATCGCGCGATCACTTGCTCGTAATCGGCGCGGGTGCCCGAGTCGGGCGGAATGGGAATGGCGAGGATTATGTCCTTGTCGAGCGCCTTGCCCGCCCGCACTGAAAGCGCGGCCTTTAGGCCGCGGGCCGCATCCTCGCCGAAGACGTTGAGATGGTCATAAAGATAAGGAGACACCTGCAGGTGCCAGGCGCCATCGTCGGTTGGCGCGAGATGCAGCTCGGCCGCCACCTCGATCTTCTCGGCCGCCCGTTTGAAGCTTTCCGACCACTCGACCTTGCCCCGGGCCTGCCGCACCACATCTCGGAACGGCATCAGCGGCAGCGTGTCGAGCTCGGCGAACAACGCCTCTTCGGTACGGAATGCGTCAGCGCAGGCCGCGACCAGCCGTTCGCGCAACGCCTCGAGCGGCTGGGCAGAGAAAGCTAAGGCATCGTTCCATGGTAACTGACGAAGGTTCGCGGGGTAGATATCGCTGCGCATCGAGTTGCTGAACGACATACGCCCTACCAGCGCATACCAATAGCGGTAGATCCTCGAAAGGAAGAGTAGGTCGAACGGCATTCTCACTAGGTCGCTGCGGGGTCCGAAGATAGTAGCCGTATCTGTAAAAGCGATCCTTCTTGGATCAAATGGAACCGCGTTGGGGCACGTTGCAATCCGAGCTACTGCCCAAAGGTGCTCTGGCAGTATCTCCGGGAATTCCATCAAGTACCGGTTGCGAGCGGTTGAAATCTCGACATCCACGTCCTGTGGATCGCCATAAATCTCGCCGGCGAGGATATTTTCAGCCTTGTAGATCGTGTGTCCTCGACCCGGCGGTGCGTATGATTTGCGGCCGGCGAACACGATCCCCCGTGAGACCATCTCCCGCCGTTCCCACCGATCTCGTTCCAGCGTCGGCTGAACCAGGGAGGTGCTGCCTCGCGCCGTTCCGGACTGCTTGTACCAATAGGTTTGCAGTGCATCGGCAAACGCCGCATTGGCGCTCAGCTTTTTGATGATCGCCCTCCGCTCTTCCGTAAGCCGAGTGACGATTCGGCCATCCGACGTGAACAGGTCCGTATAATCGACCTCGGTGCACGGTGCATCGCCGAGTCTGAAGGTCGGCCGTCGTCCGCTTTCGTCGAAATCGATGATGCTCTTGTCGGCCAGTCGAATCGCGACCCGGTCGGGGGTCCAGCGTCGCCGGTTCTGTTCGGCAACCTGTTGCCACTCCGAGCGGCGCCCAGGGGCAGCAGCCTCCACGCGAGCGTCGAGCCAGGGCTGCAAACGGGCGGCACGAACCTGCAGGCGCCGGACTCCATCCGCCGGCAGGTCGGCAGCGCCGAGTTCGTCCGGCCCGATCGGCGGACGGGGTGGGCGCGCTTCCGCTATAAGGATCATTGGCAGCACGTCGGCGTCGAAAACCTGGCGCCAGATGACCTCGAGATCGATGATCTCCTTGATCGTCCATCGGCCGTTCGGCCCGAACAGGCGCCGTAGCGCGGCATTCTCTTTCGTGCCGCACAGCGCGAGTGGTAGGACGAAGCCGAGGCGTCCCGCGCCCTCGCCCCATTTGTTCGGCTGGCGGCACCAGTCGGTGAGCGCGCGATAGATGAACAGCGCGTAGAGATTAGCTTCGGCCGAAATGCCGGGCCAGCTCTTCCCCGTGCCCGGCAGTTCGCGCGGCTGCTCGAAATAAGCGCGCGTGCTGGCGCTTACCTCGCCGCTGCGCTCCGGTCGCACATAAGGGGGATTGCCGCCCACGCCGCCATAATCGAGACGGTCGAGCTCCGCCCACCGGCCTTGCGCGCCTTCGGCGGCATCGGCCGAAATGATGCTGTTCGCCTTGTCGCTGATCGCGATGTCGGGGAAATCTTCGGCCGCCAGCAGCTCGTCGCGAAAGCTCAGGATGTGCCAGAGCAGCTGGATCTGTGCCAAGACCGCGGAAAAGGTGTTGAGGTCGTTGCCCGCAAGCCCTTCGACAACACCCACGACCTCGGGGAACGTCGCAAGCCCCCGGTCCGCGTCTTCGCCGATCGCCTGCTGGTAGCGTTCGATCAAAAACGTGCCGCTGCCGCACGCCGGATCGAGAAATCGATCTTCGGGCGTAAGCTCGAGGCGGTCGACGATGTAGCGGGCGATGGACGGCGGCGTGTAGAATTCACCGAACTTCTTGCGCTGGTCGCGGTCGAGAAAGCGATCGTAGATACCGGTCAGGATGTCGCCCTTGACCGTTCGGAAATCGTAGCGCGAAAGCTGGTACATCGCCCACTCGATGGCGTTCGACAGCCGCTCGTCATGCGCGTCGAACACCCAGTCCAGCTCGGTTTCGTCGAAGGCGGCCGCGTAGAGCTGCTGGGCCTTCTCGTAAGCGAGCCTGAGAAGGCGCGTATAACCCTGCTCAAACACTTCCCGCAGGCGCTGGAACGCCCGTACGCCGCCATTGCAGAGATACCGGTGGCTGCCGAAGAAACCGTGATCCTCGAAAAAGCGGATCAGCAGGACTCGCGCGAGCACGAGATTCGCCGTCTCAGTGGCGAACATTTCCTGCGCCTGGCTTTCATTGTCGGTAGCGATGCGGGCGCGGAATTGCGGATAGCCGACGACCGCCAGCCGGGACAGGCTCCCCGCCTTGCGCAGCCGCCGGTTCAGCTTCGCGACATCGGCCCCGTAGCGCCGTTGATCCAGCCTCGGATTCGCCTTGATTGTAAGTCCGTGCGGGTTGAACTCGGAGGGGCCATATTCCCGCTCGAATTCGGCTACCGCGTTCTGGATGGCCTCGACCTGGGGCCAGGCGTCACGCAAAGTCTGCAAGGTTGCCTGTTGAAGCAAGCGGGTGACTTCCCGCAGCGCCGAATAGAAAACGCGGCGGGCAAGCAGGGCCCGATTTTGCGTGCGTTTTGACGTGTCATCGGCAACCAGAAGCTTCTCGGTACCGATCAGGCTTGTGTCGCCTTCCCTGAAGCGCCTCAGCCGGTCCGGCACGCCCGCAACCTCCGCCTTGAGGGCGCTGAAGGTGCCGAGAAAAGCCTCCTCGGCCGTCCCCTGATGCGGGCCGCGCCACCAGAAGGTGATGTCGTTCGCACTGTTCCAGTCGCCCGCGAAAACAGGACGCGCGATCATCTTGTTGGGATCGGCCATCACGAACCAAGCCGTGTTCGGCGTGATATACTTCGACTTCTCGGCGAAGATGGCTTCGATCCGCTCTTCGGAGCCGAAGCCGTGGGTGCGATCCTTCGCTTCGAGGACAATCCAGTCCACGTCGCTTCCAAGCCCGCTCGGCGCGCGGCAGGTCAGGTCTGGTCGACCTGCTTCCCCGGCCGTATCGGTAAGCACGCTGCGGCGGGCATAGCCGAGGAAGTGGACGAACAAGCCTTGCAGATGGCCGTACATCGACGCCTCCTGCCCGTTCCTTGTCTCGGCAATGGCTTCCAGCAGTTCGTCGAAGCGAACGGATTGTGCTCTAGCTCGCTGCGCCACGCCCACCTCTCGTCAGCAACAGCCTATCGGGAGCATTATCCTCGGACAAGTGACGGCTACTCCTCCCCCATCCGAAGCGCCGCGATAAACGCCTCCTGCGGAATGCTCACGCTGCCATATTCCCGCATCCTCTTCTTCCCCTCCTTCTGCTTATCCAGAAGCTTGCGCTTCCGCGAAATGTCCCCGCCGTAGCATTTCGCCGTCACGTCCTTCCTCAGCGCCGCGATCGTCTCCCGCGCGATGACCTTGCCGCCGATCGCGGCCTGGATCGGGATCTTGAAGAGGTGCCTCGGGATCAGGTCCTTGAGCCGCTCGCACATGTGGCGCCCCCGCGCCTCGGCCGCCGCCCGGTGGACGATCATGCTGAGGGCGTCGACCGGTTCGTTGTTGACGAGGATGTTCATCTTGACGAGGTCGCCCTCGCGGTGGCCGACCTGGTGGTAGTCGAAGCTCGCGTAGCCGCGCGAGATGCTCTTCAGCCGGTCGTAGAAATCGAACACCACTTCGTTGAGGGGAAGCTCGTAGGTGAGCTGGGCTCGGCCGGCGACGTAGGTGAGGTTCTTCTGGATCCCGCGGCGGTCCTGGCAGAGCTTGAGGATCGGGCCGAGATATTCGTCGGGGACGTAGATGGTCGCCTCGATCCACGGCTCCTCGATGCTCTCGATCCGGTTCGGATCGGGCATGTCGGCCGGATTGTGGAGCTGGATGACCTTGCCGAGCCCCCCCTCCCGGGACGCGTCCTCCTTCGAATGGGACAGATGGATGTTGTAGATGACCGACGGCGCGGTCGTGATCAGGTCGAGGTCGTACTCGCGGGTCAGCCGCTCCTGGATGATCTCGAGGTGGAGGAGGCCGAGGAAGCCGCAGCGGAAGCCGAAGCCCAGGGCCGCGGACGTCTCCATCTCGAAGCTGAAGCTGGCGTCGTTGAGGCGGAGCTTGGAGATGCTCTCGCGCAATTTCTCGAAATCGGCGGCGTCGACCGGGAACAGGCCGCAGAAGACGACCGGCTGGACGAGCTTGAAGCCGGGCAGGGCCGCGGCGGCCGGCCGCCTGGCGTCGGTGATGGTGTCGCCGACCCTCGTTTCGGTGATGTCCTTGATCTGGGCGGTGATGAAGCCGATCTCGCCGGTGGCGAGCTCGGCGAGCTGCTCGATCTTGGGCCGGAAGGCGCCGACCCGGTCGACCAGGTGGGTGGTCCCGGCGGCCATGAAGGCGACGTTCTGGCCCTTGCGGATGGCGCCGTCGATCACTCGGACGAGGATGACGACTCCCAGATAAGGGTCGTACCATGAGTCGACCAGCATCGCCTTGAGGGGCGCGTCGCGGTCTCCGGTCGGCGGCGGGATCCGGGTGACGATCGCTTCGAGCACGTCGGCGATCCCGATCCCGGACTTGGCGGAGGTGAGGACGGCCCCCCCGTCCTTCCAGTCGCCCGTGGCGGGAAGGCCGACGATGTCCTCGATCTCCTTGCGGACCTTGTCGACGTCGGCGGCGGGGAGGTCGATCTTGTTGATGACGGGGACGATCTCATGGTCGTGCTCGATCGACTGGTAGACGTTGGCCAGAGTCTGCGCCTCCACCCCCTGGGCGGCGTCGACGACGAGGAGCGCGCCCTCGCAGGCGGCCAGGCTCCGGCTGACCTCGTAGGCGAAGTCGACATGGCCGGGCGTGTCCATGAGGTTGAGGACATAGTCGTGGCCGTCCTTCGCGCGATAATCGAGCCGAACCGTCTGCGCCTTGATCGTGATCCCGCGCTCCTGCTCGATTTCCATATTGTCGAGCACCTGGCTGGTCATCTCCCGCTCGGTGAGACCGCCCGTCGACTGGATCAGCCGGTCGGCGAGCGTACTCTTCCCGTGATCGATATGAGCTATGATACTGAAATTGCGTATGTTTTTTAGGTCAGTCATTTTCGGATTTTCTATGGGGTTGCGAGCGCCCTAGCAGAGGGGGGCGGGGAGGCAAAGCGGGGCGGCGCCGACGGCTCGCTTATAAGCGAAGCGGCTTATAAGGCAGTTGTTTTTCGGATTTCTTCCGGCTCCAGTCAGCCGCCGGTTCGGAGGTCAGGCCGTGGGACGAACGCTCGCGTCCACTCCCCGGCGCCCAGGTGCCGGTTTTCAAAGAGAAGGCACGAAGTCGCGAAGGCACAATGTAGAGCAGCCCCTTTTTTTCTACGTCGCGCCGTTGTGCCTTCGTGCCTTCTCTCAAGAAATCCAGGGGCTGCCGGCCGAGGAGGAAAGTCGCACGATGCATAGGCGACAGAAAGCGGAGCGGCGCGAATCCGGATCCTGACACAAGTTCAGGATGACGAAGAGGGGGAGCGGCGGCGGTCCTTGCAGTGCCGGTGGGAAGGCAAGATCGCGGGGCTCGAACCAGGAGATCGGGGCGCAGAGATAGGCGCGGAACCCGACCGACCGTCAGCTACAGGACCAGGGCCATCGGGATGTCGGCCTCGTAAGCGCCGGACGACAGCCGGAACCGTCGCTCGAACCGGCCTTCCCGGCGGAAGCCGAGGCGTTCGTAGAGCCGGATCGCGTGGGTCAGGCCTTCCCTGACGACCAGCTCCACCCGCTCGACTCTCGGCGTCAAGGCGTCCGCGTCCGCGAGCAATTCCGCAAACAACCCGTACCCGATGCCGCGGCCCTGCGATTCCGGGGCGACGGCGACCGTCAGATCCCAAAGCACGTGCTGGAACTGAACGGAGGGCATCCGGCTGGCCTTGATCATGCCCGCGAGGCATGTCCCGTCCCAGGCGCCGATCGCGAGGCCGCCCGCCAGCGCCCCCGCGAGCGCCTCTTCCATCCACTGCAGGTCCATCTCGCCGGGCAGCCGGCCAAGCCCGCCTTCGGCTCGGCGTAGGAGGCCGAGCACGCAAGGTGCGTCGGCCAGGCTCAGGGGGCGAAAGGAGATGGGGGGCATGTTTCACTCATAGTTCAACCGGCCTTTCCGACGGCACAAATTTCGACTCCGTGAAGTCGATGACAAGGACGCCGTCGGAGCGGTCAGGGCATGCGAGTCACCTGAATGTGCACGGCCCGCCAGCGGCCGTTCGTCCGCATGAACGTGTCGGCGAAGCGGAAGCGGCTCGAGAAGGGCTTGCCGTCCGAGCTGCCCCTCAAGGTGACCTCAGCGCCCACGATCCAGGCGTCCGGGCCGAGCCGGGTGAAGGTCCGGTCGACCAGCGTAATTGGCGCGAAGCGCTCCCCCGGGCCTGTCCACCCGGCGATGAACGCCTTCTTGTCCCTGCGGGCACCCGACCCGTCGATGAAGACGAGCTCGTCCGCCACCATCCGCTCCAGCGCCGCCCCGTCCTTGGCGAGCTGCGCCCGGTCAAAGGCATCCGCGAAGGCGACCACGGCCGCGGGCGCTTCGGCTGCGACATGAGCGGGCGCGAGCGAAGCGGACAAGGCGGCGGCGGCGAGCAAGAGCATGGCGATCTCCGTTCCGGTTTTCCGATCTTTACACGGATTTGCGGCAGACCATGAAGCCGAGCCGCTCGGCGATTTCGTCGTGGAGCTTCCGAGCGAGCGACGCACCGACTCTTTGCGACTTTGCGGCTTTGCGGCTTTGCATGAGACCGCTTTGCTGGTCCTGGTGCGTCAAGAATGTCGGAGAAGATCGGTTTCACGCGAAGCCGCCAAGCCGCGAAGGAAATTGGTGGCTGTCACGGATCCCGGTCGACTGGATGGTCGGTCATTTTCGGATTTTCTGGGGGCTGCGGTCGCCCTGGCCGAGGGGGGCGGGGAGGAAGCAAGGTGGCTGCTCGGGCCCCTCCCTTTTCGGGGACACAATACCTATTTGCCGCCGGCTCGAAGTGGAGCAGGGCCTCGATCTCCGGATCGGGATGCGGCTTCGGGGTGGATCCATAATGTCGCCCTATGAGCGAACGGAAGCGGAACATCTCCTACAATGCGGGTGCCGGAATTGTAGCGAGCCCGTTCAGCGTCCCGGCCGGCCGATCGCCTCCAGTGCGACGAGCGAAGCGCGAAGCTTGCGGACGAGCCTTTTGCGGTCGGGGAGGCGGCTGACCGTCATCCGGTCGCCCTCGGCCTCGATCAGCATCGTCTCGCCGGCGGCGATCCGAAGCCCGTCCGGGAGGCGCAGGGCGGTTCGTCCCCGGCTCTTGAACGTCTTGCCTTCGTGAACGCCCATAACCGAAGACTCCATGGTTAACGCACCGCCTTATCGCCTGCCGGGTCCCGGCTTGCATCCTCGCAACATCACGTAACGGCGCCGCCTCCCGACGACCGGCGCGGGGGGCGATTGCCGGGCCGGCGGCGGCGTGGCACTTGGGGCGATGGTCTTTGCAAAGGAGCCGAGGATGCGCCGATCGATCCTTCCCGTCCTCGCGCTCGCGGCGCTTCCCCTCGGCGGCTGCGCGGCGTCGATCGCGGCGGGCGCCGTCGGCGCCGCGGTGAGAGCGGCCGACACGCCGGACAAGCCGCCCAAGGAGGATCCCGGCCCCGCCGCCCGGGCGGCCTGCACGGTGCACGCCTCGCAATACGGGACCGTGCGGATCATCGACGTCGTCTATAAAAGCGTCGCCAAGGTGGTGGTGTGGGGCGCGGTCGAAGGGGAGGGGCGGAAGCGGTCCTTCCAGTGCCGGTGGGACGGGAAGATCGCGGGGTTCGAGATGAAGGAGGTCGAGGGGCGGAGGTGAGGAATCGTCGTTCATCTAATCCGACTGGCTCGGTTTTTCCGAGGCTGCCGGCACCCTGGCGCAGGCGAGGCGGCCGCGGCTGTGGGCCTTGCCACCGGCATCGGCCGCCCTCAGAAAGCCGGAATGCAGGATCGGATGCGTTTCAAGGGTGCCTGGCGCGATTATCAGGCCCGGGTCCTGGAGGAGATCGAAGGTCATTTGGACGATGGCCGCCTGCACGTGGTGGCCGCTCCGGGGGCGGGAAAGACCATTCTCGGGTTGGAGACGGTTCGCCGGCTGGCGCGTCCCGCCCTCGTCTTTGCCCCCACCGTCGCGATCCGCGAGCAATGGGTGCAAAGGCTCTGCCCCCTGTTCCTGGACGCGCCGCCATTCGCCGGTGAGGTCTCCCGTGACCTTTCCGAACCCGGACGACTGACGCTGACCACCTATCAGGCCCTCGATTCGTTCAGGCGAGGCGAGACCTTGGACGCCGTGATCGATACCCTCGATCGAATGGGCCCGCTTACCCTCGTGCTCGATGAGGCCCACCACCTGAGACGAGAATGGTGGCGAAGCCTCGAAGCCCTCGCATCGGGGCTCCATAACGTCCGGATCGTGGCGCTGACGGCAACGCCGCCGTACGATTCGAGCTTCGCCGAATGGGCCCGCTACGAGACCCTGTGCGGTCCCATCGATTACGAGATCGGAATTCCCGAGCTGGTTCGTAACGGGGACCTGTGTCCCCACCAGGATCATGTGATCCTGTCCGCGCCGACCGAGGACGCGCTCGCCCTGCTCGACCGGCGACGCCGGTCCATCGCCGAATCGCAAGGCGATCTGCGCGGCGATGCGCGCCTGCTCGACTTCCTGGAGGGGCATCCGTGGATCGCGAGCCCCGAAAGCTGCGTCGAGGAGATCCTCGATCATCCCGAAATGCTCTCGGCCGCGCTCATCCTGCTGAGCTCCGCGGGCCGCAAGCTGCCGGCGCCTCCGTTGGAGCTGCTCGGAGTCTCAGCCCACGATTTGCCGGCTCCGTCCCTCTTCTGGCTGGAAAGGCTGCTTGACGGCCTCCTGAGCAAGCAAACCCCGAATTTCTCCATCGGAGACGATTGGGCGACGCACTGGCGTAATCGGCTGCACCGGCACGGTTTGATCGAGGGCGGGAAGGTTCGCCTGCACCACACGCAGTCGATCTTCCGACTCCTCGCATCGAGCCTCGCGAAGCTCGGCAGCATCGCGGAAATCGCACGGGCGGAGCATGCTTCCCTCGGTCCGGGCCTGCGGATGGTGATCCTGTCCGATCATATTCGAGCGGGGGAATTGCCGGCGGACAGCTCGGAAGAATTCGTTGCCGCCAAGCTCGGCGTCGTGCCGATCTTCGAGACACTGAGACGGGAGGGGATTGCCGCGGATCGGCTGGCGATCCTTACGGGGAGCCTGGTGCTGGTCCCCCGGGCCGCGGTCGAGGCCGTCGAGGAGATCGCCTTCGAGCTGGGATTGGATCCCGGTTCGATCCGGTCATCGGACCTGGCGGCCTGCCCTGACCATGTTCGTCTCGGCTCCGGTTCGTGCGGGGGCGATCTGATGAATCTGGTCACCGAGCTGTTCTCTCGAGGGGAGGTTCGGATCCTGGTCGGCACCCAGTCTCTCCTCGGAGAAGGCTGGGATGCGCCGACGCTGAACAGCCTGATATTGGCGAGCAACACCGCTTCCTTCATGCTTTCAAACCAGATGCGCGGACGAGCGATCAGGGTCGATCCTGCCGACTCCGGCAAGGTCTCCAACATCTGGCACCTGGCGACGGTGGAGCCTTCGGACCGGTTTGCGGGGGTCGCCGATTCCGTGAATTGGGGCTATCTTCATGACGACCCGTCGCTCGCCGCTTCCGATGTGGGGATGCTGGACCGCCGCTTCCGCGCCTTCGAGGGAATTTCGAATGGTCGTTCCCATCTGATCGAGAGCGGAATCGGGCGCCTGGGAATCGACGTCGCGATGGGCCTCGCGGAGGCGAACAGGAAGACGTTCGAGCTGGCCGCCGATCGCGTGGAGATCGCCCGCCGCTGGACGGACTCGCTGGGCCAGGGGACGCCGCAGGCGCGTACCCGCGAAACCGCGGCGCCCAGCTACGCGCCGCGGCGACTCGCTGTATACGATACGCTGCAAGCTCTCGTCATGAGTGGGCTTGCTGCCGGTGCGCTTGCCGCGGCCAACGCGCTACGAAATGTCAGCTCGGCGCAGGAAATCGGCGTCATTTGGACGGCTATTGCCGGCGCGGCCTGTGTGGCGAGCCTGCCGAAACTGGCCAGGGCCGGTCGTCTCGCCTGGCGCAACGGATCGTTGGAAGGGAGCCTCAACGAAGTCGGGAAAACAGTCCTCGTCGCCTTGCATGAAGCGGGGTTGGCGGAGGATGACGATCTGCGCTTCGGGCGGTTCGAAATGCTCTCCAGCCTCGATGGACGCAAAGAGATCGTCCTCGTCGGAGCGAGCCGGAGCACGGAGCGTTGCGTCATGAACGCCATCGCCGAACTGTTGGGCCCCGTGCAGAATCCCCGCTACCTTCTGATCCGGGAGAGCCGGCTTCTCTGGAAGAAACGCCGGGATTATCATGCCGTGCCGAACGTGCTGGGCTCGACTCAGCAGGGCGCCGAACGGTTCGCAGCCCTGTTCGCGGCACGAATCGGCTCTTCCAAGCTCGTCTACACGCGCACCCCGAAAGGTCGGCTCGCCCTGCTGCGCGCAAGGGCGAAGTCACTCGCCGCCGGGTTCGAGCGGCGGGTTGATCGTCGTTCGGCATGGCTGTGAGGAATTCGAGGGGGATTTTCTGGCGGCACTGGGACGGGACGTGCGGCGGCCGATAGCGTGCTTCGCGTCCACAGCGCTGCTCAAGCGTGGCCCTCCACCACCTCCTCGAAGTCGATCGCCCGCCCCAGCTTCGTCAGGCCGAGCACGAAAGGCTCCCCGCCCAGCACCCCGTTCCACGGCGTGCACACATAATAGACGTCGAGATCGCTCGCTTCGAGGATAAGCATGGCCGGCCCATATTCCTCGGGGACCTCGCGGCCGATGTGGAGCAAGGTGGCGGGGGTTCGGACGTCGAGGGAGAGGGCCCAGATGCGGCGCTCGGTGGTGGGGAGGCCGAGGTCGAAAAGGTCGGCGCGGGAGTCGCTCCAGATCTGCTCGGCATGGTCGTCGTCGGCGGCCCAGGGGACGAAGAACTTCACGGCTCGCCTCCCTCGCCTTCCCTCGGGCCGCTTTGTCCACCCTCTCGCTTTCTCCATTCCCCGGACTCGGTTTTCGCTTTCTCCTCCCACCCTTGCCGGGCTTGTGCGTTCAGGCGGCGCTGCTCGGTCTGGCGGGCGGGGCTCCAGCCGTCGTGACGGCGGGCCGTCTCGAAATCGAGCCGAGCCTCGATCTCGGGGTCCGGATCCGGTTCGCGCCCGGACTTCAGGGATGGATCGGTCAATTGCAAAAATCCTGCTTCGCGAACGGCCCAGGACGGCAAAAGCCACCCGGCGGGCCCTTCGACCGCGCCGGGTGGCTTCGCCCGGGCGGGCATGGGGACGGCCACGGGTCCGTCCCCCGGCTTCCTCTACGCGCCCACCCGAAACCGTTCATGCAGTGAACAAAAGCAGAACTTTTCCGGCAATAATCCTACAAGTTGGTCCGATCCGGACTTTTCGGGATCGGCTGCGGTATCGGCGGTTGCGGCGCGCTCCCCGTCGGGCAAAAAAGGGGTGTGCCCCGCTTGAGCGGCTCGGGGGCCCACCTTGCCGGCCGTAGCGAAGAAAAAATGGGGGATGCCGGATCGAGTCCGGCAGGACGAGTGATTCGGATTTAGCGCCTGAGGCGCTAGGCGTAATGGCCCGTCGCGCAGGGGCTTGTCGCTCCGCTGCCGTTGGCGCCCCAGCGGCGATAGCCCTTCGAATCGAGGTGAAAGCGCATTCCGGAGTAGAAGCCGAGGCCGATTCCGAACTCGCGGCCGGTGCCGCTGTGAATCCGGCAAACGTCGCGGATCAGGGCGGCGCGCGACACCTCCTCGTCGACCGGGACCAGGTCGAGGGCGTAGAAATGGCGGTGAGCGCTCGCCTTGGCGCCGCCGGCGCAGTGGTTGAGCTCGGCATTGCGGAAGCCGGAGACCGGCTGCACGTCCCCGATCACCGGCTCCACCTCGGCTTTGACGAAGCGCAAAGTGTCGGCGATGTTGACCCACTCGGCGGCCGGAGCGACCTCGAAGCGCGGGCCGCCGCAGTCGCGCCACTTGCTCGCGGTGCGCACCAGCTGCCAGGTCGGAACGACGTCGTCGACGTCGGCCGCCTCGAGGAAGCTCTTGAACGACAGCACCATGGTGCGGGCCCCGGCATCGCGCGACAGCCAGGCGAGATAATCGGCCTTGCTCTGGCCTTCGGCCTGCTCCTGAGCGGAGGCCGGTACGGCCAGCAGGATCACGAGGAGACCGGCCAGCGCGAACGCTGCAAAGCGGATAAGTTGTTGCATAACAGCGAGGTAGACACATTTAGGCCATATTTCAAGGCAGGGCTGGCCTGCTGCGGCCAAGTGATATTATATCGCGACTAACGACGGGAGTAATGGCATGCGCAACCGGCTTTCCGCTTTGGGCCTGGCACTTTTTCTCGGTGCCTGTTCGGAAGCGGCTCCCGATCCGCGGGGCGTGGGGCGCGACGAAGTGCTGGTCCAGGTTTCCGCGTCGGGACGGGCCGATACGCGGCCCGACGAGGCCCGGTTCACGGTCGGAGTGGATACGATCGCGGCCACCTCGGCCGCCGCCGGCGCTCAGAACAGCGCCACGATCAACAAGGTCGCGGCGGCTCTGCAGCGGCTCGGAGTCGAGGAGGACGATCTCCAGACCCGCTCGATCAGCTTGTCGAGGATCGACTACGGCCCCAATCGCGGGCGATTCCAGGCCAACAACCTCATCGACATCAAGGTTCGCGACATCAAGCGGGCCGGGGAGGCCCTGGCCGCGATCACCGAAGCCGGAGCCAACGTGCTTTCCGGGCCGAACCTGCGGGTCTCGGATCCGGAGAAGGCCGGCCGCTCGGCCTATGCGGCGGCCTATCGCGCCGCTCGCGGACGGGCCGAGGCTTATGCCCAGGCGGCGGGGCTCAAGGTGGCCCGGGTGCTGGCGATATCCGATGCCGGGGCCGCGTCGCCCTATCGCCCGATGGCGACGCCGTCATGATGGAGCAGGCCGCTCCATCTCCCGTCGCGGCGCAATCGGCCCCGCCGGTTCAGCCCGGAATCAGCACCCGCGAAGTCCAGATAAGGGTCGATTTCGCTCTGGCGAAATAGGCGCAGTGCCGCGACGCCGGCGACTCCACCACCCTTCGGGTGGTCCCCCCCCTCCCCATCGCGAAGCGATGGGGAGGATTCAGAATCCGCGGAAGCTCGCGAAGTCCGTCACCGTCTCCCGCTCCGTCCGGAGCGTGTTGATCGGGGCGTCCGGGTCGGCGTGGCCCATAGCCAGGCCGCAATACAGGATCCGCTCCGGCGGAAGCTCGATATGGCGGGCGACCGTCTCGTGAACCGCGGCCCACGCCTCCTGCGGACAGGTGGCGAGGCCGCGCTCCTGGGCGAGCAGCATCGCATTCTGGAGGAACATGCCCAGATGCGCCCATTGCGGGCGATCGAAGATCCGGTCGATCGAGACGAGCAAAAGCACCGGCGCTCCGAACGCGTCGAAATTACGGGCGAATTGCGCCAGCCGCGCCGGCCGGTCCTCGCGTCCGATGCCGATCGCCGCGTAAAGCGCCTCGCCGCTCCGATAGCGTCGGCTCCGGTACGGCTCGGGCAGCGGCGAGGGATATACTTCGATCTCCATCGCTCCCGGAGTCGAGGCCAGCGCCTCCGCCTTGAGCGCGGCGAGCGGCTCCCCGGTCAGCACGTCCACCCGCCAGGGTTGGAGATTGCCTCCGGATGGCGCGTGGGCTGCCAGGTTCAGGATATCCTCGACCAAGGCTCGAGCGACCGGCCTTGGCAGGAAGGCGCGCACCGATCTCCGCGATGAAATCGCTTCCGTAACGGAGTTGCGCTCGGCGGGCATGCGGCTATTGTGCGCGCCCATGCAGCTACTCGACAAGATGCTTCCCGGGCTCATCAGAAAAGGCGAGCTTACCGTCATCGACCCGGCCGGCAAGGCCCACCGCTTCGGCGCCCCGGATCCGGAGCTGAAGCCGGTGACGGTCCGGCTCAAGGACCGCAAGGTCGCCTTCCAGATCGCCCGCGATCCGACGATGGGCGCGATCGAGACCTGGATGGACGACCGGCTGGTGCTGGAGGAGGGCGAGATCATCGATCTCATCCTGATCATCCGCCGCAACCGCCGCTGGGAGGAGAGGACCCGGCCGAACGAGTTCCTGAAGAAGACCGGCAAGCTGCGCCACCGCCTGAGCACGCTCAACTGGAAGTCGCGCTCGCTGAAGAACGTCGTCCACCATTACGACATCGGGAACGATCTCTACCGGCTCTTCCTCGATCCGGACATGCAATATAGCTGCGCCTATTTCACCGACCCTTCCAACAGCATCGAGCAGGCCCAGCTCGACAAGAAGGCGCATATCGCGTCCAAGATGCTGCTCGAGCCGGGGCAGAAAATACTCGACATCGGCTGCGGCTGGGGCGGGCTGGCGCTCTACCTGAACCGGGTGGCCGACGTCGACGTGCTGGGCGTGACGCTTTCCAAGGAGCAGCTCGCCGTGGCTCGGCAGCGGGCCGAGGAGGCCGGAGTCTCTGACCGAGTGAAGTTCGAGTTGTGCGACTATCGCGACGTTGCCGGCCAGTTCGACCGGATCGTCTCGATCGGCATGTTCGAGCATCTCGGAACCGCCCATTTCCCGATCTTCTTCCGCAAGATCCGCGAGCTGCTCAAACCGGACGGAGCGGCCCTGGTCCATACGATGGGGCGGATGGGCAAGCCCGGGACCACCGACCGGTTCATGCAGAAGTACATCTTCCCGGGCGGCTATCTGCCGGCCCTTTCGGAGATCGTCTCGGCGAGCGAGCGCGAGCGGCTGATCATGGCGGATTGCGAGGCGCTGCGCCTCCATTACGTCTACACGCTCAGAGCCTGGTACGAGACCTTCAAGACGAAGCATGACGAGATCGTCGCCCTCTACGACGAGCGCTTCTACCGGCTCTACCTGTTCTACCTCGCCGCCTCGATGACGATGTTCACCGACGGCGCGATGGTCGTCTACCAGCTTCAATATCTGCGCAGCCGCTACGCCGCGCCGATGACTCGGGACTATATGCTGAAGGACGAGGCGAGGCTGAGAGAGAAGCAGGGGCCGGCGCCGGCGAGATGAAACCCCTCTCCCGCTTTTCGCGGGAGAGGAGGGGCCCGAGCCGGAGGCTTGGGAGGTGAGGGTCTTGCTGAGTCGGCGGTACAGACCCTCACCTCCCACCGCTTCGCGGCGGGCCCCTCCTCTCCCGTCCGAACGGGAGAGGGGAGAGGCGCTTGACCGGCCAGCCTCCTCCATGCTCATTGCCGAAAAAACTGGGGATCAGTAGAAATGTGGCTGCTCAATAAAATGCTTCGGAAGGTCGTCCAGAAGGGCGACCTCACCGTCATCGATCACGACGGCAAGGAATATCATTACGGCGACGGCCAGCCGGCGCCGCACGGCCCGGTCCGGGTCCGCTTCACCGACAAGGGTGCGGCCAACCATATCATCAAGGATCCGCGGGTCGGCGCCGGCGAGGTCTTCATGGACGGCCGGATGGTGATCGAGCAGGGCAATCTGCGCGATCTCGTCCTCCTCATCCGCTACAACGCCCCCGTCGAGCGGCAGGGCGCCCTGAAGCCGAAAGGGCCGGTCCGCCAGACGATCGGCCGGATCGCCGGGCGCCTCGACCAGATCAACTGGAAGACCCGGTCGGCCAAGAATGCCGAGCATACCTACAATCTCACCCGCCGCCTCTACGAGCTGTTCCTCGACGAGGACCGGCAATATACGATGGCTTATTATCGCGACCTGTCGAACAGCCTGGAGAAGGCCCAGCTCGACAAGAAGGCGCATATCGCCTCGAAAATGTACCTGAAGCCGGGAATGAAGGTGCTCGACGTCGGCTGCGGCTGGGGCGGCTTCGCCCTCTATCTCAATCGCATGTACGGGGTCGAAGTGCTCGGAGTGGCTCTGGCCCGCGACCAGGTCGACTTCTCCAACGAGCGGGCTCGGGAAGCCGGCGTGTCGGACAAGGTCAAGTTCGAGCTTCTCGATTATCGCGACGTCCAGGGCCAGTTCGACCGGATCAGCAACGTCGGACTGATCGAGCATCTGGGGACCCCGCATTATCCCGGCTTCTTCACCCACATGCGCCGGCTTCTGAAGGACGACGGAGTGATGGTCTCGCATTGCTGCGGGCGCATGGGCGAGCCGGGCGTCACCGACAAATGGACCCGCAAGTACATCTTCCCCGGCGGCTACATCCCGGCGCTGTCGGAGCTCGTCACGCAGGCGGAGAAGCACCGGCTGATCGTCACCGACGTCGAGGCGATGCGCTTCCATTACGCGCCCACCCTCGCCGAATGGTATGCCCGGACCGTCGCCCACAAGGACGAGATCGTCTCGCTCTACGACGAGCGCTTCTACCGCATGTGGCTCTTCTACCTCGCCGGCGCCGAGGCCGCCTTCAGATATGGCGGGATGGTCAATTGGCAGGTCCAGTACGTGAAGCGCCGCGACGCCATCCCGATGACCCGAGACTATATGTACGAGGAATCGGCACGGCTTCGGGAGATCGAAGAGGCGCCCGAATGGCATCTCGCGGCGGAGTAGGCTTTAAACGCCCATAAACCCCTCTCCCGTCCTCACGGGAGAGGAGGGGCCCGCCGCGAAGCGGTGGGAGGTGAGGGTCTGTACACCGACCTCAGCAAGACCCTCACCCCCCAAGCCTTCGGCTTGGGTCCCCCTCTCCCGCGAAAAGCGGGAGAGGAGGTTCGTTCCCTCAGGCCGGCTCGGTGCGGAACCTTCGGCGAGTGGCGGCGATCAGCGAGGGCCAGCGGCCGTCCATGACGATCGTGACGATCCGGATCGAGAGCAGGGCAACGGCCGTACCGCCGGCGACGTCGATCAGATAATGGGCGCCGTGGGACAGAGCCGAAAGATACATGCCCAGGTTCAGGACCAGGAACGGCCAGCGCATCCACCGCCATCCCCAGGCGGCCCAGGCGCAAAGGATCGCCGCTCCGGCGTGGCCGGACGGGAAGGTGACGATCCCGGCCGCGTTGCCGAGCTCGAGCGTGAAATAGGGATCGTCGCGGACGGCGTGGAAGCTGTCCAGGAAGAGATAGCCCATCTTGGGATTGACCCCGCTGAAGTCGCTCGCGGCCAGGCCGTAATGGACATAGGCGCCTTCCGACGGGAAGAAGGCGCAGATCACCGAACCGAAGATCCCGAGCAGCAGATAGCCCAGGACCATCCCGTAGCCCCTTGCGACCCGGCCCGAGACGCAGAGCAGGACCGGCAGCAGGAGGAGCTGGGGCATGAAGCTGCCGTAGGTGGCGCCGAGGATCCGGGCCAGGCGCGGCTGGGTCTCCAGCCAGGCGACGACGCTCGGGCTGTGATAGCCGATCAGGGCGTCGGCGGCGGCGAGGCCGGAATCCGCCAGCGGAAAGCGGAGCCGCATCGCGGCATAAGTGAGGGCGAGTACGGCGAGCGAGGCCAGGAACGCCAGCAGAAACAGCTCGATCGCCGCCTTGAGGCGGTCCATCCGCCGCCAGGCCAGGAAGGGAATGAGGAGCGCGAACGGCCCGAACACCGCCATCGGCGCGGCGTAGAAGCTGCCGTGGAGCCGCATGCTCAGCAGCGGCGGCAGCAAGAGGGACGCGCAGAAGACGAAGAGGACGGTGCCCAGCAGGACCTGCCTCACCGGTTCGTGCTCCATCGCGGGCCGGGCCGGCGCCTCGCTCACTTCACCGCTCCCGCGGGCAGGTGGATCGTGAAGCCGGCCAGCTTGCGGCGCACCGGATAAGCGGCGGAGATCGCGTCCGCGACGGCGGGATTGTAGCGGCTGTCGAAGAGACGCTGCCCCCGTGTGCCGGCGGTGACGAAGAAAGCGAACTGGCCGGAGCGGACCCGCTCCACGAAGCCGCGTTCGTCCCAGGCGCCGGTGCTCGCGAGCTCGGCGAAGATCGCCGGCTCCCACTGCACCGGAACGCCCGAGCGGCGGAGAAGGACCATGTCGTCCGAGATGATCGGGCGGTCCGCCTCGCGCACCATGAGGCTCAGCTGCTCAAGCTCGGCGACACGCGATTGGGCGCGGGCCTCGGTTCGGGCCGGCGGCGAGGCGAGGGTCAGCGCCTGAAGGCCGATCAGCAGGGGCATTAGCGCGGGCTGGGCGAACAGGCGCCTCGACCCTGCGCCCGAGACGGCCCCGGCAGCGGCCGCCGCGGCGTCCCTGACGAATATTCCAAGGAGGATCGCGAGCACCGCCATCCACTCGATGAAATAATTGACGTTGGAGCCGGACTTGGCGACGCTGAGCGTCATCAGGCCCGCCAGCAGCGCATAGACGAGGACGAGGAGCAGCAGGGCGTCGGCGGGCGCCGAGGCGAGCCGCTCCCGAAGCCCGGCGACGTTGCCGCAGCCTCGATAGAAGGGCAGCCTGGCCTTGAGGCGGGCGGCGAGGCCGATGGCGAGCACCGCGAAATAAAAGATATGGCCCAGGACGACGTCCTTGAACAGGAGCAGCCGCCAGGCTTCGAACCGGTTCACGTTGTAGAGGAAGATGTGGCGGATGAAGCCGCCGTCGGTCGCCCAGGCGAGCGCTCCGAGCGCGGCCAGGCCGAGGACGATGCAAAAGCCCGCGCAGGCCCAGGCCAGTCTCGGCCGGACGACAAGGAAGGTGAGGAAGACGGCGCCCGGAGCCACGATCGAGGTCTGCTTGGTATAGACGGCGGCGACGAAGCAGGCGGCGGCCAGGAGGATCAGCGGCGGTCGCTTAAGCGCCAGCATGGCGGCGTAGACGCCGGCGAAGCTGAGCGCCGTCGCCAGCATGTCCACCCGCATCAGCGGCGCCCAATGGACGACCGGCCAAAGGCTGAACACGGCCAGCCCGCCCACCGCGCCGCTCAGGGCGGCGACCGCCGCCGAGGATTCCGCCCGAACCGTCTTCGCCGCGATGAGGCCGGCGAAGACGCCCGTCAGGAGAGTGGAAAGGAGCGAAACCAGCCGGCCCGCGGCGAGCGGGTCGAGCCCGGTGGCGCCGGCCAGCGCCGCGGTCGCCATGTGGAACACGGGCGGGTAGTGGAAGACGATGGCGGGGAGGCCGTCGATCGACCCATAGCCCTGGCCCGACAGCATCAGGCGCATCTGCTCCCAGACGATGCCCTCGCCATAATCCAGCTCCCAGGGAAACCGGACCGCGGCGTCGCCGGCGGCGAACAGGCGGGCGGCGTCGAGGGCCAGGACGGCCATGGCGAAGACGATCGCCGCGACGGCGTAGCGGCGGGTGCGGTCGGCCCTGGCGGCGACGATCGGCTGCTCCACGCTCATCCGCGGCGCGGCCTCGCCCGAAGCAGCATCTGCTTGCCCATCGGCTTGAACGGCGAGCGAAGGTAGAGGCCGATCAGGAGCGGCGACACCGGCAGCCGCGACTTCACGGTCAGCGGCAGGAAGCGCGGGCGCACCTCCAGCACCTCATAGCCGTTGGCGGTGAGGAAATCGGCGAGGCTGATGTGGGAATAGACCGCGACATGGGTGTAGTCGTCGAAATATTCGCGCGAGGCGTAGCGGTAATTGGGCTGGAGGAGGGTCAGCGTCCCCCGCTCCGTCAGCTTGGAGCGAAGCTGCTCCAGAACCCGGGCGAAGTCGCTCTGCGGGATGTGCTCGACCAGATTGCTGGCGAAGGCGAAGTCGACGCTGCCGTCCTCGATCCCGCTCAGATCGGTGACGCTGCCCACCACCGGCTCGACCCCGGGCGCGAGGTGCTCGCGGATTCCGTCCCACATGTCGAGGCCGATCCGGCGGCGGGCGGTCACGTTGTTGATGAACTCGCCGTAGCCGCAGCCCATGTCGAGGACGCAGCCGTCGCTGGGGACGATCCTTCGGAAATAATAGCGCCAGAGGGCCTTCCACACCGTGTCGCGGCGCGAATCGTGGGCGAGACGCGAGTCGTGATAGCCCGAGCTCATTCGCCGCCCTTCCAGCCGAAGACGAGGCCGCGGATCATCCGAAGGCCGACGGCAAGGCCGCGCAGATTGCTGATATTGCCGCCCTTGCTGATTCCGACCCGCTGATGGAAGGTGATCGGGCATTCGACCAGAACCTGCCCCTGGCCGAGCGCGACGTCGAGGAAGTGGGCGTTGAACTCGAGGTTGACCGAAGGGTCGAGCCTGGGAAGCAGCGCCAGCAGCTTGTCGCGGCGGCAGAGCTTGTAGGTGGTGCCGACGTCGGTGATGGTGCCTCGGCCGAGATGCTTGGCCTCGAGCAGCTTCCCGACGAACACGTTCCCGTAATACATGAAGGTGCTGAGCTGGGTAACCGGCTGGCGCAGCGGCTCGGCGGTTCGGGTGCCGTTGACGATGTCGCTGTGCGGGGCATAAGCGAGCAGCTTCTCGATATCGTAGGCGCGAAAGGTCAGATCCCCTTCGCAGAGCACGACCAGGTCGGTGTCCTCGAATTTGGCCGCTTCGGTAAGGCAGCGGAAGACGCAGCGGCCGTAGCCCGGCTGGAGCTCGTCGAAGGTGAGGGCTCCGGCGGCCTCGGCGCGCTCGAACGTGCGGTCGCGGCTGTTGTTGCTGACGACGATGACCCGGCGGACCAACGGGTGCGAGCGGAAGTCCTCGACGGCCGCGGCGATGCTCTCCTCGTCGTTGTAGGCGGTGAGGGCGACGGTGACGGAGCGGTTGGCGAGCGGCTCATAGCGAAGCGGAGTTCCGGGCTTCTTGCCTTCGAAGAAGAGGAGCAGGTCGGTGAGGGCGAGGCCCAGGCCGGCGACGATGGGCACTCCGCTGTACCAGACCATCCATTCGCTGACCGGGTCGAGCGCGGCGTTGAGGCCGAGCAGATAGCGGGGGAAGACCAGGAGAACGCCCGCCAGATACATGGCGATTCCGAGGCAGAAGGCGAGCGCCCCGTAGAGCAGCAGCGGCACGTGGCGGCGCGGTGGAGCGGCCGGAGCGTGGAGCAGTTCGCGCTCGAGCTGGACGATGGCGCTGGGATCGGCCTCGACCGCGCCCGCCACATCCAGTTTAAAGTCCCCCCGCATCCGCTTTCCCCGCCTTGTTCTCGTAACGAGGAGCTAAAAGAAAAGGGTTAACCAAGAGTAACCCTGTTGCCGGGGCGGCCGTCGGCCCGGGGCTTTGCCCGGGGCCGACCTTCCGGAGCGTTGAAGAATTGGAGCGGATCGCCCCACCCGTTCGCCCTGAGCCTGTCGAAGGGCCTTTCTTATTCTGGAAAGGAAAGTGAACGCCTTCGACAAGCTCAGCCCGAACGGGAACAAGGACGAGTTAAACCTCATCGCTCCGGGAACAGGTCGGCTAACCATTCCTTAGCGGCGTCGTGCGAATCCTGCACCAGATGATGGAAAGATGGGGCTGAACTCATGTTTGCGCGACAAGTCGCCACGTTGCTGGTCTTCGCGTTGCCGATCGGCGGGTGCAGCACGCGCTGGCAGCCGGAGACGGGGAAGGTGCGGTTCACCCGAGCCTGTCCGCAACACCGGGCGCCGCACGTCGGCGTCTCCGCTCCTGGTGGTTTGCGGGGTGCCTACAGCTTCGTTACGCAAGACGCGTCGGCGGCGGATCTTTCGGCATGGGTGAGCCGAAGCGACGAACACGGTTTCGCAATCGTGCCGATTACCGTCAAACTGAACGGACTCGATACGGTTTTCGCGACTGGACCGGGCGTCCTGGTCAGCCAGGAGCAGGTGGATGCGGAGTTCGAAACCGCCTGTCGGCTTCAAACGGGCCGAATCTATCTCACCCACGTCCGTTACAATCCGGTCGACGAGAATCGCTCGAGCGTCCAAGTCCGATAGACGGCGCGAAGGGTTCCGGTGGGTGCCGACTGGCCCCCCTACGCAAAGGTCCAGCGGCGGTTGATCCAGAAGCAGACCCAGGGCGTCACCCCGAGAATCGGAAGGAGCGACAGCTCGACGGAGCCGCCCAGACGCAGGACGATCAGCCAGACCCAGAAGCTGTTGAGCCCATAAGCGGCGATGTTGACGAGGAAATAGCGGCCGTAGGCGAGGCCGCTCCGCTCGCTCGGGCCGTGTCCTCGGAAGCTCCAGCGCGAATGAATCAGCCAGCCGGCGGCGAGCGAGACCAGGAACGCGGCGGTGTTGGCGACGAGGGCGGCAATCCCGGCCTGGGCGGCGAGTAGCCAGTAGACGGCCGAATAGAAGAAAGCGAGAATGGCTCCGGCGATCCCGTAGCGCACCAGCTGGCCCTTGACGCCTTGGGTATTGAGAAGCCCGAGCACTTCCGCCCCGCTTTTGAGGATATCGCCGGCCATGGCGGTCCCATAACCGGCGCCGGTTTGCTTTTGGTTACCGCGCCCTTCATAGGCGCGGGCCTTGCGCCGGTGAAGGCGTTGTTGTTTGTGCGCGATCGAGAAAGGCCGAAAGGGCCTTTCCAGCCGGTGAGCCTCGATTTGACCCGTTCGTCCGACCCCGTATCGGCCCAGCCGCAGCCTTGGTGGGAGCAGCGCTGGTACGCGCTGGCGCTCGTCCTGATGTGCGCCGTGCCTTTGCTGTGGCCCGACGTGCCGCCGCTCGTCGATCTGCCGGGCCATTTGGGCCGCTACCATGTCCAGATGGAGATTGGCGGCTCGCCGCTGCTTCAGAGCTATTACGATTTCAAATGGGCGCTGATCGGCAATCTCGGGGTCGACCTGCTGGTCGTCCCGCTCGCCGCCCTGATCGGGCTCGAGCCGGCGGTGAAGCTGATCACGATTCTCATCCCGATGATGACCGCGGCCGGATTTCTGTGGGTCGCGCGCGAGGTGCACGGCCGAATTCCGCCGACCGCTTATTTCGCCTTGCCCCTCACCTACAGCTTTCCGTTTCTGTTCGGCTTCCTCAATTTCGCTCTGTCGATGGCGCTCGCCTTCCTGGCCTTCGCCTTGTGGCTCAGGCTCGCTCGGCTGGGGCGGCTGAAGCTTCGCGCCGCTCTGTTCGTTCCGATCTCGATCCTGCTCTGGGTCTGCCACGCCTTCGGCTGGGGGACGTTGGGCGTGATGGCCTTTTCGGCGGAGCTCGTCCGGCAGGTCGACCTCAGGCGGCCGATCTGGAAGGCGGGGTTCAACACGGGCCTTCACTGCCTCGCCCTCGCCCCGCCGGTGCTCCTGATGCTGCTCTGGCGAAGCGGCGCGGTGGGCGGCGAGACGTCCGTCTGGTTCAACTGGCGGCTCAAGAAGAACTGGATCCTGATGGCCCTTCGCGACCGCTGGGAATATTGGGACTATGCGGCGCTCGCCGTCATCGGCCTCGTCCTCGTCACCGGCCTGCTCTGGTGGAAGAGGCTCGAATATTCGCGCAACCTCGCCGCCTCGGCGATCTTCCTCGCCATCGTCTACGTCTGCCTGCCGAGGATCGTCTTCGGCTCCAATTACGCCGACATGCGGCTCGCCCCCTTCGTCATCGCGACGGCGGTCATCGCCATCCGCTACCGCCCCGCCTGGGCGGGCCGGGCCGGAACGGTCTTCGCGATCGCCGGCCTGGTCTTCGCCGCCGCCCGCCTCGCCGGCAATACGGTCAGCTTCTGGATGTACGACCGCGCCTACGATCGCGAGCTGGCCGCGGTGGACCATATCCCGCGCGGCGCGAGGGTCGTCTCCTTCGTCGGGGTGAAATGCCGCAAGGACTGGCCGCAGACCCGGATCGAGCATCTGCCGGCTCTGGCCCTGGTGCGCCGCGACGCCTTTTCCAACGATCAATGGTCGATGAGCGGCGCCCAGCTGCTGACCGCGAAATTCCCGGACGGCGGCTGGTTCTCGCGCGATCCTTCGCAACAGGTCCTCGCCCGCCCTTGCCGTGGCGAGCGCTGGCTGACCCTCGACCAGTCGCTGGCCTCGTTCCCGCGCGACAAATTCACCCATGTCTGGCTGATCAGCCCGCCAAGGCCCGACCCATGGCTTCTGCGCGGACTTCAGCCGGTCTGGCAAAACGGCACGAGCGTGCTGTATCGGGTCGTCGACCCACGTCCGATCGCCCTCCAGGAATCCCGATGACTTCGCCCGCCCTTTCGATTGTCGTGCCCTGCTACAACGAGGAAGCCTGCCTCGCCGAGCTCCACGGCCGGCTGACCGCGGCGGCGCGGTCTTCGGCGGGCGAGGATTATGAGATCGTCCTGGTCAACGACGGCTCGAGCGATTCCAGCTGGGAGATGATGCGCTCGCTCTCGGCCGCCGATCCGCGGCTGGTCGCGATCAACCTGTCGCGCAACCACGGCCACCAGCTCGCCCTCACCGCCGGGCTCGACCTCTGCTCGGGCACGCGCATCCTGATCATCGACGCCGATCTCCAGGATCCGCCCGAATTGCTTGGCGCCATGCTCGCCGAAATGGAGCGCCAGCGCGCGGACGTCGTCTACGCCGTGCGCAAGGCGCGGGCGGGCGAGACCGCGTTTAAGCGCGGAACCGCCAAGCTCTTCTACCGCCTGCTGTCGAGGCTCGCGGAGATCGAGATACCGCGCGACACCGGCGACTTCCGGCTGATGAGCCGGCGCTCGCTCGACGCCCTGCTGAGCCTTCCCGAGCAGGCCCGCTTCATCCGTGGGATGGTCGCCTGGGTCGGCTTCAGGCAGGTGCCGATCGCCTACGACCGGGCCGAGCGGCATGCGGGGCAGAGCAAATATCCGCTGTCGAAGATGGTCCGCTTCGCCCTCGACGCGGTTACCGGCTTCTCGACGGCGCCGCTCAGGATGGCGAGCCATATCGGCCTTTGGCTGGTCGCCGCCTCGGCGCTCCTCATCGCCTATATCGCTTTCGGCTTCTTCACCGGAAGCGCCATCCAGGGCTGGACCTCGTTGATGCTGGTCGTCGTCGTGCTCGGCGCCGTTCAGATGTTCGTTCTCGGGATGATCGGCGAATATCTCGGCCGGCTCTACATGGAATCGAAGCATCGCCCGCTCTACATCGTCGCCGAGATCGCCGGCCACGCCGGCGGCGAGCCGAGCCTGGGTCACGTGGCTCAGGAGGCGGAGACGATCGCCACCAGCGAGACCCCCGGCGGCAACGGAAGCCTTCCGATCGCGTAGCGCTCGAGCCCGAATATCGCCTGGAACAAGGCGTTGAGCGGCGCCGGTGGAAGCTTGTCGTCGCTATCCTCCTTCCTGCGCACCTTGCCGGCGAAGCGCGAAACGGCGGCGAGCGGGAAGAGGAGGCTGTTGAACCAGCTCATCATCTCGAGCTTCAGTCCGGCGGATTCGACTACCGCCCTCAGGGTTTTTCTCGTGTAGCGGCGCTTGTGGTGGTTGACGACGTCGTGGGCGCTCCACATCCAGGGATGGGCGGGCACAGCGATCAGGATCCGGCCGCCCGGCTTCAGCTTGCGGGCGATGCTTTCGAGCGCTTCCCGGTCTTCCGCGACATGCTCGAGCACGTCGAGAATGGCGACCAGATCGTAAGCTCCATCCTCGATCCCGGTGAGCGCGGGCAGCGGGGCGTCCATCACTTCATGGCCGAGACGCCGGCTGGCGATGGCCCGGGCGGCGGGATCGATCTCGATCGCGTCGACCCGCCCGAAACGCTTGAGCATGACGAGATTGTGGCCGGTGCCGCAGCCGATTTCGAGGATATCCGGCTTCCCGGGCAGGGCGATCCGCCGCTCGATCAAATCGGCCAGGATCTCGCGCCGGGCCCGATACCACCAATGCCGGCTGTCGAGCTCCGCCATCCGATCGTAGACGATGCGTTCCATCAGATCCCGGCCATCAGTTGAACACCCACTGCCGGTTGAGCGCGAAGGTGACGGCCGGGCTGACGAACAGCATCGGGATGAGCGGCCACCAGGTCGGCCCGTCGAGCAGTCCGGTGAACAGCCACACCCACAGGCTGTTCAGCCCCAGGCTGACCAAAGAGACCATGGCGAAACGCCCGGTGCGGACCGCTTTCCTGTCCCTGCTGCCATGATCCTTGAAGCTGACCGAGGAGTGAAGGAAGTAGCCGAGGCCTACCGCGACCGCATAGGCCATCAGGTTCGAGAGCAGAGGCGGGACGCCCATGTAGGTCGCCGGGAAATAATAGACGGCCCCCCCAAGCAGGGTGACGAAGCCGCCGACCAGTCCGAAACGGATCACCTGCGCCAGAAACGGCGGCACGGCGCTGTCGAGCTTCATCTGCAGCGCACGTCCTTCCTTGCCCTTTGCCGTGTAGGGCTTAGGGCCCGTACTCAATACCCGCAATGGCGACCGCGAAGCGGCGGGGCGGAGAGGCGGCCATGGCGTCGTCGCTCGTCGGTCACGATGCGTGGAGCATCGCTCCCTCGCTCGCTCCTGACCCTGACCGCCTCTCCGCCCCGTCATGGCCGTTGCGGGTATTGAGTACGGGCCCTAATGCGGCGGCGAGGGGTTGGAAAGGGTTCATCGGATGGAGGGCGTGGAGCGGCGATGGTCTGAACAAGCGCCGCCGCTGAGACACGACCCCGGGTCCGAATGGTCGCCGACGAGCCTGGAGCGTCACTGGCGCTGGTGGGTGCTGCTCTTCTGGCTCGCGGCTTCCGCGTGGCTCCTCTACATGCGCTGGGGCCTGATCGACGCCTTCTGGCTCGGCGATACCGACGACAACATGCGGATCATGCAGGTTCGCGCCCTGATCGCGGGCCAGGATTGGTTCGATCTGCGCCAGCACCGGCTCAACCCGCCCTTCGGTGCCGACATCCACTGGTCGCGCCTCGTCGACCTTCCGCTCGCCGGGATCAAGCTGGCGCTGGCGCCCTTCGTCGGCGGGCCGGCGGCGGAGAAAGCCGCGGTGGCGCTGGCGCCGCTGCTGCCGATGGCCGCGGCGATGGCGGCGGTGGCGGCGATCGCTCGGCGGCTGATCGCGCCCTGGGCGTTCCCGGTCGCAATCGCCATCCTGCTGTGCGGCCATTCGGTCCGCAATCAATGGGCGCCGCTAAGGATCGATCATCACGGCTGGCAGCTGGCCCTGCTCGCGGTCGCCGCCGCGTCACTGACGGACTCGAAGCGGGCCCGGGGCGGAGTCATCCTCGGTGTCGCCACCGCCCTCTCGCTCGTCATCGGCCTCGAGATGCTGCTCTACCTCGCCTTGCTGGGCGGGATCGCGGTTCTGATGTGGGTGCGCGACCCGGCCGAGGGACGGCGCCTCGCCACCTACGGCGCCAGCCTCGCCGGTGGGTCGGCGCTGGGCTTCCTGCTCTTCGCCTCCTACGCCAACCGTGCGCCGGTCTGCGACGCCTTGTCGCCCGTCTGGCTTTCGGTGGCCGCCGCCGGTGGAGCGCTCGCGGTCGCGATGGCCGCCATGGCACCGCGCACCTGGCCGCTCCGCCTCGGCTTGGCCGCGGCGGGGGGCGCGGTTCTGGCGGTGGGCTTCGTCCTCGCCTGGCCGCATTGCCTCGGCCGCCTCGAAGGCGCCTCGCCGGAGCTGGTGCAGCTGTGGCTCGGCAACGTCCGCGAGGCCCGGCCGCTCTACATGCACGGCTATTCGACGGCGATCGCGGTCGGGGCGCTGCCGGTGACGGGGCTGATCGGCTATGCGATCATGCTCTGGCGGGATCGCCGCGACGAGAAGAAGCTCATCGCCTGGGGCGCGACCGCGGCGCCGGCCCTGCTCGCGGCCCTGCTGCTCCTCTGGCAAAGCCGCGCCGGGCCGGCGGCGCAGCTGCTCGCCGTGCCCGGAGCGACGGCCCTGGTCTGGCTGACCGTCGTCAGCCGGCGCATGCCGGTCAGGGTGGCCGGAACGGTGATCCTGTTCCTGATCGCCTCGGGCCTACTCCCCCAGCAGGTCGTCCGCTATTTCCCGCCCAAGCCGAGGCCCGGGATCGCCGTCGTCAACAAGGCCAACAACAGCTGCCCGACCCTGGCGGCGCTGAGGCCGGTGGCGCTGGTGCCCAGGGGCCAGGTGCTTACCTTCGTCGATCTCGGCCCGCGGCTGATCGCCCTCACCCACCACGATGCCGTCGCCGGCCCCTATCATCGCAACGGCCGCGACATCATCGACGTGATGCGGGCCTTCCGGGGCAGCGCCGAGGAAGCCCGGGCGACGGTGGAGCGGCGGCGGATCGATTATGTGCTGATCTGCCCGGGGCTTTCCGAATCGACCGTCTATGCCAGCCAGGCCAGGCAGGGCTTCTACATGCAGCTCGCCCGGGGCAAGGTCCCGTCCTGGTTGCAGCCGGTGCCGCTCCCCGCCAAATCGCCCTACAAGATGTGGCGGGTAGTCATACCGCGAAGCTGACCGAAATTCCGTCGATCACGAACTGGGCGGCGAGGGCGGCCAGGACGACTCCGAGCAGACGGGTCAGCATCGCCTCCATCCGGTGGCCGACCAGGCGCATCAGCCATCCCGCGGCGAGCAGCGAGACGAGGGTCAGGAGAAGCACCGAGCCGAGCGCGGCGAGAACGACCAAGCTCTCGTTGAGCCCGTCGCTGCGCGCCATCAAAAGCATGATCGAGGCGATCGAGCCGGGGCCCGCGATCATCGGGATCGCCATCGGAAACACCGAGACGTCGTCATGCTCGGGATCCGCCTCGATCTCCTGGGCGCGGCTCTCGCGGCGCTGGGTGCGCTTCTCGAACACCATTTCCAAGGCGATCAGGAACAGCATGATCCCGCCCGCGATCCTGAAGGCGGCGAGGCTGATTCCCAGCGTTTTCAGCAGATCCTCGCCGAGCAGGCCGAAGAAGAGCAGGATCCCGGCGGCGATAAGCGCGGCCCGGATGGCCATCGACCGGCGCTCGGCCGGGGTGGCGTCGCGGGTCAGCCCGGCGAAGATCGGCGCGCAGCCCGGCGGGTCGATGACCACCAGGAAAGTGACGAAGGCGGAGAGAAAGAGCGCGATCATAATCCCTCCGGCGCCGGCAGTCCGGCCCTGGCGTGGGCGGCCACCAGGGTGTTGCGGAGGAGGACGGCGATGGTCATCGGGCCGACCCCTCCCGGCACGGGCGTGATCGCGGCGGCGACTTCGGACGCGCCCTCGAAATCGACGTCGCCGACGAGCCGGCCCTTGCCGTCCTCGCCGGCTTCGATCCGGTTGATTCCGACGTCGATCACCGTCGCGCCGGGCTTGAGCCAGTCCGCGCGGACCATTTCCGGGCGCCCGACCGCGGCGACGACGATGTCGGCGCGCCCGACCACACGCGCCAGATCGCGGGTCCGGCTGTGGGCGAGGGTGACGGTGCAATTCTCCGCGAGCAGCAATTGCGCCATCGGCTTGCCGACGATGTTGGAGCGGCCGATCACCACCGCCTCCAGCCCCGACAAGTCGCCGAGCCGGTCCTTCAGGAGCATCAGGCAGCCGAGTGGAGTGCAGGGCACCAGCCCCTCCTCGCCCACGGCGAGGCGGCCGGCGTTGACGGGCGTGAAGCCGTCGACGTCCTTGGCGGGATCGATCGCCTCGATCACCGCCTTGTCGTCGATCCCGGCCGGAAGCGGCAGCTGGACGAGGATTCCGTCGACCGCCTCGTCGTCGTTGAGCCGGCCGACGAGCGCCAGCAGCTCGTCCTGGGAGGCGCTGTCGGGCAGGCGGTGCTCGAAGCCGGCCATCCCGGCCTCCTGCGTCGCCCGGCCTTTGGTACGGACATAGACATGGCTCGCCGGATCATCGCCAATCAGTACGACCGCCAAGCCGGGCGCTCGGCCGGCCGCCTCGGCGAAGGCTGGAACGGCCAGTGCGACGCGCTCGCGCAGCCGCGCCGCGAAGGCTCGGCCGTCGATGCGCTCGGCGCTCACAGGGAGCTCGTGGCGATGTCTCGCCCGACGCCCTCCAGCAGCCGGTCGAGGATCAGGAGAACGATGAGCACGACCATCGGGCTGAAGTCGAGCCCGCCGAAGTCGGGAAGGATCTTGCGGATCGGCCGGTAGACCGGCTCGAGGAAGCGGTCGAGGCCGCGCATCAGCCCCCGCACGAAATCGTTATGGGTGTTGATGACGTTGAAGGCGACCAGCCAGCTCAGGATCATCTGGATGACGATGATCCACCAGACCACCGTCAGAAGAATCAGCAGAATCTGGATAAGGGCCAGCGCCATCGAGTCTCTCCCCGGGGATCGGTCCCGGCGATGTAGGGCGGGGGCGGGGTGGGGGCAATGACGAGGTGAATGGTTTTCGCCTCGAGACCGCGCTACGCTTCCGAAATGATCGTCATCGCTCTCCTCGCCGCCACGGCCGTGCCGCAGCCCAACGCGCTCAAGACTTTTCACGACTGGACCGTCGGCTGCGACAATGGCCGCGCCTGCCAGGCCGTGGCCCTGGTGCCCGAACATTGGCCCGACGACGCCTTGACGATGAGCGTGAGGCGCGGCGCCGAAGCCGGCGCCCAGCCGGTCGTCTCCTTCGAGGTCGGCTCGGACGGCAATGCCGCCTCGGTGAGCGCCGACGGCAAGAGGCTGACGGCGCGGCTGGTCGGCGCCGGGGGCGTGACCCGGGTCGCTCCGGCGGATACGGCGGCTTTGATCGGCGCCCTTCGCTCGGCCGGGTCTCTGCAATTGCACGGAGCGGACGGCAAGCCGCTCGGGACGATCTCGCTCAAGGGGGCGAGCGCCGCCTTGCTCTACATGGACGAGCAGCAGCGCCGGGTAGGCACCGCCACGGCTTTGGTTCGGCCCGGAACCCGCGCGACCGCCGCCGCGGCGCCGCCGCTACCGGTCGTCGCCGCGCCGGCGGTGTCGCGGTCGCGCCCGGTGACGCTGAGCCCCGCCGCGCTTCGGGCGCTTCGCTCGAAGCACGGCTGCGCCATCGGCGAGGTCGGCGGGCCCGACGAGGCCGAAACCGCGGCCCTGACCCACCGCGAGACCTTGCTCCTGCTCGCCTGCGGGTCCGGCGCCTACAACGTCAGCTACGTTCCCTTCATCGTCAGGCACGGGGGCCGGGCGGCGATCGCCCCGTTCGACCACCGGCCCGGCTGGTGGGCTGAAGAGGGCAAGCCGATCCTGGTCAACGCCGCCTGGGACAAGGACCGCGGCCTTCTCACCAGCTTCTCCAAGGGCCGGGGGCTCGGCGACTGCGGCACCGATTCCGAATATGCCTGGGACGGCCGCGCCTTCCGGCTGGTCGAGCAGTCCGAAATGGACGAGTGCCGCGGCTCGCGGGATTATATAACGACGTGGCGGGCGCGACTGGTTCGGCGGTAAATTTGCCTCCCCAAGCGTAGCTTGGGGAGGGGGACCATGCGGAGCATGGTGGAGGGGTAATGGCGTAGGCCTGCGCGAATTACCCCTCCACCCCCCTACGGGCGGTCCCCCTCCCCATGCTTCGCATGGGGAGGCAAATCAGGGCGCCGACCGCTCCGGTTCCGCCCGCGCCAGCACCAGAGCGAAGCGCGCCTCCTCGTCCGTCCATTCCTCGACCGGGGTCCAGCCGCCGGCCAGGAGCAAGGTTCTCGCGTCGCGCTCGCCATATTTATGGCTGTTCTCGGTATGGATGGTTTCGCCCGCGGCCATCGTGAAAGGTCTGCCGGCGACTTCGAAGGCGACGTCGCGGGTGGCCTCGAGGTGCATCTCGATCCGGCTGAGCCTGTCGTTCCAGACCGCCCGGTGCCGAAAGGCCTCGACGGGGATGTCGCCGTCCAGCTCGCGGTTAATCCGGACGAGGAGGTTGAGGTTGAAGTCGGCGGTGACCCCGGCTTCGTCGTCATAGGCGCGGAGCAGCTCGGCGGGATCTTTAACCCGGTCGAAGCCGATGAAGAGCCAGGCGCCGGTGCCGAGCGTCCGGCGCATCGCCCGGAGCAGGTCGACTCCGGTCGACGGGATCAGATTGCCGATCGTCGATCCCGGGAAGAAGCCGAGCTTGGGCGCGGCGTCGACCTCGGCGGGAAGCTGGATCGGCCGGGTGAAATCGGCTTCGATCGGGTGGATCGGCAGGCCGGGAAAATCCTCGCCGAGCGCCGCTGCGGAGTCGCGCAGGAAATCGCCGCTGATGTCGATCGGGACGTAGGCGGACGGCGCGGCGGCGGCCAGCAGGATCCGGATCTTGACCGACGCGCCCGAGCCGAACTCGACCACGGCCTGGCCCGGGCCGGCGATTCGGGCGACGTCGGTGCAGCGGCGCTCGAGCAAGGCGGTCTCGGTGCGGGTGAGGTAATATTCGGGAAGCTCGGTGATCGCCTCGAACAATTCGGAGCCCCGCAGGTCGTAAAGCCAGCGCGCGGGAATGGCTCGGATCGGAGCGGCAAGGCCGGCCAGGACGGCATCGCGGAAATCGGGATCGGCGACCGGGGTGACGGGAGCGTGCATTACAGGTCCCGCGCCAGCCGCAGCCCGGAAAACATCCAGCGCTGGTGGGGGTAGAAGAAGTTGCGGTAGCTGGCGCGCGCATGCCCGCGCGGCGTGGCGCAGCTGCCGCCCCTCAGAACGAACTGATTGCACATGAACTTGCCGTTATATTCGCCGACCGTGCCCTCCTGGGGCCGGTAGCCGGGATAGGGAGAATAGCCGCTCATCGTCCATTCCCACAGGTCGCCGAACATCTGGCGAAGTCCGGCTCCGGCAGGGGCCTGGCGGGGCCGGGCCGGGCCGGCACGATCCAGCTGATTGCCGCCGGCCGGGTCGAGGGGTTCCGCGGCAGCTTCCCATTCCTCCTCGCGTGGCAGCCGGACGCCCGCCCAGCGCGCGTAAGCGTCGGCCTCGTACCAGCTGATATGGGCGACGGGGTCGGCCGGGGCGAGCGGTCGGAGGCCGTCGAGCCCGAAGCGGCTCCAGCCGCCGGACTCGCGCCGCCAGTAGAGCGGCGCCCCGATAGACTCGGCCTTCGCCCAGGCCCAGCCGTCCGCCATCCACAGCTCCGGCCGAGCATAGCCGCCATCCTCCATGAAGCCGAGCCATTCGGCGTTGGTGACCAGCCGGTCGGCGAGCGCGTGCGGATGGAGCAGGGCCTGGTGACGGGGGCCCTCGCAGTCGAAGGCGAAGCCGGCGCCGGAATCGCCGATCTCGACCGGGCCCTGCCGGCCTTCGACCCACTTCATCCCCGCCGCGAGCGGGGCGGGGGCCGGGGCCGCGCCGGGCCAGAGCGCGGGTCGAAGCGGATTTTCGGCGAGGGCGGCGGTCAGGTCCATAAGCATCAGCTCCTGATGCTGCTGCTCATGGTTGAGGCCGAGCTCCACCAGGGCAAGCGCGGCTTCGCCGAGCCGAGGCACGGCGGCCGTCACCGCCTCGTCGACATAGCGGCGCCAGGCTCGCACCTCGTCCAGGCTCGGCCGGCTGATCATTCCGCGGCGATCGCGCGGATGGCGCTCGCCTTCGCCCTCGTAATAGGAATTGAACAGATAGGCCCAGCTCTCATTCCACAATCGGTGGCCGGGTACGTGGTCGCGAAGCACGAACGTCTCGAAGAACCAGGTCGTGTGGGCGAGGTGCCATTTGGCCGGGGACGCGTCCGGCATGGGCTGGAGGGTCGCGTCGGCGTCGGAGAGCGGCTCGGCGATCTCCTGGCTCAGCGCCCGGACGGCGCGATAGCGCCGGACGAGGGCATTGGCGGGTCGGGGGTCTGCCTGTGTGGCCATTTGGCGGCTCCCTACACGAAAATACTGATGGCGGTTAACATCTGCACGTCATCCCGGCGAAAGCCGGGACCCCAGGTCGAGAGTTCACCGCGGGTCTCCCCGAGGCCCCGGCTTTCGCCGGGGTAACGAATTATCGAGTCGCACCCGGCTTCCACAGAACCTCCCCGCCTTCGCCCGACGCGGCCAGCCGGGCCATGACGAAGAGATGGTCGGAAAGGCGGTTCAGATAGATGAGGGCGAGAGGGTTGAGCGGAGCGGCGGACGAGGCCGCGATCGCCGAGCGTTCGGCGCGGCGGACGATGGCCCGGGCGAGGTGGATCGCCGAGGCGCCTCCGCCTCCGCCCGGAAGGATGAAGCTGCGAAGCGGCTCGAGCCCTTCGTTCATCGAATCGATCTCGCGCTCGAGCCGGTCGATCTGGGGCTGGACGATGCGCAAGGTCATTTCGGACGGCGCGAACTCCTCGCCGGGGGTGGCGAGGTCGGCGCCGAGATCGAACAATTCGTTCTGGATCGCGGTGAGCATTCGTCGCTTCGCCTCGTCCGTCACCGCGACGAGGGCGAGGCCGATCGCGCTATTGGCTTCGTCGACGTCGCCGATCGCGGCGAAGATCGGCTCGGCCTTGGAGCGGCGCGAGCCGTCGGCGAGGCCGGTCGAGCCGGAATCGCCGGTGCGCGTATAGATTTTGTTGAGCCTGACCAGGGCTCAGCCCTTTCCGCCGGCGACGAGGAGCAGGAGGACGACGAGGACGATGGCGATCGCCTGGAAGAAAATCCGCTTGCGCATCAAGTCCTGCGAGCGCTGGCCGGTGACGTCCTTGCCGGACGCCATGCCGATGACGCCCTTCACCAGGACGAAGAGAGTCGCTCCGGCGGCAAGGACGATCAGGATGATGAGGATTGTGCTCATGGCGCCTATCTAGGAATTGATGGCCGAATATCCATACGGCATTTGTCCCGTCAGCAGGTCCGCCGCCAGCGCCTTCGGATCGACGCCCGCCTCGCGAAGCGCTCGAAGCGTCGGAGCGCCATGGCGCTTGGCGAGGCGGCGGCCGTCGGCGCCGAGCAGCAGGGGGTGGTGGCGGTAGAGCGGCGTCGGCAGTCGGAGCAGGGCCTGAAGCAGTCGGTGAACGTCGGTGGCGGAATAAAGATCGCGGCCCCGAACCACGTCGGTGACGCCCTGGGCGTCATCGTCGACGGTAACGGCGAGATGGTAGCTGACCGGGGCATCCTTGCGGGCGAGGACGACATCGCCATGGGCCTCGGGCTCGGCCTGGACCTCGGTGTCGCCGTCGCTCCAGTAAAGCGGCCCGGCTTCGGCGGAGGCCTTTGCCACGTCGAGGCGCCAGGCGTGCGGCTCGACGGCGCAGCGCCGTTCGCGCGCTTCAGCTGAAAGCGGTCGGCAAATGCCGGGGTAGACCGGGCCGTCCGGACCATGCGGCGCGGCGGCGCTGGCGGCGATCTCGGCGGCGATGGCGGCCCGGGTGCAGAAGCAGGGATAGACGAGGCCTGCGGACTTCAACCGGTCGAGGGCGTCCCGGTAGAGGTCAAGCCGCTCGGATTGGAAGATTATCTCGCCGTCCCAATCGAGGCCGAGCCAGACGAGGTCCTCGATGATGGAATCGACATGCTCGGGTCGGGAGCGGCCCGGGTCGATGTCCTCGATCCTGAGCAGGAAAGCGCCGTCCCGGCGGCGCGCGAAATCATGAGCGAGCAGGGCCGAGAAAGCGTGGCCCAGATGCAATGGCCCGGTCGGGCTCGGCGCGAAACGCGTGACGACCCTCATCTGGGCTCTTGACCCGGAGACTCGCGACATGCTGTCATGGCGTCGTCACTCTCGAATGAGAGAGGGCTTGGACCGGGGAGGGCTCCCCCGTCCTGGGTGCGACAGGGCGGGCGTTTCTCCTCGCATGATCGAGGATGTCGCGCGGCGCATGTACCATCCTGACCTCCTTCGTCATCCGGACGCCTGCCCCGCGCTCGTGCTCAACGCCGATTACACGCCCTTGAGCTATTATCCGCTCAGCCTGTGGCCGTGGCAGACGGCGGTCAAGGCCGTGTTCCTCGAGCGGGTCGACATCGTCGCCCAATATGTCCGCGAGGTGCACAGCCCGACGCGCACGCTTCAGCTGCCCTCGGTGATCGCGCTCAGGCAATATGTGAAGCCGAGCGAGCATCCCGCCTTCACCCGGTTCAACCTGTTCCTCCGCGACCGCTTCGAATGCCAATATTGCGCCTCCCTGGCCGAGCTCACCTTCGACCATGTCGTTCCGCGCGCCCAGGGCGGGCGGACGACTTGGGAGAATGTGGCGACCGCCTGCGCCCCGTGCAATCTGAGGAAGGGCGGCCGAACGCCGCTCCAGGCCCATATGAGCCTCAATCGCCGCCCCTATCGGCCGACCAGCTGGCAATTGCAGGAGAACGGGCGGAGCTTCCCACCCAATTACCTGCACTCCACCTGGCGCGACTATCTCTATTGGGACATCGAGCTGGAGGCGTGAGGCAGCCAACTCCGCTCACCCGCCATGCTGAACTCGTTTCAGCATCCAGGGTAGCGCGACACCGAGTCGGTAAGAGTCCTCCGACGCTGGCGCTGCCCCACCCTGGACCCTGAAACAAGTTCAGGGTGACGGCTAGGCGAGGCAACGCCCTCGCCGCCAAACCGTTACGCCCGCGATGCGCGAATTTTCCCAGCTCCTGGACGGCCTCGTCTACACCCGCTCGCGCAACGGCAAGCTCAAGCTGCTCGGCGACTATCTGAAGCGAACGCCCGATCCCGACCGCGGCTACGCGCTGGCGGCGCTGACCGGGGAGATCGACCTGCCCGGGGTCAAGCCGGCGGCGATCCGGGCGCTCGTCGAGGAGAGGATCGATCCCATCCTCTTCCGGATGAGCCGGGATTATGTCGGCGACATGGCCGAGACGGTCTCCCTGCTCTGGCCCAAAAGGATCGACCAGCCCGCCGAGATCGACGACGGCTCCCTTGGGATCGCCGCCGTCGTCGAGCGGCTGCAGACGCTCGGCCGAGCCGAGGCGCCGGCGGCACTGGCGCGGATGCTCGACCATCTCGACTCCAGCGGGCGCTACGCCTTGCTCAAGCTCGCGACCGGGGCGCTCCGGCTCGGCGTTTCCGCCCGGCTCGCCAAGACGGCGCTGGCGCAGGCCTTCGGGCTCGACGTCGAAGCGGTCGAGGAGGTCTGGCACGGCATCGATCCGCCCTATCTGCCGATCTTCGACTGGGCGGAGGGGCGCGGCGATCAGCCGACGGCGGAGAATGTCCCCGTCTTCCGGCCTTTCATGCTCGCCCACCCGCTCGAGGAACTGCGCCTGTCGCTCGAGGACTATGCCGCCGAGTGGAAATGGGACGGGATCAGGGTCCAGATCGTCCGCGCCGGCGGCGAGACGAGGCTCTACAGCCGGGCCGGCGACGATATCAGCCGAAGCTTCCCGGAGATCGCCGAAGCCTTCGAGGCCGACGGCGCCGTCGACGGCGAATTGCTGGTCAAGGGCGAGTCGCAGGGCGCCGACGCCCATGGCGGCGCGGCGGCGAGCTTCAACGCGCTCCAGCAAAGGCTCGGGCGCAAGGCCGTCTCGGCGAAGATGCTCAAGGACTATCCCGCCTTCGTCCGGCTCTACGACATCCTCTTCGACGGGCAGGAAGACCTGCGCGCTCTCCCTTGGGAGCAACGCCGGGCGCGGCTGGCGGCGTTCGTGCCGAGGCTCGAGCCCGAGCGGTTCGACCTCTCCGCCCTGATCGAGGCCGAGACCTTCGACGCGCTGGAGGAGATCCGCGCCGGCGCCCGCGACGCGGCCATCGAGGGGGTGATGCTGAAGCGCCGCGACAGCCCCTATACGGGGGGACGCCGGGTCGGCCTCTGGTACAAATGGAAGCGCGATCCCCTGATCGCCGACTGCGTCCTGATGTACGCGCAGCGGGGGAGCGGCAAGCGCTCCTCTTATTATTCGGATTTCACCTTCGGCTGCTGGACCCCGGACGGCGAGCTGCTTCCGGTCGGCAAGGCCTATTTCGGATTCACCGACGAGGAATTGCTGTGGCTCGACCGGTTCGTCCGCAACAAGACGGTGCAGCGCTTCGGGCCGGTCCGCGAGGTCGAGAAGAGCCTGGTCCTCGAGGTCGCCTTCGATTCGATCCATTCCAGCAAGCGCCATAAATCCGGCCTGGCCATGCGTTTCCCGCGAATCTCCCGGATTCGAACCGACAAGCCCGCGGCCGAGGCCGACACGATCGAAGGGCTGAGTCGGTTGGTGACCTGACCGTCGCCCCAGCGAAGGCTGGGGCCCCAGGGGGTGAAGAGCGCGGCGCCCTTCACCCCCTGGGATCCCAGCCTTCTCTGGGATGACGGACTTTCACACGCTCAAAAAGGCAGCCACCTATTCTTCTGGCTGAAGCGCATGTAGCCGGCATTGACCCCGAGCCGGGCGCCGACGCCGAGGCGAACGGGGATGAGGACGATGTCGCCGCGCCTCAGATAGCTCGCGGTGAAGCCGCCGACGACATAGGCCTTGCCCTCGCCGGCCGGGAATCGGCGAAACAGCCGCTCGCTGTCGTGAAGGTTGTAGACCAGAACGAACACCTTGTCGGCATTGGCTCCGAAATCGAAGCCGACCGAGGGTCCGGTCCAATAGACTTTCCGATCGCCCTCGATCCCGTGATAAAGCGTTCCGGAGCCGTAGCGGACCCCGGCGATGAAGGCGCCGCCCGCCTCGCGGCCGGTGATGTAGCCGGTAGGATCGCCGCGCTCGCGAAGCACATCCTCGATGAGGTCGGCAAGCCCTTCGGCGCCCTTGCCGAACACGCCCTCGGCGGCGCCGAGCACCCTTTTCATCGGAACCGTCTCGCCCTTGGCGTCCTTGCTGGCGCGCTGGCTCGCCGTTCCGGTCGGGGCGGCGGCGGGGTCATCGGGCGGAACGGCCTCGATCGGGACATAGGGCTCAGGCGCCGGACTAATCACGACGTCGTCGACCGGCGTGTTTGCGGGGTCGTATCCTTCCCAGCCGGGCTCGGCACTCTGGGCGGGCGGCGCCGGATCGACGGCGCTGTTGGGATCGATGGTGGAGATCTGCGCCGGCGCGGCGGCGGCGGCCAGAGCCAAAGCGGCGGCGGCCGCAAGGCGAAGGAACACGGGCCTCAGCATAACCTTAACTCCCCCTAACGCTCCGGCCCTGAAGTAAATGCTTTCAAGGCTTTCGCCGCAATGAACGGGCGACGAGCCGAGTCGCTGGCGCGCCGGACCGGTAGCGAAGAGCGTCTAGAGGATCGCGGGAGAGCGAGCGACCGTAGGACTCCGGCCTCGGCGGGCGGGATTTCCCCCAGGGTGAGGGAAGGGGAGGTTACTGAAGCGTTGAAAGATCAGACTGAATCGCCCCCCATCCGTTCGCCCTGAGCTTGTCGAAGGGCCTCTTTTTCCAGTTCTAGAGCATGATCATTTTAGACTGAAGCGCTGTCTCATCCCGTCATGCTGAACTTGTTTCAGCATCCGGCTTTCCGCTTCCCGGGCGAGCGACCAGCTGGACCCTGAAACAAGTTCAGGGTGACGCCGATGTCGGGAAAAAGTCCGCGGTTCATTCTCAAGCGATCACGCTCTAAAAAGGGGGAAGTGAAGGGCTTCGACAAGCTCAGCCCGAACGGAAAAGGACGATTGACGCCTTAACGTCCTAACCGAGCAACCCCGGCCGGATCGCGCCGCCGCAATAAGCGGCGATCAGCTGGCCGTCCGGATCCTGTGAGATCGTAGAGGGACCCTCCGCCATCCAGACGCTTCCGGGCTCCAAAGTCTCGCCGCCGACGAAAGCCGCGCCTTGCAGGGGGATCAGCCAGATCGGTCCGGAGCCGCCGGGGTCGAGCCTTGCCGATCTCAGGCCGCGCCAGCGCTCCAGCACGAACACGCCCCGGGCCGAAAGCGTTTCGCGGCCCTCATGCTGCAATTCCGGTCGTTCCCGTGCCACCGTTCCCGCAAGCTCGGCCGCCTCGACGCCTTCCGCGCGATGAAGCGGGCGATCCCGACCGTAATCGTAGAGCCGATAGGTCACATCGGCGTTCTGCTGGATCTCCAGAAGGACGAGGCCGGGACCGAGCGCATGGATCGTCCCGGCGGGCGAGTAATAGATTTCGCCGGCCGCGGCCGGCCGCCAGTCGATCAGGCCGGCGATCGAGCCGTCCAGAGCAGCGGCCCGAAGATCGTCCCGGGTCATGGCTTCGCGAAGCCCCGACCCGATGACGGCGCCCGGTTCGGCGGAAAGCGTGATCCAGGCTTCATCCTTCCCATGATCGTGGCCGGCGGCGCGGGCGGTCTGATCGTTGGGATGGACTTGGATCGACGAATTTTGCGCGGTGAACAAATATTTGACCAGCAGGTCCGGATGGCCCCCCGAAGGATGCTCGAACAGAATTTCGCCGATTCGCTTGCCTTCGGCGCCGCCTCGAAACGGTTCGGGAAGCGCGCTCCGGCCCCATGCCTTGCCGACGCGCCGCTCGGTCAGCCGAGTCAGCATGGCCGCTCTTCGAAGGGCGTGGCCGGCGGCGCGGTCAATCCACGCCCCGGTTCGTGATCGGTCCGCGGAGAATGCGCTCGATCAGGGCTCGCGGGTCCCTGAGCCGCTTCAGGGAGCGGCAGCCGATGGCGAGGCGGTCGTCATACCAACGGCGCTCGCGCCCCATCAGCCGGACGAACCGTTCGCGCTGAAACCGCCGGGCGTCGTCGCCATGAGCCCCGGTGTTGGTGATGCTGGTCGCGTGAAGCCGGTAGGTGCTGAGAAATTCGTCGATTACACGGATTCGGGCTCCCGAGAGAAAAAGCTCCAGCAGCAGCTCGCCGTCCCATGAGCTGCAATTGCGCGGGTTGAAGCCCGGAGTCCGGCGGAAGGCGTCGGCGCGGAAGAAGGTCGACGCCTGGAAATGCGCGTAGACCCCCTGGGCCACCATCCGCCGATGATAGGGCTCCGACCAGGCCCGGCGCAGGACGTTGTCGTTCCGGTCGGTGATCAGGCAATGGCCGGTGACGACGTCGACGTCGGGATTCGCCTCGAAATAGGCGGCGACCTTCGCGAAGGCGCCGGGGAGGAAGGTGTCGTCCGAATTGAGATAGGCGAATATGTCTCCCGTCGCTCGGGCGAATCCCCGGTTGAGCCCGTCCGCGGGACCTTCGTCCTGCTCGTAAATCCGTTCGGTGACGGCGGCCCCGTAGCCGTCGACGATCGCCCGGCTGCCGTCGGTCGAGCCCGGATCGCAGACGATATATTGGATCCGGCCGGCCTGGGCGATGACGGAGTCGATCGCCCGCGCCAGGAACTCGCCCTGGTTGAACGAGATGGTGACCACCGAGAAGAGCGGTCCGTCGGTCAGGCGGAATTCCGCTTCGAAATGGCGAGGGCCGTCAAGATGCGCCGGGCCCGCTCAGCTTCGCAGGTCGAAATAGTAGATGAGGTTTCCGGTCTCCGGCTCCTCGCAATCGGCGATCCAGCCCAGGCGCAACGCGCCGCGCGTGGCGCCGACATTCCCGGGATGGACCTTGCACATCATTCGATCGGCGCCGGCGAGTCGCGAGATCAGCTTGGCGGCTTCCATGGCGACGGTCAGGACCTCGCGCCCGCGGCGGTCCGCCGCCACCACCAGCCCGAAGCTGGGAATGTCATAGCCTTCGTCCCAGCCGCGGAGCATGAAGACGCAGATCAGTGCGCCTTGCCAGAAAAGCCCTGAATAGACGTCCTTTTCCCGGCTCTTCAGGATTTCCGCTATGGCGGCCTCGTCGGCGCCGAACGCGTAGAAGAACCGCAGGTACTCGGCCGGCTGGCTCTGCAGCAGGCCTGCGATCGAGGCGGCGTCGGAAGGGATCATCGGACGAAGAAGGAAGTCGGTCTCGCTCATGCAGGACCCATTCGATATCGGCACCAAAGCTCCAATACCAGAGCCTTGAACGAGAGCGGCGCGATCGCCCCCGCGGGAAACGGGCCCCTGGCCAGAGCCCTCGCCGCATCCGGGCTCAGCACGTCGTTCGCGACCAGATGGCCGTCCGCCAGCATCGCCCCGTAGCGGTCGAACAAGGCGCCATGCCATGACCGGACCGGAGGTGCGAAGCCCTGCTTGCGCCGGTTCAGGATCTCGGGCGGCACCAGCCCCTCGGCCGCCGCCTTCAGCCAGGCCTTGGCGGGAAGGCCCGAGTCGCTGCGATGCTTGCGAAGGCCGATGACGGTCTCCACCAGAGCGTGGTCCATGAAGGGGAGCCTGAGCTCGACCGACGAGGCCATGGCGAGCCGCTCCCCCTGGGCGATTCCGTTCTCGCGCAGATAGGTCGCGCAGATTCTTTCGGTGAGCGCCACGTCTATGTCGGGCCAGGGCAGGCCGAAGGTGAAGAGGCGGCCGGGGTCGACGGTCCGCACCGCCTCGGCGAAAGATCGCGAATAATGCTTACGAATGTTGCGCTCGGCGTCTCGATAGTCGGGCGCCTGGTCGTAGAACGGCATTCGCCCGGTCCCTTCGCGGCGGCCGAGCAGGCGCCCGAGCGGACCGTTCCGCCGACGCTGTGCGCGATGCGCCGCCGAGCGCGCGGCGCGCAGCTCCTCATAGCCCCAGAACAATTCGTCGCCGCCCTGGCCCTGCAGCATGACCTTGATTCCGAGCTCCCGCGCTTTGCGCATGACCGCGAAATAACCGAAGCCGGCAATGTCGGCGATCGGGTCGTCGCGCCAGAAATTGAGGGCCGGGAAGAGATCGACCATCTCTCCGGGGTCCAGCTCGACCTCGTGAAACGGGATCGCCAATATTCGTGAGAGCGCTTCGGCTTCCCGCCGCTCGTCGCTGGGAGGGCGGCCGGGATAGCCGACGGTGACGGCGGAAACCGAGCCCGGGGCGTGCCGGGCGGCGAGCGCGGCGATCAGGCTCGAATCCAGCCCCCCGCTCAATGCGACCCCGATCGGAACGTCCGAGCGAAGGGTAAGCCGACTCGCCTCGTCGAGCCGCTCGCGGATCAGGGTCGCGGGATCCCCCTCGACCGGGGGGCAGTCCTCCAGGCTCCAGTAACGGATTTCGCGGACGGTCCACGGCTCGAGGTCGACGACGAGAAGGCGGCCGGCGTCGAGCTTGCGGACCCCGCGAACCGCGGTCAGCGGCTCGGGCACATATTGATAGTGGAAATAGAGGTGAACGGCGGCGGGATCGAGGGCGAAATCGACCGCGCCGGATCGAAGCAGCGCCTTCATCTCCGAGGCGAAGACCAGGGTATCGCGGGTCTCGTAAAGGTAGAGCGGCTTCTCGCCCATCCGGTCGCGCGCCAGAACGACCCGCTTCGAGCGCGAGTCCCAGAGCGCGATGACGAACATGCCGCGCAGATGGTGGACGAAATCCAGGCCGTAGCGCTCGTAGAGCGCGAGGACGACCTCGCCGTCTCCCTCCGTCCGAAAGGGATAGCCGAGCGCTCCGAGCTCGGCGCGCAGCTCACGATAATTGTAGATTTCGCCGTTGAAGACCAGGGCCAGCGAGCCGTCCCGGTTGGCGAGCGGCTGGGCGGCGCCCGCCAGGTCGATGACGGCGAGCCGGCGCATGGCCATCACCGAATGCCCGGTCTCGAGCCACCCCTCGTCGTCGGGGCCGCGGTGGACGAGGCGGTCCGACATGGCCGCGACGGCGGCACGCTGCGCCGGAGTCACCGGCGCCGCTGAAAGGATCCCGCTAAGCCCGCACATCGGGATCGTGACTTGACTTGAACGCCATCAGCCGGTCGAAATCCGGGTAGCGCGCCAGGACGAAGGCGACGAGCCGGGCGAGCCGGTCCGGAGCGATGTCGTCGGGCAGGAAGCGATAGCGGAAGAAGAGGTCGCGAGGGTCGGTGCCGTTGAAGACCATGGCCTGAAGGAAATTGCCCTGGCGGCCGTCCGGAAGCAGCTCGAAGACGCTTCCGGCATGGGCCGAGGGGAGGATCATGTTGGAGCCGTGGATTCCGACGACGGCGTGGCTGTCCGCATATCGGCGAAGCCACTCCCGCTCGACGCTTTCGGACGGTTGCGGCGAGCGCATGTCCTTAACCCAGCGGGGCAGGCCGCCCGGGTTCCCGAGCCCGACGACGGCGGCATCGAGGCCGGGCTGCTCGGCGCGGAGCGCGTCGAAGAACGTAGCGACCGTTTTCGTCTGCCCGCGCGGCATCAGCCGCCCCCGAGGCGACCAGGTCCGATCGTCGCGCCAGATGAACGTCACCGCCTTCTCCGAGCCCGAATGCCATCGGGCGGTTTCGAAGGGCCGGGTTCGCGAGAAGCGTTCGATCGAGAAGATCGACGGGTGAGGATGCGGATGGACCGGCGCGATCCGAAAGCCGTCGAGCCGAGCGCATTCGGCGGCGACGGCGTCGGCGAGGCCGTCGCTCCAGCACTTGCCGTGGCGCAACGGGAGATCGACCCGCCAGGTCTCGGCCACGCCCTCGGGAACGAGCCCGGCGAGGAACGGCTGGACGATCGCGATGACGTCGAACGCCCCCGAATCGAGATATTGCTGGGCGTTGAACAGCTTCAGCAGGGCGTGTCCGTAGAGGGTGTCCAGGCAATTGATCAGCACCGCGGGCCGGGTGAGCGGCGCATGACGGTCTACGGTGAGGGCGGGGGTGACGCTTGTGCGGTCCCGATAGGAATCGCGGAGCCAATCGGCGAACCAGGGGACGCCGGAGCGGTCGTGCACCTTGCCGGTCGCCCGGTCGAGGATCATGGGGGAATGGAGGCCCTGGCCCGCCGGCAGGTCGACGAAATAATCGCGGCCGCACCCCGTGCACAGCGCCCGCGCCAGCATTCGCATTCCGGGCATATGCCAGCCCGTTGCCAGAAGCCGAGCGCCGCATTCCGGGCAGGTCTCGACGGCGAGACGGTCCGGAGCGATCATATGGGCATCGCCAGGTGCATCGCGAAGCGCGCGGTCTTCGCGCTGCGCCCGCCGGGGAATAGAGGCGCTCCCCGGACGAGATTCGAGAGCCGGTAGCCCTGCTCGCGGAACAGGTCGGCGATCTCCCCGGGGCGGTTGCCCATGTCGAACGTGGTCTGGCCGAATTCGAAGGCGACGCAGCCGATCCGCTTCGCCGCCAGCATCTCGCGGGCGCCGCGCAGCACCTGAAGCTCCGCGCCCTCGACGTCGATCTTCAGCAGGTCGATTCGGCCGACGCCCTTCGCCCTGCAATAAGCGTCGAGCGTGGTCGCCTCCACGTCGACGGGCCGGGCGGGGCCCGCATCGACTCCGTAATCCGCGAGCGGCCGGTTCGCCATCGTGGTAAAGGCCTGGAAGGGCCCGTCGTAGCAGTTCAGGCGGGCGGGTCCGGGCCGATCCGACAGAGCGATCGGGTTGGCGATCACGTTCGACGCCCGCTCCGTCGCCAGAGCGGAGCGAAGCGCGCCGAAGGCCTCCGGCGCGGGCTCGAAGGCGTGAACGGCGCCCCGGCCGACAAGCCTCGAGAAGAGCGTCGTCAGGTTCCCGACATGGGCGCCGACGTCGAAAGCGGTCATCCCGTCGCTCAGATAGGCGCGGTAGAAGGCGCCCTCCGCCCGCTCGACGTCTTCGAATCCGGGGGTTCGAAGACGATACAGCAGGCCGCGCAACAGGCTCACTCAGGCGGCCTTCAGCGAGGCGCGGAGGATTTCGTCGATCCGGGCGGCGCGGGACTCGAAACCATGGTCGCGAAGCGCCCGCCGCTGGCCCGCCGCGGCGATCCCGGTCCTCTCGGCCGGATGGTCCGCCAGAAAGCGATATTTTTCGACGGCCTCTTCCGGGCTGCCATAGGTCACGACTTCGCGGTCGGGCTCGAAGAGGTCCGCGAGATTGTCCTTGCGATCGGTCAGCAGGCAGGCGCCGGCTCCGGTCGCCTCGAACAATCGCATGTTGGACGCGCTCCTCGCCGAGATATCGATGTGGGTGTTGAGGGTCACCGAGCTCTCGCGAAGCTTCCGGAACATCGCCAGCCCGAAAAGGGGCGGCTGCGCGCGGCGGGCGATCAGGGGATCGAGGGGCGGCGGGCCGCGCCTCAAGAGCCGCCGGGCGAATTGCCGCGCCCTGCCGGCCGGTCCGGTCCGGCGCGCGGCGCTCGACCAGATTTGCAGCGGGGTCCGTTCGAGGAGGTGGGCAAGCAGCTTTTCGCGTTCCTCGTGGAAACCGGCGCTCCTGACCACCGAACCCAGGAAACTGAACGGGGTCGGGGACGGCACGTCGACGAGCTGGCCGAGTATGCGCGGATCGAAACCGTGGTTGACATGATGCGCCGCGATTCCGCCGGCCCGCAAGCCGGCGACCAGCTCCGGGACGCAGGACAAGGCCAGATCCCATTCCCGAATGACGCTCAGATCCCGATAAGGCGCGCCGCACCAGCCGACGATCCGCTTTATCGACGGACATTCGGCGCGGAGCGCTCGAAGGAAATCGGGGCTGAAAGTGGAATAATCCGCCACCAGCACGACATCGGGCGCGAAGGATCGGGCCTGGGCGATTGAAATCCCGAACGGATCGCCGTTCCTGCCGGCCACCGGCGCGTTCTCAAGGGCCCAGCGCCGCTGCAGGGGCGCCGCATTCGCGATGACGTCCGCCGTTTCATATCCGATTCGAGCCAAAGCGGCCGTCCAGAAATCCGAGGAAGCGGCCCGGTCCTCGATCAGGGCCCGATGCTGGGCGCCGTAGCTCGCCTCCGCCAAACCGCTCCGCTGCCTGTAGAAGCCATCCAAATAAGCCGGATCGTAAATTCCGAGCTTGAGCAGCCGCACCATCGGCCGAGTCTGCCCGCACCTGTCCGACAACGCAATCCTGCCGGCGACGGGGCCGCGGGCTGTTCCCCGCACCCGCTTCGTGTATCGGGCGACCTCATGGCGGAACCTCGCATACCCCTCGCGCTTCCCGACCTGAGCGGCAACGAAGAACGCTATGTGCTGGAAGCGCTTCGCGCCGGGTGGATATCGTCCAAGGGGGCGTTCGTCGGCCGTTTCGAGGCCGAATTCGCGGCGATGACCGGATCGAGCCACGCGCTTGCGGTCTGCAACGGCACGTCCGCACTGCATCTCGCCCTGCTGGGCCTCGGGATCGGCGCAGGGGACGAGGTGATCGTTCCGAGCCTCAGCTTCGTCGCCACGGCCAATGCCGTGCGCTACGTCGGCGCCGAACCCGTCTTCATCGATATCGACCCCGCCACCTGGTGCATCGACCCCCTGGCGATCGCCGGGAAGGTCTCGCCGCGGACCAAGGCGATCATCCCGGTCCACCTCTACGGGCATCCGGCCGATATGGACTCGATCAACGCGGCGGCGGCGGCGCACGGCCTTTGGGTGGTCGAGGATTCGGCCCAAGCCTTCGGCGCGACCTACAAGGGCGCCCCGGCCGGAGGACTCGGCCATGTCGGCGCCTTCTCCTTCTACGGAAACAAGATCATCACCTCCGGCGAAGGCGGTGCCGTCACCACCGACGACCAGGCCCTTCACGACCGCATGGCGCTGATCCGGGGGCAGGGCATGGACCCCGATCGCCGCTATTTCTTCCCGATCGTCGGGTACAATTTTCGGCCCACCAATATCGGCTGCGCCTTGTTGTGCGCTCAGATCGAGCGTGCCGAAGCGATCCTGGCGGCGCGCCGCCGGGTCTTCGACGCTTATGCCGAGCGGCTGGCCGGAGTGGCCGGGCTCGGCCTGCAGCCGGTCGCCCCCAACGTCACGATCGCCCCCTGGCTGTTCAGCGTAACCGTCGATCCGAACGGCTTCGGGCGCCCGCGCGACCGGGTGATGGCCGACCTCGACGCGCGAGGCATCGAAACCCGGCCCTTCTTCATCCCGATCCACAGCTTGCCGCCTTACCGGGAGCGAGCGCAAAGGCAGGGCGCCGATCTGCCGGAGACCGACCGCCTCGCCGCCAGCGGGCTCAACCTGCCGACCTGGCCCGGCCTGTCCGACGACGAAGTTTCCCGAGTGTGCGATGCGTTGCTCAACCCGTAGGGTCGTTTCTTGGGCCGAAGCACCAATTCCCCCGCCATTGGGCAAATTAACCCCTCTCCCGTTCTTCACGGGAGAGGAGGGACCCAAGCCGAAGGCTTGGGAGGTGAGGGTCTTACTGACTCAGAAGTACAGACCCTCACCTCCCACCCGCTGCGCGGGCGGGCCCCTCCTCTCCCGCGAAAGCGGGAGAGGCGACAAAGCGGACTGCTGAACGTTGATACACTCTAGGCGGCGGCTTCCCTCGGGCGGAGAACCAGGATCAGGATCGGATTGACGCCGCGCGACTTCCTCGTCTGGCAGGGGGGTCGTGAGCTGTTCCAGCTCATCGCCCAAAGCCTTTGCGCGAACCTGCGCGCCGGCGACGAGCTCGCCGTCGCTCCGCGGATCGGCCGGGGGAGGGTCGCTCGCCGACTGGCGACCGGGACGTGGAATCGCCTCGCTCATGCGGTTCAGGGGCGCCGCGAGGCGAAGGCTCCCGACCTGGAAACGCTGATCGGGCATGGGATACCGATCTCCTTCGCGAGCGACCGCCGCTTCGACGTCGTCGGCCCGTTCACCCGGTTGCCGTTCGGGGTGCGGGCCCCCTGGCTGGGCTATATTCCGGACGTGCAGCATCGCCGTCTGCCGGACATGTTCTCCGCGCGGGAACGAGATCGGAGGGACCGCGACTTCAAGGCGCTCCTGGGCCGGGCGTCGGCGGTGCTGGTCAACGCCGCCGACGTCGGACACGATCTCCGTCTTTTCTATCCCGACGCGCGGGCGAAGATCCTGCCCTTGCCGTTTGCCGCCTGCGCGCGTCCGGAATGGTTCGACGGCGGGGACGAGGTTCGCGCCCGCTACGGCATCCGGGGCCCCTTCTTCCTGTGCTCCAACCAATTCTGGAAGCACAAGAACCACCGGCTCGTGCTCGAATCCGTCGCCTTGGCCAAGCGGGAGGGCGTTCCGCTCCGCTTCGTCTTCACGGGCGACACGCGGGACTATCGGCACCCGGAATATTTTTCGGAGCTGCTCGCCCGGATCGAGCGCGACGGGATCGGCGATCGGGTGCACATCCTGGGCTTCATCCCGAAGCGGGACCAGATCCGGCTGATGCTGGAAGCGGAGGCGGTGGTTCAGCCCTCTTTGTCCGAAGGCGGGCCGGGCGGAGGCTCGATCTACAATGCGATCGCGCTGGGCCGGCCGTCGATCGTGTCCGACCTGCCGGTCAACCGCGAGATCGAAGGGCTGGTATCGCATTTCTTCGACCCCGCCGACCCGAAGGACTTGCTCAAGAAGCTGCTGCGGGTCCGGTCGACCCCGTTTGAGCCGAAAAGCGCCGAATCGCTCCTGCGCGAGGGGGAGGCGCGCCGGCGCGATTTCGGGCTGGCCCTTCGCCATGCGTTCGCTCAGGCGCTCGACGGCTGAGGCGAAGCGCCGTCATCCCGGCGAAGGCCGGGATCCATGAACACGAAAAGTCGGCGTGGGAGGCTCGGCCGGGCTCGCCTCTTCGTCGAAGGGCTGTGTTCATGGCTCCCGGCCTTCGCCGGGATGACGGAGGAACTCATCGAACTTAGACCCTATTCGAAAGCGCCCCCCGGCGCGGTCAGATCGGCGTAGAGGTTCCGGATACCTTCCTCCAGGCGGATCCGCGGGCGCCAGCCCAGAGCGCGTATCCTGCCGCTGTCCATCAGCTTTTGAGGCGCTCCGTCCGGCTTGCTCAAATCGTGCACGATCTCCGGGCCGATGCCGACGATGCCGCAGATCAGGCGCGCCAAGTCGGCGATCCCGATGTCGCTGCCCGAACCGACGTTGATCGGTTCGGAGTCCGAATAATTTTTCACGAGGAAGATGCAGGCGTCCGCGCAATCGTCGGCATGGAGGAACTCGCGGCGCGGCTCGCCGGTCCCCCAGATTTCGAACCGGCCGGTCTTCGCGGACTTTTCCCGAAGCGCTTTGCGAAGCAAAGCCGGAAGCACGTGGCTCGTCTCCGGGTCGAAATTGTCGCCGGGGCCGTAGGAATTGGTCAGCATCGCCGAGATGAAGTCGCGGCCATGTTGCCGGCGATAGGCCTGGGCCAGCTTGATCCCGGCGATCTTGGCGATCGCATAAGCCTCGTTGGTCGGCTCGAGGGGGCCCGTCAGCAGCGCTTCCTCCGGAATCGGCTGGGGCGCGAGCCGGGGATAGATGCAGCTCGAGCCGAGGAACAACAATTTCTCGACATTGGTCGAATGCGCCGCCTCGATGAGGTTCATCTCAAGGCTGAGATTGTCGTAGAGAAAATCGGCGGGGAAGCTGTCGTTCGCGAGGATCCCGCCGACCTTCGCCGCCGCCATGAAGACCGCCTGCGGCCGGTTCGCCGCCATCCAGTCGCGCACCGCGCGCTGGTCGCGCAGATCCAGATCGGAACGGTCCGCGGTCAGAATTTCGCAATTTTCGGAGGCCAATCGGCGAACGACGGCGCTGCCGATCATGCCGCGATGGCCGGCGACGTAGACTCGCTTGCCGCCGAGCGAATACAATCAGCGTCTCGCCGGGCTCGGAACGTCGCGCAGTGCGGCGATGTCGGCTCGAACCATTTCGTGGGCCAGCTCGCGCGCCGTGGTTCGATGGCGCCAGCCGAGCTTTTCGCGGGCCTTCGACGGATCGCCGATCAGCAGGTCGACTTCGGTCGGTCGGAAATAGCGCCTGTCGATCTCGACCAGGCATCGCCCGCTCGGGTCGAAAGCCCGTTCCTCCACCCCGGCGCCCCGCCATTCCAGGCTGATCCCGGCCGCTTCGAACGCCCATTCCGCAAAGGTCCTGACGCTGGTCGCCTCGCCGGTCGCGAGGACATAATCGTCGGGCTCCTCCTGCTGAAGCATCAGCCACATCCCGTGGACATATTCCCGAGCGTCGCCCCAATCGCGCTTCGCGTCCAGATTGCCGAGATAGAGACGCTCCTCACTGCCGAGCGCGATCGCCGCCGCCGCCCGGCTTATCTTTCGGGTGACGAACGTCTCGCCGCGCAAGGGGCTCTCATGATTGAACAAAATACCATTGGAAGCGTGCAGCCCATAGGCTTCGCGGTAGTTCACGACGATCCAGTGCGCGTAAAGCTTCGCCGCCGCATAAGGCGATCGCGGATAAAAAGGCGTCGATTCCCGCTGAGGGACTTCCTGGGCCAGGCCGAAAAGCTCCGAAGTCGACGCCTGGTAGAAGCGGGTTTTGCTTTCGAGGCCGAGAATGCGGATGGCCTCCAACAGCCTGAGCACTCCGACCCCGTCGCTGTTGACCGTATATTCGGGCGTCTCGAAGCTCACCTGGACGTGGGACTGCGCTCCGAGATTGTAGATCTCGTCGGGCTGGGTCTCCTGGACTAGGCGGATCAGGTTGGTGGCGTCGGTGAGGTCGCCATAGTGAAGGAAGAAGCTCTGATCCGTCGAATGCGGATCCTCGTAGATATGCTCGATCCGGGCGGTATTGAACGAGGACGACCGGCGTTTGACGCCGTGGACACGGTAGCCCTTCCGGAGGAGATATTCGGCGAGATAGGCACCGTCCTGCCCGGTCACGCCCGTGATCAGCGCGGTCTTTTGCGGGCCATCGGTCATCGTTCGGGAAATCTGAGCTCTCGTGGAGGATGGCGCGCGCCGGCTTTTTACGGCCGGGAGGCCTTGCATGGCAAGCAGGGCAGGTGGCTACGAATCGAAGTCCGCGCCGATCTGACGGCGAAGGCCGCGCGTCATCGCCTTGCGAACAAGGGCATTTCGCCGGCCGACCGCGAAAGACAGGCCTTGCTTCAATCCGTTTCGAGCGGTGACTCGAAACAGAATTATTATAATTGTCAGAAGGTTACGCAGCCGTGGCCGATCATAATAGCGATCGTTTATGATGAAGGTGTTCTTGATGAAATAATAGACCTTGAGGTCGGTCAGGGGCCGTTTTTCCACCGCCGGATGGTAATGCCGGGCATCGACATGGGAGAGCGTTCGGCCGCAACTACGAAGGCGAATGCCGAAATCCACTTCGTCTCCGAAAATGAAGAACGACGTGTCGACATTGCCGACCCGCCGTACCGCGTCGGTCGAGACGAGCGCGCCGTTGAACATGCTCGCGATCGGATAGGTCCCGTCCGGTCGGGCTGCCTTGAGCTTGGCAAGGGTGTGGATTTTCCGGGGCCAGGCAAAGAGCACGGGATGGCCCTCCGGCCCGAGCACCGGAAAGGGAAAGACGAGGTGCGAGTGCTGGTCCTCCCGGAGGATCACGGAAGAGGCGCAGGCGACCCCCTCCACCATCAGCTCGGCCAGGATGGCGAGCGCTCCGACGTCCGGATAGCCGTCGTCGTCCATCAGCCAGACGGAATCGAAGCCGTTCTCCAGGGCGTATCGGATGGCCCGGTTGAACCCGCCGGCTCCGCCGGCATTGGGCTGGGTGATGAACGGAACGCCGCGCCGCCGGAGCATCGCCTCGGTGTCGTCGGTGCTGCCGTTGTTGATGACCATCAGGCCGTCGGGCGGACGAGTCTGCGCCAGGACCTGATCGATGCACCGCTCCAGGAGCGCCGACCTGTTATGGGTCACGATGGCCGCGAGTATGGTCATGCGGCGCGGCGGCTATTGCGGTTCGACGGCCTCACCTGGGGCAGGGCCGGCGAAGGTTCGGTGAAACGGCTTCGGAATTGGGGAAAGGAGGCCGTTTCAATCCCGTCCGTCCCTCGCCGCCGAGGCGATTAGGTCCGTACCCTCGGCCGGCCATATTGTTTTTCGAAGGGTGGATCGCATTTCCGGATTCGGCATCGGACTCGTTTTAGCGGCTCGACCGGAGATGGCTAGATGTGCCCGGCGTCGGCCGGCAACGCTGTCGACTTGGCGACGAAGCTGTAACCGGCCTGACCAGAACGAAGCCGATATTCAGGATCGCCCGATCCGGACGGCTTCGTCGAAATCGGCCAGCGCATGGCCAGTTCGTGTCGGACCGAAGAGACGATGCGAAAAGCGCGCTCCCGAGGGCCACTAAACTAGATCAGCGATGGAAACCGGATAAGAAACAGGTGTGTTTCGTTAAAAGCAGAGATCACCATTGAATAATCGACACTACGGAGCTGAAAAGGCGTGACTAACTCCAAAACCGCAAATATAGATTTCTTTGACGAGTCGGCCGTAGTGATTGATTTTGGCCGATTTATCAAAAGCAGGGTGTTTCAAAGCGTACAGTAGAGAATAAGTGGAATCGCGGGGCCAAATGGTCGCGCCGGTACAGCGTAAACGGTCGCATACTCATCGGGGGCTTGGGTTCATGGCGCGTTGGTTGATTCGTTTAATCGTGGCCGCGATCGGCATCGGGTTTGGCGCGCCTGCCTGGGCGCAGCAATGCACCTCTGCGAACACCGTCGTCGCCCGGGTCGCCGCGCTCGATCAGGCCTGGGTCTGGAACCGCTACGGCGCCGTCCAGCCGCACGGGATGATGTTCGCCCTGACCCGCGATATCTGGGTCGCCGACCCGACGGCGGTGGACGGCATTCGCCCGCCCCGAGCCGGCGAGACCCTGTCGTCCGGCAAGGTCGCGCTTCGGAAGGGCAAGCGCCCGCGCCCGCTGGTGCTTCGGGTGAACAAGGGCGATTGCCTCGAGATCATCTTCACCAACCTCCTCGACAATAACCGCCGCAACCAGTTCATCACTCCCAGGCCCGAGCATGCGGTCTGCCCGCCCCGGCCGGGCAACGCGCCGCTCGGCGAAGAGGGCTGCGGCGAGCAGCCGAAAGACAGGATGGCCGGGCTCCACGTCACCGGCCTCGCCCCCGATACGACGATCACCCGGATGGCGCAGCATGTCGGCGGAAACCCGTCGTCGCTGGTCGCGCCCGACCAGACGATCACCTATCGCCTGATCGCCGAGGAGGAGGGCACCTTCTTCGCCTACAGCCCGGCGGCGACCATTGGATCGGACGGCAACGGCGGGGCGATCCACGCCGGCCTGTTCGCCGCCGTGACGGTCGAGCCGACGAAGTCGGTCTGGTACCGTTCGCAGACCAGCGAAGCCGACATGACGGCCGCGAAGACCGGGACTTCCCCGGCGGGACATCCGCTGTTCGCCAGTTATGCACCGTTCGCGATGCTGAACGGCCGCGAGCTGATCCACAGCGACCTGACCGCGATCATCGACGTCAGCCAGTCCGGAATCACGGACACTTTCCGCTGCCTCGACAGCTCCGGCAAGCCGTTTCCGGTCTGCGGCGACCGCACCAAGCCGTATCGCGAGTTCACCGTCATCTTCCACGACGAATCGGGCGCGGTGCAGGCGTATAAGGAGTTCGACGCGGACGACAGCGCGCCGGTCGCGGAACGTGCGCTCGCCCGCTCGCTTCACAGCGGCCGCGACGGGTTCGCGATCAACTACGGCACCGCCGGGATCGGCGCCGAGGTGCTTTCGAACCGCAAGCGGGTCGGCCCGGTCAAGAATTGCGTCGACTGCCAGATGGAGGAATATTTCCTGTCGTCCTGGGCGGTCGGCGATCCGGCGATGGTGGTCGACAAGCCCGCCAACATGCAGATCCAGGGAATGCCGTTCCAGGGCCAGGCCGCGGAGAAGGCCTATTTCCCCGACGATCCGTCGAACGTCTACCACAGCTACCTCAACGACCGAGTGGTGATCCGCAATCTCCACGCCGGCCCCAAGGAGCATCACGCCTTCCACCTCCACGCCCATCAGTGGCTGCAGATCCAGGCGAACCCGCGCGCGCCCTATCTCGACAGCCAGACGATCGGCCCGGGCGGCGGCTATACCTACGAGATCGCCTATGGCGGCAGCGGCAACCGTAACCGGACCGCCGGAGATTCGATCTTCCACTGCCATTTCTATCCGCATTTCGCGCAGGGCATGTGGTCGCTCTGGCGGGTCCACGACGTGTTCGAGGCCGGCAGCAAGCTCGACAGCGACGGCCGAGTAAGGGCGGCGGGGCCGGACGTGCGCGCCTTGCCCGACGGCGAGATGGCGCGCGGGTCGCCGATCCCGGCGCTTGTCCCGCTGCCCGGCGCCGTCATGGCGCCGTGGCCGGGCCCGGTCAGCATCGCGAATGGCCAAATCGTTACGGCAAGCATCACCGGCGGCTATCCCGGCTACCCCTTTCACGTTCCGGCCAGAGCGGGCGGCCGGCCGCCGGCGCCGCCGCTCGACATCGCGCATCACAACGGCCAGCCGGTCGACGGCGGTCTCAAGCGGCACATCATCGTCGGCGGCACCACCACTCCGACGAATTTCCCGGCCAGCTTCCCGCCGAGCTTCGTCAAGAAATATGTGACGCTCCAGCCCAATTATCTGCCCGAAGGCGGCACGCCGCTCGAGCTGTCCGCGATGAGCTTCCACGCGCAGAACCACGCCAGCTTCCGCTCCGACGGATCGGCGGCGACCTTCCTGACCAACGGGCTCAAGGCGGTGGAGGGTGCGCCGTTCGCCGAGCCCTGCTCGGATCCGAACGCGGTCACTCGGCGCTTTCAGATCGGCGCGTTCCAATACGACATGATCATCAACAAGAAGGGGTGGCATACGCCGCAGGCGCGTATTCTCGCGTTCCGCGACGACATCCTTCCGACCCTGTCCGGCGAGCGGCTGCCGCAGCCTTTGTTCATGCGCGTCAATTCGGGCCAATGCGTCGTCGTCGAGCACACCAACGTCGTTCCGAAAGATTTGAAGCGCGACGCGTTCCAGCTCGAAGTGCCGACCGACATCATCGGCCAGCACATCCATCTGGTTAAGTTCGACGTCCAGGCGTCCGACGGCGGCGCTAACGGCTTCAACTACGAGGACGGGACCCCGGCGGCGGAGGAAGTCGTCGCGCGCATCATTGCGATCCGCGCGCAGAACGGCTGCAGCGGCAGCCCGACGCGCGGCTCGGGCGATACCCGCGTGGCGACTCCGAGCTGCCCGATCGCCGAACCGCATCCTTGGTTCCCCGGCCAAAGTGCCTGGGTCGGCGGACAGGCCACCATCCAGCGCTGGTATGCCGACACCCAGCAGGCGAGGGACCTCGCCACCGGCAACACGTTCGACAAAACGCTCGAGACCGTGTTCACCCACGACCATTTCGGTGCGTCCAATCACCAGCAGCTCGGGCTTTACGCCGGGCTGATCGTCGAGCCCTCGGGCACGCGCTGGTTCGACGATCTCGGGCGCACCACGCTCAGCGAGCTCGGCGTCCGCCGCGACGGCGGGCCGACCAGCTGGAAGGCGCTTGTGGTCGGTAGACGGTCGCAGGACAATTTCCGCGAGTTCGCGCTCGAGTTCCAGGACTTCCACATCGCCTTCACCAAGGACAACCGTTTCGAGCGGCAGAACGACGGATCGCTGGTGCAGGTCAACGGCCTCAATCATCCATATCAGGTCGCCGACGCCGATCCCGGCGATTATACCGGCTCGAGCCTTCCGCGCCTGGTCAAGCACGAATGGATGCCGGGCGACGCCTGTCCGACCGGCACGATCCCCTGCGCTCCGGAGCTGGTCTCCGCCGACGACATCGGCCAGATGAGCATCAACTATCGCTCCGAACCGCTGCCCCCGCGGCTGTGGAACTCCGGCACCTCCGCCCAGACGTCGGGCGTGCAAGGCGATCTCGCCCATGCCTTCCGCTCGATCCAGCGGTCCGACAACGATCTCAACCAGCCGATCCCGAACTACCCGCTGGTCGGGGGCGTCAGCCGGCCCTCCTGGCCGCTGCCGTCGCCGGGCATGCAAACCCACGACCCCTTCACGCCGCTGATCGAGGTCGCGGAGCGCGAGCCCTTCCGGATCCGACTGCTGGCCGGCGCTCACGAGCATGAGCACAGCTTCACGATCAACGGCCTCACCTGGAGGAACTCGCCGCACGAGCCCAATTCGGGTTATAGAAGCTTCATCGGCACCGCCTTGTCGGAGCATTTCGAGTTCAACGGAGTCCTCGATATTCCGAGCAGCCTCACGCCCGCTTGGGCCACGGCGAAGCTTAACCAGCTCGACCACCTCTACCGGATCGGCGCGAGCATCGAGGACGTGTGGTACGGCAATTGGGGACTGATCCGGACCTATCGCGAGGGCGCCCGGCCCTCGTATCTGAAGACCTTTGCCGACGCCGCACGGCTGGCGTCGTCGGAGGAGCAGGCTTCGGTCGCCAAGCTGGACGCCGACATCGCCGCGACCGCCAACAGCGGCGAGAGCCGGATGGCTGCCGAGTATCGCGTTGTCGAAGACCCTGACCTGCAGCAATTGATCGCCGACCTCGGGGACCTGGAGAAGCAACTGCTCGACGAGGCCCAAACGCTCGGTCTGGCGGTCGCGGTCGGCCTCGTGCCGGAAACCGCCGCGGTTGCCGAGGGCGAGAATTCGGATGCGCATGATCGCACGTTCGAGACCACGAAGGCTGCAGACGTGTCGCGCACCACCGGCAAGGCCAGCGAGTCGCTTCAGCCCGCGGCATTCCGTTCGGCCGCGACCAGCCGCTCCGAGACCACGGGCGCCGTCTCCGCCGACGGCGACGTCCTCGCCGACAGCGGCATGACCACCCCGGCGCTCGACGAGGAAGGCTATTACAAGTCGGCGGTGCTCGAGGCGCAATATGAGGAGATGATCGAGACTCTGCATGCGCTGCGCTTCGACGCGGCGTCCTATCTGGACGTGGTGGACTCGAAGGACTCCCGGATCGCCGGAACTCCGGCCGACCGTCCCGTTGTCGCCGCGCGTTCGGCGGCGCCTGCGACGCTGACCGACGCCGCCGCCCAGGCGGAGCGCTTCGCGAAGCTCCGGCTCGAACTGCCGCGCCTCGTCGACATGAACGATCCGCAGTCGCTGCCGGTGTGCGCTCCCAAAGCGCCGGTGCGCTACTATTGGATCGCGGCGGTCGATGCGAAGCGAGTGCTGACCGACGGAACCTTGATCTATCACCGCTTCCGGCCGGGAACGGTGTTCGCCAATCCGGCGCGCAATACCAGCGACGCCTGGAAGACGGCTCACGATCCGACCGGGCTGATGTACGTGCGGGTGATGGATCTGGACTGGACCGGCAAGCTGAGGAAGGACCGCAAGATCGAGCCGCTGATCCTGCGCGCCCGGGCCGGTGAATGCGTCAGCGTGATGCTGACCAACGCGATGAAGCCGAGCGACCTGAACAGCTTCGCCAATCTTCCCTCGCCGAGCTTCAACATCAACCAGCTGCGCACCCCCGAGCAGGTCGGAATCCATGCCCAATCGCTGCGCAAGCACGTCGGCACCAACGACGGCATCAATGCCGGTCGCAATCCAATCCAGACGATCCTTCCCGGGTATTCGCGCCGCTACGAATGGTATGCCGGCGTGGTGAAGTGGACGACCAGCACGACGCCCGAATTCCTGCCGGTCGAGTTCGGTGCGCTCAACCTGATGCCCGCCGATCCGGTCAAGCAGGGTGGCAAGGGGCTGTTCGGAGCGATCGTGATCCAGCCCGCGGACGCCCGCTGGGGTTACGACACCACTCCCCCCGAGCCGTTCTCGAACGGCACCGTGCCGCTATTGACGCGCGCCTCGGCGGCCGTTTTCACCGCCACCCAGAAGAAGCCGTTCCGCGACTTCGTGCTGGTCGGCCAGGACGACGCCAACATGCGGCTGTCGGGCACTCGGAGCGGCCGATCGGGGACCACGACCATCGACGAGCCGGTCCGCCGGGTCGCCCAGTGCGTCGGCGCCGCCAATGACGCGATACCGACGATGTGCGAGGTCGCCGACGAGGAGGTCGACGCCGTCGACGCCGCCCACAAGGCGTTCAACTATCGCAGCGAGGCCGGCTGGATGCGCCGGGTCCACTCGGCGGCAATGCCTCGGTCGGTCACGGTGCTCCAGCGCCAGCACGATTTGCTGAGCGACACCTTCAACGGGATCAACAGCCGCAACCAGACGCCGAGGTTCTGCGCCGTTCCCGGCGATGCGGTACGGATGCGGGTGCTGTTCCCCAACGGCCATGGCCGCAACCATGTGATCGAAGTGGCCGGCCACAATTGGGACGACCAGCCGTTCGTCAACAATAGCACCGAGCTCGGCACCGACGCGCTGAGCACCTTCATGGGCACCCGCGACACGGTCGGTCCCGGAAGCAACTGGAACATGTTGCTGGCGCACGGCGCCGGCGGTTCCGGCCGGGTCGCGGGCGACTATCAGGTGCGCGACAATTACAGCTGGGGCTTCGACGGCGGCCTCTGGGCAGTGCTAAGGGTCAATCAGCGGTGCGAATGAAGGCGCGCAAGCTGACGGCGGCCGTCGCCGCCGCGGTATTATTGAGCGGTGCGGGTCCGGTGGTGAAGGTGACGCCGGTCCAGGGCGGCCTGGATACCGGCTCGGCGATGCGCCTCAGCGTGACGACCGCGGCGCGGTCGGACGCGGGCAACGCCGCTCAGCCGCCCTTCGCCTGGATCGATTACGAGGAAACGGTCGATCCGGCCGCGGCGACGTGCGATCGGCGGGCCGAACGGCTGCTGGGCTCGGGGCCGTTCCAGCCGGCCGCCCGCGACTTCAACAATATCCACGTCGCCACTCTGGATTCGGCCGGAGCCCTGCACGTTCTCGATCCGCGCAACGGCATACGCGGCGCTCGCTCGCTGGCGCATCTCGCCTTGGGCAGCGCGCCTTCCGCGTGGCACTGGGCCGCGGCCGAGGGGCTCATCTGGGTGGCATTGCCCAAGGTCGGGAAGATCGTGGCGGTGGATGTGGCGCGCTGGCGGGTCGCTCGAACCCTCGACGACGCCGGAGCTGTGACTCAACTGGCCGCGGCGAGCGACGGTGTGCTGTACGCGCGCGCTCCGGGGCTCCGCGTCCACAAGATCGGCGCGGGGTCGGACACATGGCTGGACGGCACCGAGAGTGCCGTGATGATCGCGCCCGGCGAGGACGGCGAGCTTTGGGCGATCGGCGAAAGCTCCACGCGCTGGATCGGCCGGGCCGGCGGTTCACGCTCCATCGACATCGCGCTCAAGGACGCCGCCTGGTCGCGACGCGCGGACCGGCTGGTCGGGCTGACCGGCGACGGCGCCCTGGTCATGATCGCCCGGTCGGGCAAGATTACGCCCGTTCGCGATATGCCGGTCGCCGCGCCGGGCAAGTCCCGACTCTGGCTGTCGCCCGGCGGTAACGCCGCCGTGATCCACGACCGGAGCGCTTCGGGCCTTCATGTCGCCAATCTCGAACAGGGCGCGTTCGCCCGGACGATCGCGGCGGACCGGCCGGTGAGCCTGGCCGCATCGGACAGCTTCCTGTTCGTCAGGACCGAAGGCCGCGGCGAGACGATGGTCATGCCGCTGGCCGAGCTGGCCCAGCCGAACGGCGGCGGGCCGCGCTGGATCGCGGGCGGCGAGCCCGTGTCTCCGACCCGGCCGGGAGCGGCGCTGACCGTGTCTCCCGACGGGCTCTCGGCCTGGGCGGATGCCGAGCGCAACCTGATCTATCTCTATCATGAAGGCATGAATGTCCCGTCGGGGACGTTGCGCAGCCCCGGCCTGGTGCCCGAGCGGATGCTGCTGGTGGGGCCGACGATCCGCCCGGTCGGCGCCGGCCGGTTCGAGGCGGGGTTCAGGCTCGAGCGGCCCGGGCGCTACGTCGCCGTTGTCGTGGGCGCGCAGCCGCGCTTCGTGCAATGCACCGCGTTCGAGGTCCGGGGCAAGGCGCAGCTGGCGGCGGAAGAGCGCGAGACTCGAGTGGTCCTCGCCGCGGCTGCCCACGAAGCCAAGGCCGGAGAGACCGTGCCGGTCCGCTTCACCATCGAGGGCGGCGGCGACATGCCTTCGACGGTCGGCGTATTGATCATGGATGTGAGCGGAGTCGGAATGCAGCAACGGGTAGCGGCACGGTCGCTGGGCAAGGGCAGTTTCGAGGCGGCGGTCACGATGATGCGGGCGGGCACCTTCCTGGTGATGCCGGACCCTGTGACCCTGCCGGCCAGGCTTGCCGGTCGGCCGGTCGCGACGATCCGGGTCACGCAATGATGTCGCGGGCGGGTTCCTATCTTGCATTGCTGCTGGCGCTGGCGACCGCGGTTCCGCAGCCGCTGGCCGCGCAGCGCATGGCCGGTCCCAATCCGCCGACGATCGATCAGTCCGGTGGACGGCGGCCGTTTCACCAGGTGGTCGCCGGCCAAGCGACGGTGCTGCATTTCATGTTTCCCAGCTGCCAGAGCTTCTGCCCCCTTTCCGGCGAGGTCCTTTCGCGCACCCAGGGGATCCTGGCCAAGAGCCCGCCCGCGGGGCCGTTCAGGATCGTGTCGGTCTCGATCCTGCCGCGCGAAACCACCCCCGCCAAGCTGACCGGATGGCTTCGCCAGCATCGCGCGAAGCCGGGCTGGGTCGCGCTTTATGTCGGCCCGCGCGATATCGGCGGACTGATGCGTCATTACGGCGAGACCGCCGTCGACGTTCAGCTTCATTCCTCGCAGATTTTGGTGCTCGACCGGTCGGGGCGTCTCGTAAAGCGCTTCGACGATCTGCCGGATCCGGCCAAGCTCGCCGCCGCCGTCCGCATTGCCGCGCGCTAGCCGCCGGGCGCTCGCCTGCCGGCTGGGGCTTCTGGGCCTGGGGCTCCTGGGTGTCGGCGCCCTCGGCGCGGGCCCGCTCGATCCTCCTTCTGAGGGAAGAAGCCTCTATCACGGGCTCGCCTCCGCCGGGCAGGCGTGCGCGTCCTGCCACGGCCTTTCGGGCGAAGGCGGCTCGGAGGGGGGCACGGCGATCCCGTCCATTCAGGGCATGTTCGCCGAGTCGCAGCCGTATCGCGAGCCGGCCACGCTGTGCCGGGCGCTGACGTCGGGCCGGGGCGCGGGTGGGCGGCCGCTGGCCCGATCGATGCCGCGCTACGCGCTCGATCCCGGCCAGTGCCGGTCGCTCTGGCGCTATCTGGCCGATCGGGGATCGAGCCTCCCGCCCGGCATCGATGCCGAGAAGATCGTCGTCCGGATGCAGCCCACGCCGACGACGCCGTCTCAGAAAAGGTGGCGCGACGTCCTCGCGAGCCAATTTTCCGAGATCAACCGCGGCGGCGGCCTATATGGCAGGCGGATCGTCGTCGAAGCGGGTCCCGGCCCCTCCGCGTTCCTGATATCGCTCGCCCCGGCGGGCCCGCTGGACGGCGCTACGGCCGTTCGCATTGCGTTGCGCGAAGCGGGCGGAGATCCGGCGGCGCGCGGCATCGAAGCGACGGTTCAGGACGAAGCCGCGGCGCTGATCAATCACCTCAAGGCGCTCGGGACAAGCCGGGTCCGGTGGGTCGACGAACGCGAGACCGGGCCGTCGCCGGATCATGTCGGGCTCTTGGCCGCTGCCGAAGAGATCGCTCTGGTCGGTGACGATTCATGCCGCGACGCAGCCGGGCTGACCGTCGTCGTCGTCTCGGCGCGCGCCCCGCTGACCCGGGAATGCGCCGCTTCGCCTCGGCTTTACGTGGGCCTGCGAACCGTCGCCATCGCCTCGCTGGAGAGCCTCCTGCCCGGCCGCCGGGACGGTACGAGACTGACGATGTTCACCCCCCTCCCGCTAGACACCGCATTCGCCGTCGCCCCGGGCAAGATCGCCCAAATCGTGATCGAGACGAGCCGTGCGATGACGGCCCGACCGAGCGAGTTGAGGATGCTGGCGTCCTTCGACCGAACCTGGCGCCTGGTGGCGGACGACGACCGGACCTTGTTCGCGGGCGTGGCGACTCAGGATGTCGACTGGCCCTCGATGACGGCTTCGAGCCCACCCGGATGGACGGCCACGCCCAACTGACGATTCGGTGGCTCTGGCGGAGACGGAGGGATTCGAACCCTCGGTAGGAGTAATCCCCCTACGGCGGTTTAGCAAACCGCTGGTTTCAGCCACTCACCCACGTCTCCGGCGCCGAAGCGATGCCCTATAGAGGCGGGAATCCAATCGTTCAACCGAGCCGTGAAGGATATGTCCGTCCGCTGCCCTTGCACGGCCCGGACCGGCGGGGTAGCCGGGCCGGATGGACGTCGTCGGCAGCTATGAGGAGACGGGCTATGCCCTTCTCAAGGGGCTGGTCGAGCCTCGGGTCGCCCAGGCTTTGCTGCACCGGCTGGCCAAGGATCTCGGCAAGTCCGCGCTTCCGCTTCGAGGCAAGGATGCCCATCCCGGCGTGCTGAAGCGACCGGCCCTCCAGGTTTTCGGCGCCGATTACGCGCCGATGCAATATTTCCTCTGGGGATTGACCCCGATGATGAGCCGGCTCGTCGGCCGCGAGCTGCTCCCCACCTACGATTTCTTCCGGGTCTATCGCGAAGGCGACGTCTGCCGGGTCCATTCCGACCGCGAGGCGTGCGAGCACAGCCTCTCGCTCACCCTCGATTATAGCGACGGCAAGGTCTGGGACCTCGAGATCGGAAGCCGCCCGCTTCCCGGCCGCCAGAAATATCTGACCGAGGATTTCGAGGACGAGACCTACGCCTCGGTGGCGATGGCGCCGGGAGACGCCGTCCTCTACCGCGGTATCCACCGACGCCACGGCCGAATGGTCCCCAACCCCAACCGCTGGTCCGCCCACCTCTTCCTGCATTGGGTTGAGGCCGAGGGGGAATATCGCGACCAGGCCTTCCAGGGCGCCGACCCCGAGCCCGGCAAGGTCAATTTCGGCTGATCCCAAGGCGGTCTTCCTACCTTTTTGTCATCCTGAACTTGTTTCAGGATCCAGCTCTCCACCCGGACAACGGTCTGCGAACTGGATGCTGAAACACGTTCAGCATGACGGTCAAGGCTGTCCCGCCCTTGGCTTCGCGGCCCCGGAGCGCTAGGCGCCGCCCATGCTAAGCTTAAGCTTCGTCCGCGAGAACCGGGAGATCGTCGAGAAGGCGGTCCGTGAGAAGAACGTCGTCCTGGACCTCGATCGGTTGCTCGCGCTCGACGGCGAGGTCCGCGGCCTGAAGACCCGGATCGACGAGCTTCGCCGGCAGCGCAACGAGATCAGCGCCAGCTTCAAGACCGCCGACCCGGGCGAGCGGCCGGCGCTCGGCGCCAAAGCCAAGGCTTTCGGCGCGGAAGCGGCCGAGGCCGAGGCAGCCTTGGCCGAGCGGTCGGGCGAGCTCGAAGGGCTGATTCACCGGCTTCCGAACGTTCCCTGGGTAGGCGCCCCGGTCGGGCCGGACGAGAGCTTCAACACCGTCGTCCGGACGGAAGGCGCGCCGCCGAGCTTCGACTTCGAGCCGCGCGACCATGTCGCCCTGGTCGAGATGAACGACTGGGCGGACCTGTCGAGGATCACCCAGGTCGCCGGCTCGCGAATGTACGCATTGAAGGGGCGGCTGGCCCTGCTCGAGACGGCGTTGATGTTCTGGGCCCAGCAGCTCATCGCCGAGGACGGCTTCACCCTGATGACCGTGCCGGCGCTGGCCAAGCCCCAGGCCTTCGTGGCGACCGGGCATTTTCCCGGCCATGAGGAAGAAGCCTATGAGATGCCCAAGGACGGGCTCTATCTCGCCGGCACCGGCGAGATCGCCTTGACCTCGCTCCATTCGGGCGAAATCCTCGATCCTGCCCAGCTGCCGATCCTCTATGCGGGCTATTCGCCCTGTTTCCGGCGGGAGGCGGGAAGCGCCGGCCGGGACGTCCGCGGGCTGCTCCGGGTCCACCAATTCTACAAGCTCGAGCAATATGTCATCTGCGCCGACGACCCGGCGGAATCGGCGCGCTGGCACGCCCGGCTGCTCGCCAATGCCGAGCGGCTGCTCGAGGCGCTGGAAATACCCTATCAGGTCGTCGAGACCTCGACCGGCGACATGGGCCTGGGCAAGTATCGGATGAACGACATCGAGAGCTGGGTGCCCAGCCTGGGCAAATATCGCGAGACCCACAGCTGCTCGACCCTTCACGACTGGCAGGCGCGGCGGGCGAACCTCAGGTGGCGGGATCCGGAGCGCAAGGTGCGCTTCGTCCACACGCTCAACAACACCGCGCTCGCAAGCCCCCGGATCCTCGTGCCCTTGCTCGAGAACCACCAGCAAGCGGACGGAAGGGTGCGGCTGCCCAGGGCCCTGCAGGGGCTGATGGGGAGCGAATATCTCTGAGGCCGATTACCGGCGGCCGCCGCGCTGGCGGCTCGCGCTCGAAGGCACGGCTCTGCTCCCTCGCCTCTACCGCGCTTTCGGCCGGCTCGGCGAGCGCGGCCCGCCGGATGGGCGCAAGCTGATGGTCCTCCCCGGGTTCCTGGCCACCGACCGGACGACCTTGGGCCTCCAGCGGGCGCTGGCCGGGGCCGGCTACCGGGTCAGCGGCTGGGGGCTGGGGATGAACCGGGGAGTCCGACCGGACACTCTGGAGCGGATCGCGGCCCGGCTTGAACGCTTCGGCGGCGGCGAGCCCGTCATCCTGGTCGGCTGGAGCCTCGGCGGAATCTATGCGCGCGAAGTGGCCAAGGTGAGGCCGGAGCTGGTCGCCGGGGTCGTCACGCTCGGAACCCCTTTCTCGGGTGACCGGCGCAACAACAATGTCTGGCGCCTCTACGAGGCCATTGCCCGCCACCCGGTCGACCGGCCGCCGGTCGGCGGGGATCCGGCGGTGAAGCCGCCGGTTCCGACGCTCGCCTTGTGGTCGAGGCGCGACGGCCTCATCGCTGCCGCCTGCGCGCGCGGCGAGCCGGGCGAGCGCGACCGCGAGCAGGAGCTCGACTGCCGCCACATGGGCTATGCGGTGAGCGGCCGCGCCTTCCGGGCCATCGTCCGGGCGATCGCCGACTTCCAGGAGGCGAGTCTGGAAACCCGCGGCCTTAACGGCTAGTCGGCGGACGCGGCGGCCGGGCCGGCCGGCACGGTAAGCGGCGTTCGATCGAAAGGTGGCGTTGGTTGAAGATCCTGTTCGTCACCTGGGACGGACCGCAGGTCCATTATCTGGAATCCCTTTTCCTGCCGATCTTCGCCGGGCTCGGGCCGGAGGGCCATGAGTTCGAGATATTGCAATTCCGGTGGGGCAGCGCCGCGGAGGAGGCGGCAGTGCGCTCGGCCTGCGCCGAAGCGGGCGTCGGCTATTCCTCGGTCAGGATCCGGCGTTGGGGCGCCCTCGGCGCGTTCGCGACCGCCTTGCTCGGCGGATTGCGGATCCGCAAGGCGGTCCGCCGCTCCGGCGCCGACGCGATCATGCCGAGAAGCGTTCTGCCCTCGCTGGCCGTCCTGGCCGCGGGCGGTCCCGGGCTTCGGCCCGTGCTTCTCGACGCGGACGGGCTCGAGCCGGACGAAAGGGTCGAATTCGCCGGCATGAAGGCGACCGGGATCGCCTACCGCCTCCTTCGCGACATCGAGGCGCAGATGGTGCGCAAGTCGACGGCGGTGCTGGTGAGGACCGCCGCCGCGCGCGAGATCCTGATGGCGCGGGCCGGGCCGCCGGCCGACCCGGCCAAATATACGATCGTCTCCAACGGGCGGGACGGGCGCGCCTTCCACCCGTTCGACGAGCCGGGCCGCCGGGCCGTGCGCTCGGAGCTCGGTATCGCGAACGACGCTCCGCTGATCGTCTATGTCGGCTCGTTCGGGCAGAAATACAGGACCCGTGCCGTCGGCGCGCTGGCGATGGCGCTTCACGCCTTGCGCCCCGACACGCGCCTGCTCGTCCTGTCGCTGGCGCCGGAGCAGGTGCAGTCCGAGCTCCTCGACCCCTTTCCCGGCCTGGCCCGGTTCACGACCGTCCGGCGCGCCCCGTTCAAGGACGTCGCGCGCTATCTCGCCGCGGCAGACGTCGGAACGGTGTTCATCAACGAGACCTATTCGACGCGCACCGTCGTTCCGGTCAAGACCGGCGAATATCTGCTTTGCGGAGTGCCGACGGTGGGGACCGCCTCGGTCGGCGACAACGAGGCCGCGCTCGAAGCCGGAGTCTTCTTCGACGACCGCCGCGGCCCCGACGAAGCGGCCCGCTGGGTGGTCGAGGAGGTCCTGCCCAAGCGGGAGGATTACCGCCGGCGCGCCCGGGCCGTCGGGGTGGAGCATTTCTCGCTGGCGAGAAGCATTAGCGACTATCGCAACGCTTTGGCCAATTTCGCCCGGCTCAGGGCGCGGGATAGCGCTGATGCCCTCCCTGTTGCACGGGTTGGCACCAGCCTCTAAAGCCGGCCCGCCGTCAGGGGCCGCTCGGCGGGCGGGGCGAAGCCTTCACCACTCTGGACACCTCGAAAGCCGTTCGCTTTATGCTACCCAAAGAGACACCGGTCATCATCCTGTGCGGCGGCGAAGGCACTCGGATCGCCGATGTCTCGCGCGATGCGGTTCCAAAGCCACTGATCCGCATCGGCGACCGGCCGATTTTGTGGCACATCATGAAGATCTACGCCCATTTCGGCTATAGCAACTTCATCCTCGCGCTCGGGCACCTCGGCTGGGAGATCAAGAATTACTTCCTGAACCAGCGGCTGATGGATTCCGATTTCGAGCTGGTGAGCCGCGGCGGGGAAGTGGAGATCAACGTCCATAGCGGGCCCCAGTCGAACGACTGGCGGATCGTGTTCGCCGAGACCGGCGGCAGGACTCAGACGGGGCAACGCATCGCCCTGTGCCGCAAATATGTCGAGACCGACTATTTCATGGCCACCTATGGCGACGGTGTCGGCGACGTCGACATCGAGGCGCTGGCCCGCTTCGCCGTCGAAAAGAACAAGCTGGGCACCGTCACCAGCGTCACTCCGTCGAGCCGCTTCGGCAATATCGAAGTGGACGGCAACGGCGCCGTGACCGCCTTCGCCGAGAAGCAGGATGCCGGCGGCGGTACGATCAACGGCGGCTTCTTCGTCTTCAAGCGCGAGTTCATGGACATTGCGGAGCGCCATGGCGACGTGATGCTCGAACGCGAGCCGATGGACGAGCTGGTGGAGCGCGGAGAGCTCGCCGCCTATCGCCATCAAGGCTTCTGGGAGCCGATGGACACGATGCGCGAGTTCAAGCAGCTCAACGCGATGTGGGAGAGCGGGACCGCGCCATGGAAGATGTGGTGACTCCCTCCGAGCGGCTGCGCGGGGCCTATTCCGGCAAATCCGTCCTCATCACCGGCAATACCGGGTTCAAGGGCGCCTGGCTCGCGCTCTGGCTCACCCGGCTCGGGGCGAAGGTGACGGGCTTCTCCGAAGCGATTCCCACCGACCCCAGTCATTTCGAGCGCCTGGCCCTCGACTATCGAACGATCTTCGGGGACATAGCCGACGCCGGTGCGGTCCGGTCCGCCGTCGCGGAAGCGCGGCCGGAGATCGTCTTCCATCTCGCCGCCCAGTCGCTCGTCCGCCGTTCCTATGCCGATCCCGTCGCGACCTACCGGACGAATCTGATCGGCAGCCTGACGCTCTTCGAAGCCTGCCGCGCGGTGCCGGGCGTTCGGGCGATCGTCTCCGCGACGACGGACAAGGTGTACAGGAACCGGGAATGGGACTGGGGGTATCGCGAGCTCGACGAGCTTGGCGGCGCCGACCCCTACAGCAGCTCCAAATCCTGCGTGGAGCTGATGACCGAATCCTGGCGCCACGCCTTCGCCGGCGAAGTCCGGGTCGCCAGCGTAAGGGCGGGAAACGTCATCGGCGGCGGCGACTGGGCGGAGGACCGGCTGATCCCGGACATCGTCCGGGCGGCCTATGGCGGCCAGACCCTGAGGATCCGCAACATGCGGTCCACCCGTCCCTGGCAGCATGTGCTGGATCCTCTCGCCGGCTACCTGATGGTCGGCGGCCGGCTCCTCGCCGGGGAGCCGGTGGCCGAGGCGTGGAATTTCGGCCCGTCGAGCGGCCGCAGGATCGCCGTCGCGGACATCGTCGACTCGCTTCGGGAAAGGCTGCCCGGACTGACGGTCGAGCATGAGCCGGAAACCTCCGGCCGGCATGAATCCGGACTGCTCGAGCTGGATTCCTCGAAGGCGGCGAACCGGCTCGGCTGGAAACCGGTCTGGGAGTCGGAGATGCTGGAACGCTCGCTCGAATGGTACCGGGCTTTCTATCGTGAGGATCGCCTGATCTCGGACGAGCAGCTCGACGATTATACGCGCGCGCTCGACCGGGCGGCCTGAAGCCATGGAGATCGTGCCGACCGCCCTCGCCGGCGTCTTCGAAGTGCGGCTGGACGTTCGCGCCGACAAGCGCGGGCGCTTCAAGCGCCACTATTGCGAAAGGACGTTCGCCGAGGCGGGACTGATGACCCGAATCGTCCAGATGAACCACTCGATCACCCTCGGTCGCGGCTCCTTGCGCGGCCTTCACTTCCAGCGGCCGCCTTATATGGAAGACAAGCTGGTGAGCTGCACGCTCGGCCGGGTCTTCGACGTGGCGGTCGATCTGCGCCGAGGCTCGCCCACCTACCTGCGCTGGACCGGCGTCGAGCTGGACGAGAGCAGGGCACTCCATATCCCCAAGGGATGCGCCCACGGCTTCCAGGCGCTCAGCGATGAGGCGCATCTGGTCTATCTGCACAGCGAATATTATGTCTCTGAAGCGGAAGGCGGCGTCCGCTACGACGATCCCGCGATCGGAATCGCCTGGCCGCTGGAGCCCTCCAACCTTTCCGACCGGGACCGGTCCTTCGCTCCGATAAGCGAAGCGTTCGAAAGCCTCGCCGTATGAAATGCCGCCATTGCGGCAACGGAAGCTTCATTCCGTTCGCCGATCTCCAGAATTGCCCGCCGTCCAACGCGATGCTGACCCGCGAGAGCCTGGCCGAGCCCGAAGTCTATTATCCGCTCGTGGTCGAGGTCTGCGACGTCTGCTTCCTCGCGCAGGTGGACGAGCATAAGAAGGCCGAGGACATATTCAGCGCCGAATATACCTATTTCTCGTCCTTCTCCTCCTCATGGCTCGCCCATTGCCGGCGTTTCGCCGGGGAAGCGATCGAGCGCTTCGGCCTCGGTCCCCGGTCGAAGGTGATCGAGGTCGCTTCCAACGACGGCTATCTCCTCCAATATTTCAAGGAAGCCGGAGTCCAGGTGCTCGGCGTGGAGCCGACGGCCAACACCGCCGCGGTCGCCCAGGCGAAGGGCATCCCAACCATCGTGGACTTCTTCGGCGAGCGCTTCGCCCGCGAGCGGCTGGCGGCGGAGCAGGCCGACCTCGTCTGCGGCAACAACGTCTTCGCCCACGTTCCCGACATCAACGACTTCACCGCGGGCCTCAAGGCGGCGCTCGCCCCGGGCGGAATCGTCTCGCTGGAATTTCCGCATCTCCTCAAGCTCATCGAGGAATCCCAGTTCGACACCATCTACCATGAGCATTTCTCCTACCTCTCGCTCGCCACGACCCGCTCGATCTTCGAAGCTCAGGGGCTGAAGGTGTTCGACGTCGCCCCGCTTCCCACCCATGGCGGCTCGCTTCGGGTCCTCGGCGCGCATTCCGACGACGAGTCGAAGCCGGTTTCGCCCGCGGTGGAGGCGCTCCTTCTGGAGGAGCGCGAGGCCGGGCTTGCCGGCCGCGAAGTCTATGAGGGCTTCCAGGCGAAGATCGAGGCGATCCGAGCCGACTTCCTCGGCTTCCTTCTCGAGCAGCGCCGCGCCGGCCGGACGGTGGCGGGATATGGGGCGGCGGCCAAGGGCAACACACTGCTCAACTATTGCGGCGTCAAAGGGAACGAACTGATCAAATTCGTCGCCGACCTGTCGCCGCACAAGCAGGGCAAGTTCCTTCCGGGAAGCCACATACCGGTGCTGGCTCCGGAGGCCATCGACGAGCAGAAGCCGGACTTCATCGTCATTTTCCCGTGGAATCTCAAGGAAGAGGTGATCGGGCAGCTCGGGCATGCGCGCGAGTGGGGCGCCAGGTTCGTCGTTGCGGTGCCCGAACTCGCGGTGATCTGATGGCGAAGGTCCTCCTGACCGGCGCGAGAGGATTCATCGGCGGCGCGGCCCTGCGCCGCCTGCGCGCGGACGGTCATGAGGTGGTCGCGCTGTCGAGCGCGGGCGGGAACGGGGACGGCGAATGGCGGCGGCTCGACCTGCTGCAGGCGGGCGAGGACGAGATCGCCCGGCTGGTCCGGGCGGATCGGATCACGCATTGCCTGCATGCCGCCTGGTACACCAATCATTCCGACTATCTCGTCGCGGACGTCAACCGCGACTGGGTGCAGGCGAGCCTCCGGCTGGAAGCCGGCTTTCGGGCCGGCGGCGGCCGGCGCTTCGTCGGCCTGGGCACCTGCCTCGAATATGACCAGGACGCCTCGGGTGGCCGCTTTTCCGAGAGCTCGACCCCGATCCGGCCGGAGACGCTCTACGCCCGCTGCAAGACGTCCTTGTTCGAAGAGCTATCGGAGCGCGGCGGCGATTTCGCCTGGGCTCGGGTGTTCTTCGTCTACGGGCCCGGCGACCGCTCGGGCCGGCTCATTCCCCTCATCGTCGAAGGCCTGGCCAAAGGGGAGAGGGTCGCGGCGAGGTTCGGAGGCCTGCGCCGCGACTATGTCCATGTCGACGACCTCGCCGGCCAATTGTCGCGGATGCTGTTCGCGCCGGTCCAGGGGGCGGTCAACACCGGCACCGGCGCCGCCGCCAGGGTGGCCGACATCTTCATCCTCGCCGGCGAGATCGCTGGACGGCCCGATCTGATCGAGGTGAACGACCTTGTCGGGCCCGGCGAGGCGGAGGCGATCGAGGCGGACATGGAGCGTTTCAGCGCCGAGATAGGCGATCCCGGCGCGCGTCCGCTTCGGCAGGGCCTGGCCGAGCTGATGGCATGAGGCGGCTTTCGGACGCCCGAATCGGCTATGGGGGCTATAGCCGCGATTTCAGCCGCCCCGGCGACCGGCGCCGCTTCTCCGCCTATGCGCGCCAGCGCGGCCTCACCTACGAATATCCGGATCTGAAGCGCGACTACGACCTCGTCGTCGTTACCCAGAATGCCGACCTTACCGGCTGGACCGAACGCAAGCGCCGCGAGGGCGACCGACTCCGCCTCGTCGTCGACCTCGTCGATCCCTATTTCCAGCAGAAGCGCCTCGACGAGCGGCTTCTGAAGGGCATCGGCCGCTATCTGGAGGGGCGCGACAGCCGCCTCTCGACCGATTTTCGGCGGACTCTCCAGGACGTCTGCCGGGCCGCCGACGGGGTGCTTTGCTCGACTACCGAGCAGCGCGAGACGATCCTCGATTACAATCCGAACGTCGAGATCAGCTTCGACTGGTTCGACGACGAGCTTGGGGCGCCGAAACGGGATTTCCGCCGCGACGGCCGGCTCAGGCTGGTCTGGGAAGGACAGGCGGGGACTTTGCGCAGCATTCAGGTGCTGCGCGGTCCGCTGAACGCGCTCAAGGACAAGGTCGAGCTCCACGTCGTCACCGACGCATCGGTGCCGCGCTGGTACGGGCGGCTGGGAACGCTCCCGGCGACCGAGCTCCTTGCCGGAATCGAATGCCCGATTCGGCTCTCGCTTTGGCAAAAGGAGACTTTCTCCGGGCACATCACGGCCGCCGATCTCGCCGTCATTCCGATGGACTTCAGCCATCCGATGTTCGCGCAAAAGCCGGAGAACAAGCTGGTGCTTCTCTGGAAGCTCGGAATGCCGGTGCTGGCCGGGCCGACGCCCGCCTACCGGCGGGCCATGGCCGCCGCGGGCCTCGATATGATCTGCGAGACGGAGCGCGACTGGACGGAACGGCTGGCCGCGCTTGCCGAAGCACCCGCCGACGACCTGGCCCAACTCGCCCGGCGCGGCCACGACCATGCGCTCGGCGCTTACAGCGAAGACGCCTTTCGGGCCCCGTTCGACCGCATATTCTCGAGCTTCGGTTTCGGGGTCGCCTGAGGCGTCCGTCGACATCGAGCGGAGCGCCGGGACCGCCAAATCTCCTCTCCCGCTTTCCGCGGGAGAGGAGGGGCCCAGGCGAAGCCTGGGAGGTGAGGGTCTGTACAGCGGACTCGGCAAGACCCTCACCTCCCACCGCTTCGCGGCGGGCCCCTCCTCTCCCGTAAAGGACGGGCGAGGGGAAGATGGCGGGACCGTTGAATGGCAGCTAGCCGGCCAGCCTTTCGATCACCCTGGTCGAGGATTGCCTCCAGTGCGGAGCCCGGAAGCCGAAATCCGTCTCGAACCGGCCGCAGTCCAGCCGGCTGTTCCCGGGCCGGGCCGCCCGGGTGGGCCAGTCTTCCGTCCGGATCGGCCTCACCCGGGCCGAGGGAAGCCCGAGGCGCTGCGCCTGCGCCATGATATGCCCGGCGAAGTCGAACCAGCTCGCCTCGCCCGTGCCGGCGAGGTGGTAGGTGCGGCCGAGGCCGAGCCGGGGCTGGTCCCGCCAGGCGGCGGCCATCGCCAGGATGCCGTCGGCGAGGTCGTCCGCGGCGGTCGGATTGCCGTGCTGGTCGGCGACCACCTCGAGCTCGTCGCGCCGCGCCGCCGCGCCGAGCATCGTCCTGACGAAGTTGCGGCCGTGGGCGCTGTAGACCCAGGCGGTGCGCAGGACGACATGGTCCGGATTGGCCTGAGCGACGCTGAGCTCGCCCGCCAGCTTGGAGCGGCCGTAGACCCCGAGCGGGCGCGTCGGCGCCGTCTCGGCATAGGCGCCGTCGCCGGTGCCGTCGAAGACATAGTCGGTCGAGACCTGGACGATCCGAGCTCCGGCCCGGCGGGCCGCCGCGGCGACCTCGCCGGCGGCGGCGCCGTTGATCCGGAATGCCCGTTCCGGCTCGTCCTCGGCCTGGTCGACGGCGGTGTAGGCGGCGGCGTTGACGACAAGGTCCGGAGCCGCCGCCGCGATCGCCGCGGCGATCGATTCCGGCCGCTCGAGGTCGAGATCGGGCCTGCCGACGGTCTCGATGGAATAGCCCGGAAGCGCCGCGCCGCGCTCGGCGAGGCTTCGCGCGAGCTGGCCTTCGCGCCCCGTGACCAGAACCCGCATCAGCCGGTCCCGAGCCTCGCGCCGGAATATTTGCCCTCCCGGATCGGCCGCCACCACCAGTCGTTGCCGAGATACCAGTCGATGGTCCTGGCGATTCCGCTCTCGAAGCTTTCGCGGGCCCGCCAGCCGAGCTCGTCTTCGATCTTCGAGGGATCGATGGCGTAGCGGCGATCATGGCCGGGCCGGTCGGTGACGAAGGCGATCAGCGAGCGCCGGCTCCGGCCGCCGGCGAGGGGCTGGCGGGCGTCGAGCAGGTCGCAGATCGTCTCGACGACGTCGAGGTTGGTGCGCTCGGCGCGGCCGCCGACATTGTAGCTCTCGCCGACCGCGCCCTGGGTCGCGACCAGCTCGAGCGCGCGGACATGGTCCTCGACATGGAGCCAGTCGCGGACATTCTCGCCCTTGCCGTAGACGGGGAGGGTCCGGCCTTCGAGCGCATTGAGGATGACCAGGGGGATCAGCTTCTCGGGGAAGTGATAGGGCCCGTAATTGTTCGAGCAGTTGGAGAGCACGACCGGGAGGCCGTAGGTCTCGTGCCAGGCGCGGACGAGATGGTCGGACGCGGCCTTGGACGCGGAATAAGGGGAGGAGGGGGCGTAGGGCGTCTCCTCGGTGAAGATGCCTTCGTCGAGCGGAAGGTCGCCGAACACCTCGTCGGTGGAGACGTGGTGGAAGCGGAAGCGCGACTTGCGCGGCTCGGGCAGCCCGCGCCAGTGATCGAGCGCCGCGTTGAGCAGCCGGAAGGTGCCGACGATATTGGTGTCGATGAACGCCTCGGGGCCGTCGATCGATCGGTCGACATGGCTCTCCGCCGCCAGGTGCATGACGATGTCGACGGCTTCGGCGGAGAGGAGCTCGCGAACCGCCGCCTGGTCGCCGATATCGCCCTGGACGAAGCGATAGTCGGGCGAATTGCCGATCTCCCTCAGGGATTCGAGGTTGCCGGCATAAGTGAGCTTGTCGAGATTGACGACCCGGTAGCCGCCGCTTCGCACCAGATGCCGGCACAAAGCCGAGCCGATGAAGCCGGCGCCGCCGGTGACGAGGATGTTGAGCCGCTCGCTCATCGCGCCATCCCGTAGAGGTCGCCGGGACCGCACGGGCCCTCGTCGGCGCGGCGCCTGAGGAAGGCCGCATAATCGGACTTGCCGAGCCGTTCGGCGGCGGCGCGGAGCTGGTCGGCGTCGAGATAGCCGTAATCGAAGGCGATCTCCTCGGGCGACATCACCTTGATGCCCTGGCGGTGCTCGACCGTCTTTACGAAGGACGCCGCCTCGTGGAGGCTGTCGTGGGTGCCGGTGTCGAGCCAGGCGAAACCGCGGCCCAGTCGGACGACGTTCAATTCGCCGAGATCGAGATAGGCCTGGTTGACGTCGGTGATCTCGAGCTCGCCGCGGTGCGAAGGCTTCACCTTCGCCGCGATGTCGAGAACGCGATTGTCGTAGAAATAGAGGCCGGTGACCGCCCAGTTTGATTTGGGCTCGGGCGGCTTCTCGGTGATCTCGACGGCGCGCATCGTCTGAGTGTCGAAGGTGACGACCCCGTAACGCTGCGGATCCTCGACATGATAAGCGAACACCGTGGCACCGGTGTCGCGTCCGGCAACGTCGCGGCAGAGCTGGGCGAGGCCGTTTCCGAAGAAGATGTTGTCGCCGAGGATGAGGGCGATCGAATCGCCGCCGACGAACTCGCGCCCGATGATGAAGGCCTCGGCGAGCCCGTTCGGCTGGGCCTGCTCGGCATAAGCGAGGGTGAGGCCGAAGGCGCTGCCGTCGCCGAGCAGGTCGCGGAAGCTCGGCAGGTCGCGCGGCGTCGAGATGATCAATATTTCCCTGATGCCCGCCAGCATCAAGGTGGCGAGGGGATAATAGATCATCGGCTTGTCGTAGACCGGAAGCAGCTGCTTCGAGATCGAGAGCGTTGCCGGATAGAGGCGGGTGCCGCTGCCGCCCGCCAGGATTATGCCTTTCAAGCGAGCGCTCCTCTGCGGGCATGTGGACTGGTCATCGCGAATCTATTCTTTCTTTCAGGAGGCCGCGGCGACGCGAGGAGGCTCGAGGCCGCCGCCCAAGCGGAGGCTTCCAACCTCCGCCGGCTGCGTGTAGGTCGCTCTAGCGGCGGCCATGCCGCGAATCCAGCCGCATGGGCGCACCCGGATCGTGCGCGTGGCACTTCTTGTGATCGAGCGAAGAGATTTTTTCGGAAAATGGCGGTTGCGAATCAGCATGTGTCAGGGCCGGCGCCGGCCGTCTCGGTCCTGATACCGGCCTACAATGTCGCCGACTATCTCGACAAATCCGTAGGTTCCGCCTTGAGCCAGGACGTCGACCTGGAGGTCATCGTCGTCGACGACGCCTCGACCGATTCGACCCCGGAGGCGATAAGCCGTCTCGAGGCCGACCCGCGGGTCCGAAGCTTCCGGCTGCCGGTCAACGGCGGCCCGAGCGCCGCCCGCAACAAGGCGCTGGACGAGGCGCGCGGCGAGTGGATCGCCTTCCTCGACGCCGACGACTGGTTCGGCCCGGGCCGGCTGTCCTACCTGCTCGAGGTGGCCAAAGCGGCGGGCGCGGACGCGGTCAGCGACGATCTCCTGCTCATCAACGATGGGGCTGACAGGCCCTGGACGAGCATCTACGAGCTCACCGGCTGGAAGCAGTCGGAGGAGGGACAGCGTCTCTCCGCCGCCGAGCTGTGCCGGAACGACTGGATTCTCCAGCCGATGTTCCGGACGGCCTGGCTGCGCCGGCACGGGCTTCGTTTTCATCCGGTCCGCAACTGGGCCGGCGAGGATTTTGAGTTCTACATGAATGCGATGCTTCTCGGAGTGAATTGGGTGGCGGCGAGCGACGCGCGCTATTTCTACCGCTCGCGCCCCGGCCAGCTGACCGGCCGGCGCGCCATTGCGGAGGGGATTATCGAATCGCTCGAGGCGATGGCCCGGGATCCCCGGGTGAACGGCGACCCGGAGCTTGTTCGCGCTTTCTCCGACCGGATCGGACGAGTCCAAGCGGCGCAATGGGTCGGCCATTTCGCCGACGCGGTGCGCGGCGGCCGCTGGCTCCGGGCCGCCGCGATGGTGCTTCGCTCACCGGCGCGGATCGCGGACGCGGCCTCGGCGCTTCGCCGGCGGCTGGAATTCCGGCGCCGGTGGAGGGAGGCAGGCGCATGACCCCCTTCGGCCTCCTCGGCATCTTGATCTCGATCGCCGGCTTCCGCTTCGCCCGGGTGTCGGAGGCGCGGTCGCGGCTGGTCCTGTTCGTGCTGCTGCTGCTGGCGCAGCTCGGCGCCTCGATCGTCTATTATTTCTATGCCCAGGAATTCGGCGGCGACGTTACGCTCTATTACAACGATCCGTTCGGGATTTACGGCTCGGGCACCGGTCTCAGCACCATCTTCGTCGTCAACTTCGTCCAATTCCTCAAGGAATATTTCGGCGGCTCGATGCTGGATTATTTCCTGCTTTTCCAGGCCATGGGCTTCTGGGGGATGCTGTTCATCCTGAGGGCTTTCGACGACATTTACGACGAGGTCGGACAGCCCAGGAACAAATATGTCTATCTGCTGCTGTTCCTGCCCGGCCTCCACTTCTGGACGAGCGCGATCGGCAAGGACGCTCCGATCTTCCTGAGCGTCGCGATGTGCACCTGGGCCGCCTTCCGGCTGCAGAGGCGCTATCTGGCCTTCGCCGCCGGGCTGGCCATCGCCCTTCTGGTAAGGCCGCACATCACTCTCATCGCTCTCGTTGCGCTGGCGATGACCGTGCTGGTCGCGCGCAACACCTCACTGCTCTCGCGAGTCGCGCTTCTCGCCGTCGCCCTGGCCGGGATCGGCTCGGTGGCGGGGCTGGTTCAGGACAGCTTCTACGGCCTCAACATCTCGAACGCCGATTCGGTAAGCGAGTTCATCGAGACCAAGTCGTCCGTGTCCGAGGAATCGGGGGGCGACGTCAACATCGTCGGCGCCTCATTCCCGGTGAAGCTCGTCAGCCTGCTGTTCAGGCCCTTCTTCATCGATGCGGCCGGCCTGCTCGGCTATGTCGCCTCGCTCGAAAATGTGGTCCTGCTGATCGTGATCGGCACCCTGGTGTGGCGGTTCAGGACGGCCGTAGCGGTAGCTCGGGCGGCTTTGTTCGCGCGCTTCGCCGCCTTCTTCTTCGTCATGCTGACCTTCCTGCTCGCCCTGGTGAACTACAATGTCGGGCTCGGGCTGAGGCAGAAGATGATGATGATGCCGGCTCTCCTCGTCTTCTTCGCGGCGATGCTGGCGGTTCGGGCGGCGCGAAAGCGCATGGTTTACGGCCCGGGCGCATCGCCTTATGCGGGCGGCCCGGCGCCGGTGCAGGGCTACAGGCGCGCCTGAAGCATTGGCCCGGCCCGCGGCGCGAAAGGTTTGATGAGCATGCTGAACGTGAAACCGACGGCTGAGACGTCTGCTCCGGCAGAGGATTTGCGGCCGGGGCCGGACGAGCATTGGCCTTATTATGCCGAGGACGAGATCGAGGCCGTTACCGACGTCCTGAGGTCGGGGCGGGTCAACCAGTGGACCGGCGGCGAGGTCTTCGCCTTCCAGGACGCGCTCGCCCGCAAGTTCGGCGGCCATCGCTGCCTCGCGCTCGCCAACGGCTCGCTCGCGCTCGAGCTGCCGCTTCGCGCCTTCGGGATCGGGCCCGGCGACGAAGTGGTGGCGGCACCGCGCACCTTCGTCGCCTCGGCGACCTGCGCCATGCTGGTCGGGGCGACCCCGGTCTTCGCCGACGTGGATCCCGACAGCGGCAACATCACCGCGCAGAGCATCGAGGCGGTGCTGACCGAGCGGACGAAGGCGATCATCCCCGTCCATATCGCGGGCTGGCCGTGCGACATGCCGGCGATCATGGCCCTGGCCGAGCGGCGCGGCCTCCTCGTCATCGAGGATTGCGCCCAGTCGCACGGCGCCGAGATAGACGGGCGCCCCGCCGGAAGCTTCGGTCACGCCGCCGCGCTTTCCTTCTGCCAGGACAAGATCATCACCACCGGCGGCGAGGGCGGAGCGGTCCTGTTCGAGGACGAGGCCGCCTGGGAGTGGGCGTGGAGCTTCAAGGACCACGGCAAGAACCGAAGCAAGGCGATGGCGCCGCCGGGCCCCGACTTCCGCTGGGTCCATGACGGCGTCGGCACCAACTGGCGGCTTACCGGCCCCCAGGCCGCGATCGGGCTGAAGCAGCTCGCCAAGCTCGACGAGTGGAATGAAGTGCGCACGCGCAACGCGCACATCTGGGCCGAAGCGCTCGCCGGAGTGCCGGGCTTGCGAGTGCCGTTGCCCGGGCCCCGGTTCCGCCACGCTTATTACCGGTTCAACTTCTACCTCCAGCCCGGCGCCGAGGGCGCGCGCGCCGAGATATTGAAGCGGGCCAAGGAGGCGGGGCTGGGCCTCACCGCGGGTTCCTGCTCCGAAGTCTATCTCGAGAAGGCGTTTCGCGACCTGCCGACTCCCGATCTGCCGAACGCGCGCGCGATGACCGGAAGCAGCCTCGCGGCCCCGGTCCACCCGACGCTTCGGCCCGACCGGCTCCGGCTTCGGGCCGCCAGGCTTGCCGAGCTGATCCGAGCGATCGTGGGTTAAGCTTCCCGCAAGTGCCATTTTGGTCTAAGGACCGCCGCTCCCATGATTTTCCAGTTTGTCAGACGAGTGTCCTCGGCGGACCGGGCGCAGAAGCGCCTGATTCTGGTGGCGTTCGACGTCGCCGCGATGATGTTCGCCCTGGTGGCGGCTTTCTCGGCGCGGCTCGGGGAGCCCTATCTGCCGGTTGATCCGCTGGTCCTGTTGGCAGCGGGCATCTCGATCGTCGTCGGGCTGATCGGCCTGTTCCAGCTTCGCATCTACCATATAGTGTTGCGCTTCTTCGACCTCGGAACGGTCAGCCGCATCCTTTTCGGCGCCGCCATCGCCGCTACCGCCTGGGTGCTTCTCGTCTATTTCATGCGCGCGTCGATGGTGGTCGACGATGTCCGAATCCTGGTGCCGCGGTCGGTGGGCTTCATCTACGGCGGCTTCCTGTTCGTGCTCCTGTTCATGGGCCGCTACGCGATGGCGGCGCTGGTCATCGGCGCCGAGCGCAAGCATCCGAGCGGCCGCGCGGGGCGGCGCAACATCGTCATCTACGGCGCCAACAGCGCCGGAATCAGCCTCGCCGAATCGGTCCGCCGAGACCGGCATTTCCGCCTCTGCGGCTTCGTCGACGACGATCCCGCGCTCAAGGGCCAGATTATCGCCGGCGCCCAGATCCACCCGCCCAGGGCGCTCGCCGACCTCGTCCAGGACAATGACGTCAGCGAGGTCTTCCTCGCCATGCCGAAGGCGACCCGCTCGCAGCGGCTGAGCGCGATCGAGCGCCTGAACAAGCTCAACGTGCAGGTGATGACGGTGCCCGCGCCGGAGGAGATCGTCTCCGGCCGCTTCACGGTGAGCGACGTCCGCCCGATCGACGTCAACGACCTTCTCCGCCGTGATCCGGTCGAGCCGCTGAGCGACCTCATCAAGGAGGTGGTGGACGGCCAGACCATCCTCATCACCGGCGCCGGCGGCTCGATCGGCTCGGAGATATGCCGCCAGATCATCCGGGTCCGCCCGGCCAAGCTGGTCCTTCTCGATCACAGCGAGTTCGCGCTCTACACGATCGAGCAGCAGCTGCTCGAGCTGATGAAGGACCGCGATCCGCGCGACCGGCCGGCCGTGGTCCCGGTGGTCGGCTCGATGCTCAACGAGCTGCTCGTCCGCGACATCATCCGGATGCACGGCGTCGAGACCATCTATCACGCCGCCGCCTACAAGCATGTGCCCCTGCTCGAGCATAACGAGGTCGTCGGAGTCGAGAATAACGTCATCGGCACCTGGGTGCTCGCCCGGGCCGCCTTCGACGCCAAGCTCACCCGCTTCACCATGATCTCGACCGACAAGGCGGTGCGCCCGGAAAGCGTCATGGGCGCCAGCAAGCGGGTCGCCGAGCTCGTCATCCAGGCGCTGGCCGAGCAGGGCGAGACCCGCTTCGGGATCGTCCGCTTCGGCAACGTTCTCGACAGCTCGGGCTCGGTGGTCCAGACCTTCCGCGAGCAGATCCGCCGCGGCGGCCCGGTCACCGTCACCCACCCCGAGGTCACCCGCTTCTTCATGTCGATCCCCGAGGCGACCCAGCTCGTCCTCCAGGCGAGCGCCATGGCCCGGCACGGCGAGGTGTTCGTGCTCGACATGGGCGAGCCGATCCGGATCGCCGAGCTTGCGCGCAACATGATCTCGCTGTCGGGAATGACCGTCCAGGACGAGGACAATCCGAGCGGCGACGTCGAGATCGCCTATGTCGGCCTTCGCCCGGGCGAGAAATTGTACGAGGAGCTGTTCGTCGGCGAAAGCGCGCTCGACACCGCCCACCCGCGGATCAAGATGGCCAAGGAGCGCTTCATCTCCTTCGCCGAGCTTCGCTCCCATGTCGACAAGCTGCGCCAGGCGATCTTCGCCGGCGACGCCGTCGCCGTTCGCGACAAGCTCCAGGAGCTGATCGCCCCCGACCAGGGCGAGCTCGGCCGCCCCGACCCGGCCGAGCGGCCGGAGGGCATTTCACGGGACACGAGGGTGGTGATCTGATCCGCGTTATTCCGGCGAAAGCCGGAACCCATGAACACGGATTGGCGAGATCATTCGCCCCGGCCCGTGTTCATGGATCCCCGCTTTCGCGGGGATGACGCTTACGCGGCAAGCCCTTCCGCTTCTTCCGGCGCCGACTGGCCTTCGAGCCAGGACTGGAACATCAATATCGCCCAAAGCTGATATTGCATGTTGGCCCGGCCGCTCTGGTGGGCGTCCCAGGCGGCCCGGATCGGGCCCGGCCGGAAATAGCCTTCGCCGGCTAGCCGACGCTCGGAGATAAGCTCTTCCGCCCAGCCTTTGAGCGGCCCGCGCAGCCAGGCGTCGATCGGGATTCCGAAGCCCATCTTGGGCCGCTCGATCAACCCTCGGGGGACGTGACGGTAGAGCAATTGGCGGAGCACCCACTTGGTCTCGCCGCCGCGAAGCTTGAGGCCCTGCGGCAGCCGCCAGGCAAATTCGACGACCCGGTGATCGAGCAGAGGCACCCGGGTCTCGAGCGACACGCTCATCGCGGCCCGGTCGACCTTGGCCAATATGTCGTCCGGCAGATAAGTCAGCATGTCGAGCGCCATCATCCGCTCGCAGACCGGAAGCCCCTCGAGTCGGGCCAGGGTCTCCGGACCGAGCGTCGCCGGCTCGGCGCCGCCGATGACGATCTCGCCGGGGTCGCGCCAGCTCGACACCAGCTCGCGGTAGAGCTCGCCGGGCGAGCCGCTGGCAAGGCCCCGCGCCGCCTTGTGGACCTTCTCGCCCGGGAGCGAGAGACGCATCGAGGCGGGGAGGATCGGCGAGACGACGCCCGCGACCTTGTTCCACTGCTCCGGCGAGAGCGCGACCATGCCCCTGGCGGCGGCGCGCCGAAGCGGCCGGGGCAGCTTCGAGATTCGTCCCCAGTTGCGCGCCGCCAGCCGGTAGCGATTGTAGCCGGCGAACAATTCGTCGCCGCCGTCGCCCGACAGCGCCACCGTGACCTGGCGCCGGGCGAGCCTCGACACGAGCAGGGTCGGGACCTGCGAAGCGTCGGCGAAAGGCTCGTCGTAGATGGACGGAAGCGACGGGATCACCGCCAGCGCGTCCTCCGGCCGGACGTAAAGCTCGGTATGGTCGGTGCCGAGGTGGCGGGCGACGGCGCCGGCATGCTCGGCCTCGTTATAGGCCCGGTCGTGGAAGCCGATCGAGAAGCTCTTCACCGGCCGCGACGATTGCGCCTGCATCAGCGCGACCACGGTCGAGGAATCGACTCCGCCGGACAGGAAGGCGCCGAGCGGAACGTCCGAGATCATCTGCTGCGAGACGGCCTTGCCGAGCACCCGCTCCAGCGCGTCCGTCGCCTCCTCCGGCCCGATGTCGAGCGGCGCGGCCGAGCCATTGGCGGCGACTTCGGCCGCCGACCAGTAAGCCGTGAGCACGGGCGTCTTCCCGCCCGCCCGAAGGGTCAGGAAGGTGCCCGGCGGAAGCTTGGCGATGCCCGCGTAGATGGAGTGCGGCGCCGGCACGTAGTTGAAGCGGGTGAAGAGGGCGAGCGAGCGCCGGTCGATCTCGCGGCGGAAGGCGGGATGGCGGGCGAGCGCCTTCAGCTCCGATCCGAACAGGAAGGCCGCCTCGACGCCATCGCCCTGCCAGCCGTAATAAAGCGGCTTCTCGCCGAGCCGGTCGCGGGCGAGGACCAGCGCCTTCTCCTCGCGGTCCCACAGGGCGAGTGCGAACATCCCGGCGCATTCGCCAAGCGCCGTCTCGACCCCCCATTCCTCGATCGCGGCGAGCAGGGTCTCGGTGTCGCTATGGCCGCGCCAGGGGCCGGAAAGCCGCTCGCGAAGCTCGAGATGATTGTAGATCTCGCCATTGTAGACAATGACGTAGCGGCCGCTCGGCGAAGCCATGGGCTGCTCGCCGGCCGGAGAGAGGTCGAGGATGGCGAGCCGCCGGTGGCCGAGCGCGACCTTGTGCTCCGAGTCGAGCCAGGCCCCGGCGCTGTCGGGCCCGCGATAGGCGATCGCGCCGGTCATCCGCGCCAGGGTGGCCCGCGCTATTTGCCCGCCATTGTCGAAGCGCCCACCGATGAAGCCGGCTATGCCGCACATGATCCGTTCCTACGCCCTACGATGGCCCGCCTCTTAGCCCTGCGCCGAAGACGTTGCAATTGAACGGCGGGAGGGCGAAGGGCGAAGGCCATGCCGCGCTTCGACCCCAAAAGGCCTGCCGACATCCTGCTCTCCGCGCTCGGCCTGGTCGTCCTGGCGCCGGTGCTCGCGGCGGTGGCGGTGGCGGTCGCGGTCGCGCTCGGCCGTCCGGTCTTCTTCCGCCAGGTCCGCCCCGGGCTCAAGGGCAAGCCCTTCCGGCTCGTCAAGTTCCGGACCATGGTCGACGCCGTCGATTCCGACGGCAGGCCGCTCGACGATTCGAAGCGCCTGACCCGCTTCGGCCGCTTCCTGAGGGCGAGCAGCCTCGACGAGCTTCCCGAGCTGTGGAACGTGCTCAAGGGGGACATGAGCCTGGTCGGCCCGCGCCCGCTCCTCATGCACTATCTGCCCCTCTACTCACCGGAGCAGGCCCGCCGCCACGACGTCCGCCCCGGGCTCACCGGCTGGAGCCAGGTCAACGGCCGCAACGCGCTCGGCTGGCCGGAGAAGCTCGCCCTCGACATCTGGTATGTCGACCATCGCAGCTTCGCGCTCGACATGAAGATCCTGCTGATGACGGTGGCCAAGGTTGTCTCGCGGTCCGGGATCGCGGCCGAAGGATCGGAGACGATGCCCGAATTCCGGGGCGACGAGGAGCCGGGGCCGGGCGCTCACCGGCCGTTCAGTGAACGCAACCTAGGTCCCGGTCGATGATCGTCAGTCGCCGCCACCTGCTTCTCGCCGGGCTCTCGACTCCGGTCGCCTGGGCGGGGGCCGCCTGCGCGCAGGCTCCGGCCCGGATCTTCAGGCCCGAGGAATATGGCGCCCGCGGCGACGGCCGAACCGACGACACGGCGACGCTCCAGCTCTGCCTCGACCTTGCTCCGGCCGGAGCGATCGTCCGGCTGCGCAAGGGCGCGGTCTACCGGATCAACCCCAATTACCGCCCGACCCGCGAGGATTATGGCGGGCTGCGCCTCAAGTCGGGCCAGATTCTCGAGCTGAACGGAGCCGAGCTTCGGGCGCTCCCGAGCCTGCTCGGCCGAAGCTCGGTCGTCCAGGGTTTCGGGACCTCGGGCTGGAAGATCGTCGGCCCCGGCCGGATCGCCGGCGAGCGGATGGAGCATCGCGTCCCCGGCGGCGAGTGGGGCATGGGCATCTCCGCCTGGAGCTCGACCGACTGGCAGATCGTCGGCGGAGTCGAGGTCGCCGACTGCTGGGGCGACGGCATCTATGTCGGCACCGCGGGCGGGGGCTTCTGCGAGAATTTCCTCATCGACGCGGTCAAGGTGCGCAACTGCCGGCGCAACGGAATTTCGGTCGTGAACGGCCGCAACGGCGAGATCCGGAACGTCGACATCGAGAAGATCGACGAGGTGGGCCCGGCGGGAGGAATCTGCCTGGAGCCGGATCTGTCGGATTTTCCCAATCGCGACATCCGAATCTCCAACAGCCGGATCCGAATCGTCCAGGTCGGGATTTACGTCACCAGCGCCAATGAGCGGATCACGATCACCGGCATGGACATCGAGGCGATGAACAGCGGAATCATCGTCGCCGACAACAGCAGTGACATCCGCATCGAGAACAATCCCAACATCAAGTCGCTGATCGGCAATGCCGAAGGCGGCGCGATCCGGACGGTGGTGACGAAGCCCGAAACGGTTCGGGGCCTGACCATCCGCAACAACAGGCTTTCCGGCGGCGGCGCCTTCGTCATCGACATCGTCGGGCAAGGCTATCGGGACGTCGTCATCAGCCATAACCGGATCTTCGCGGACAATGCCGGGGCGCAGGGCATCGCTCGGATCGGCGCCGGCCGGTTCACCGACAATATCTGCGTGATCGGCCCCCGCGCCGGCAAGCACGGCGATTATTTCATCCACCTGCAGACCGTCACCTACGGGCGCAACCGCTACCGCAACGACTCGCCTCATCCGATGTATTCCGCCTTCCGCGGCGGTCGCGACATTGGCGGGGACCGCTTCGAGAGCTCCTCGCTCGTCCATTATGCCGAGCCGCTGTGAGGCGCATTTGGACTGGGAGCAGATAAAGGCGACGATCGCGCTGTGGACGGAGCTGGAGCGCGACGCTCTGCACATCTACGCGGCCTTCCTCCTCCACATCGGCTCGGCGGCCCTGCTCCGGCGAAGCCTGGCGTCCCCGCTCCCCTGGCTTGCGGTGCTCACCGCCGCCTTGGGCAACGAGGTGCTCGACGCCTATCGCGACGGCTTCGTCGAGCCCTGGGAGCGCGAGGCCGCGCTCCACGATCTGTGGAACACGATGCTGGTACCAACGATCCTGGCATTGCTCGTCCGCTTCGCGCCGAACCTCATCGTCCGGGACCGTGCGCCTCCGCCCTTACAGTGACGGAAGCAGCTTTCCCGGGTTCATGATGCCGGCCGGGTCGAGCGCCTGCTTGACCGCCCTCAGCGCCGCCAGCCGCGCCGGCTCGGCCGTTCGGCCGAGCTCCGCAAGCTTCGACTGGCCGATGCCATGCTCGGCGGAGATCGAGCCGTCGGCTTCCCCGACCAGATCGTGCACCAGCCGGGTCACCGCGCCCGCCTGCGCCTCGAGCCATGCCTCCGCCCCGGCGGCGGCCGGAGGCTGGACGTTGAAATGGACGTTGCCGTCGCCGAGATGGCCGAACGCCACCACCCGGGCGCCTTCGAACCGGGCCTCGACCGCCGCCCGCGCCCGCTCGATGAAGCCGGGCATCGCGGAGACAGGCACCGAGACATCGTGCTTCACCGACGGGCCCTGCACCCGCTCGGCCTCGGCGATCGATTCGCGCAGGCGCCACAGGGCCGCCGACTGAGCCTCGTTCGCCGCGACGACCGCGTCCTCCGCCAGTCCGTCCTCGAGCGCGGCGGCGAGCCCCTCCTGCAGCGCCTCCGCCGAGTCCCGAGCGCCCTCGGGAGCGACCGATTCGACGAGGACGTGCCAGCGATGGCGGCCCGAGAGCGGCGCCCGGGTGCCGGGGATCCCGGCAAGGACGAGGGCGAGCGCGTCGTCGGGCACCAGCTCGAAGCTTTCCACCGCCTCGCCGAGCCGGGCCTCCAGCCGGCGAAGCAAGGCGAGCGCCGCGGCCGGCGATCCCAGGCCGACCCAGGCCACCGAGCGCGAGCCCGCGGCCGCGACCAGCTTCAGGCTGGCGGCGGTGACCACTCCGAGCGTGCCTTCCGCGCCGATCAGCAGCTGCTTCAGGTCGTAGCCGCGATTGTCCTTGCGAAGCGCCGAGAGTCCCTCGAGCAGCGACCCGTCCGGAAGCACCGCCTCGAGCCCGAGGACGAGCGAGCGCATCGGCCCGAAGCGAAGCACCTGGGTTCCTCCGGCGTTGGTCGAGACGAGCCCGCCCACCGTCGCCGAGCCCTTGGCGCCGAGCGAGAGCGGGAAGCGGCGCCCGGCCGCCGCCGCCTTGTCGTGAAGGTCGGAGAGGATCACCCCCGCTTCGGCCACCGCGACATTGTCCTCGCCCGAGACGCTTCGGACCGCGTTCATCCGGCGCAGCGACAGCAAAAGCGAATGGCCGTCGGCGCCGGGCGTGGCGCCGCCGACCATCGAGGTGTTGCCGCCCTGCGGAACCAGCGCCACCCGGGCCTCGGCGCAGCGGGCGACGATCCCCCGCACCTCGGCCGTCGAGGCCGGCGAAAGCAGCGCCGCCGCCTGGCCCCGGTACCGCCCGCGCCAGTCGCTCAGCCACGGCGCCAGCGAGTCCGGATCGCGGGTGAAGCCGCGCGGCCCGAGCAGGGATTCGAGCGAGTCGAGCAAAGCGGGGGAGGGCGCGCGGAGCATGCGCCTTCACTGACCGACCTGGCGTCCGCAATCAATCCGCGAGCAGGCCTCTCGGCTCAGACCGCTACGCGGACCGCGGCGGCGCGATCCGCGAGCGGGGCGGCCGCCCCGTCGAGTCCGTAGAAGGCGAATGGATTGAGGAACTGACGACCCCACATCAAGACCCTATCGACCTGCCCCAAATCCGCTTCCTGGCATAGCGGCAGCCAATTGGCCGCGATCGTCTCGATCTGCCGGGCCACGATTGCGATCGCTTGGTCCGTTGAGAGATGGAAATCGCCCGCGGCGGTGAGGCAGGTGGCAATCTGGCTCGATCTTTGCTGCCCCACGATCAGCATCGCCTGACCCGCTTCCTCGCCCGCGCGCGCCTGCGGGCAGATATCGTAGGCGGGTGTCAGGGTGAGTTTCGCCCCGTCCCAGAAAGCGGCGTGATTGCGGGCATGATCGTCGACATTGCCGACTAGGATGTTGAGCGTCAGCCGGGCGAACAGTTCGTGCAGGGTCGCCGTCGGTTCGGTAAAGCGGAAGCGGATTGTCTCAGCGAGGTCCTGATAGCTGGCATAGCGGGCCTGCATCTCGTCGAGCTCGAGAACGGTAAGCGCCGAGACCATCGCCCGCCGCTGCCAGCTCTTTCCGTCCGGCACTCTATCGAACCGCTCGACCAGCAGCACGTCCTTGCCGGCGGCTCGGACGAGCCGGACCGGTGCGACCGACAGGCCGTCGAGCGCGGCCAGGCGCATGGCGATATATTCACCCTTCACGACCGAATAAGTGTCGTTGGAGCTCGAGAATTTGGCGACATATTTGCGCGAACCATCGGCGACCAGCGCTTTGGGCCGGGCGCCGCCGATCGAACTGCCATGGTGAAGGGCTTGGTCCAACTCGGGCGTGAGCGGTAGGTTTCGCTCGACCTTTTCGGCTGAGGCGAGCAATTCCTCAAGTGTCGCATGGCGGACGCCGCGAGGGACATAGGCCTGGGCATTGGTCTGGAAGTCGAGTGCGCCGATCCGGTCGGAGCCCGATTCCAGCAGGAAGACCAATTCGTCGAGCTCGAGTCCGTCGAGAGCGTCGCCTTTGACTCCGAAAGTCTTGTTGAGGATGACGCGCCGTCCCCAGGCGTCGGGCGCGCCGTCGCGGATCGCGCTCGCCATCGCCAGTGTGCCAAGCGGAGCGATGGGCTCCGGCCGAAGCGGCAGCTCGGGCAGGTAGAGGGGGATGGCATCGGCGCGCTCGCGATAGGAGCGGCCGTAGATGAAATGGACACGCTCGCCGTCCGGCACCAGCCGGCCGGCGACGACCGGCTTGGTTGCGCCGGGCAGCCAGGTCCAGACGAAGGCTTCGCGCGGGTGAGGGAGCTTAGAACTCATCGCTGACGCTCAGCGGCTTTGGCCGCACCCGATTGGGAAGCAGGGCGATGCGCTTGCCCGCCTCGTCGAGGCGCATGCTCATGCTATGAGTATCGGCCTCGAACAAAGGGATGCCGAGGATGGCGCAAGCTTCGAAGGCCATCCCCAGCTCGACCTTGGGATCTCCCTTCTCAAGCCGCTGCAGGGTGCTGCGGTCGATTCCCAGCCGGTCGGCCATCTCCTGGCCGGTCATCCGCCGCGACTTACGCTCGATTTGGACAAGCTTCCCGAGCAGCTCGACGGCAGCGATCGTGTAGCGGGCGTAGCTACGCTTCTTCGAAGCAGGCATTGCGGGACCTATCAAGCGTTAAGGCATTTAATGCGTGATGCATACCCCTAAACCTATCCGTCGTCCATCATTAAGAATATGGGGCACGCATGCAACTTTATAGCGCATAAAGCGTGATGCATCCGCCATTCCTACACAGGGTGCATAAATACACGTCCTTGGAATGAACACGCACGGATGCGGGCCGCCTTCCCTTCTCCTCAATCGCCTCCCCTTACCGCTTGCGGGCCTACGCATAGGGTTTATGCTGCCCCTGCTTTCCGCACGGCGGGAGCGGGGATGGGGGGATCGAAGTGAGGCTCCCGGCTGCCACGGTATCGCGTCCAGCTCTCGTCCTGTCGGCCTGTGCCGGTCTCGCCAGCGCCGCAGGAGCCCAGGCTCAGACTCCACGCGCTCCAACCCGAGAGGAGGTCGAGCGACCGCTGCCTCCCCGTCCCGACCGGCGCCCCCGGCTCGAGGTCGAGGGCGGGATCGAGCGGGCGCCCTGCGCGCTCGAAGGCGAGGCGTTTCGGGACATTCGCTTCACGCCGCGCAGCGTCTCGTTCGGCGGCCTGAAGGCGATGCCGGAGGAAGCGCTTCGCTCCGCCTGGGAGCCCTTTCTCGGACGAGAGCAGCCGGTCTCGATCCTCTGCGAGATTCGCGACCGCGCCGCCACCGTCCTGCGCGAGGCCGGCTATGTCGCCGCCGTCGAGATACCCGAGCAGCGCATCGCAAGCGGCGATATCAGGCTCGAAGTGCTGATGGCGAAGCTGGTGGCGATCAGGGTGCGGGGCGATGCCGGCCGTTCCGAGCGGATCATCGCCCGCTACCTCGAGAAGCTGACCCGGCAGGAGGTGTTCAACCGCTACGAGGCCGAGCGCTATCTGCTGCTCGCCCGCGATCTGCCCGGCTTCGACGTCCGGCTGGCGCTGAAGTCGGCCGGCGCGGGGCGGGGCGAGGTGATCGGCGAGGTGACGGTGCGCCGCCAGGCCGGTTCGCTGGAGGCCAATGTCCAGAATTTCGGCGCCCGGTCCCTCGGCCGCTGGGGCGCTCTGGTCCGGGGCCAGCTTTACGGCCTTACCGGGCTCGGCGACCGGACGACCCTCGCCGCCTTCACCACCGCCGATCTCGACGAGCAGCAGACCGTCCAGATCGGCCACGAATTCCGCATCGGGGGCGAGGGGTTCGTTCTGGGAGGGCTGTTCACCTACGCCTGGGCCGATCCCGGCCTGGCCGATCCGGCGCTCGACATCGAGGCGCGGACCTCGCTCGCTACCGTCGAGGCGAGCTATCCCCTGATTCGAACCCAGGCGGCCACGCTTCGCGCCGGCGGCGGCCTCGACCTGATCGACCAGCGGGTCCGCTTCAACGGCCTGAAACTGTCTAGCGACCGGCTTCGGGTCGCCTTCGCCCGCCTGGAATTCGACCGGATCGACCGTTCGAGCCTGGGAAGGCGCGCCGGCTACAGCGCCGCCGAGCCGCGCTGGCGGGTCGGCGGCGAGATCGAGCTTCGCCAGGGCCTCGACCTGTTCGGCGCCACCGAGCCCTGCGGTCCCGCTTTCGCGCGCTGCACGCTTCCGGGCGCGGTTCCGCCGAGCCGGCTGGAGGGCAACCCGACGGCCACCCTGCTCCGGATCGAGGCGCTCGGCGAATATCGGCCAACCCCCCGGTTCACCGTCGCGGCGGGAATGCGCGCCCAGCTGACCGGCGACCCGTTGCTCAGCTTCGAACAATATTCGGCGGGCAATTACACGATCGGCAGGGGCTACGATCCCGGGACCTTGCTCGCGGACCGCGGAATCGGAGCCCAGATGGAGGTTCGTTACGGCAGCCTGGTCCCGCCCGGCCCGCGCAAGCTCGCCTGGCAGGCCTTCGCCTTCCTGGACGCGGCCCGGGTCTCGGAAGCGGGAAGGATCCCGACCCTGACCGGAGGGCGAAGCCTGGTTTCCACGGGCGGCGGCCTGCGCGCCGCGCTCGGCGACGGGGCCCGGCTCGAGGCGGTGCTGGCAGTGCCGCTCGAGCGCGCCGGAGTCCCGGCCACGCGCGGCCACCCGCGCCTGCTCGTCTCGTTCGCAACCCGCCTCTGGCCATGGAGCTTTTGATGCCGCGCCTCCGTACAGCCGCGACGCATCGCCGGCAGTCCGCGCTCCTGATGGGGGCCGCGACGGCCGTCATCGCGCTCTTCGGAGCTTCCGGCGAAGCCTCCGCCCAGGCTTTCCTCGGCACGCCTACCGTGGTCGCCGGAACCGTGTCCCGGAGCACCGCGGCCAATAGCGAGACGATCAGCATCCAGTCTCCCAGCGCGGTCATCAACTGGGCACCCGACGACGTCGCCGGGCTGGGAACCATCGACTTCCTCCCGGCCGGCAATGTCGCCACCTTCACGAACAGCGTCAGCAACGACAGCTTCGTCGTCCTCAATCGGATCATCCCGCTCGATCCGAAGCGCGCCATTGCCCTCAACGGAACGGTGATCAGCCAGCTCCAGAATTCCGGCAACACCGTTACCGGCGGCACCGTCGCCTTCTACAGCCCGGGCGGGATATTCATCGGCGCCAAGGCCGTCATCGACGTCGGCAGCCTGCTTCTCACCACCATCGATCCGGTGCTCGACGGCAATAACGAGTTCTTCGTCGCCAACCGCTACAATCTCTCCAAGGCGGTCGACCCCGCCAGCTTCATCACGGTCGAGCCAGGCGCGTCGATCAAGGCGCTCGAGCAGAACAGCTACATCGCCATGGCTTCGCCCCGGATCCTCCAGCAGGGCAACGTCCAGGTGAACGGCGCCGCGGCCTATGTCGCCGCCGAAGCGGTCGCGCTCACCATCAACAACGGCCTGTTCGACATCGAGGTCGCGACGGGAAGCAGCAGCAGTCTCAACACCCTCGCCCACGAGGGCGCGACCGGCGGCCCGGCCAGCACCGGCGCCGGCGACAACCATCGAATCTACATGGTCGCGGTGCCGAAGAATATGGCGATCACCGCCCTGCTCAGCGGAAGCGCCGGCTTCGACGCGGCGGCCGACGCGGCCGTCGTCAACGGCGAGATCATCCTGTCGGCCGGGCGCGACGTCGTCGGCGACGCCTTCGTCGAGCCGGTCAAGCTGCCGCCGTCAAGCTTCGAGATAATGAGCGGCACCTACGGCTCGTCGATCCGCGGGAGCGCGACCGCCGACTTCCTCGCCGGAACGAAGGGTCATATCACCGTCAACGGCAATTTGCGGCTTCAGGGCGACGCCCACGCTTATCTCGTCGCCAACTCGACCAACGCCATCGTCAACGGCAACCTCCAGCTGCGCTCGGACAAGATCCTCATCGACTTCGACGTCGGCGGAGCGATCGACGCCAAGGGCGGCGAGGCGGCGATCCTGACCAGCGGCGACGCCCTCGTCCGGGTCACCGGCAACGCGCTGATCAGCGCCAGCGCCCGGGGCGGCTTCGACGGCGTCGGCAATGTCGCCGGCACCGGCACCGGCGGGATCGCGCGAATCTCCGCGGCGGGCGGCCTGGTCGACATTTTCGGCACTCTCAACGTCGCCGCCAACGGCCAGGCGGGCAGCGGCGCGACCGCGCCCCCCGTCGGCGCGACCGGCGCCGGCGGCACCGCGACCGTGGCGGCGCTTCTCGGCGGCCAGGTCGCCGTCGGCGGCCCGACCCAGATGTCGGCGAGCGGAACGTCGAGCCGGTCCGACAGCGCCGGAGCGGGCGGCCTCGGCAGCGGCGGCCAGCTCAGCGTCACCGCCGACAGCGGCGGCCTCGTCACCCTGAAGTCGGCGCTCAACGCCACGGCGCAGGGCGTTGGCGGCGACAATGAGAATCTGGCCGGAACCGGCGGCGAGGGGATTGGCGGCAAGGTGTCGATCCGGGCCATCGGCGGCGGGGTCGATCTCCAGGGCGGCGGCTTCGCCCGCTCGCTCGGCACCGGCGGCCAGGGCTTCACGGGCGGAACAGGCACGGGCGGGGGCGCGGCAATCGACGCGACCGCCGGCACGGTCGAGCTCGGCGGCGGCTTCGAGCTCGCCGCCAGCGGCCAGGGCGGCGCCAGCAACTTCCTCAACGCCGGCCGGGGCGGCGACGGCCTCGGCGGGACGGCGACCGTGCAGGCGCACAGCACCGACGCTCCCGCCGCGGTCGCCGCCGGCGACCTGTTCGTCGTCGCGGAGGGCAAGGGCGGAGCGGGCGGAATCGGCAGCGGCGCCGTCACCGGCGGCGGCCGCGGCGGCGACGGCACCGGCGGCACCGCTTCGGTGGCGGCCGAAGCGGCGACCGGGACGATCACGGCTCTCCTGACCAGCGTCCGGGCTCCGGGCGTCGGCGGAGTCGGCGGCGCTGGCGGCGACGCTCGCGACGGCGGCCGCGGCGGCGACGGCACCGGCGGAATGGCGATGGCGGGCACGATCTCGGGCGCTCCAGGTCCGGCGGTGGGGGGCAGCGCCAGTCTCGGCTCGGTCCAGCTCCAGGCCGTCGGCACCGGCGGCGCCGGCGGCCTGGGCGGCGACGGCCTGCCGACGACGGGCGGCACCGGCGGCAACGGCGCCGGCGGCCGCGCCGAGCTCAGCTCGGCCGGAGCGCCGGTGACGATCAACGGAGGTGCCGCGCTCGACGCGAACGGTCTCGGCGGCGCCGCCGGGGCCGGCGGCAGCTTCCCGGGCAGCGCCCCCGGCGCCTTGGGCAAGGCCACCGGCGGCCGGCTCGTGCTCGGCGCGGCCCCCTTTGCCGGGACTCCGGGGTCGCTCACCGGCGGCGCGGTCACCGGCACGGCGAACGGGCTTGGCGACGGGTCGAACGGGAACACGGCCGGCCGGTTCGACGTCACGGCGGACAATGGCGGTATCGCCCTTGCAAGCCTCAACCTCCAGGCGACCGCCACCGGCACTCCGGCTACCCATCCGGCTTCCTCGGCGACGGCGACGAACGGGACGGTCGACACGACCGGCGCGATGGTCCTGGTCAGCGGCGGCAACCTTGTGCTGAACGCCACCGGCGTCGGCAGGATCAGCGGCGGATCGATCCAGCTCGCCGCTCCGGCCGGCGACATCTCCGTCTCCCACGCCGGCCGCGATCCGGCGGCGAGCACCGTTCAGGCCGCCAGTCTGACAGCCGATGCGCTCGAGGATTTCATCCAGAATCCGGGCAGCCGGATCACCGCCACCGCCGGCGCCGCGATCACGGCGGGCGGGGACATATCGCTCACCGACACGGCCGGCGGACTCGCCACGACCCTTCAATCGGGTGCAATCATTGCGATCGGCGGACCCGTCACCGGGCAGGTTCTTCAGCTGACATCCAGGGATATAGTCATCGCCGCCGGCGGCACGCTCGGCGACGCTGCGACAACCAGCGCCACCTTCACCATCCTTCCCACCGGCCTCGCCGCGGTGCTGGGCGGCAGCGCTCCAGGCGCGGGCTACACGCTCGACTCCGCCGAGCTGGGCCGGGTCACGAGCCAGCGCATCCTCGTCCTGGCCCCCGTTGCCGGCGCCGATCCGAACCGCCTCGCGGACATATTCGTTCGCAACATGGCTCTCGGCGGCACCCAGAACGGGGCAGGCCTGGCCCGGTTCGAGATCGCCACTCCGGGACGGGTGCGGGTCGAAGGCGCGGTCGCTTATTCCAATGCGTCCGCGACCGACGCCTTCGCGATAACGGCCGGAGAACGGGTGCAGGTCGCCACGCCTGCCGGGTCGATCCGGATCACCGACAGTCTCGGCGCTCCGGCCGGCCGCCTCGCCTTGGCCGGGCCCGACATCGTCGTCGCCGACTCGCTGCTCGCCGCCCAGCTCGCCGCCAATCCCAATTTCGCCGGCCGCAACGCCGCCTTGCTCAACACTGGCGGCGCCGTGAATTTGACCGGCTATCTGATGGCGGGCGGGATCGCCTTCACCGTCGGAAGCACATTGTTCGTCCAGAACAGCGGCACCGCCACCGACCTGGCGGGCCTGACGGTGGGCGCTGGCGGACTTTCGATCCGCGGCGGCGCGACTCCGATCAATGTCGTCGGCTTCGGCCGTCAGCGCAACGCCGACGGCACTTTCACGACGGGCGACGCCTTCTTCGCCCTCGCGGATTTCGGCAAGGCTGCCGGCACCACCTATAGCGGCGATTCCGAGCTGAATCTGTGCAACATCAACACCGGCGCCTGCCCGGCTCCGCCGCCGCCACCGCCACCGCCTCCTCCTCCTCCTCCACCCCCGCCGCCGCCACCCCCGCCGCCGCCTCCACCCCCTCCGCCGCCGCCACCCCCTCCGCCGCCTCCGCCGCCGGAGCCGCAACCCCAGCCTCCGGGGCGGACGGGCCTACCGACGAGCGCCGCGGCCGTGCTGGGCCCGCTCGTGCCGCAGGAAGTGCGGCGGTCGGGAGACATCGTCGAGACCAGCCTGGGCGCGGTGCCGCTGATCGACGAGCCGGTCACCAGCGGCGGCGACAGCAGCCTTTGGGGCCAGGACGGCGATGAGGAAGAGGAAGGAGACAAGCCCCGGTGAGACGGCTCCTTTTCCTCACGCTGGCCCTGGCCACCGCGCCCGCCGCCGCCGCCGAGCCGCCGATCGGCCTTCGGGACAGCTTCCGCCTGGGATCGGGCGGGAGCGCCATCTGCTCGGCCGAATCCGAGTCGCGGGACCCGGCGCTGAAGGACATGTTCGACCGCGCCTATGCCATCGTCTGCCGCGACGCCGCCGCCCCGGTCGGGCGGCTCTACGCGCTGAGGGTGCGAAGCGGAGATCCCGGCAAGCGGCTGGCCGCGCTGCGGAAGGCCCGATGTTCCCCCGCCGCCCGCGCCGATCTGGAGTCCCTCCGCGGGGTCGCCACTTCGCGCTGCACGCTCGGCGACGGCCTCCCCTACCGGGTCCATAGCTGGCGGCGCGGCGGCACCCTCTTCGTCGCCGAAGGCCTGGCGGGCTATGACAGCGCCCTTCGCCTCGGCCTCAGGACCCTGGCCGCGGACCGGCCGGTGCCCGGCAATGTCGAGGTTGCGCTGACCGAAGCCGGCGACCCCGCGGCCTTCGCCCGGGCCCAGGCCGGGGCGCTCGATCCGGCGCGGGCGCGCGACGAGGCCTATCGCCGCAACAATTCCGGCCTCTATGCCGATTCGGCCGAATTCTTCGAGGTCCTGGCGGCCGCCGAGCCGGCCGGAGCGGGCCGCGCCGAGGCGATCGTCAACGACGCCGTCCAGCAGTCGAACCTCGGCTATTACGGCGAAGCGGACGCCTTGTTCGAGCGGGCGGCGGAGGCCGGCGGCGGCGACATGGTCGTCGCCCGGATGCTCCGCAATTTCCGGGCCATCGACCTTCTCAACCGCGGCAGCGCCGCCGATGCCCTGGCCGAGCTCGACAAGCCGCTGCCCGCCTCGGCGGCCCTGCCGGCGCCCGATCCGGCGAGCGCCCTCGACGCCCGGACCGCCGCCCGGGTCAACGCCGAATCGCCGGCGCTGCGCCAGCTCGGCGGGCCCGGCGGGGCCTTGCTTCCGGAGGAACGGGCCCAGATACTCGACGCCCAGGCGCTGCATCTGCGCGGCACCCTGCTTCGGCTGAGCGGGCAGCCGGAGCCGGCTTCGGCGGCGCTCCGCCAGGCGCTGACCCGGCTGGACTCGGTGCGGGACGGCCGGGTCGCCTCGACAATCTGGCTTCGGGCGCAGGTTTACGGCGAAATCGCCGCTTTGGCCGAAGCGAGGGCGGACAAAGCGGAAGCGGAGCGTCAGCATCAATCGGCGATCGCCTTGCTCGAAGCCGACTATCCCGGATCGGCCGCCTTGCTCAGCGCCCAGACCCGTCTCGCCGCTCATTATGCGCGCGGCGGGCGCACCGCCGAGGCTCGCGCGCTCTACAAAAGGGTCGTCGACGCCAATGCCGGAGGCGGCAGCCCGTCGCCGACTCTTCACCGCACCCTGGCCCCTTATTTCGCCCTGCTCGAGCGCGAGGCGAGCGATCCGGCGGCGGTCGCCGAAATGTTCAAGGCGAGCCAGCTCCTCGTCCGCCCCGGAGTCGCCCAGACCCAGGCGGTGCTGGCGCGCGAGCTTTCGGGCGGCAGCGACGAGGCCTCCCGGCTGTTCCGCCAGTCGGTCAACCTCGGCCGATCGCTCGAACGGCTGCATGTCGAGATCGGGCGACTCGCCGCCGCGCCCCAGCCCGACCCCGTCCGTCTCGCCGGCTTGCGCGCCGAGCTCGCCCGGCTCGAGCAAGCGCAGGTCGCGACCCAATCGAAGCTCGCCGACTATCCGCGCTACCGGGTCCTTTCCGGCAATTTGATGGAGCTGGCCGAGCTCCAGCAGTCGCTCCGGTCGGGCGAAGCCTATTACAAGATGATCGTCGTCGGCGGCGATGCCTATGCGGTGCTGGCGACTCCGGGCGAGGCGCAGGCCTGGAGGATCGCGGCGAGCCCGGCCGAGATCGAGCGCCAGGTCGACGCGCTTCGCGCGACCATCGCCGTCGAGAAGGACGGCCAGATCCTCACTTATCCCTTCGACGTGGAGCGGGCCTTCGGACTCTACCACCAGCTGTTCGGGCCGGCCGCGAATACGATGCGGTACATCGAGCATCTCATCTTCGAGCCCGACGGGGCCATGCTCCGGCTTCCGCCCAATTTGCTGGTGACCGAGCGCTTCGGCGTCGACGCCTATCTCGCCAAGGCGCGGCGGGCGGGCGACGACGGCTTCGACTTCACTTCGGTACGCTGGCTCGGCCAGGACCGCGACGTCAGCACCGCCGTCTCGGCCCGAGCCTTTCGCGACGTCCGCCGGGCCGCCGCCTCGCGCGCCGCCAAGCCCTATCTCGGCTTCGGCGAGAACGCGCCGCCGGGAGGCGCCGCGGCCGAGCAGGCGGCGGTGCGCGGGCTGCTCGGCGAGACGGCCGGCTGCGGCTGGCCGGTCGGCCAATGGGCGAAGCCGATCTCCGACGCCGAGCTCCATACCGCGAGGCTGGCGGTCGGCGGCGGCGGCGGCTCGGACATCGTCACCGGCTCGGAGTTCAGCGACAGCGCGATCAAGGCGCGCGGCGACCTCTCGCAATATCGAATCCTTCATTTCGCCACCCACGGCCTGGTCACCGCCCCGCGCCCGGAATGCCCGGCCCGCCCGGCTCTGATGACGTCGTTCGCGGGCGGCGATTCGGACGGGCTTCTCACCTTCGCCGAGATTTACGACCTTCGCCTCGACGCCGACCTCGTCATCCTCTCCGCCTGCGACACGGCCGGCAAGGCGAGCCTCGCGGCAAGCCGCGAGGCCGGGCTTCGCGGCGGCGGCGAATTCGCCCTGGACGGGCTGGTGCGCGCCTTCGTCGGGGCGGGAGGCCGTTCGGTCATCGCCAGCCACTGGCCGGTGCCCGACGATTACAACGCCACCAACCGGCTCATCTCCGGCCTGTTCGACGGTGCGCCGGGCACCGCGACCGCGACCGCGCTCCGCCTGGCGCAGCACAAGCTGATGGACTCGCCCGAAACCTCGCACCCTTATTACTGGGCCGGCTTCGCCATCATCGGCGACGGCGCGGCGCCGGTGGTTCCGAAGGGCTAGGCCGTGGCGCAGTTCCCTCTCCCGTTCTTCACGGGAGAGGAGGGGCCCAAGCGAAGCTTGGGAGGTGAGGGTCTGTACACCGGACTCGGCAAGACCGTCACCTCCCACCGCTGCGCGGCGGGCCCCTCCTCTCCCGCGAAAAGCGGGAGAGGGGTTTTGGCCGGGAAGCAATCTATGACGTGGCAGGCAGGCCACACGCACCCTCCCTTACGCCTCCGGAACAAATGCAAGCTTTTCCAGTTGAACGTTTTTCGGCGTAAGGACCGAGCTTGGACCTCGGGAGCGGCGGGCATTTGACGAAGGCCGGTATTTTGATGGCAGCGGTCGCCGCCGGCGCCTTGGCGATGGCCACGGCGGCGTCCGCCCAGTCCCAGCCTCCGCCAACGCCCCCGGCCGACGAGCCGATCGTTCCCGACAGCCAGTTCGAGAAGGAGCTTCCGGCGCTCGATCCGGAGCTCGGCAGGCCGCTCGAGCCGTTGGAGGATTTCGCCGGCCCTCCGTCCGCAACGACGCCCGAGGGCGAGCTGATCCCCGATGCCGCCCTGCCCGACCCGGAGCTGGAGCGGCCGCTCACGCCCATCTCCGAGTTCGACGTCACCACCCCGCCGCCGACGCAGGGCGACGACGATGACGACGAGAAGGTCGAGCCGGTCCGCTACACCCTCGTCGTCGAGGGGTTCGAGGAGATCGGGCTGGAGGGCCGTTTCCGCGATCTCTCCGCGCTCGAGGATGCCGACGGCGAGGCGACCAACGGCGCCCAGATCTCGGCCCGGGCCAAGGAGGACGAGCTGCTCGCCGTTCGGCTGCTCCGCTCCGAAGGCTATTATGACGCGACCGCTTTGTCCTCGATCGAGCAATTGCCCGATCAGCCGGGGCAGATGCGGGTGGTGGTGAGCGCCGTGCCGGGGCCGCGCTACCTGCTCGGCAACATCACGATCGCCGGGCCGCAGACCGAGCCGCCCAACCTCGCCCGCGAGGCCCTGCCGCTCAAGACCGAGGATCCGATCGTCGCCATCAACGTCGAGGCGGCCGAAGCCAATGTCCGGCTTCGGCTGCCGCAGCAGGGTTATCCCTTCGCCGAGGTCGGCCTGCGCGACATATTGCTCGATCCGGAGACCCGGCACGGCGATTATACCTTGCCGGTCGAGCCCGGAAACCGCTCGCGCTTCGCCGGCTTCACCACCGAGGGCGACCTCGCCTTCGGCGCCAAGCATGTCGAGGTGCTCTCCCGCTTCAAGCGCGGCGACCTCTACGACAGCCGCAAGGTCGACGACCTGCGCGAGGCGATGATCGCCACCAACCTGTTCACCACCGTCTCGGCCGCGCCCGTCGCCACCGGCGAGAAGGCCGAGGACGGCACCGAATATGTGAATATCCTGGTCACTCAGGACGCTGGACCGGCGCGCTCGCTCGCGGGCACCGCCGGCTATTCGACCGGCGAAGGCTTCCGCGCGGAAGCGACCTGGGAGCATCGCAACCTCTTCCCGCCCGAGGGAAGCCTTCGGGCCAACGCCATAATCGGCACCCAGGAACAGTTGCTGGGAGTCACCCTGCGCCGCAACAATTGGAAGAAGCGCGACCGGAGCATCTTCGTCCAGGCCGAGGCGGGGCGCCGCGATCTGCCCGCCTTCAAGGGCTATACCGCCCGTCTTCGGGGGCAGGTCGCCCGCGAATCGACTCCGATCTGGCAGAAGGTCTGGACCTATGCCGTCGGCGCCGAGCTGATCGCGACCAACGAGGCTCAGACCGGCTTCCCGCGCCTCTCGATCGCCGACGCCTTCTTCCTCGCCGGGGTGAGCGGCCAGGTCGGCTACGATCGCTCCAACAGCCTGCTCGACCCGACCAAAGGCTTCCGGCTCAAGGCCTTCGTCAACCCGGAGACGTCGCTGCGCGAGCCCGGCCAGCCCTATATCCGCAACATCCTCGACGGCAGCGTCTATTATCCCGCGGCCGAGAATATCGTCGTTGCCGGCCGGGCCCGGGTCGGCTCGATCTACGGCGCTCGCCTGAGCGAGCTGGCGCCGTCGCGGCGGCTCTATTCGGGCGGCGGCGGGTCGGTGCGCGGCTTCGGCTTCCAGGAGCTGGGACCCCGGGTCGAGGTCGCGAACCCCGATTTCGATCCGCTCGATCCCGACGAGAAGGACGATCCGACCCTCTCCATCCCGACCGGCGGGCGGAGCATGGTCGAGTTCGCGGTCGAGGCCCGCTACCGCTTCGGCAATTACGGCGTGGTCGGCTTCGTCGACGCCGGCCAGGTCTATGAGAGCCAGACCCCGCGGCTGAACGACATGCGATTCGGGGTCGGAGTCGGCGGCCGGCTCTACACCAATTTCGGTCCGCTCCGGGCCGATATCGCGGTTCCGGTCGGCCGCCGCCGGGGCGAATCGAAATTCGCCGTCTACGTCTCGATCGGGCAGGCCTTTTAGATGGCGACCGCGGCCGAACCCGCACCCCATGTGCCGCGCGGCCGCCAGCGCGCCCGCACCGCCGCCAAATGGACCGGAATCGGCCTCATCGGCCTCGTCGTCGCCATCCTCCTCTTCTTCGTCTGGCTGAACTCCTCGCTCGGCCATCGCTTCGTCGTCAAGCAGATCAACCAGCTGGAGACGGCGTCCGGTCTCGACATCGACGTCGGCCGTATCGAGGGCTCGCTGTTCGGCGAGCTTACCCTCCACAACCTGACCCTGAAGGACCCGAAGGGCACCTTCTTAGTGGCGCCGCAGGCGACCCTCGACTGGCGGCCGCTCGCCTATTTCCGCAACCACATAGACATCAAACGGCTCGAAATCCCGGAGGCGCGCCTCTATCGCCTGCCCGAGCTCAAGCCGGGCGATCCCGACGCTCCGCTGCTTCCGGACATCAATGTCGACATCGGCCAGATCAAGGTCGACCGGATGCTCGTCGATCCGGCGGTGAGCGGCTACCGCCACCTGCTCAGCCTTGCCGGAAGCGCCCGGATCGACGACGGGCGGGCGCAGGTGGCCCTCGATGCCAACGCACTTGTTGGTAGGGATCTTCCCGGCGGCGACAAGCTCGCCCTGCGCATCGACGCCGTCCCCAAAGCGAACCGGCTGGCCATCGGGATCCGGGTCGAAGCGCCCGCCAACGGTTTCGTCGCCAAGCTGTCGGGCCTGAACCAGCCGCTCATCGCCACGCTGGGCGGCAACGGCAGCTGGACCAACTGGCGCGGCAAGGCGAAAGCGGTGCTCGGCGGCAGGGAGTTCGCCAACCTCGCCGTCGGCGCCAAGGACGGCACCTTCACGGTCTCCGGCCCGATGAACCCCGGCCTTCTGATGGCCGCGGGAATCCCCAAGAACCTGCTCTCGCCGCAGGTCCAGGTCAATCTGACGACCAGGCTCGACCAGCGCCGAGCCGATACGCGCCTGAGCCTGACCTCGCCGGCGATGGCGGTGGTCGCCGACGGGATGCTCGACCTCGGCCGAAGCCAGTTCCAGGATTTCAAGGTCGCCGCGCGCCTCTCGCGCCCGCGGGTGATCGGCCCCAATATCGACGGCTCCGACCTGCGCATCGCCATGGTCCTGAACGGCGCGTTCAAGACGCCCTTCGTCGCCTACGATCTTCGCGCCCGCACCCTGAGCTTCAACGAGACCACGATCGAGCTCCTCCAGGCCCGCGGCCGGGCCAAGGTCGACACCGACCGGATCAGCGTCCCGATACAGGCGCGCGCGCGCCGGATCAGCGGCCTCGATCCGTCGCTGGGGAGCCTGCTCACCAATGTCGGCGTGAACGGCACGATCAACATCAGTGGCACCAGGCTCGTCTCGGACAACCTCAAGGTCCGTTCCGACCGCCTCAACGCCACCGTCGTCGTCGCCGCCGATCTCGCCAAGGGCCAGTATCGCACCGGAATCCAGGGCACGGTGAACAATTACCTCATGGAGGGGATCGGCCTCCTCGATCTCACCACGAAGATGGACGTGTTCACCGCCGGAAGCGGCTTCGGTCTCAAGGGCCGGGTCTCGGTCAGGACCCGGCGGATCGACAATCCGACCGCGGCAGGCGTCCTCGAAGGCAATGCCACCGCGTCGGCGAACGTGGCGATGACTCCGGCGGGCGTGATCACGCTCGGCGATGTCCGGCTGAGCTCGCCCGGCCTTCGGATCACCTCCGGCAGCGGGACGATCTGGCCCGACGGACGGATCAATATCCGGGCCGCCGGAGTGTCGCGGGCCTATGGGGCGCTGGCGGTGGTGGTGACCGGCACGGCGACCCGGCCGCAAATCCAGCTGAGGGCGGCCAATCCGGGCTTCGGCATCGGCCTCCGCGACGTTACCGCCACCGTTCGCGCGGTCGCCGGGGGCTATGCGATCAATGCGAAAGGCCAGTCGGCTTACGGGCCGTTCGAGGCCGACGTCACCATCCTGTCCGGGCGCGGGCCGATGACGATCGATGTCCGCCGCCTGGTCTTCGCCGGAATGACCTTCACCGGGCGAGTCGTCCGCACCCCCGCCGGCCCGTTCGTCGGCACCCTGTCGATGACCGGCCAGGGCCTGCAGGGCACGATCCGGCTCGCCGCCGCCGGCCGCTACCAGCGCGCCGACATCGACGCGATCGCCAACGGCGCCCAGATTCCGGGCGAAAACCCGATCCTGATCCAGCGCGGGATCGTCCGGGCGAGCGTGATCCTCTATCCGGACGCGCCCCACATCGTCGGCGACGCCCAGCTCGCCGGGGTTCGCGCCAACAATTTCTTCCTCGCCCGGGCGCGCGCCAAGATCGACTATCGCGGCGGCAACGGCCTCGCCCAGGTCTTCGCCGAAGGGACGAGCGGAATGCCCTTCCGGGTCGCCGTCAACGCCGCTTTGTCGCCCAATCTGATCCGCGCCGCCGCTCAGGGGCAGGTGCGCAACATCCCCTTCCGCCTCGCCCGCCCCGCCCAGATCTCGAAAGTGGCCGGCGGCTGGCAGCTGGCGCCGACCGAGCTCGTCCTGCCCCAGGGCAACGTCCAGCTGGCGGGGCGCTACGGCAACGGCATGGTGGTCCAGTCGCGGCTCAACGACTTCGACATCTCGATCCTGAACGTCTTCTCGCCCGGCCTCGGCCTCGGCGGCCGGGCGACGGGAAGCATCGACTTCGCCCAGGTCGGCGGCGACAGCTTCCCGCGCGCCGACGCCCGGCTGACCATCGCCGGCTTCACCCGCACCGGAATCGCAATTCGCTCGCCGCCCGTCGACCTGGCTCTGGCGGGCCAGCTGCGGCCCGAGGGCGGCAACCTCGCCGCGGTGATCCGGCGCGATGCCAATGTCATCGGCCGGGCCCAGCTCCGGCTGCAGCCGGTCGGGCCGGGGGCGGGCGGCTGGACGACTAGGCTGCTCGCGGCGCCGCTGGCGGGCGGCATTCGCTATAACGGCCCGGCCGAAGTCCTGTGGTCGCTGAGCGGCGTGGCCGACATGCAGCTGTCCGGCCCGATCGGGGTCGCCGCCGATTTCTCCGGCCGGGTGCAGAGCCCGCAGCTCGCCGGAATCGTCCGGGCCAACAACCTCACCTTCGTCCACGAGACCTACGGCACCCGGATCAGCCAGCTCGCGCTCCAGGGCCGCTTCACCAGCTCGGAGCTTCAGATCACCCGGCTCTCCGGCCGGGCCGGCTCGGGGACGATCAACGGCACCGGCACGGTGGGCTTCGCCTCGGCCGCCGGTTATCCGATGGACATCCGCCTCAAGCTCGACGACGCCCAGCTCGCCCGAAGCGACAATATCGGCGCGACCCTGACCGGTGATCTCGCCATCACCAACAGCCGCGCCAATGGCGCGCTCATCTCGGGCGACCTGATCCTGCCGGAGGTGCGCTACCAGATCATCCGCCAGGGCGCCGCCCAGGTGGTCGAGCTGGCGGGGGTGCGCCGCAAGGGCGAGCCGCTTCCGACCGTCCGCGACGCCACCCAGCAGTCCGACGCCGCGCCGAGCATCTGGAAGCTCGACCTCCGCCTGCGCGCCGACAACAAGCTGTTCATCGCCGGGATGGGCCTCGAATCCGAATGGAGCGCGGACCTCAGGGTCCAGGGCACGACCGCGACCCCGTCCATCCTCGGCGAGGCGGATCTGATCCGGGGCACCTACAGCTTCTCGGGCCAGCGCTTCGACGTCACCCGCGGCCATATCGCCTTCACCGGCGACCGGCCGCCCAATCCGCGGATCGACATCGTCGCCAGCGCCGACATCAAGGACGTCACCGTCAACATCAACGTGTCGGGCAGCGCCAACAACCCGCAGATCGCCTTCACCTCCAATCCCGGCCTGCCGCAGGACGAGATCATGGCCCGGATCCTGTTCGGAGGCTCGGTGACCGAGATTTCGGCGCTCCAGGCCGTGCAGCTCGCCACGTCGCTGAACTCGCTTCGCGGCGGCGGCGGCGGCTTGAACCCGCTCGGCAAGCTGCGCTCCTCGACCGGCCTCGACCGCCTTCGGATCCTCGGCGCCGACGATACGACCGGCCGAGGCACCGCCGTCGCCGCCGGCTTCTACATCTCCAACGACATCTATCTGGAGATCATCACCGACGCCCGCGGCTTCACCGCCACCCAGATCGAGGTCGCCTTGTCCAAGGCGCTGAGCATCCTCTCCCAGGTCGGGACGTCGGGCGGAAGCAACAACGTCAACGTGAGGTACCGGAAGCAATATTGATAAAATCCTCCCCTGCATTTGCAGGGGAGGGGGCCAGCCGAAGCCTGGTGGAGGGGTCTTTCGGACTCCGTAGAACCCCTCCACCGCACTTCGTGCGGTCCCCCTCCCCGCGAAATCGCGGGGAGGATTTCAGGTCACCCAATCCTCGTCAGCCTCGCCGCCAGCGGCGCCAGAGAGGGAAACCAGCTGAGCAGGCCCATCATCGCCTGCCGGGCCAACGGATTCTCGGCCGACCGCCGCAATACCTCCGCCAGCCCTATCGGCCGCCGTGCGCGCCGCGCCCAGTCCCGCTGATAGTCCGCCGCCGACCGGCCCGAAGCGATCGCCCGCGCCGCGGCGGCACCGCTCTCCAGCGCGATGGCGATGCCGTCGCCGGCGAGCGAGGCGATGACCGCGCCCTGGTCGCCGACCCGGTAGACGCCGTCGACCGTCCCGCTCGCCCGCCAGCCATAAGGGACGCCCGATACCGCGCTCCATTCGCCGGCCTCGCTTTGGCCGAGCCGGTCGGCGAACGCCGGAAGCTCGTCGGCAAGCCTGGTCACCAGCGCCTCGATCCCGCCGGCCTGCTTCAGCCGCTCGCGCGACGCGGAGAGGCAGAGATTGGCTCGGCCGTCTTCCTGGAGCAGCAGTCCGGCATAGCCGCCGTCATGGAGATGAAGCTCGATCACGCCCTCCAGCGCTCCCACGAGAGCGGCGCGCGGCTCGAGCGAGGTCCGAAGGCCGAGCGGCCGGGTCGAAATGTCGACCGGACGGGCGGCGCCGCGAAGCTCGTGCTTGCCGGTGGCGAGCACCAGCGCCTCGCCCGCCAGCGCCTCCTCGCCGTCGAGCCGGACCCGCCGCCCGGCCAGGTCGGCCGCGCGCACCGTGCGTCCCCGGCCGACGATGGCGCCGGCCCGGTGCGCGGCGGCGAGCAGAGCTTCGTCGAGCGTCCTTCGGGAAAGGCCGGCCGCCAGGCGCGGCAAGGCCATCTCGATCGATCTTTTCGCGGAGATCAGCCGAAGCCGGCGGATCGGGCGCGCGCCCAGCCCCGCCGGGTCGAGCCCGAGCCGTTCGAGCGCGGCCAGCGCGTCCCAGCCGAGGAAGCCGCCGCAGACCGTGTCGTGCGGGCCCTCGCTGCGCTCGACCAGCTCCGCCTCGACCCCGGAGCGGGCCAAGGCGATCGCCGCGGCCGAGCCGGCGGGCCCGCCGCCGACGATCAGCGCAGCCGTTCGACGCACAGCCGGAACGGGAAATAGCGGCGGATCCGGACGCCGTCGGCGATCCCGGCGTCGGCGAGGATCGCCCGCCAGTCGCCGGGGCGGAAGGACCGGGCGATGGAGAGCCGGCCGTCCTGGCGCACGATCCGGTGGACCCGGAGCAGGGTCGCCAGCAAGGGAAAGCCGAAATAGGCGAAACCGTGCCGGTGGAGATCGTTGACGAACCAGCCGCGGTCCGAATTCGCCTCCATCCAGCGCAGGAAGTCGCGAAGCTGGCCGTCGGTCATATGGTGGGCGACGAGGCTGCTGACGACGACGTCGAACCGCCCAAGCTCGCGATAATCTCCAGTCCTGTAGTCGATGGGCATCTCGCCGGGAGTCATCGCCCGGGCCACGTCTTCGCTCTTGGGGTTGAGATCGATTCCGGTGAGCCGCGCGGCCAGGCCCTTCTTCCGCGCCCATTGGGCAATCGTCCGAAGCATGCCTCCTTCGCCGGAGCCGACGTCGAGCAGGCTGAACCCCTCGCGGCCCCGAGTGGCGCGTCCCAGGAAGGAGAGAGTGGGGCGAGCGGCGAAGGTCCAGGCATTGACCCGGCCCAACCCCTTCAAGACCTGGTCATAGACTTGGGGATCGAGCGACGGATCGTCCATCTGCTCTTCGGCGCGGATTCGCTGCGTGAGCGGCCTCACGCCGCCCGCTCGAAGTGGAAGCCCTCCGCCGCCAGGCCCGGGCCGAAGGCGAGCGCGATCCCGCGCCTGCGCTCGGGATCGGCGAGCAGCCGCTCGAGCACGAAGGGCAGGGTCGACGAGGACATGTTGCCGTAGCGGCAAAGCACTTCGCGCGACTCCGCCAGCGCCTGATGCGGGAGCGCCAGGCCGTGCTCGACCGCGTCGAGCACCGATCGGCCGCCGGCATGGACGGCCCAGGAATCGAACGCCTGCGGCGCCTCGTTGCCGAGCATCGCCTCGCGGACCGAGCGGTCGCGAAGCGCCTCGCCGATCCGCCCCGGAACCTCGCCCGACAGGTCCATGACGAAGCCGTGATCGCCGACCCGCCAGCGGATGAGGTCGCCCGAATCGGGAAGAGTCGCGGCGAAAGGCCGGGAGAGCGCGAAGCCGCTCGGCTCCGCCGACACCAAAGCGGCGGTGGCGCCGTCGCCGAACTGGAGGGCGGCGAGCAGCCGCTCGACGTCCTCCTCATATTGGAGGTGGAGGCTGGAGAGCTCGACCGTCACCACCAGAACCCGGGCCTCCGGCTCGGAGCGGACGATATGGTGCGCCAGCCGAAGCGCGGAGACGGCGGCGTAGCAGCCCATGAAGCCGA
>DASQLT010000078.1:0-45719 GCA_035629855.1 Allosphingosinicella sp.
TGCTTCGCCCAGGGCGTGACCGGGCGCTCGTAGAAGCCGTCGAAGGGGCCGTTGTAGATTCGCTTGGGCTCGAAGAAGACGACCGGGTCGTTGTCCTCGATCGCGGCGATCAGGAGGCCCTTGGCGTCGTAGGGGTTGGACGGGATCACCGTCTTGATCCCGGCGATGTGGGTGAACAGGGCTTCCGGCGACTGGCTGTGGGTCTGGCCGCCGAAGATGCCGCCGCCATAAGGGGTTCGGATCACCATCGGCAGATGCCACTCGCCGGCCGAGCGGTAGCGCATCTTGGCGGCTTCGGAGACAATCTGGTCGAAGCCCGGATAGATGTAATCGGCGAACTGGATCTCCGCGACCGGGCGTAGGCCGTAGGCGGCCATTCCGACGGCGATGGCGACGATCCCGTTCTCGCTGATCGGCGAATCGAAGGCGCGTTCCTTGCCGAACTTCTTCTGGAGGTGCTCGGTGACCCGGAAGACTCCGCCGAAATAGCCGATGTCCTCGCCGAGGACGACCATGGCGGGATCGCGCTCCATCATCACGTGATGGGCGCTGTTGAGCGCCTGGATCATGTTCATGACGCTCATTTGCGCTTCGCCTCCGCCTCGGCCAGCGCCTGGGACTGCTGTTCCTTCAGATGCCAGGGAAGTTCTTCGAATATGTCTTCGAACATAGAGGCGATGTCGAGATAGGGGTCGGACTGGAGGGTGCCGAGCTTCTCGGCCTCCTTCTGCGCGGCCCGGACTTCGGCGTCGAGCGAGTCGAGCTGGGCCTGGTGGCGCTCGTCGTCCCATTCGCCGAGCGCATCGAGGTGCTGCCTGAGACGCGCGACCGGATCGCCGAGTGGCCAGGCGGCGCCGGCATTCTGGGGACGGTAGACCGAGGGATCGTCGGAGGTGGAATGGCCCTCGACCCGGTAGGTGAAGAATTCGATCAGGGTGGGCCCGAGATTGGCCCGCGCGCGGTCGGCGGCCCAGCGCGTGGCGGCATAGACGGCGAGCGCGTCATTGCCGTCGACCCTGAGGCCGGCGATTCCGTAACCGACGGCTCGGGCGGCGAAGGTGGTGAGATCCCCGCCGGCCATTCCCGAGAAGGTCGAGATCGCCCACTGGTTGTTGACGACGTTGAGGATGACCGGCGCGCGATAAACCCCGGCGAAGGTGCAGGCGGCGTGGAAGTCGCCCTCGGCGGTCGAGCCGTCGCCGATATAGCCGGCGGCGATCCGGCTGTCGCCGCGTATCGCGGAAGCCATCGCCCAGCCGACCGCCTGGGGGAACTGGGTCGCCAGATTGCCGGAGATGGTGAAGAAGCCGTAGGAATTGGACGCGTACATAATGGGGAGCTGGCGGCCCTTCAGCGGATCGCCGCGGTTCGAATAGACCTGGCACATCATCTGGACGAGCGGATAGTCGCGAGCGACGAGCAGGCCCTGCTGGCGATAAGTGGGGAAGCACATGTCGTCGCGGTCGAGGGCATGGGCGCCGGCCACCGCGATCGCCTCCTCGCCCGTCGCCTTCATGTAGAAGCTGGTCTTGCCCTGCCGCTGGGCGCGGTACATGCGGTCGTCATAGGCGCGCACCATCATCATGTCGCGAAGGATCCGGCGCAACATGTCGGGGTCCAGCTTCGGGTCCCAGGGGCCGACCGCCTTGCCCTCGTCGTCGAGCACCCGGACCAGGGAATAGACGAGCTCGTGGGTGTCCGAGGCAGGCGCGGCGGAATCGGGGCGGCGGACGCTCCCGGCCGCGGGAATCTCGATATGGCTGAAATCGACCTCGTCCCCCGGCCGCGCCGGCGGCTCCGGAACATGGAGGGAGAGCGCCGGCCGGTTCGGGCGCTCGCTTGCTTTGTTCATCCTTGGCCCTGTTCGTTGCGGCTCCGTGCGCCCGTAACCCTTGTCGCCGCCCTTGTGAAGCGGCGCCCGGCGGGGCAGTTACGAGGTCAAAGGAGCGACACCATGACCTTGTTCCGTCCCCTCGCCGCTTTGCTGCTCGTCATGGCTTCCGCCTGCGCCACGACCGCGGAAGAGCCGGCGGCGCCGAGCTGGTACGTCATTCGGCATCTGCAGAAAGCGGAGGGACAGGATCCGGCGCTGAGCGAGGAAGGCGCGCGCAACGCCGAACGGCTCGCTTCCTGGTTCGCCGGCGACCCACCGACGGCGATCTACGTGAGCACGACGAGGCGCGCTCGGGAGACCGCGGCCCCGCTCGCCGCCCGGCTCGGGCTGACGGCGCGGGAATATGATCCGCGCGACACGTCCGGCCTGGTGGCGAGGGCGCGGGCGGAGGCCGGGACGGTACTGATCGTCGGGCACAGCAATACCGTGCCCGAGATCGTCGCCCAGCTCGGCGGCGCCCGGCCGGCGGATCTCGGCGAGGGCGATTACGGCGACATCTTCCGGGTGCGCCGCGACGGCATGGTAGATCGGCTTCGGCTGGAGGCTCGATAACCCCTCTCCCGCTTTTCGCGGGAGAGGAGGGGCCCGCCGCGAAGCGGTGGGAGGTGAGGGTCTGTACCGCTGACTCAGCAAGACCCTCACCTCCCAAGCCTTCGGCTTGGGCCCCTCCTCTCCCGTGAAGGACGGGAGAGGGCGGCACAGGCCAGGGCGGCTGGACTCCCAAGGTGGAATGAGTCAGCATCCCGCCGACGCCAAGCCATCGCATCCTGGGGGGGATCGGCCATGAGCGACGGGGACTTCGATCCGACCATAATAACGCCGGCGCGGCCGACGTTGATCGGGTTCCTCGTGGGAGGACGAGTCCTGCCTGACCTCGCGGGGCGAATCGGCGCCCGGCTGGCGCGTTGGTACGGGAAGCCGTTCCGCTTCCTTCGCTGGGTGATCGCCGCCCGCCACGACCACGCCGTCGAGATGCTCGGGCGCGACCTCGATTTCGGGATCGCGCCGGTCAACGCGGTCAAGATCGGCGAGGTCAATGCCGGGCCGTTCATCCTCGGCATGGACCGGTCGGCGGCGCTCGAGCGGGAACGCCGCGGCCTCTACGAAGCGCTCGCGGCGATCGACCTTCGCCGGCTTCGAGCCGAGACCGAGGCCGACATCGAGCGGGTGCTCGCCGCAATCCCCGCCGGCGGAGAGATTGACGCGGTCGCGGACTATGCGAGGCCGATCGCGGCGCGGACGGCGCGGCGTCTGTTCGGGCTCCACGGGCCGTCGGAACGGATGCTGATGGAGGTCGCTCGCTCGGTTTTCAACCACACCTTCATCAACCCGACCAACAAGGCCGCGATCCGCGATCGGGCGATCCGCGCGGGGGCGCATATGAAGGCCTGGATCGACGAGGAGATCGCCCGGCGCGATCCCGTGGCGCCGGGCGAGGACATGATCGGTCGGCTGCTCGCGCAGGGCATTCTCGACAGGGAGGCGGTGCAGCGGTCGATCGGCGGAACGTTCGTCGGTTCGATCGACACGACCACCACCGTCGTCGCCAAGCTGATCAAGCTCGCCGCGGGCGACCCGGACATCGCTTTCGCCATGCGCCGCGATTGCGACGATTTGCACCGCCTCTGGGGCTGGTGCCTCGATGCGCTCAGGCTGTGGCCGCACAATCCCGCATTGCTGCGCAGCGCGCTGGTCGACACCGAAATCGCCGGAGTCGCGGTCAGGCGCGGCGACTCGACGGTCGCCTGGACCCAGGCGGCGATGCAGGATTCGAGCATTTTCGACGATCCGCGCCGCGTCCGGCCGGATCGCGACCGTTCGATCTACCTCCATTTCGGCGGCGGGCTCCATCCCTGCACCGGCCGGTCGGTGAACAGCTTCCAGATCCCGCTGCTGGTCGGCGGCCTGGTCAGGCGGGGCCTGGCCCGGGTCGGCTCAATCTCCTGGGCGGGCCCGTTCCCCAACCAGCTGCCCGTGACTCTGAGGGAAGGGCCGCGCTGATGGACAGCCTCACAACCGTCGTCGCCGCCATCCGCGGCTCCGAAGTCCCCGCCTTCGACGCGGCGATCGACAGGCTCGGCAACCCGGCCGAAGGGCGGCTCGGGGCGGCGCTCGACCGGCTCGATCCGGACGGCGGCGGAACCCATTTCATGAGCCTCCACGCCATTCCCGGCCCGGACGGCGGCGACGCCCACCTCGTCCTCGAATTCACCGCCGATGGCAGCGAAAGGCGGGCGCTCGAGCGGATCGTCGACGCCATCGGAGCGGACCTCGAGCCGATCTTCCGCAAGGTGTCGGACTGGAGCGACAATGTCGGGCTGCTCGATTATCTCCTCGCCCACCGATTGAAGGTCGGCCAGGGCCTGTTCGCCAATGCCGGCCTGTGCTTCCCGGGAACGCCGGGCATGAGCGTCGGCCGAATCCGCGGCGAGGCCGAGCTCGGCCGCTTCGTCGCCCCGCTCGTCGACAACCACCATCCCGACATGCGTCCGATCGACCGGCTCGCCGAGGTGCGCAGGTCGGTCGAGGCCGAGCCGGGCCTGGCCTGGGCGCTCGAACCGCCGCCGCCGCCGCTGCGGACGGGCTCGAACCCGCCCATCCTCAGGCTGATCCTGCGCTATGCCCTCCCCTTCTTCCCGCAATATATGTGGCCGTTCGGGCTGCTGCTGGCCGGGATCGCGCTTGCCCTTCTCCTGACCCTTTCGGGCTGGCACCTCGTCGCCGGCCTGCTGCTCGCGGTCGCGGGCGTCGCGACGTTGATGTTCGGCACTCTGGCGCTCCTCTATGTCGCGCTTCGCAAGCAGGAACGGAACGACTGGGCCGATCCCCGCTCGCCGGACCCGAACACGCTTCGCGAGATCAACGCCCGCGAGAATCATTGCGCGCAAAACCACATGGTCTCGATCACCCGCCGAAAGCCGGGGCCGGTGCGCTGGTTCACTCTGCGCACCGCTTTCTGGTCGGGGCGGATCAACGTGAGCAGGATCTACCCGCCCGGCTTCCTCGGCACGATCGGCACCATCCACGCGGCGCGCTGGGTCACCATCCCGGGCACCCGCCAGCTCGTCTTCTTCTCCAATTACGGCGGCAGCTGGGAGAGCTATCTCGAGGATTTCATCACCGAAGCGCATGAGGGGCTGACCGCGGTCTGGTCCAACTCGATCGGCTTCCCCAAAGCGAGGAACCTGTTCCAGCAGGGCGCCACCGACGGCGAGCGGTTCAAGCGCTTCGCCCGGGCGAGCATGCGGCCGACCCGGTTCTGGTACAGCGCCTATCCCGATCTCAACACCGACCAGATCCGCCGCAACGCCGACCTGCGCCGAGGCCTTGCGGCGGCCTTGAGCAACGACGAGGCGCTGCAGTGGCTGGCCTTGTTCGGCTCCTATCCGCGTCCGGCCGCCAAGCTCGAGACCAGCCAGATCCAGAGCCTCGTCTTCGGCGGCCTCGGCTTCATGCCGCACGGCCTCTGCCTGCTCTTCGACCTGCCCGAGGATCAGGCGCGCGCCCGCGCCTTCATGGCCACGCTCTATCCCTGCACGGCCTTCGGCGACGGCCGCAAATTGCGGCGTGATTCCGTCCTGACCGTCGCCCTGGGCGCCCGGGCGCTGGACCGGCTCGGCCTGCCCGGCGAATGCATAAGCGGCTTCCCGCCCGCCTTTCTCGAGGGCATGGGGACCGACGGCCGGGCGCGGATCCTCGGCGACACCGGCGAGGACGCGCCGGAGCAATGGCGGTGGGGCCGGCAGTCGAGCGACCTCGCTTTGCTCGTCTATGGAATCAGCGAGTCCGCCGTTGCCGGGCTGACGGGCGAGGTCTGCGCCAATGCCGCCGCGAACGGCATGGCCGAGCCCTACCGGATCCCCCTCAAGGAGGCGGAGAAGCCCGCGCTCGAGCCGTTCCTGTTCGTCGACGGCGTGTCCCAGCCGATCATCCGCGGCACCGACCAGGCAAACCGCTCGAACGACCCGATCCACCTCGTCCAGCCGGGCGAGTTCGTGATCGGCTATCCCGACAATCGAGGCAATTTGCCTCCCCAGCCCGAGCTTTCGCCGCTCGCGGATCCCAGGAACCTGCTGCCGATCGCCGACGGGAGCCGGGCGTTCGGCACCGCCATCGTCGAGGCGCCGCGGGCCATTGCCCGCAACGGCACCTTCCTCGTGATCCGCCAGCTCGAGCAGGACGTCGACGCGTTCAATGCCTATTGCGAGGAGCAGGCCGTGGCGCTCGCCGCCCGGCTCCCCGAACCCTATGAAGTCGACGCCGATTTCGTCGCCGCCAAGCTGCTCGGGCGCTGGAAGGACGGCTCCTCGCTGGTCCGGAACCCTTATTATCCCTACAGCCGGGAAGTCGAACGGAAGGCGATGCGGGATGCCGCCCGCAAGCCGGCCGCCCTTCACGGCTCGGAGCCGGCGGCGGCCCCGACCACCGCCCGCCCCGAATCGGCCCCCGCCGCGGCGACTTCGATCCCCGCGCCGACGGTGCCGAGCAGCGATCGCGACAACGACTTCCTCTACGGCACCGAGGACCCGCAGGCGCTTCGCTGCCCGGTCGGCGCCCACATCCGCCGGGGCAACCCGCGCGACACCTTGCTGCCGGGCTCGCTGGAGCAGGTGGCGATCTCGAACCGCCACCGGATCCGCCGGGTCGGCCGGCTCTACCAAGAGGCGCCGGGGGCCAAGCCGGGGCTCCTCTTCATGTGCCTCAACGGCGACATCGAGCGGCAGTTCGAGTTCGTCCAGCAGACCTGGCTCGCCAATCCCGGCTTCCAGGGCCTGACCGGGCAGCAGGACCCGCTGATCAACGACCGGACCAAAGGTTCGACGGGCTATCTGATCCCGAGCAACGACGGCCCGGCCCGGCTGGCGCCCCTGCCCTCCTTCGTCCGCACTCTGGGAGGAGGCTATTTCTTCATGCCGGGGCGGAGCTTCCTGGCCTTCCTGGGGGGGCTTTAGGGGCAATCCGGATACACTCCGTCATTGCGAGCGAAGCGAAGCAATCCAGTGGCGCGGAGGCCGGAGAACTGGATTGCCGCGCCGCTTCGCTCCTCGCAATGACGGCTAGAGCATCGTGCGCTTAACCTGAATCGTCATCCCCGGACTTGATCCGGGAGTCATCCCGGACTTGATCCGGGATCCATCTTCCACTGGCCATCGCTGCAAGAAGAAGGTGGATACCGGGTCAAGCCCGGCATGACGGGTGATGCGGATTTAGCGAATGCGGCTCTAAAGATCGATGCAGGCGGCGAGGCTCTCTAGCTTGCGGATTCGCTCCTTCAGGTCGGCGAGCTCGATCCGCTCGGCCATCCCGCCGTGGCTCGCCGCCCTCGGCTCGACGCTGGCCAGCTCCAGCCGCTTCAGGTCGAGCCAGCCCTGCCAGCCCTTCAAAGCGGCGAAGAGCAGGATGCCGAGCGCGGCCAGGCCGAAGCCCGCCATCGCTATCATCGTCATCGGTTCGCTCATGACTTCCTCCCGTTTCTCTCGGCGTCTCGTCAGCGCAGGCTCTCGATCTCGCGGGCGAGAGGGGTATTTTGCGCGGTCACGTAGGTCTCCACCTCGGCCATGCGGCGGTCGATGTCGCGCATCGAGCGGTTGAGCTCGTAGGTCGAGGTGCGCGGGGCCGGGACCGACGGCCCTTCATCGCCATGGCGGGCGGCGGGCCGGGTCCTGCCGATGAACGCCACGGCGGCGTAGGCGACGATCCCCCAGGGGAAGCTGACCAGGGTCGCAAGCACCACGGCCACCCGGACGAAGGTCGGGTCCCAGTTCATGTGGTTGGCGAGGCCGGAGCAGACTCCGAAAACCTTGCCATTGGCCTTGTCCAGATAGAAACGCTTCTTCATCTTTCCCTCCTGAGTGTCTCGAGTTCGCGGCGGGGCTCCCGGGTCCCGGTCTGCGCCGGGTTCGTGGAAAGGGTCCGCCAATTGGGGTTCCGGGCCGTCATGATCCGGTAGATCCAGTCTTCCATCGCCTCAGCCCTCCCGGTCCTGGGCGAGCCGGGCCTTCAGGGCTTCCAGCTCGGCGTCGATCTTCTCGGCATTGCGAAGCTCGGCGATCTCCTCGTCGAGCGACTTGGGCGGCGCGGCGAGCAGCAGGGCATCGGCCCGGCCTTCCGCCTGGTCGACCTGGCGCTCGAGCTGGTCGAAGCGGGAGAAAGCCTCGTCGACCCTCGGGCCGGCGGTCATCTCGCGGAGCCTGACGCGCTGGTTGGCGCTCTCGAGCCGGCTCTGGGTCGCGCTCTGCCGCATCCGGGCCTCGCGCAGCTTGCCCTGGAGCTTGGCGATGTCGGCCTCCGACGCGCGCATCGCCTCGTCGAGCAGGTCGATCTCGGTCCGGAGGCTCTCGGCCAGCGCCCCCGCTTTCTGCTTCTCGGTCAGGGCGCCGTGGGCGAGGTCCTCGCGGCCCTTGCTGAGGGCAAGCTCGGCTTTCTCGGTCCAGCTCTCCTGGAGCCTGTCGAGCCGGGCGATCTGGCGGTGCATCTCCTTCTGGTCGGCGATGGTCCGGGCGGCGGTGGCCCGGACCTCGACCAGCGTCTCCTCCATCTCGAGGATGATCATCCGGATCATCTTCGCCGGGTCCTCGGCCTTGTCGAGAAGGTCGGAGAAATTGGCGGCGACGATGTCGCGGGTTCGGGAGAAGATGCTCATCGGCAGGAACTCCATGAAATCGAAGCCGGACCGGGCCCGGCCCGGGCCGCGGGGGCCGCGGGCCGCTTCGTGGCGACGGGGGCCGCCGGGCCGCGGCGGGATCCGGACCAGCTTGTCGGCGGGCACGTGGATCGTCTCAGGCACGGGCGGAGGCCGTCGGCGCCGAGGCGTAGAGGGAGGGTCCGGACTCGACCGGGCCGACCGCGGCGCCGACCGACGCCGCCGACAGGACGATCGCCAGGACCGCCGCCACCGCATTCTCGCTGATCTTCCGATAGTCGAACATTTTCCTGCTCCTTGAACCTGTTGCTCCCCCGCTCGGGGCGGTTGCCAGCAGGGTTACAAGGGTCGTGCCAAGTGCAGGAAACGGCGGAAAACCGCGGAAAATGAAGCGATCGGCAATCAGGGTTGGGACCGAGCGCCGCCTAGGGTTGGGAAATCGCGCCAACGGTTGGCATCTTCGTCACCCCGGCGAAAGCCGGGGCCTCAGGACAAGCCATATGAAGCGTCCGCGCCAATTCTCGTTGGGGCCCCGGCTTTCGCCGGGGTGACGGGCTCAGGCCCGGGCCCGTGCCACCATTCGCTGGAGCGTCGAGCGGCGATGCTTCGGTCCGCGGGTCGCGTCGAGTATCTTGGCGCCGGCCATGAACACGGCGCCGGTGCAGGCGGCGAAGAGGAGCCAGCCGCCGACCCCGGGATATTGCACGGTGTAATGCAGGCCCCGGGTCACGCCTCCGACGGCGAGCGCGTAGATGATCGCCCAGGCTTCGAGCCGGGTCTTGATGACGAAAAGTCTTAAGGCCTTCTTCAGCATGTCCGGTAATGAGCAAGATCGGGGCCAATGCCGGAAATCCGCCATTTCCGGGGCCGCGCCGGCGGCAAAGTGTAAACATTGCCGACGTCGCGCGGAGTCCCGGCGGGCGCTGCCGAGCCGTCGCGCACCGTCCCGTAAAACCGCACGACATCAGCCACTTGTGTGTAGAGGCTAGGATTGGCCGAGCCATATTCCCGATCAGACTCGCTATCGCCATGAAATAATGCTACCTAATTCAAGTTAGGTCCACGACTCGTCAGAAGGTTCGCAACCGGACAAGGCAGCCCAAGCTTGGGGTTGTCTTCGTCCGGACCGATTCTTGCTGACTTCGATGATCCGCTGGTCTGTGCCACGTGGGGAGATTCGTTATGGCCGAAGACTTCGAAATTGCCGACGTCGCCGAAGACATCAGCCTGGGCAGCCGCGCTATTGCGTCGCTGGCCCGGGATTCGCGCCAGTTCGAAGCCGCCGTCAAGGCGTTCCGAGGCCGCGACTTCGAGGCTTGGCATAAGGTACTGATCAAAGCGGACCTTCTCATCCACTGCCATCGCGTTTGCCAGTGGTTCGTCAGCAAGGAATGCGTGCGCATCTGCATCCTGCTGGCCGGCCCGCCGCGCGAACCGGTCACTGTCGAGCAGATCGGTCCCTTCACCGAGGTGCTGACCCGGCTGGTAAAGCAACCCAAGCTGATCGAGACCCTCGCCAAGGCGATCGAGGCCGAGGACCGCCGCGCCTTCCAGGCCGTCGTCGCGGAGCTCAAGGCGCAGCACGTCGTCCATCTCCTGTGCCATTGGGTGTGCTTCGTCCGCTACCATCTGGTCTGCCGCACCTTGTGCCACCGGATTAAGTGGAACCCGCGCGACCTGATAGCCCAGTTGCGCACCTCGGCCCTCGCCGTGGCCAGCGTTGCAAGCAAGCCCGACCAGCTGAAGCGAATCGTCGCCGGCGCCGCGAAGCTCGACTGCATCGCCCTGAAGGAGATTTTCGGCCGCCACCAGGATTGCCGGCTGATCTGCTTCTGGCTGTGCAGCTGGCGCTGCCTGGTCGTCTGCCTGCGGCTGACCCACCGCTTCCCGCTGGCCGGCGATTACTCCGTCGGCGAGATGCAGGCCTTCGCCAAATATTGCGCGGAGCTTCGGGATCCGGCCACCGCCAATACGCTCGCGGCGGCGGTCGCTCGCCAGGACGAAGGCGCGTTCGCCGAGTTCGTCAAACGCCACAAGGCGGAGCGCTTCGTCCACCAGCTGTGCCACTGGGTCTGCTATCTCGTCTGCCACCGGCTGTGCATCTGTATTTGCCCGCCGCCGGGCGTCATCCCGCTGTTCACCCATGTCGGCCAGTACCGGGTCGATCCGTTCTACGGCGACTTCGCGGCCGACGGCACCACGACGGCCGGGCGTCTCGCCTTCACCGCCACCATCCCGCTGCTGGGCCTGCTTCCCGACAGCCCGGCGGGAGACCCGGTCGAATATCGCTTCACGGTCGAGAATCTCGCCGGGGGCGGCGCCCAGCCGCTCACCGCCGACGAGATACAGGGGACCACGATCGGCCAGCTCCAATTCTGGGAGTGGGACCCGGCCGCGCTGCCGGCACCCGGCCAGTGGGTCTTGCGGGTCGCGGGCTATACGATCAACAATGCGCCCCAATTCCGCGACATCCAGCAGGACGTCGGACCGCCTCTCACCGTCCAGATATCGACTCCGATCGCCGCCGACGGCTGGATCAGGATACCCAGCGACAACAATCTCATAATCCACGGCACCGGCCGTTTCGTCCCGACCAATACGCTGGCGTCTCTCGACACGACGAAGCTGACGTTCGAGCCGTTCAACCTGATCGGACCGGGGGCCGGCCTGCCGGTGATCGCCGGCACCACCGTCCCCGGGCCGATGCGGTCGGTCAAGCCGGTCTACCGGATCGTCTTCGAGGCGCGAAAGGCGGTCGGCCTGGCCGCGATCCACAGCAACACCCTGCCGAGGATCGCTCTGTCCAACACCCAATACACCTACAATTACCACCCGGACTGGGCGGGGTCGCCGCCGCTTCCGCCGCGAATCTCGCCGGTGGTGGTGTCCCTCGACATCGCCGAGCTGATCGGACACGGATGCGACCCGCTGAGCAGCTCAAGCGACGTCCATGCGCTGTTCACCGCCTACCATCCCTATCTCGCCACCTGCAGCGTCTCGATCGAGGGACCGGCGCCGCTGCCGCCGGCCGTCGCTCCGGCGATCGCCGGAGGCGAGGCGCTGTCGCCGGCGGGCGGCCAGAGCTTCGCGACGTCGGGACTCCAGCCCTGCGCCTACATCCTGTGGCTCGACACGACCCTGAACCTCACCACGGGCTACGGGGCGATCGGAACGACCCACAGCGACCATATAGCCTTCTGCATCCACTGAGGGCTGCCAAGGGCCTCCTCCCTCCTGCAAGGGAGGGGGGAGCTATTTGAACTCCACCCAGGTCGGTGCGTGGTCGCTGGCCTTTTCGCGCGCCCTCGCCTCCCGATCCACTCCCGCCGACTTGAGCCGCTTCGCCGCGGCCGGGTTGAGCAGGAGATGGTCGATCCGGATCCCGGCGTTGCGGGCGAAGGCGTTGCGCCAATAATCCCAGAAGGTGAAGACGGGCTCGTCGGGGTGGAGGTGGCGAAGCGTGTCGGTCCAGCCCTGCGCAACGAGCCGGCGATATTGCGCCTGGGGCTCGGGCTGCATCAGGGCGTCGTCCATCCACCGCTCCGGCTTGTAGGCGTCCAGGCCGGTCGGAGTCGGGATGATGTTATAGTCGCCGGCCAGAACCACCGGCTCGCTCAACCCGATCAGCTCGGCGGCGCGGGCGATCAGCCGTTCGTTCCAAGCGAGCTTGTAGTCGAACTTGGGCCCCGGCCGCGGATTGCCGTTGGGCGCATAGAGGCCGCCGATCAGGACCCCGCACACCGCCGCCTCGATATACCGGCTTTGCGAGTCGTCCGGGTCGCCGGGAAGGCCCCGGCAGGTTTCGACCGGCTCGCAGTCGCGGCCGAGGATGGCGACTCCGTTCCAGCGCTGCTGACCGTGCCAGATCGCGCCGTAGCCGGCTTTCTCGATCGCGCTCACCGGGAATTTCTCCTGCGGCGCCTTCAGCTCCTGCAGGCAGACCGCGTCCGGCTTCGCCTCCGCAAGCCATTCGAGCAGCAAGGGCAGGCGCCCATTGACTCCGTTGACGTTGAACGTGGCGATCCGCATCCCGTCCGAAAGCGTACGCGAGCGACCGGTTCCGAACGCGAGCAAGACCGGTCAACCCGGCGGGAATGGCGGAAATCCGCCAAGCCTTTACGTGGCATCGATTTTGCTTACGATTACAATTGTGATCGACCATACCCCTTTCTACCTGATGCGCGACCATGGCGAGGGCGAGCGGCTTCCGCTCAGGCACGGCTGCGTCGTGCTCTCGCGGCTCGAGGGCGGGCGGAGCACGGTCCGGGCCCTGGCGCCTTCGGTCAAGTTCGTCCTGAGCGGCGAGGAAGTGTACAAGATCGACGGCCGGGCCCGTGCGGTGAAGCCGGGCCGGTTCCTCCTGGTCGAGGCCGGCACCGAATTCGAGGTGTCGACCCCCAGGCCGGACGAGACGGTGGGCCTGTGCGTCTATCTCGGAGTCGCCGGTCCGCCCGACTGGGAGCGGGGACCGCTCGGCCGGGTGATCGAGGGGTGCGGCGCCGAGCCGCTCTCTCCCCTCCTCTCGCGCTACGCCCGGCTGCTCGCGGCCAGGCCCGACGCCGGGCCGGCCCTGGCCTCGAAGATCGTCCAGCAGGTCACCGCCGGCGCCGAGGATTATCTTTCGACCTTCGCCAGCCGGCTCGAGCGGCTCAGCAGCCTCAAGCGCTCGACCCGGATCGAGACCCTGCAGCGGATCGAGCGCGCCCGGGCCTTCATCCACGACCATCAGGAACGGCCGCTCACCCTCGACGAGATCGCCGCCCGGGCGGCGCTGTCGCGCTTCCATCTCAGCCGGAGCTTCGCCGAGGTGCACGGCCTGCCGCCGCTCGCTTATCATCGCCGGCTTCGGCTTGAAGGCGCGGCCCGACTGCTGAGGCAGGGCGCCGCCTCGCCGACCGACCTCGCCGACCGGCTCGGCTACGCCTCGCTCAGCGCCTTCACCCGCGCCTTCCGCCAGGCTTACGGAGTGCCTCCGAGCCGAGCCCAATAATCGCTATCGCCTATCTCCTCTCCCGCTTTTCGCGGGAGAGGAGGGGCCCGCCCGCGGAGCGGGTGGGAGGTGAGGGTCTGTACGCCAAACTCGGAAAAGACCCTCACCTCCCAAGCCTTCGGCTTGGGCCCCTCCTCTCCCGTGAAGGACGGGAGAGGGACAAGGGTCAAGCGGGAAGGACTCCCACTCCTTCCGCTCCGAACTCCAGCTTCGCCGTGAGCAGGGCCCTGAACACGTTGTAGCCGCCGGTGCCGGGATGGAAGGCGTGGAAGAAGAGCTGCGGCTCGCCGTCGAGGCCGGGCGCCACCGAGGCGTGGCCGGGGGCGGTCCAGGTCCGGGTCGAGCGGAGCAGGGGCGTGGACTGCTTGGAATAGGGCCCGAGCGGATGGTCGGCGACGGCGACTCCGATGCCGTAAGCGGGGGTCGAGAAATCGTTGCCGGCGTAGAAAAGCCAATAGCGGCCCTTTTGGTGGGTCACCCAGGGGCCTTCGATCAAATGGCCTTCCCAGTCGAGATCGTTGGCGAGCACAACGACCGGCTCGCCCAGCAGCGTCTCGCCGTCCCCGGCGATGCGCTGGGCGTAGATGGGGGTGCGCATCGCCTCCAGGATGGCGCCGGCGACCCCGCATTGCTCGAGCGCCTGCCGGACCGGCCGCCAGTTGGCGAGCGCCGCCTCGATCAGCGGCTGCATCAGGAAGAAGCGCTCGATCGGCCGCCTCGTATTCGCCCAGGGATGGATGGCGGCGGCGAAGGCGGCGGTGCGCTGGTCCTCGTCGCTCGCGAAGAGCCGGCCGATCAGCTCCGGCCGCTGGCGGAGCAGGGCCGCGAGCGGACGCGGCCAGACGCCGTTGGTATCGGCTTTCCAGAATAGATAGCGGTCGCCGTCCGAGTCGATGAAGATATGCGCGTCGATGAGACCGCCGCTCATCACCGGCCTGTCGGGATCGTCGGGCAGTCCGGTCGTGTTGACTGCATGGCCGGTCAGAAGCGGCCGGCCGAGGTCGCGCCAGGGGCCGAACGGCCTGTCGCTCCTGGCCAGGCCGATGGCGAGCGCGTTCGACTTCTGCCGGGCGGTGTAGCAGAGCCAATATTCGTCGCCGACCCTGGCCATTTCCGGCGCCCAGAAGTCGCCGATCCGGCGGCCCTGGGAGGTCCAGCCGGGCGCCTGGCCTTCCGGGAAGACGAAGCCGCGATGCTCCCAATTCTGGAGGTCGTCGGAGCGCAGGATCGGAAAGGCATCGGGCGCGTCGTTGGACGTGGCGACCAGGATGTAGCCCTGATCGGTCTTGAGCACCGCCGGATCGCCATAGCCGGCCGTGGTCCGCTCGGAGAGATTTCCGGTGATAAGTGGCCGCCATTCGACATCGCTCTCCGGTGCGGAATCGGCCGAGGCCTGGAGGATATGCGGAAGCCGGGTGCCGTAATCGCGCGCCAGCTCGGCGAAGAAGGCGGCATGATCCTCCTGCTCGGGGCCGGCGATCCGGTAGGCGCGAACTTCGTCGGCGCCGGAAGCGCGAACCCGGATATCGGCCGCCTCGCCGTCCTCCCTGGCTTCCACCTCGAAGGTGAATCGTGCATTTTCCAACATCGGCGGCCCGTTACCCGCCTCGCATTCATCAGACAAATGGATTAATTCGAAATCGCTTCTGGGCGGGGTGAGTTGGGATGGCGGCGGCGGCGAAGATCGAAGAGCCGGTTTACGACACGGGCGCCATCATGGGCGGCCTCTACGGCGACGGAATCATCGCGCTCAAGGGCGCCTTTCCGCGGCCCTGGGTAGAGCGGATGCGCGAGGATATCCGCTTGCTTTTCGAGGAGGCGCAGAGCGTGCCGGGCGGTGCGCTTCCGCGCGGGCCGCAGCGCTTTTATGTCGAGGTTCACCCGGAGCGGATAGAAGGCTTCGTCGACATCGCCACCCATCCCTGGTTCGTCGCCGTGTGCCAAGCCGTGCTAGGGCCCGATTACCGGATCGTCGAGGTCGGTTTCGACATCCCCTTCCCAGGCGCCGCCGACCAGCCCTGGCACCGCGACTTCCCGGCTCCCGAAGCGACGTGCAAGGGCCGGCGGCTCAACTCCCTCGCCTTCAACCTGAGCGCGGTCGACACCCGCCCCGAGCACGGCGCCTTCGAGATCGCGCAGGGCACCCAATGGGACGATTTGAGCGGCTGCAGAGACGGCATGTTCCCGCCCAGGGAATGGTGGCCGCGCTACATCGCCCGAAGCCAGGCCAGGCTCGCCCAGATGGGCGACATCTCGGCGCGCTCCGCCCTCACCATCCACCGCGGTACGGCGAACCGTTCGGACGAGTGGCGGCCGGTGCTGGTGGTGGGCGTCGACGCACCCGACGCGACCAATGCCGGGCATCACGATCTGCAGGTCACGAGTGGGTATCTGGAGTCGCTGCCCGAGCGGGTGCGGGATCATCTGACTTACCGGGTCGCCGATGAGCTCAAGCCGGTGATCCAGCACCACGTGATCGGCGGGCTTCTCGAACCGGATTATTGACTGAATTCCTCCCCGAGATTTCTCGGGGAGGGGGACCATGCGAAGCATGGTGGAGGGGTTCTTCCGAGTCAGCGAGGCCCCTCCACCGCGCTTCGCGCGGTCCCCCTCCCCTGAAAAATCAGGGGAGGAATTAGAGGGCCAGAACCTCAACCCGCATCGTCAGGCTCATCGTCTCGCCGGGCTTCAGAACGCGCATGCCGAGGCCGGCCCAATCCTCCTCGGGCGCGTTCATCGCGGCGTTGGCGTGGCTGACCGGCTCGGCGACGAACAGGCCGCCCGACGCCGGCGAATAGAGCTGGAAGAAAGACGCGTCGGGCGACGACATGACGATCCGGAACGGGCGCTCCGGATCCGAGATCATGGCCCGGCCGCTCCAGCCGCCGAAGCCATGATCCAGATCCTGGCCGCAGACGAGACGGTCGTTAAGGTCGAAGCGGCCGACGGCCGGCACCTGCTCGATCGGGAGGACATGCTCGTCGATCGTCCAGACGCTTTCGACGCCCGTGTCGAGCCGAGTTTGCGGAGTGCAGAGGAAATAGGGATGCTGGCCGAGCCCGCATGGCATCGGCTCCGCGGAGCGGTTGGCGCAGCTGAGGATGAGGCTCAGCCCGTTCTCGTCGAGCGCGAAGGTCTGGCGCGCCTCATAGGCCCAGGGCCATTCGTCGGCGGCATGGCGGTAGACGAGCTCGGCCCGGTCGGCGCCGAGCCGCTCGACCTGCCAGGCGTTCAGCCAGCCCTGGCCGTGAAGCGGGCTCGGATCCGGCGGCATATTTCGGGCAAGTGTGACTCTGCGGCCACGGAAGGTGAAGGCGCCGCCGCGGACCCGGTTGACGAACGGAACGAGTGGGAAGCTGGCGAGCGAGGTGGGCGATTTGCCCGCAGGGTCGAAAGGCCGGAATATCGTTACATTCTCGCCACTTACCGCGCAGCATTCGAAGCTCGCAATGCCGCCGCCGACGCCCGGCGCGAGACGAAGCGAGAGCGGCCCTCGCGAGAGCAAAGGGTAGGAATCAATGTCCATCTCCGAACGCGCCATAGAACGCCGTTCAGCAGAGTGAAACTCTCCTGTGGGTAAATGCAGATTAGTCTTGCAGGCCGATTCCGCTGCGAGGTAACACACGCCCGGGGAGTGACCGGGAGGGGTTCTGGTGATGAGTAGACGAGTCAAAGATTTTATCGAAGTGAAGGATCTCGGTTCGCTCGACGCGTTGATCGAACGGCTGCAGGAAGTGCGCGGCAAGCTCCCCGCGGGGGCGGAGCCCGAAGTGAAGATGCGGGGCGACGATATTTTCGGCCGGCACATCTGCGTCAGCTACTACCGCCCGCAGACCGACGAAGAAGCGGAGTGCGACGCGCGCTACGCCGAAGCCTATCGCCAGTCGCGTGAGCGGGAGCTCAGCCGGCTGCACGACGAGCTCGGTTTCTGCCCGGTGCCGGCGCGGCGGCCGGGCAAGCTCAGGATCGTCGCTTAAAAGAAAATATTCCTCCCCGCGATTTCGTGGGGAGGGGGACCGCGCGAAGCGTGGTGGAGGGGTTCTTCGAACTCTGTAAGGCCCCTCCACCAGGCTTCGCCTGGTCCCCCTCCCCTGCAAATGCAGGGGAGGACTAACTTTCACCATTCCGCAAAAGTGCCGTCCTCGTGGCGCCAGATCGGGTTGCGCCAGCGGTGGCGGTCCTTGTCGGCCTCGCGCACCGCTTCCTCGTCTATCTCGACTCCAAGGCCCGCGCCCGGCGGCACCGCCAGCCAGCCGTCATTGGCGGTGAGCGGGGCGGGGTCCTTGCAGAAAGTGTAGAGGTCGCCGCCGACATTGTAGTGGATCCCGAGCGACATCTCCTGGAGCGCGACGTTGGGCGCCGTCGCGGCGACCTGGAGGCAGGCGGCCAAAGCGAGCGGGCCCAGAGGGCAATGCGGCGCGACGGCGACGTCATAGGCCTCGGCCATGGCGGCGATCCGCCGGGCTTCGAGGATTCCGCCGCAATGACTGAGATCGGGCTGGATGATGTCGACCGCGCCCGCTTCGAAGAAAGGCTTGAAGTCCCAGCGCGAATGGAGCCGCTCGCCGAGCGCGATCGGGGTCGAGACGAGCTGCGCGAGCTGGGCCAGGCCTTCCGGATTTTCCGACAGCAAAGGCTCTTCGATGAACAACAGGCCGAGCGGCTCCAGCGCCTTGGCGAGCTGCTTGGCCATCGGCCGGTGGACCCGGCCGTGAAAGTCGAGGCCTACGTCCATTCCGGCGCCCTGCGCCGCCTCGACCCGGGCGACGACCTCGTCGAACATCTTCGGAGTCCCGATCCAGTCGAGCTCGGCGGTGGCGTTCATCTTGACCGCCGAGAAGCCCTGGCCTCGGCGCGCCGCCGCCGCCTCGCCGATCTCGTCGGGCCGGTCGCCGCCGATCCAGGCATAGGCCCGGACCCGGTCGCGCACGCGGCCGCCCATCATCTCCCAGGCCGGAAGGCCGAACGCCCTGCCCTTCAGATCCCACAGGGCCTGCTCGAGCCCGGCCAGCGCCGACATCAGCACCGGGCCGCCGCGGTAGAAGCCGCCGCGATAGCCGATCTGGAAGACGTCCTCGATCCGGAACGGGTCGTGGCCGAGGAAACGGTCGCGAAGCGCCGCGAAGGCGCCGTCGACCGCCTCGGCCCAGCCTTCCAGGCTCGCCTCGCCCCAGCCGACCGCGCCTTCATCGGCCTCGACCCGGACGAACAGCCAGCGCGGCGGGACGTAGAAGGTTTCGATCTTCGCGATCTTCATGTCAGTTCCTCGGTGCGTCCTTCGATACGGGCCTTCGCCAAGCTCAGTCCCTACTCAGGATGAGCGGTGGGAATTACGCCAAACCGCTCATCCTGAGTAGCCGCTGAGCGAAGTCGAAGCGGCGTATCGAAGGATCACACGCTGTTCTCCGGATTGGCGGGCTCGGTGACGAAGCCCGCGAGGTGCCTGGCCGCTTCCTCCTTCTGCTCGCGAGCATAGGCCCGGTCCCATTGCGTGGGCGGGACGATCGGCACCGACAGGCACAGGCTCGAGGCGGGGAGGACGTCGCGCCAGTCGCTGATCAATTTCTTGTAGGCGGTGCCGACGTTGCGGATGTTGCGGTCGAGATCGTAGAGGCCGAGCGGATTGACGTTGCCGTTCTGCTGCCTGAGCGCCGTGTCCCAATCGACCTGGTCGGTCAGCGAATACCAAGTGAAGCCGACGGTCGGGATTCCGACGTTGCGGATCCTCAGCACGTTCGCCCATTCCTTCCAGAGCCAGTGCACCGCCTCGTCGCCCTTGGGCCCTTCCCTCAGGTTGGTCTCGGTATGCATGACCGGCAATCGGTAGCGATTATAATATTGCCGGGTGATCTCGCTATAGCCGAATACCTCGCCCGAGCTTTCGGTATGGCCGTCCCCGAAAACGCGGTGCTCGTTGGTCATGTAATAATCGTTGCCGAGGATGCAGTGCTGCTTCAGCCGGTGGTTGAGGAAGAAATGATACTCCTCGCGGGTCATGCCGTTATCCAGGAGATATTCGTACATCTCGCTGTCGACGCGGCGTCCGTAATTGAGGTCGAGGCTGAGGAAGCGGCGGGAGTTCATCAGCTCCGCCCTGTGGATCGCGGCCGGGCTGTCGGCGTGGAAATATTCCGAGCTTTCCGACTGGATGAAGATGGCGTCAGGCCGACGCTTCAATATCTCGATCATCGCCAGCACGTTCGCCTTGACGATGTGCTTCAAGGCCGTGACGAAGCTTCGATCGTCCGTCGCCTGCTCGTTCCACCAGCCATATTTGGCCGAGAATATCGCGCAGATGAACATCTCGTTCACCGGCGTGTAGAGCTGCACCCAGGGGAAGCGGTCGGCGAAGGCGCCGGCATAAGTGGCGAAGAGCTGCGGAAAGTCCGGATTCTGGAAGTTGCCGACCCAGTCGGGGACTCCGAAATGGCACAGGTCGACGATCGGGGTGATGTTGCGCCGCTTCAGCTCGGCGAAGCTCAGATCGGCGAATTCCCAATCATGCTTGTTCGGGCCGAGCAGGGTCCGGTGCAGCGGCGGGCCGTAGCGAAGGAAATGGATTCCGAGCTCGTCGACGCAGTCGAAATCGGTCTGCCAGTGCCGGTAATGGCCGCAAACCTCCATCTGGTCGACGCGGGTGCGCCCGCCGTTGATGGTCGGGATGCTGTTCTCGATCCCGGTCGCGAACATGAAATTGGCGATGACGGCCCTCCTTGGGTTTGCGCGATGCCACGGCTAACGCGCTCATTGCGGCGGGGCCAGTCTGCAATGGGCGCTTCGGCTAAAAAGACGAGCGGCCGTGAAAGTTGCGTGACGGACCGACCCGTAGGGCGTTACGGCGGGCCGATGGTGGAGCCTGTACGATGAATCCTGGCGAAGAATTCGGACGCTGGCTGGCCGAATGCCCGCTGGTCGCGATCATCCGCGGAGTGACCCCCGGCGAGGCGGAGGCGATCGGGGAGGCGATCTTCGAGGCGGGCATCCGGATCATCGAGGTACCGCTCAATTCCCCCGATCCCCTCCTCAGCATCGAGCGGCTTGCCCGGCGCTTCGGCGAGCGGGCGCTGGTCGGCGCCGGGACCGTGCTCGAGGCCGCCGACGTGGCGCGCGTGCGCGATGCCGGGGGACGGATCATCGTCTCGCCCAACACCTTCCCGCCCGTCATCGAGGCGGCGTCGGCGGCCGGACTGGTGTCGCTTCCCGGTTTCTTCACGCCTTCGGAGGCCTTCACGGCCCTGAGGGCCGGGGCGACGGGGCTGAAGCTGTTCCCGGCCGAAGGCGCGGTACCGGCGGTGGTGAAGGCCCAGCGGGCGGTCCTTCCGAAGGCCGTGCCTTTGCTCGTCGTCGGCGGGATCGGCCCCGGCAACATGCAGCATTGGCTCGACTCCGGCGCCCAGGGCTTCGGCCTCGGCTCAGGCCTCTACCGGCCGGGCCAGTCGGCGCAGGAGACGGCGGCGAAGGCGCGTGCCTATGTCGAGGGCCTGCGCGGCGTCTCGCCGCTCGACGGGACCTAGCCGTCATCCCGGCGATAGCCCGGACCTCGTGGCGAAAGGGCGCCTTTCCTCGCTCAGGTCCCGGCTTTCGCCGGGATGACGCCCAGCACCGCCTCGGCCTTGGCGAAGGCCGCCTCGTCGTCGACGTCGAGCCACCAGCGGCCGCCAATGTCCCGGGTGAAGGCGCGGCCGGCATCCGCAAGCGCCTGAACGCCCTCGGACAGCGACCCCGTCCCGCCCGCGGCAAGGCTGGCACGAAGCGCTTCGAGGAGCGCCGGAGTGGCGATGAAGATGCCGGTGTCGATCGCGTCATAATTTGGAAGGGTCTTGCCGATGCGGCGGATCCGGCCGTCCTCGCCCAGCTCGATCTTGGTGGCGTCGTCCAAATCCAGGAGCGGATTGTCGACGGCGTGATCGGCGCCGAGGGTCAGCGCGGCGCCGCCGCGATCGGCGGCGATCATGTCCCTCACTATCGCCGGGTCGAACAGGTGATCGGACATGAGCAGAAGAAAGTCGCCATCGAGCCGCCCCGCCGCGGCCAGCACGGAAAGGCCGTTGGGCCGCTCCCAGTCCTCGTTGCGCACGATCTCGATCGGCAGACCCGAACGCCCGGCAAGCTCCTGAAGGAAGGCTTCGAGAGGTTCGGGTTGGTAACCGGTAACGACGACGAACGCGCTCGCGCCGCCCTCGGCCGCCCGACGAACGACATGCTCGATCAAGGGCAGGCCCCCGATTCGGGCGAGCGGCTTGGAGGCGGCGATGCTGCGCAGCCGGGTGCCCTGCCCCGCGGCGATGATCAGGCATTTCATGACGCGCGCCTTAGAGGGAGGGTGGGCCTCAGGCGAGAGGCAAAGGGCGCCGGTCTGGCAAAGCGGCCCATGATGGACTATTTCCCGGCGAAGCAGGAGACGATCTATGCGAGCTTTTCTCAGCCTGACCTTATTGAGCCTGGCCGCCGGCGCGGCCGCCGCGCCCAGGGACGAGTCCCTCGAGGTCAGGATCCCCTTCGTGACCAGCATGAGCAACATCGAGTGGAAGGCGGCATCCGACGATTCGCTCTATTTGCGCGGTCCGAAAGGCGATTGGTATTTCGTGCAAACCGCGAACCGCTGCACCCGGCTGCTCGCGGCGCGCGGGATCGGCTTCCACGCCTCCGCGGGCGGGCAGCTGGACCGGCATAGCGCGATCCTGGTCCAGGGCGTGCGCTGCCCGGTGGCGAGCATCGTCCGTTCGGAGGGACCGCCGCCGAAGAAGGCGGGCTGATTTACGTCGTCCCGGACTTGATCCGGGATGACGTGATACCGTCGGACCCCGTTTTGACGCCGCGGTGTTCATGGGTTCCGGCTTTCGCCGAACGACGGAAACAAAAAAAAGGCCGCCGCGACCTGGGTCGCGGCGGCCGATTAGCGCCTGGGCTTCGGATCAGAAGCCCATGACCAAAGTCGCGCTGATCGTGCGCGGGGCGCCGATCTGGACGAACGGCGGAGCGCTGTAGCCGGTGATCCCGCCATTGGGGATTCCGCCGGCGCATCCGGCCACCGTGGTGCAACGGTTGATCGTCTGGTTGAGACCGCCGCTGAACCCGCCGACGTAGAACTGATTGAACAGGTTGTAGACGTTCAACTGGAGATAGGATTTCTCCAGGCCGAACTTGGCCATGCTCAGGCGAGCATCCAGGTTGACCAGCCAGTAAGCGGGCGTGCTCGCCGGGAAGACGACCGTGTCGGTGCCCGCGCCGGCGCCGATGAAGGCGCGCACCGGCTCGTTGGTGTCGAAGATATAGCGCGGGCCGGTCCGCTTGCCGGTGACCCCGATCTCGAGCGGCCCGAGCGTCCCGCGCACGGTTCCGCCGAACGTATATTTCGCCGCTCCCGATTCGCGCTTTCCTCCGGTCGGGGCGAAGATCGGATCGTTGAGGTTGGTACAGCCGGGGACGAACCCGAGCTGAGTGGCCGAGCACTCGCCGATGACCAGGTCGTCCTTGATCTCCGACTTCAGCACGGAGCCGAACAGATAGACGTTGAGCGCCTTCATCGGCTGGTAGGAAACATAGCCGTCGAGGCCGTATTTATCGACCGTTCCGAGGTTGCGGAAGGTGCTGACGTTCAGCTCCGGATCGAAGGCCGAGGCGGTACGATCCTTGTAGCGGTTGAAGAAGCCGCCGAGCTGGGCCTGGAGCTTCGGGCTGCGGTAACGAAGGCCGACGTCGAAATTGTCCGTCTTCTCCGGATTGGGTGAGGCCGCGTCCGTGCCCGGGGCGAAGAAGAACGAATTGTAAAGATTGTCGGTGCTCGGCACCGACAGGCCCTTGGCGTAATTGGCGAAGACGCTCATCCGCGGCATGAAATCGTAGGTGAAGCCGATATTGGGCAGAAGCGCATCATATTTGAAGATGCGCTGCTGCGGCCCCTGAACGGTCGGGTTGAGCGCCGCATAGGTCGCGTAGCGCGGGTCGCCCCGGCCGAAGCACTCGATGAAGGTCGGCGAGCTTGCGGCACAGAAATTGTTGAGGTCGCGCTTGAAGAATGGAGCGCGAAGGCCCGCGTTCACGACCAGCTTGCCGGCCATGAATTCGCCGCGATACTCACCCCAGAACTGGTGGAGGATCGCGTAGGACAGACGATCACGCTTCTGGAGATTGACTCCGTTCACGTCGGCCTGAGCAGCGTCGATGGCGAAGACGTTGACCGGCTCGCCGTTGATCTGGAGCAGTGCGACCTCGCCGGTCTGGCGATGCCGGGCCCGGTCGAAGGTATAGCCGGCGCGGACCGCGTGATCGTCGTTAATGTCCCAGCGTACGCCGGCGATCACGCCGAAGCGATGGGTCTGGGTCTGGCTCGGCGCGAGGACCGTCACCCGGTCGAGCGTATCGCCGTCGCCATTGATGTCGCGGCCGAAGAACGGCGAGCCGCCGAGATAGCCCGGGACGCAGGTGCGGAAGGTGTTGTTCGGAGCGGCGCGGCATTGGTCGGGCGTGGCGACCGCCCCTTCCGCGCCGGGCGGATCGGCCGGGTTGATGTCGCGCAGCCCTTCGTCACCGGTCGCCGTGCCGCCGCCATTCGCCTTTACATATTGATAGCTCGGATCGACCGTCAGGGTGAAGGCACCCATGGTGAATCTCGAGGCCAGGCGGATGTTGCCGGTGTTCGACGGGTTGTAGCGCCGGTCGAACTCGGTGCCGCAGCTCGCGTAATTGCCCGCCGCGTCCGGCGAGAAGATGACGCCGTTGCGCGGATCCGACGACGGCGCGACCGTATCGGCCACGCCCGCCTGGGGCGCATCGGTCTGGCAGGGATAGTTGATCAGATAGGGGAATTCGGATCCGTTGATCGGAAAGCGGTTGTTGGTGCCGCCGCCGACGATGCGCGGGACCGTCCCGAGGCCGGTGACGAACCGGGTCGTATCCTGGCGAAGCGGCGAGGAGCCGAAGAAGTTGTTGCGATTCTGGTTGTAGTGGCCGGCGATGGCGATGAAATCGCCCGCGTCGCCGATCGGCTGATAGACCTTCGCGTTATACTGCTGCTTTTCGATCTTGCTGTAATTGTTGAACGGCCCATCGTTCGACGCCTTCGAGGCGGAGATGAACGCCCGGGTATCCCAGGGCGTAAAGCTGCCGGTCTCGATCATTCCGAAGACGCGGTGGAAATCATATTCGCCGATCGAGGCCGAAACCAACGCGCCCATTTCCTTCCTCGGGACGATGGTGCGGTAGTTGACGGTGCCGCCGGCCGCCGAGGCGGTCGGGCTGTCGACGTCGGTGGTGCCGAGGTTGACGTTGACCTCGCCGATGATCTCGGGATCGAACTGCTGGTTCGAATAGACGGCGTAATTGCCCGAATCGTTGAGCGGAATGCCGTCGACGGTCAGCGAAACGCGGTCGGCCGAGAAGCCGCGAATGTTGAGCGTTCCGCCCGACGAGCCGTAGGCGTCGTTGTTCTGGAAGCTTACGCCGGGGATGAGGTTGATCGTGTCGAGGATCGTCTGGCCCGGATTCTGGCGGCCGATGACTTCCGAGGTCAGGGCCGCCTTCGCCTTGGTCGTGTCGGGCGCGGTGATCCCGCCGACCTCCTGGTTGCGGGTGCCGGTGATGACGATCTCTTCTTCCTCGAAGTCCTGCGAACCGGTGGACTGAGCGAAGGCCGTGACAGGCATGACGAGCGCCGTGGTCGCCCAAAGCAGCGAGAGCTTCTTCATGGTAGCTAATTCCCCTCGGAGGCCGAATCGCCTCGTTCCCGGCGCCTGCTATAGCTCCAATGGGACGATTCGAAGACTCAAACTGCATGCCCCGGCAAAAAAGTTACCCTGGGTTGCAGCGATGCCGCACCGAACCCTAAGTGCTTGAATAAACTGGGGGAACAAATCAAGTTCGAGCCGCGGTGGACGGTCCGTCGAGACGACGTCCGAACGCTACGGCAAGCGCGACCAGCGGCGGCACCAGGACAATCGAGAGCGCCACTTTCGCGAGCATCTGGCCGACCAGAAGGTCGCCGATCGGGAATACGCCGTAGAAGGAGATGGTGATGAACAGGAGGGTGTCGACGATCTGGGAAAGAACGGCGGCGATTCCGGCGCGGAGCCAGACCACCCGCCCCTCCCCCTTGCCGCGAAGGGCGCTGAAGATGGTGACGTTGAGGAATTGAGAGACCCCGTAGGCGATGATCCCGGCGATCCAGATCCGGGGGGTTCCCCTCATCATCGTGTCGAAAGCGGCGAGACGGTCCGGAGCCATGTCGTGCGCGGCCGGAAGCGAGAGAACGAAGATCGCGAGCAGGATCGAGAAGATGAGGGGCGCGAAGCCGATCAGGACCAGCCGGTTCGCCGTGTCGCGGCCGAACAGCTCGGCAACCGCGCTCGAAGCCACGACCAGCAGCAGGAAGGCGAAGATTCCGGCTTCGACGGCCAGCGGCCCGAGCGCGACCTGCTTGTTGGCGAGAACGCCCGCGATGCAGACCATTCCGCCGTAGAAGATCGAGTAAGCGAAAAGGGAGCGGGGAATGGCGGGCGCGCCGGTGCGGGGAATTGGGGCTGGGCTGGACATGACGGCTGCGTAACCCGTTTGCGCCGCCGCAAAAAGGGCTTTCCGTTCGCGCCGGTTGCCGCCATCAGTGCGCCCGTGACTGGAACCCGCCTCGACGTCCTCGCCATCGGCGACGCAATCGTGGACGTCATCGCCCATGTCGACGAAGGCTTCCTGGTCGAGGAGGCGCTGGTCAAGGGCTCGATGCAGGTCCTCGACGCCGAGGGGGCGAAGCGGCTCTACTCGAAAATGCCCCAGGCGAAGGAGACGAGCGGAGGCTCGGCGGCGAACACCATGGCCGGGGTGGCGGCGCTCGGCGGCCGGGCCGGCTTCGTCGGCCAGATCGCCGAGGACCAGCTCGGCGACATCTTCGCCCACGACATCCGGGCGCTGGGAGTCGAATTCCGGACCCCGCCGCTCAAAGGCGGGCTTCCGACCGGCCGCTGCCTCATCGTGGTCACTCCGGACGCCCAGCGGACGATGAACACCTTCCGCGGCGCGGCGCACGAGCTGAAAGTCGAGGCGCTCGATCCGGAACAGATCAGGGGCTCCGCGATCCTCTATCTCGAAGCCTATCTGTGGCGCTCGAAGGGGCCGCGGGCGGCGATGGAGGAAGCGATGCGCATCGCCCACGAGTCGGGGCGCAAGGTCGCCTTCACCCTGTCCGACATCGCCTGCATCGCGCCCCACCGCGCCGAGATGATGGCGATGATCGGCGGCGGGGCGATCGACCTCCTGTTCGCCAACGAGAACGAGATCCGCGAGCTTGCCGACCTGCCCGACCGCGACTCGGCGATCGATGCGATACGCGACAAGGTCCCGCTGATCGTGGTCACCTGCGGCGAGGAAGGCGCGGTCGCGGTCGAGGGCGGACGCCGGGTCGAGGTGCCGATCGCCCGGATCGGGCGGGGCGTGGTGGACACGACCGGCGCCGGCGACCTGTTCGCCGCCGGCTTCCTCGTCGGCCAGGCGCAGGGCCTGAGCCTGGAGCAGTCGCTTCGGATCGGGTCGGTCGCGGCGGCGGAGGTGATCTCGCACATCGGCGCCCGTCCGGAAGCGGGCCTCAGGGAATTGGTGGAAAAGCTGTGAAGCGCCTCGCCGTCTATTGCGGCTCCTCGATGGGCTCCGACCCTTTGTTCGCCGATGTCGCGCGCGCGCTCGGCGAGGATATGGCCCGCCGCGGCCTCGACCTCGTCTACGGCGGCGGCCATCGCGGATTGATGGGGGTCGTCGCCGACGCCGTGCTGGCCGGTGGCGGCAAGGCGTTCGGAGTCATTCCGCAGGCCCTCGTCGACCTGGAGGTCGCGCACCGGGGACTGACCGAGCTTCACACGGTCAATTCGATGCACGAGCGCAAAGCCAAGATGACCGAGCTCACCGACGGGTTCATCGCCATTCCGGGCGGGATCGGGACCCTGGACGAGCTGTTCGAAGCCTGGACCTGGAACGCGCTCGGCTATCATTCGAAGCCTTTCTGCCTCTTGAACGTGGCGGGCTTCTGGGACCGCATGATCGAGTTTCTCGATCATGTCGCCGAGAGCGGCTTCATGTCGCCGGCGCGCCGCTCCCAGCTTCTGGTCGCAAGCGAGATCGGCGAAGCCATCGAAAAGCTGGACGCGGCCGAAAAAGCCGCCGAAACCAGGATGGTCTGGTAAGCGACGGCCGCGAGAGCCGCGCTACGCGGAGGGGGAAGATAATGAACGACGTCAACCGGATCCTGATGGGGCTTGCCGGGATCCTGGTCATCCTCGGGATCGCCTTTCTGCTCTCTTCGAACAAGAGGGCGATCAGGCTCAGGGTCGTCGGCTCCGCCTTCGCTCTGCAGTCGGGCATCGCGGTGCTGGTTCTCTACACGCCCTGGGGTCGCCGGGCGATCGAGGGCATGTCGAACGGAGTGTCCAACCTGCTCGGCTACGCCAACAAGGGCACCGAATTCCTGTTCGGACCGGCCGCCGGCAACCCCCTCGCCAACACCTTCGCCATCGCCGCCCTCCCGGTGATCGTCTTCTTCGCCTCCCTCGTCGCCATCCTCTATTACCTGGGGATCATGCAGCGGATCGTCCGCTGGGTGGGCGGCGCCATCGGCTATGTGACTGGGATCAGCCGGGTCGAATCGCTGGCGTCGGCCGCCAACATCTTCGTCGGCCAGAGCGAATCCCCGCTCGTCGTGCGCCCCTATCTCGCCGCTCTGACCCCGCCCCAGCTCTTCACCGTGATGGTCGTCGGAATGGCGGGAGTCGCCGGAACGATCCTCGCCGCTTACGCCGCCTTGCTGGGCGCCACCGCCCTCCCCTTCCTTCTCGCCGCCGCCTTCATGTCGGCTCCGGGCGGGATCCTCATGGCCAAGATCATGATGCCGGACGAGCCGCGCAAGGACGAGCTTCCGCTCGAGGACGGCGCGGAGCGGCCGGCGAGCGACGACAAGATCGACGTCGCCGAGACGTTCGAGGAAGGCGAGCAGCCCGCCAACATCATCATGGCCGCGGCCCAGGGCGCCCAGACCGGCGTCAAGCTCGCCGTCGCGGTCGGCGCAATGGTCCTCGCCTTCGTCGCCCTGGTCGCGCTCGCCAACGGACTGCTCGGCGGAGTCGGCGGCTGGTTCGGCTATCCGGAGCTCAGCTTCCAGCGGATCGTCGGCACGATCTTCCAGCCGATCATGTTCCTGATCGGCGTCCCCTGGAACGAGGCCGGGACGGCCGGGGGCCTGTTCGGCACCAAGCTGGTCCTGAACGAGTTCGTCGCCTTCATCGACCTCGGGGCGCTTCCGGCCGGGACGTTGAGCCCGCGAAGCGTCGCGATCGTGACCTTCGCGCTTTGCGGCTTCGCCAATTTCAGCTCGATCGCGATCCAGATGGCGGTGACCGGCGGCCTCGCCCCCAACCAGCGGCCGATGATCGCCAAGCTCGGCATCAAGGCCCTTATCGCCGGCTCCCTCGCCAACCTGATGAGCGCCGCCCTGGCGGGGCTGCTTCTGCCCTGACCCGTCACCCCGGCAAACCCGCGTCCCCGGCAAACGACGAGCGCCCCTCCACTCGCCGGGACAAGAAAAATGGTGACAGTTACCAATTTTAGAGGCGTGGCGTCCTCCGCTCGAAGAATTGGTAACTGTCACGAATTCTCAAAAAATGGTGACAGTTACCAATTTTGATGACGCGACGGGCGCCGGTTCGAGACGAATTAGTAACTGTCACGAATTTTCTCCGAATTGGTAACTGTCACGAATTTCTGGGGGCCATTCGACGGTCGAGCGGAGCGCCTCGCCGAAAGCATCGAATCGGCTCGCTCGCCAGTCCGGGGCGCCGCTCTGGCGGATTGCGGCTGCCGTCATCGTCATCCCGGCGAAAGCCGGGACCTCGGGGAGCTATTGAGCGCGGAGCTCGTCACTCGACGAGGCCCCGGCTTTCGCCGGGGTGACGGGTTGGGCTGTTCGGGCTATCACGTCCCAATGGCCACACTCTCCGAACCCCGCCCGCTCGCCTCCGTCTCGCTGACCGAGTCCGAGTCGAACCCAGAAGCCTTTGCCGAGGAACTCGGCCGGAGCTTCGAGGAATATGGCTTCGCCATCCTTGCCGACCACGGCATCCCCGAGGATCTGATTCGCCGGGCGGAGGAGAAGGCGAAAGCCTATTTCGCGCTCCCCGACGCGGTGAAGCGCCGCTACCATTTGCCCGGCGGCGGCGGCGCCCGCGGCTATACGCCGTTCGGGATCGAGACGGCCAAGGGCCAGAAGGCCCACGACCTCAAGGAATTCTGGCATGTCGGACGCGAGCTTGCCGAGGGCCATCCCTTCCGCGGACCGATGCCCGACAACGTCTGGCCGGAGGAGGTGGCAAGCTTCCGCGACACCTTCCTCGAGCTCTACGACACGTTCGACCGCACCGGGGTCACGATCCTGAAGGCGGTCGCCCGCTACCTCGGCATCGAGGAGGATTATCTGGTCGATTCGGTCCGCGACGGCAATTCGGTGCTCCGGCTGCTCCATTATCCGCCGATCGAGGGCGAGCCGGGCAGCCATATCCGCGCCGGCGCCCATGAGGACATCAACACCATCACTCTGCTCCTGGGCGCCGAGGAAGCGGGGCTGGAGCTCCTCACCAAGGAAGGGCAGTGGATCCCGGTATCGCCGAAGCCCGGCGAGCTCGTCGTCAACATCGGCGACATGCTCCAGCGGCTGACCAACGGCCGGCTGCGCTCCACTTCGCACCGGGTCGTCAACCCGCCGCGCGAGCGCTTCGGCCATTCGCGCTACTCAATGCCCTTCTTCCTTCACTTCCGCTCCGACTTCGTCATCGAAGCCTTGCCCGGGACGGTGCCGGCCGGCGAAGCGCCGAAATGGCCGTCCTGCACGGCGGACGAATATCTCCAGGAGCGGCTGAGAGAGATCAAGCTGGTCTAATCATCCTCCCCATGCGTCGCCACGGGGAGGATGTCGTCAACCTTGCCTCTCCGGGGGAGAATGTAATGACCAAGACGAGGTTGGCGACGGCCGTGCTCCTGTTGGCGCTGGGCGGCTGCGCGACGACCCCACCGCGTGCCGTCCCCCCGGTCGAGGTGAAGCTGATCGCCTTCAACGACTTTCACGGCAATCTGCAGCCGCCAAAGGCCAGCATCGAGCATCCCGCGCCGGGGCCTGAAGCGGTTCGAGTGCCGGCGGGAGGCGCCGCCTATCTCGCCTCCGCCGTCGCGGCCTTGCGCGGACGCAACCCCAACAGCCTCGTCGTTTCGGCCGGCGACATGATCGGCGCCTCCCCGCTCGTGTCGGCCCTGTTCCTCGACGAGCCGACCATCCACGCGATGAACCTCATCCGGGTCGATTATAATGCCGTGGGCAACCACGAATTCGACCGCGGCCAGGCCGAGCTGGTGCGGATGCAGAAAGGCGGGTGCGAGAAGAACACGGTCCGCCAGCCCTGCGCGGTGGAGCCCTTCCCCGGCGCCCGCTTCGGCTTCCTGGCCGCCAACGTCGTCAAGCAGGACGGCGCCACCCTTTTCCCCGCTTATGCGATCCGAAGCTTCGGCAAGGGCCGCCGCCAGGTAAAGGTCGCGATCGTCGGAATGACCCTCAAGGAGACGCCCACCGTGGTCACTCCGGCGGGAGTCGCCGGCCTGTCCTTCCGCGACGAGGCGGAGACGGTCAACGCGCTGGTTCCGAAGCTGAAGGCGCAAGGAGCCGACGCGATAATCGTGGTCGTCCACCAGGGCGTCAATTCGAAGCTCGGCTATGACGACCAGAGCTGCGGGGCGATCGAGGGCGATCTGATCCCGATCCTCGACCGGCTCGATCCCGCGGTCGACGCGGTCGTCTCGGGCCACACCCATAACGCCTATGTCTGCGATTACGGCCGGCTCAATCCCGCAAGGCCGATCCTGCTCAGCAGCGCCGCGAGCTACGGCCGGCTCGTCACCGACATCGATCTCGTCATCGATCCCGTCGCCGGCCGGGTGGTCTCGAAGCGTGCCCGCAATCTGATCGTCCAGAGCGAGGCCTTCGCCGGCTCGCGCGGCGAGACCCCACTGACCGGCGCCGTCCCGCGCTACGCCGCCGAGCCGGCGGTCGCGGCCTTGGTCGAACGCTACGCCAAGGCCGCGGAGCCGATCGCTGCGCGCGCCGTCGGCCGTCTCGGCGGATCGGCCCTGAAGAGCGACAACGAGCATGGCGAATCCGTCCTCGGCAACCTCATCGCCGACGCTCAGCTGGCCGCGACGACGGGCGACTCCGCCGGCAATGCCCGGATCGCCTTGATGAACCCGGGCGGGATGCGCGCCGATCTGGTGCCCGCGGCGGACGGAGGGATCAGCTTCGGACAGCTCTTCGCCGCCCAGCCCTTCGCCAACATGCTGGTGGTGAAGAGCCTGACCGGACGCCAGCTCCGAGCCGTGCTCGAGCAGCAGTTCGCGAGCGGATCGAACACCGCCGCCAACCCCTACATCCTCTCCCCGTCGCACAATCTGCGCTTCGCTTTCGACCTGTCGAAGCCGGAGGGGCGGCGGATTGTGCTGCTGACGGTGGACGGCCAGCCGGTGCGGGACGAGGCGGTCTACAGGGTGGCGATGAACAGCTTCCTGGCCAGCGGCGGCGACAATTTCACGGTGTTTCGCGACGGGACGGGTCCGACCGGCGGGGTCCAGGACGTCGATGCCTTGGAGGCCTATATCGCCGCCGCCGGGAGCCTGGCGCCGCCGGCGCTCGGGCGGGTGGAGGATAGGACTCCGAAGCCCTGATTTGCCTCCCCATGCGAAGCATGGGGAGGGGAACCAGCGAAGCTGGTGGAGGGGTAGATGGCGCAGGCGCCGTTGTCTCGCGCCTTGGCCGCATGGCCCGAGCCAGTTACCCCTCCACCATGCTTCGCATGGCCCCCCCTCCCCCCCTCCCCGTCTTCGACGGGGAGGCAAGAATCAGCGGAACGGCGGCTCGTCGAAGCTTCTGAGCTTGCGCGAATGCAGGCTTCCGCCCTGGTCCTTCAGGATCCGCAAAGTCTCGATCCCGATCCGAAGATGCTGGCTGATCGCGCGCTCGTAAAAGGCGTTGGCCTGGCCGGGCAGCTTGATCTCGCCGTGGAGCGGCTTGTCGGAGACGCAGAGCAACGTGCCGTAGGGGACCCGGAAGCGGTAGCCCTGGGCGGCGACAGTGGCCGATTCCATGTCGATGGCGACGGCGCGCGACTGGTTGAAGCGAAGCGCCGAGGACTGGATCCGAAGCTCCCAATTGCGATCGTCGGTGGTGACGACGGTGCCGGTCCTGAGGCGCCGCTTCAGGTCCTGAGGCTCCTCCCCGGTCACCCCGGCGGCGGCATCGTAGAGCGCCTGCTGGATCTCGGCGATGGGCGGGATCGGGATCTCGACGGGCAGGATGCCGTCGAGGACATGGTCGTCGCGCAGATAAGCGTGGGCGAGGACGTAGTCGCCGATCGTCTGGCTCGGCCTAAGGCCGCCGCAATGGCCGATCATCAGCCACACTTCGGGTCGAAGGACGGCAAGATGGTCGCAAATCGTCTTGGCGTTGGACGGGCCGACCCCGATGTTGACGAGGGTGATTCCGCCACCATTGGCCGCGATCAGATGATAGGCCGGCATCTGCACCTTGCGCCAATTGCTCGCCGCGATCTCGGCGAGCGGGTCCGCCGTTTCGCGGGTGACGAGGATTCCGCCGGGCACCGACAGCGCCTCGTAGGGGCTGCCCTCGCGCTTCAGCTCCTCGACCGCCCAGCGCACGAACTCGTCGACGTAGCGGACGTAGTTGGTGAAGAGCAGATAGCGCTGGGTGTGCTCGACCGGGGTGCCGGTATAATGGCGGAGCCGGGCGAGGCTGAAATCGACCCTGGGACCGTCGAAAAGGGCCAGCGGCCGGTCCGAGTGGCGGCTGTAGTCCCAGGTGCCGTCCGCGACCTCGTCGCCGATATGGGAGAGCTCGGTGGCCGGAAACCAGCGGCTGAGATCGGCGGCGTGGGCGCCGTCGAGGCGGAGATCGTCGGTTCCGTCGAGGACGTAGGGGTAGGGTATCTCGCTCGCCGAGGGACCGACAGAAATGTCCACCTTGTAGTCGCGGACGAGATATTCGAGTTGCTCGGCCAGATATTTGCGGAAATGGCGCGGCCTCGCGATGCTGATCGCATAGCGGCCGGGCTGGTTCAGCCGGCCGAAGGCGCGGGGCGGGAAAGCGGGCGGCTGGTCGAAGCTGTAGTCGATCCGGAGCTCGGGATAAGCGAACAGGCCGCGCGCCCGGGCCTCGGCGTCGGGCCGCTCGCCGCGCATCAGGTAGCGCGCCAGCGCCCCGCGCAAGGCCGCCACCGAATCGTCGAACATCTCGCAAAGCTGGTCGATGATGGCCGGGATGGAATCGAGATCGCTCATCCTTACCCCCCTCGCACGGCTTCGGGCGCGGGGCTAGGCCCGTCGCCTCCCCCCGTCATGCGAGGAGCGAAGCGACGAAGCAATCCAGTGGACGCCTGAGGCCGCACTGGATTGCTTCGCTTCGCTCGCAATGACGGGGGTTAGGCGATAGTCTCCCCCCGTGCCCGAGCTTCCCAATCCCATATACTGGTCGATTCCAGGCTTCGTCGCCCTGCTTCTGCTCGAGCTGTGGGTCGCTCGGCGGCAGCAAAGGCGGCTTCACGAAGGCAAGGACACGCTCACCTCGCTCGGCCTCGGCTTCGGCAGCCTCGTCGCCGGAATTCTGTCCGCCGGGCTGGTCGCCGCGCTCTCGGTCTGGGTCTACGGCTTCCACCTGATCGACATCGGCTATGCGTGGTGGGCGTTCGTCCTGTGCTTCCTTCTCGACGATCTCGCTTATTACGCCTTCCACCGCTCGGCCCACCGGGTGCGCTGGTTCTGGGCGAGCCACGTCGTCCACCACAGTTCGGAGCGCTACAATCTCTCGACCGCGCTCCGGCAGACCTGGACCGGCTTCATCAGCCTCAATTTCCTGTTCCGGCTGCCGCTCTTCCTGATCGGCTTCCCGCCGCCGATGATATTCTTCTGCGTGGGCGTGAACCTGGTCTACCAATATTGGATCCATACCGAGACGATCCGGCGGATGCCGCGCTGGTTCGAGGCGGTGATGAACACTCCGGCGCACCACCGAGTCCACCACGCCGTCAACCCGCGCTACCTCGACCGCAATTACGCCGGAGTCTTCATCGTCTGGGACAGGATGTTCGGAAGCTTCGAGGCGGAGCGCGACGAGGAGCCGCCGCGCTACGGGATCGTGAAGCCGCTCGGCTCCTACAACGTCTTCTGGGCGGCGCTTCACGAATGGGTCGAGATGGCGAGAGACGCCCGGCGCGCGCCCGGGCTGAAGGCCAAGCTGTCGTACCTCGTCCGCGAGCCCGGCTGGAGCCACGACGGCTCGCGGGAGACCAGCGAGACGATCCGGGCCCGGTGGCGGGCGGAAACCCGTCATCCCGGCGAAAGCCGGAACCTCGGGGAGACCCCCCGAGACTCCTTGTCCTGAGGTCCCGGCTTTCGCCGGAATGACGATCGAAGGCCAGGCCTCCCTCCTCCCCTCAAGCGTGGCCGAGGATGGCCTTGGTCTCGAGGAACTCCTCGAAGGCATGGTCGCCCCATTCGCGGCCGTTGCCCGACTGCTTGTAGCCGCCGAACGGAGCCATGAAGTCGAGCTCTGCGCCGTTGATGTTGACCTGCCCGGCCCGGAGCCGGGCGGCGATCCTTCGGGCGTGATCGGTGTCGGACGAGTGGACGTAGGCGGCGAGGCCGTAGGGCGTGTCGTTGGCGATGGCGACCGCCTGCTCCTCGTCGTCATAGCCGATGATCGACATGACCGGCCCGAATATCTCCTCGCGGGCGATGGCCATGCCGTTGTCGACGTCGCCGAAAACCGTCGGCCGGACGTAATAGCCTTTGTCGAGGCCGTCGGGCTTGCCCGGGCCGCCGACCACGAGGGTCGCGCCTTCCGACACGCCGCGCTCGATCAGGCCCTGGATCTTGCTCCACTGGACGTCGGAGACGACCGGGCCGAGCGTGGAATCGCCCTTGGGGTCGCCAACCTTGGTCTTCTCGGCGACGGCTCGGGCGGCGTCCTTCGCCTCCTCCATCCGGGCCTTGGGGACGAGCAACCGGGTCGGAGCGTTGCAGGACTGGCCGCTGTTGGTGAGCATGTGGCGCATCGCCGCGGTCACCGCCTTGCCGACGTCGGCATCCTCGAGGACGATGAAGGGCGACTTGCCGCCCAATTCCTGATGGACCCTCTTCACCGTGTCCGCCGCCGCCTTGGCGACCGCGATTCCGGCGCGGGTCGAGCCGGTGAACGAGACCATGTCGACATCCGGGTGGGCGGCGATGGCGGCGCCGACGCCCGGCCCGTCGCCGTTGACCAGGTTGAACACCCCCTTGGGGACTCCGGCGGAGTCGAGAACCTGGGCGAAAAGGTAGCCGGAGAACGGCGCGACCTCGGAAGGTTTGAGCACCATCGTGCAGCCGGTTGCGAGCGCCGGGAAGACCTTGGTCGCGATCTGGTTGATCGGCCAGTTCCACGGAGTGATGAAGCCGCAGACCCCGATCGGCTCCTTCTTGATCAGAGTCGAGCCGCGCTGCTCCTCGAACGGATAGTCCTTGAGCACGCCTATGGCGGCCTGGAGGTGGCCGATGCCGACCGCCGCCTGGGCGCGCTGGGCGAGCGCGGACGGCGCTCCCATCTCCTCCGTGATCGCGTCGGCGATCTCGGCATAGCGCTTCTGATATTCGACGGCGATGGCCTGGAGCAGGTCCAGCCGCTGCTCGCGGGTCGTCTCGGAATAGGCCGGGAAGGCCGCCTTGGCGGCGGCGACCGCAGCGTCGACGTCCTCGGACCCGCCGAGGCTGATCCGGCCGGCGACGCTCTCGTCGGCCGGGTTGACGACGTCGAGGGTCCGCCGGTCGACGGGCTTCACCCATTCGCCGCCGATGTAGAAATCGAGATAGTCGCGCATGCTGGTTCCTTTGGGGACGATTCGGGGACCAGCTATACCTTCTGCCTCCCCATCGCCAGATGGGGAGGGGGACCATGCGAAGCATGGTGGGCCGAGCCTTTACCCCTCCACCACCCTTCGGGTGGTCCCCCTCCCCATCACCTTCGGCGATGGGGAGGCAAATCCAATCAGAACTTGACCCCCGCCGCGAGCCCGAAGCGCCTCGGCTCGAGGGTGAAGACGTTGGTGAACAGGCCCGAGGACTGGTCGGTGACATATTGGCCGGTGATGGCGTCGCTCTTGGTCAAATTCTGGATGAAGGCGCGGGCGAACCAGCGCTCGTCCTTGCCGTTCACCTGGATCTGGGCGTTGACCACCGAATAGCCGGAGATCCGGTCGATCTGGGTGTTGAAGCTGCGGGCCCAGAACTTGCCGGTATAGGTATAGTCGACACGGGGCACGACGGTCATGCCGTTGCCGAAGCGGATCGTATGCTGGAGCCCGGCCGAGAATTTCCAGTTCGGCGCCTGGGGAAGCTCGTTGCCGCTGAGATCGACCTCGACCCCGGTGGCGACGGTGAAGGGCAGCGGCCCGGTCGGAGTCGCGAACAGGCCCCTGAGCGGCGCCGACGGGTTGGCGATCGTGGCGGCGAGCGAGTCGCAGACCGAGAAGGCGCCCGTCGTGTTGGTCCCCGGCACCGGCACCGGACCGGCGAGGCCGATGGCGCCGTTGAAGGCGGTGACGAGCGTGTTGGCACCCAGCGCGTTGCCGGGGGTGTTGGGGATGACGGCGCAGTTGGACGCGTTGGTGACGTCCTTGATGATCACCGTGTCGGAACGGCCGCCGGAGACGTCGCGCGGATCGACGAGCTGGAGATCCTTGATCTTGGTATGAAGATAGCTGCCCGAGAGGTTGATCAGGGTGTCCGGGTGGGGCCGGAACACCGCTTCGGCCTCGGCGCCGTAGATCTCGGCGTCGGTATTGTCGTTGACCGAGGTGCGGGCGACGATCCGGCTGAGCTGCAGGCCCTTGTAGTCATAATAGAAGGCGCTGAGGTTGAGGCGGACCGTGCCGTTGGCGAAGCTGTTCTTCGAGCCGATCTCGAAGGCGTTGATGATCTCCGGCTCGAAGGTGGCGGGAACGGCGAAGATCGGGTTGATCGGCGGGTTGAGGCCGCCCGATTTATAGCCGCGCGACCAGGAAGCGTAGACGAGGTTGTCGGGCGTCAGATTGTAGTCGACGACGAATCGGCCGGTGAACTCGTCGAACGCGGCTCGGCCGATATTGTAGGCCTGGTTGCCGGCCAAGCTCGGGTCGGCGTCGAACTGCCCGATAAAGGGCGATTGGTTGGCATCCGTCGTGCCGAAGGGCACCGGGAAGCTGGCCAGAGGCACTCGGGCGATCTGGCGCTTCTTGTCGTTCGAATAGCGGATGCCGCCGGTCAGGCGAAGCTTGTCGGAGACGTCGAAATAAACCTCTCCGAACAGTCCGTAGCTCTTCAGCGAGAAGAGATTGACCTCGCTGTTGTAGAAGGGCGGGGCCAGGAAGACGTTCGGGAAGGTGACGTTGCCCGCCGCCCGCTGGCCGAGCGCGGTCGCCGCTCCGAGGACCCCGGCCGCATAATCGAGCCCGAACGAGGCGACATAATAGTTCGAGTCGGTGAACCTATTGTCGAGATAGATGCCGCCGATCAGGAAGTTGAACGGCCCCTCGAAGTCGCTGTCGAGATGCGCCTCGATCGAATATTGGCGGGAGTGGCTCTGCGAACGGTCGTAGTCGGTGCTGCCGGCGGTGCAGCGGTTGACGAAGCCGCCGTAGATGCCGGTATAATTGAGATTGGTCTCTGACGTGCAAACGGTGCCGCCGGGGCCGACCAAAGCGTTTCTGGCCTGGGTGTAGGGATTCACGCCCCCCGGAAACAATGCGCCCGGCGCCCCGGCGGTCGCCACGAACGTGGCCAGGCCGACGTTCCCGGCCAGCGAATTGCCGGCGACGAGATTGTAGTCGGTGCGGCTGTCGACCTCCTGCTGGGTGTAGCCGCCGGTGACGGTGAGGTCCAAAGTCTCGCCGATCTCCTGCTCGATCCGCGCCATCGCGTGGATTTCTTCGGCGAAATAGGTCGGGTTGAAGTCGGTGCGGACGGTGCGCAGGTCGGCCGGATTGACGACTCCGCCGAAGAAATTGTCGGTGCCGTAAAGGCTGCCGAGGCCGAAATTGGTCAGTGCGGCATTGTTGATCCGGAAAAATTCGCGCGAGGTGAGGATCGCCGCCAGGGTGGCGTTGCCGTTGACGGTCTCGAAGCCGAGCCGGTCGGGCCGGCAGCCGAGGATCCCGGTATTGTCGCGGGCGCAGAGCTGCTTCTGGATTCGCGAGCGATCGTCCTTCTCGTGGAAATAATAGCCGATGAGGTCGACGGTCGTGCCCGAGGTCGGCTGGATCCGGATCGAGCCGCGAAGGGCGTAGAGGTCGCGGCCGTCGATCCGGCTGTTATCGAACTCGTTCTTCATGAAGCCGTCGCGGTTCAGCCAATAGCCGGCGAGCCGGATCGCGGCGATGTCGCCCACCGGCACGTTGACCATCCCGGTCAGCTTCATCGAATCGTAATTGCCATATTCGGCCGTGACGCTGGCCTGGAATTGGTTGAGGTTCGGGCGCGCGGTGATGAAATTGACGACGCCCGAGGTCGCGTTGCGGCCGTAGAGCGTGCCCTGCGGCCCGCGCAGGACCTCGACCCGCTCGAGGTCGAAATATTCGGTCTCGAACAGGCGCGTCGAGGTGAGCGGCATGTCGTTGACGTGGATTCCGGTGGCGCTGTCGCAGGAGAAGCCGGTGCACAGGTCGCCGATGCCGCGGATGGTGAAGCTCGACGAGGTGAAGTTGGTCTTGGTGAAGGTAACGTTGGGAAGGCTCTGCTGGAGGTCGCTGGCATTTTCGATCTGCTGGCGCTCGAGCGCCTCGCCCGAGAAAGCCGAAACCGCGATCGGAACGTTCTGAAGCGATTCCGCTCGGCGCTGGGCCGTGACGATGATGTCGGAATCGTCGGCGCTTTCGGCGCTGTCGGTGGTTCCGCTGGGAGCGTCGCCGCCCTGGTCGGCGCCGGCTCCGGTCGTGATGTCGCCGGCCTGCTCGGCGCCTTCCGGCTCGGGCACGGTCTGGGCCGACGCCGGGGCCGCCGCGGCCAATGCGAGCACGGAGGCTCCGAGCGCGAGAATCACGTTCCTGGTCATTGCGATATTCCTCCCCCGAGGCCTTTTCGGGCCATTGTCCCCAGCACCGGTTTCATCCGGCAACTTTATGCTTCTTGTCGCACAATCCTATTGCACCTTATTGGTGTCAAGCGCAGGCGTCGAAGCGGGAGGTTCGGGGGAGATAATGTTGCAAAGTGGGATCACCCCGCCGAGCGCGGCGGTCGAGCATTTCGACGTGCTGTTCGTCGGCGCCGGCCTGTCCGGCGTTGGGGCGGCCTACCATCTCCAGCACGGCAGCCCCGGGCGCTCCTACGTCATCCTCGAAGGCCGCGAGGCGATCGGCGGCACCTGGGACCTGTTCCGCTATCCCGGAATCCGTTCGGACAGCGACATGTACACCCTGGGCTACAGCTTCCGCCCCTGGGAAGAAGCCAAGGCGATCGCCGACGGCCCCTCGATCCTTCGCTACGTCAACGACACCGCCGACCTTCACGGAATCCGCGAGCACATCCGGTTCCGCCATCATGTGAAGAAGGCGGACTGGTCCTCCGCCGACGCGCTCTGGATCGTCGAGGCGGAGCGCACCGACAGCGGCGAGCGGATTCGCTTCAGCTGCAACTGGCTCCACATCTGCAGCGGCTATTACAATTACCAGGAGGTCTACGACCCGGGCTTCGCCGGCAAGGAGAGCTTCCGGGGCACCATCGTCCACCCGCAATTCTGGCCGGAGGACCTGGATTATTCGGGCAGGAAGGTCGTCGTGATCGGCAGCGGCGCCACCGCGGTGACGATCGTCCCGGAAATGGCGAAGACGGCCGGCCATGTCGTCATGCTGCAGCGATCGCCGACCTACATGGTCTCGCGCCCGTCCGAGGATAAAATCGCGAACGCGCTCCGCAAGGCCCTGCCATCCAAGCTCGCCTACGGAATCACCCGCTGGAAGAACGTCCTCCTCCAGATGGTCTTCTTCAAGCTCGCCCGCAAACGCCCCGCGAAGGTCAAGGAGAAGCTGCTAGAGGAGGTGAGGAAGCTGCTGCCGCCCGATTACGACGTCGGAACCCACTTCACGCCGCGCTACAATCCGTGGGACCAGCGCCTCTGCCTGGTGCCGGACGCCGACATGTTCGAGGCGCTCGGCAAGGGCAGCGCATCGATCGTCACGGGCGAGATCGACGGCTTCACCGAGAGCGGGATCCGACTGAAGAACGGCGAGACTCTCGACGCCGACATCGTCGTCACCGCCACCGGCCTCAAGCTCCAGCTGGCGGGCGACATCGCCTTTGCGGTCGACGGCGAGCGCCGCGACCTGTCGAAGACCCTGAGCTATCGCGGGATGATGTTCAGCGACGTCCCCAATCTGTCTTATTCCTTCGGCTACACCAACGCTTCCTGGACCTTGAAGGCGGACCTGACCGGCGGCTATCTCTGCCGGCTGCTCAACCATCTGAAGACGAGCGGGGCCGAGATCGCCCTCCCCGTCCGCGAGGCCGGGATCGATGAGGTGCCCTTCCTCGATTTCAGCTCCGGCTATGTGCAGCGGGCGCGGGACGTCCTGCCCAAACAGGGCTCGAAGAAGCCCTGGAAGCTCTATCAGAATTACGCGCTCGACATGGCGAGCCTCAAATTCGCGTCGGTGGAGGACGAAGTGATCCGCTTCCTTCCGCGCGGCGCTCCGGTCTCGGCGCGCCTCGAGCGGGAGAGCGAGGCGGCATGAAGCTGAAGGGCAGAACCGCGGTCGTCACCGGCGCCGCGAGCGGGATCGGCCGAGGCACCGCCCAAGCACTGGCAAGGCGAGGCTGCAACCTCGCCCTCGCCGACCTCGACGAGGCAGGGCTGGCGGAAACGGCGGCGCTCGTCGCGGAAACCGGAGTGAAGGTCAGCCGCCACCGGCTCGACGTCGCCAGCCGCGATGCGGTCGCCGCCTTGCCCGACGCGGTGCTCGCCGCGCACGGCCGCGCCGATCTCCTCGTCAACAACGCCGGGGTCGCCATCGGCGGCACGTTCGAACAGGTCGCCGAAGAGGATTTCGACTGGCTGATGGAGGTGAACTTCTTCGGCGTGGTTCGGATGACCCGCGCTTTCCTTCCACTGCTGAGAAGTAGCGATTCCGCGCGAATCGTAAACATTTCGAGCATTTTCGGAATCATCGCTCCGCCCGGCCAAACCGCTTATTCGGCAAGCAAATTCGCGGTTCGCGCCTTCTCCGAATCGCTCCGCCGGGAGCTCGAGGCGGAAGGTGCGAAGATCGGAGTGACCGTCGTCCACCCCGGTGGGGTCGCCACCTCCATCGCCAAGAATGCCCGGCCGCCGCGCGGAGTCAACGACATCGACCTCGAGGCCCAGAAGGAGAGGTTCGACAAATTCCTCCGGATGCCCCCGGTCAAGGCCGGCGAGATCATCGTCTCGGGCGTCGAGAAGGATCGTTCGCGGATCATCGTCGGCAACGACGCACGCTTCATGGCGGCCGTCGAGCGGCTCGCTCCGGTATCCTATTGGAAGCTTCTTGGGAGGGCCTTGAAATGATCCCGTTCCTGCTCGCCGGCGCCGGCGGCCTGGGCCTGCTCGGCGGCGGCCTCGCCGCCTATAGCGGCGCGGCCGCCCGCAAGATCGAAAAGGCGGTGCCGCGCGACGGCGCGCTGATCGAGGTCGGCGGCCAGACGATCCATTATACGGACGACGGCTCGGGGCCGCCGATCGTCATGATCCACGGCCTCGCCGGCCAGCTGCGCAACTTCGGCCGGGCGATGGTCGACGACCTTGCCCGCGACTATCGGGTGATCCGGGTGGACCGTCCCGGCTCCGGTTATTCGCCTCGGAGCCGCTCGACCTCCGCGCGCCTTCGGGTCCAGGCCGAGACGATCGCCGAGCTCATCCGGATCCTGAAGCTGGACCGACCGCTCATCGTCGGCCATTCGCTCGGCGGGGCGCTGGCGCTTTCGATCGCGCTCAACCATCCCGAAACGGTCGGCGGCCTCGCCCTCGTCGCTCCGCTCACCCAGGTCCAGGACATCCAGGACGTGCCGGAGGTCTTCAAGGGGCTGGTCATCCGCTCGCCCTTCCTGCGCAAGTCGATCGCCTGGACCGTCGCCACGCCGATGGGGATGGCGACCGCCGAGAAATCGCTGAAGGAAGTCTTCGCGCCCGAGCCGGTGCCCGCGGATTTTGGCACCGAGGGCGGCGGGCTGCTGGCGATGCGGCCGAACAATTTCTACGCTTCCTCGGCCGATTTGTGCGATCTCGAGGGCGAGCTCGAGGGCATGGTCGAACGCTACCCGACGCTCTCGGTCCCGGTCTCCATCCTCTACGCCCGCGCCGACAATCTGCTTGACTGCGAGCTCCACGGCGAGCGGACGGCGGGCGAGATTCCGGGCGCCGAGATCGAGCTCGTCGAGGGCGGGCACATGCTCCCCTTCACCCGGCCCGAGCTCACCGCCGCCTTCGTCCGCCGAGCCGCCGAGCGCCAGGAGCGGCCCGATGCCCGACGCTCTGCAGGCTGATTACATCGTCGTCGGCGCCGGCTCGGCCGGCTGCGTTCTCGCCAACCGGCTGACCGAGGACGGGCGCACCCGGGTCGTCCTGCTCGAGGCGGGCGGCGACGACCGGCCGATGAAGCAGCCGTCGCAATTTCTCTCCAACGTGATGATCCATGTGCCGGTGGGCTATGCGGCGACGCTCAAGGATCCCAAGGTCAACTGGCTGTTCACCACCGAGCCCGACGCCGGGACGAAGGGCCGGACCCACGTCTGGCCGCGCGGCAAGGTGCTCGGCGGCTCGTCGTCGATCAACGCCATGCTCTACATCAGGGGCCAGCGCGCCGATTACGACGGCTGGCGCCAGCTCGGGTGCGAGGGCTGGGCCTGGGACGACGTCCTTCCCTATTTCCGCCGCTCGCAGCACCAGGAGCGCGGCGGCTGCGACATCCACGGGGTCGGCGGGCCCCTCAACGTCTCCGATCCGACGACCGGCCACGAGGTGTCGGAAGCGGTGATCCACGCCTGCGAGGCGCTCGGCCTGCCCCATCGCGACCCCAACGGCGCGGAGCAGGAAGGCGTCGGCTGGTACCAGGTGACGATCAAGGACGGAAAGCGCTGCTCGGCCGCGGTCGCCTATCTCCATCCGGCGATGGAGCGGCCCAATCTGCGGGTCGAGACTCGGGCGCTGGCCCAGCGCATCCTGTTCGAGGGCCGGCGCGCCGTCGGGGTCGAGTTCGTCCAGGACGGCGTCAGGCGGACGGCCCGGGCGAGCGCCGAGGTGATCCTAGCGGGCGGTGCCGTCAATTCGCCCCAGCTGCTCCAGCTTTCCGGGATCGGGCCGGCCGAATTGCTGCGCGAGCATGGCATCGAGCTGCTTGCCGATCTCCCCGGAGTCGGCGGGAACCTCCAGGACCATTTCGTCACCGGCGAGACCTTCCGGCTGAAGAAGGGCATCGTCTCGGTCAACGAGCTTGTCCGGGGAACGCGTTTCCTCAGGGAGACTCTCAAATATATGTTCGGAAGGAAGGGCCTCCTCACCCTCTCCGCCGCCCATGTCGCCGTCTTTTGCAAGTCGCGCGAGGGCCTCGCCGGGCCCGACCTTCAATTCCACATCCTGCCCGCGACCATGGATCCGGACAAGCTCGCCAACGCCCAGAAGATGGAGCTCGAAAAGGAGCCCGGCCTCACCATCGCGCCCTGCCAGCTTCGCCCGGAATCGCGCGGCACGATCCGGATCAAGTCGCCCGACCCTTCGGCCTATCCGGCCATCAGGCCCAATTATCTGTCCGACCGCCTCGACCAGGAGGCGATCGTCGCCGGCCTGCGCTGGGGCCGCCGAATCGCCGAGCAGCCCGCCCTCGCCCGCTTTATCGAGCGCGAGCTGATGCCTGGGCCGGAGGCGGTGACCGACGAGCAGCTGCTCGACCACGCCCGCACCTGGGGCACGACCATCTATCACCCGGTCGGGACCTGCGCGATGGGGCGCGGGCCGGATTCGGTGGTCGATCCGCAATTGAGGGTACACGGCGTCGAGGGACTTCGCGTGGTCGACGCGTCGGTGATGCCGCGACTGGTATCGGGCAACACCAATGCGCCGACGATCATGATCGCCGAGAAGGCCAGCGACATGATCCTGGGGAAGGGGCCGGAGCCGGCCGCCTGATCCCCCTCGTCATCCCGGCGAAAGCCGGGACCCCAGGCAGAATGAAGGCTTACCGCGCCATCCGAGCCAAATCCCTTCCGCGGTGCCGGTCGAATTTTTCAACGCGAAGACGCCAGGACGCAAAGAGCGCGGAGCGCTCCACCTCGGCAGCGGCTGGCGGCGGACAGGGCCGCGTCGGATAGAGCCGGCGTTAGTCCGCTTCGCGGGATCGTCGCGTCTTTGCGTCTTTGCGTCTTTGCGTTCGAAAATGCGTTCGCACCGATTGCTCGGAAAACTCGCTCGATGCCGAGGGGCCGGCAAGCCCGTCATCCCGGCGAATGCCGCGACCTCGGGCCGGAAGGGCGCCGGCGCGGGCCTCGCCGAGATCCGGATGACGTTTACAGGATGAAGTCCCCCGCCCCCAGCGGCGTCGGTCCCTGCAGGGTGAGCAATATGACGAGGTCGCCGGCGCTGTCGCCGTTCGAATCGCCCTCGAGCATCCAGTCGCCGCCCTGCTGGAAGGCGCGAAGCTCGCCGGCCGCGCCGCTGAAGGCATTCGATCCGATCCAGGTGAAGCCCTGGTCGCCGCCCACGAGCGAATTGGCGTCGATCCGGCTCAGGTCGATCTTGTCCGTCCCCGGCGTGAAGTCGAGGATCCGGTCGAGGAAGAAGCTGTTGGAATCGCCCGTCGAATCGTAGCGGAACGTGTCCGATCCGCCGCCGCCGGTCAGCAGGTCGTTGCCCGCATTGCCGAAAAGGAGATCGTTCTTGGCCCCACCCTTGAGCCCGTCGTCCGACTTGCCGCCGAAGAAGCGGAAAGTGCCGTCCAGCTCCAGGCTGCCGTCGACGATCATCGTCTCGTAAGACTGGAGAAGCACGCCCGAGACGGTGAGCTCCACCCCGGCCAGCAACTGATTGTCGGCGAGCGTGATGTTGTAGTCGAACCCGGCCGGATCGCCGCCGCGCGCGTAACGCT
>DASQLT010000079.1:0-23895 GCA_035629855.1 Allosphingosinicella sp.
TCCACCCGATTGTTCTCCGGCCGGACCGTCATCCACGTCCTCGCGGACTCCGACCCGGGCGACGGCTTCGCCTCGGTCGAAGGCGGCCTCGAGGACGTCTATTTCTCGACCCTCGCCCAGTCCCGCCGAGCCGCCTGAGGAAAACGACATGCTCGGCAAGATCGCGGCGTTCGAATTTCGCTACCAGGCCAGGAGCCCGCTTTTCGGCGCGGCCGCGGCCCTCTTCTTCCTGGCCGCCTTCGCCGACATGGCGGTGGCGAAGGTCGTGACCAGCGGGGGCGGGAACGTCCTGTTCAACAGCCCGCATGCCGTCATCGTGGCGCACCTTCTCGCGTCGCTCGTCTTCCTGTTCGTGGGCGCCGCCTTCGTGTCGAACGTCATCGTCCGCGACGACCAGACCGGGTTCGGCCCCATCGTCCGCTCCACCCGGATCACGAAGCTCGACTATCTGTTCGGACGCTTTCTCGGCGCCTTCGCCGCCGGAGCGCTGGTGCTGGCGGCCGCGACGCTGGGGGCCTGGCTCGGCACTTTGATGCCGTTCGCCGATCAGGCGATGCTCGGACCCAACCGCCTGTCCGCTTTCGCTTATGGCTACGGCCTGTTCGCGCTACCGAACGCGCTGATCATCTCGGCGATCCTGTTCGCGCTCGCCACGGCGACTCGCTCGACGGCCGGAACCTTTCTCGGGGTGGTCGGCCTATTGATCCTCTACCTCCTCTCCCAGGGGCTGATGCAGAGCCGGCCGGAGCTGCTCAGCTTTCGAGTGCTCGCCGACCCGTTCGGAATGACCGCCTATCTGGCGAGCTCGCGCTATTTCACGGCGGCCGAGCTCAACGGCGGCGTGGTGCCCGTCACCAGGCTGATGCTGATCAGCCGGCTGCTCTGGGTCGGAGCGTCGATCGCGCTCCTGGCGTTTACCTATGCCCTGTTCCGCTTTTCGGACCGGGGCCTGTCGCGGCGCCAGCGGCGCAGGCTGCGGCGGCAGGCGGCGGCGGACTCGCCTTCCCAAGCCGGTCCCGGCCTGAAATTCGGCCGGCTTCCGGAACCCCGCTTCGACGGCCGCACCGCGCGCGCGCAATTCGCGGCCCGCACCGCCATGGAAGCGCGCTATGTAATCAAGAGCCCGGCCTTTTCGATCCTGCTCGTCATCGCCTTCGCCTTCACGCTTCCGGGCCTGCTGACCGCTTCGGGCTTTCTCGACGGGGCGCTCTATCCGCTCACCCTCGTCTCCGTGCCGATCATCGAGGCGAGCTTCTCGACGCTGCTGATCGTCATCGCGACCTTCTACGGCGGCGAGCTCGTGTGGCGGGAGCGCGAACGCAAGATCCACGAGATCATCGATTCGACTCCGCTTCCGGCCTGGGCCCTGATGCTTCCCAAGATGCTCGGCCTGGCTTTGGTCCTGCTCGCGACCCTGGTCGTCGGAATGATCGTCGGAATCCTCGTCCAGCTGCTCGACGGCGGCGTGGAGCTCGGGCTTGGCGACTATCTGCTCCGGTATCTTCTTCCGGGCGGAGTGGACGCCGTCCTGATCGCGATGCTCGCGGTCTTCGTCGCCGCGCTCAGCCCCGGCAAATATGTCGGCTGGGGCGTGATGACGCTGTACATCGTCCTTCTGATCTTCGGGCCGTCGATGGGGCTCGAATATCCTCTCTTCCTTTACGGCAACGTTCCCGACATGCCGCCGTCCGACATGGCCGGCGCCGGCAATTTCCAGGCGGCGGCCTGGTGGTTCCGGCTGTTCTGGGCGGCGACCGCGGCCCTGCTTCTGGTCGCGGTGCATTTGCTGTGGCCGCGCGGCACCGAATCGCGACTGAAGCCGCGGCTTCGCCGGGTTCCCGCTCGACTGACCCGCGGAACCGGGGCGGCGGCCGCGGCGGCGCTCGCGCTGGTCCTATCGAGTGGATCGTGGATCGTCTACAACACGCGGGTCCTGAACGACTTTCGAACGTCACGGGATATGCAGGCCTATCTCGCCGAATATGAGAAACGCTATTTCCGCTTCGCGGGAATGCCGCAACCGGTGGTCCGGCATGTCGAGCTCGACGTCGCGCTCCACCCCGAGGACGTTCGAGCGGAGGTGCGCGGCCGTTACCGGCTCGTCAACGAGACGGAGCGGCCGATCGAGCGGGTCCATGTCCGACTGATGAACAGCGGTCTCGGCCTCGTCGCTCTCGATTTTCCGGGTGCCCGGCTGGAACGCGACGACGTGCAATTCGGCTACCGTATCTACGCCCTCGACGTGCCGATGCGCCCGGGGGAAGCGCGAACGCTCGCCTTCCGAACCCGCCGGGAGCAGGTCGGTTTCCGGGCGTCGGGCGCCGAGACGGGAATCCTTCCGAACGGCACCGATCTCAACAGCCTGGAGCTCACTCCTCGGATCGGAATGAGCGACGTCGGACTCATAGAGGAGCCGGCCGAGCGCCGCCGCCAAGGCCTTCCGGAACGGCGGCCGTTGCCGCGGCTGGACGATCTGGCGGCCACGAGGATCACCCCCAGCGGCGATGCCGGCTGGACCACCGCCGACATCACGGTCTCGACCCTCGCCGATCAGATCCCGATCGCACCCGGCAGGCGCGTGTCCGAGCGTGTCGAGAACGGCCGCCGGATCGCGCGGTTCGTCTCCGATACGCCGATCAAGAACCATTTCTCGATCCAGTCGGGCCGCTATGCCGTCCGGAGGCTCGTCCATCGGGGCGTGGAGCATAAGGTCTATTTCCACCCCTCGCACGCCTGGAACGTCGACCGGATGATGAAGGCGATGCGGACCTCCGTCGACTATTACAGCCAGGCTTTCGGTCCCTATCAGTTCGATCAGGCGCGGATCGTCGAGCGTCCCTATGCCGGCGGCGGCCAGGCTTTTCCGAACACCATCGCCGTCGGCGAATCGATCTTCGCGATGGATCTTCGGGATCCAAGCGCGTTCGACTCGGTCAGCATGCTCACCGCCCACGAGATCGCGCACCAATGGTGGGGGCATCAGGTCCTGGGCGCCAGGATGCAGGGCGCCTCGCTCCTCTACGAGACGCTTTCCCAATATTCCGCGCTGATGGTGATGAAGCGGCTTCAGGGGGAGGACGGGATCCGCGATTTCCTGTTATTCCAGCGCGATCGCTATCTGAGCGGCCGGCGTACCCAGACGCTCGCGGAAGAGCCGCTCGTCAGCGTCGAGATCGGCCAGCAGCATGTCGCTTATGGCAAAGGCGCGCTCGCTTTGTACTTGCTCCAGCAGCGGATGGGGGAGGAGGCGGTGAACCGCGCGCTTCGGCGGTTCGTCGACAAATATCGATTCACGGTCGCCCCCTATCCCCGCTCGGTCGATCTGATCGCGCTTTTTCGAGAGGAAGCGAAAACCGCCGAGCAGCAGGCGCTGATCACCGACCTGTTCGAGCGGATCACGCTCTACGACCTCAAGGTGGAGGGCCCCACGGCCGTGCGGCGCTCGGACGGCAGATGGGATGTGACGGTGCCGGTGGAGGCCCGGAAACTCCATGCCGACGGCAGCGGCAGGGAGACGGAGGCGCGGCTCGCCGAGACGATCGAGATCGGCCTCTTCACCGCCGATCCGGACGCGGGGGATTTCAACCGATCCAACGTCATCCGGATGCGGCGACAGCCGATCCGGTCGGGCCGGCAGGTGCTGAGGTTCGTGACCGCCCGGAAGCCGAGCCACGCCGGCATCGATCCTTACGGTTTCTATATCGATCGGGTCTCGACCGACAATCTGGCGCCGGTGTCGTGAGCGCTCGGGTTCCGGAGCCCGAAACCCCTCCCGCCTTTCGCGGGAGAGGAGGGGCCCAAGCGGAGCTTGGGAGGTGAGGGTCTTTTCCGCCGACTCGGCGAGACCCTCACCTCCCACCGCTTCGCGGCGAGAATGCGAGGGCAGTTGCTACGTGGCGCTGGTTTTCCGAACCGCGACGACGATTCGGTCCACGATCAGAAAGACGAGGAGCGAGGCGCCGAACAAGGGCAGCAGCAGGCCCGCCACGACAAGGGCGGCGATCGGCCAGCGGAGGCGGGCGCCGCCGACCGGCGGGGGCGCTCCGAGCTCACCCTTGGGACGGCGCCGAAACCACATCAGCACGCCCATGACGCTTATGGCGATGAGGGCGAGAGCCGTCGCCAGGCCGAGCAATTGATTGGCCAGGCCGAACAACTGGCCTTCATGCCAGGCGATGCCCGTGTTCACGATCCGATCGACCACATGGGTGTCGGCGAAGCCGTGGCGGCCGGCTTCGGCGCCGGTGGCGGGGTCGTAGGTCACCTGCCGGGTGAGCGGGCGGTTCTGAGCTTCGGACTTGGCCGTCCAGAAATTGCCGGTCGGCGGGCCGAAACGCTGCGGCGCATGGGGCGGGAGGATGACCACCGGGAAGGCCATATGCTCGGCCTGCGCCTTCGCCACGAAGGTGGACAAAGGCACGTCCCGCGGCGGCGGCGGGGGCGCCAGGCTCGTCGCGTCATGGCCGTGGGCGCCATGGCCGCCGGCGGCGCCGATCTTCCAATTCTGCGGTCCCTGGACGAGGCCGAGCTCGGTCCTGGCCCATTTGAAGGCGCTTCCCCAGGTCGAGGCCCAGGGCAGGCCGCTGACCAACATGACCAGGACCAGTCCGGCGATCCAGAATCCGGTGACCCGGTGGAGGTCCTTGAGCAGGGGCCGGCCCCTGAGCGAAAGCCGGGGCCAGAAGGTGCCGCCCGCCCCGAACGGCCGCGGCCACCACATGTAGAGACCGGTGAGGATCATGACGATGGTCCAGCTCGCCGCCAGCTCCACCAGCCAATCGCCGACGTCGCCGAGCAGGAGCGACCCGTGGAGCCGCGAGACGAAAGCGGAGATCCGGCCTTCCGGATCGAGCGCGCCCAGCACTCTGCCTTGCGGCGAGACATAGACTTCGCGCTGGGTCCCGTCCGCCAGCCCGAGCTGGACCATTGCCGAATCGCCCTCCCGCTCGGGAAGCCGATAATGGTTGAAGCGCGCCCCGGGATTGGCGGCCAGCGCCGCCGCCAGCTGGCGGTCGGCCGACACGGCGCCCTCGGCCCCGAGATCGCGCCAGGCCCGTTCCTCCCAGCGGTCGATCTGCGGCTTGAACAGATAGATCGAGCCGCTGACCGACAGGAGAAGGACGAAGGGCAGCACGAACAGCCCGGCATAGAAATGCCAGCGCCACATCGTGCCGTAGGTGCGGCCGCCGTTCATCGCGCATTCCTTCCGAAATTATAGGCCAGACGAAGACTGAGCGTTCGCGGCTCGCCCGGAAGCACGCGATCCTCGGTGCCGAGCGAGAAGCGGGACGCATTGTCGCTGTAATAATAAACCTGGTCGAAGAGGTTGGTGAGCGCGGCATCGATCCGGAAGGGGCCGATTTGGGTGCCTGCGCCGACGTCGACGGTGGCAAAGTCCGGCAGAGTGACCGCGCCGCCGTTGATCACCTTTCGGGCGCCGACATAATAAGCCGCGGCACGAAGCTCGACCTTTCCGAGCGTGACCCGGGTCGCGGCGGTGACGCTGTGCTCGGGCGTTTCGGCGAGCCGGGCGCCGAGCAGGCCCGGAGTGGTCGTTCGCGACACCACGCCGTCGAGATAGGCATAACCGCCCTGAAGCCACCAGCCGGGCGCCGGCGACCATTCGCCTTCCAATTCGATGCCGCGCACCCGGAACTGGCCTTCCTGCACCTGGAAGGCGAAGTTGAGCGGATCGGGGACTCCGACATTGTTGCGGCGGACCCGGAAGGCCGAAAGGCCGGCGCGCAGATCGTCGCGCGTCAGCCGAACGCCGGCTTCGGCCTGGTCCGAGGTTTCCGGCTCGAACGGAATGCCGTCCGCTCTGCGAGTGCCGGTGACGGCGCCGAGGTCGTAGCCCGTATTATACCCTCCGAACAACGACACGCCTTTGCCCAGCTTGTAGGTCGAGCCCAATTGCCAGCTCGTATTCCTCAGTTTCGCGGAGTTGGTTGAGCTGAAGAAGGCCGTGGTGAAGATGTTGTCGTTGGTGGCTTGCGAATGCCGGATGCCGGCGACGACGTTCCATGCCTCGGTGAGAGCGATCTGGTCCTGCGCATAGACCGCGAAGCCCTCGAGCCTGGCATCGGCCAGAAAGCCGAAATTGCCGGTCGGCGGGCCGCAGCCATAGACGGGGTCCAGGGCATCGATCGGCCCTACCCCACAGGGAACGATGGGCTGCATCCGGAACGGCACGTCGTCATTGTTATACTCGATTCCGAACAGCAGCTCGTGACCGAGGCCGAAGGTCGTCGCTTTCCCCGACAGGTCGAGCTGGGCGACATAGAATCTGTCGCGCTCGCCCGCGTTTCGGCCCTCACGCGGGATTAGGGTCGATTGCGGTGCGACGGGCGGCAGGAGGGTGGTCGACCTGCCGACATTGTTCCATTCGCTATATTGGAAGCGCGGAGTCAGCGTCCAGGCGCCGCCGAGCTTCACGTCGGCCCAGGCCTGGATCAGGGCCGCGTCGTTTTCCTGGAGCGAATAGCCCGGCTCGCCCAGGAAGGCCGAGCGCTTCACCCGCGCAACGCCGTTGCCGACGACGGTTCCGACGGTCGGGAGGCCGGGATTGTTCAATGTCTTGCGGTGGAGGTATTCGGCGACGAGATGCGCGGATACCGAGGCGCCCGGCCGCCACGCGAGCGCGAGGCCGAAATTCTCCCGGTCGACGTCCAGAAAGTCGACGAACGAGCCCGAGCGCTCGATCTCGCCGGTGAGGCGGATGCCGAGCGTGTCCGTAAGCGGGCCGCCGATATCGACGGTCGCCATTTTCTGGTCGTACATCCCGCCCGTCAAAGCGACCCATCCTTCGAACGCCTCGGTCGGCCGCTTGGTGACGATGGAGACGATCCCGCCGACTCCGGATTGACCGTAGAGCACCCCGGAAGGCCCCTTCAGGATTTCGATTCGCTCGACGTTGGACAAGGCCGAAGGATCGGTGCTGTCGTAGAAACGCTGGAAGATGCCGTTGCGGATCTGCTGCGCGGCGAACCCGCGAATGCGCAGGGTCGCGCCCCCGAAGCCGCCGATTCGGCTTCGCGCGACGGTCGCGGAGGGGACTGCGCGAAGAGCGTCCTCGACGGTGCGCGCGCCGCTCGCGATAATCTCCTCGTCGTCGATCACCTGGATGCTCTGCGGCACCCGTTCGATGGGAATGCCGGATTTGGCGCCGAAATCGCCGGTCTTGGTGCCGGTGACGACGATGTCCTGCTGCCGCGGGCCCTCGCGGTCGCGGTCCTGCGCGAGTGCCGGCGCGGCGATGAGCAGTGAGGCCGCAGAGGCGGCTAGCACGGTCTTCACGTAACTTTCCCCTGGATTGGCGAGCCCGAACCGCGCGTCAGCGATCAGGGCACACCGAAGGTGAAGCAGGTCGCCGGTTCGCCGGGCCCTTCACCGGCCGATCGACCGGACGTTGCCGTTGAACAGGCTTCGATGGCGCTCAGTTGGGGAGAGGGGGACCGCGCAGGGGTGGCCGCAGGCGCAGCGCGGCGGGCGGTGGCAGAGCGGCGCCGATGAAAAGCGCCGTGGCGATGATGAAGACGAGCGCCGCCGCGAGCTGGACCCGATCGGCCCCACCGATCAGTGGAAACGCCAGATCGGCAAAGGCGCAGGAGCTCTGCGCTTCCGACGGGCCGTTTTCGTGGTGCAGTGCGCCGGGCGTCGACGAGGCCGCGGCGTGGGGCGGCTTGGCGACGACAGTTCCCGAGCCGGAGCAGATCGTCAGCGCCAGCCGGCCGTGATCCAGCATCGGCATGTAGCCGGCCGGAACCGCCAGCCGAAGCGCCAGCGCCGCGAGTCCGATCGCCAAGGCGAGCAAAGGATGCTTGAGCAAGGCTGAACGTAACGGCTGCACGCCGCGAGCGTAATCGCCGGCGAGGAGCATGTCATTACTCGATATGCGCTTTTTAGCAGGCTGACTTGGCCGGAAAGATCGGAGCCGGGATCCCCCCTTTTACTCGATCCGTTCAAGTTAAGGTGGGTGCCGCATCAAGTCCGGCATGACGCGTGACTCGGGATCAAGGTCCGGCGCTCTAGATCCGGCCTTCCTCGAGATCGCGCTGCAGGAAGGCGCCGTCGGCCACCGGCTCGACCTTGAGGCAGGAGCCGTCGGCGCCGACGATCCTGACCTTCGACCCCTCGGCGCAATCCGGACCGCGGCACGACCAGACCGAGTCGCCGACGCTGACCCGGCCGACTCCGTTCTCGATCGCGGTCGTCGCCACCACGACCCGGCCGACCAATCGGCTGGTGCGCTCGTTGAGCAGCGGATCGGAGGATTCGATCGGATTCGCCTGGAACCAGCGCCGGCCCGCATAGACGGAAGCGAAAGCGGCGAGGGCGAAGACCAGGAACTGGGCCGCCATCGGCAAGCCCAGCAGAAGGGTGAGCAAGCCGGTGACGAGCGCGGCGAGGCCGAGCCAGATCAGGAAGACGCCCGGTATCACCATTTCGGCGATGCCCAGGATCAGAGCGGCGATCAGCCACCACCAATGCGCGTCCAGATCGGGTGGGAGGATCATGACGGAACCCCTTCGAAGGGTCCGCGGCGGCGCGGCGCCGCGGGCGGCTGGCCCGGGTCGCCGTCACCGCGGTGGCTGAGCGCGTCGCGGGCAAGCTCGCCAATGCCTCCCAAGGTGCCGATGAGCTGGGTCGCCTCGACCGGGAAGAGGATCGTCTTGGCGTTAGGGGAGGTCGCGAACTGGCTGATCGCGTCGACATATTTCTGGGCGATGAAATAGTTGATCGCCTGGGTGTTGCCCCCGGCGATGGCGTCGCTGACCATCTGGGTCGCCTTGGCTTCCGCCTCGGCGGCGCGCTCTCGCGCCTCCGCGTCTCGGAACGCGGCTTCGCGGCGCCCTTCGGCTTCGAGGATCTGGGCCTGTTTCTCACCCTCGGCGCGAAGGATCGCGCTTGCCCGGCTGCCTTCCGATTCGAGGATGACGGCGCGTTTCTCGCGCTCGGCCTTCATCTGCCGGCCCATGGCGTTGACGATGTCGGCGGGCGGGCGAATGTCCTTCACCTCGACCCGGGTGATCTTGACTCCCCAAGCCTCCGTCGCCTGGTCGACGACGGTGAGGAGACGCGCATTGATCTCGTCGCGCTTGGACAAGGTCTCGTCGAGGTCCATCGAGCCCATCACGGTGCGCAGATTGGTCGTCGTGAGCTGCATGATGGCGACATAGATTTCGGATACCTCATAGGCCGCCCTGGCCGCGTCCAGCACCTGGAAGAACACCACTCCGTCCACCGCCACCATGGCGTTGTCCTTGGTGATGATCTCCTGGCCCGGAATGTCGAGCACCTGCTCCATCATGTTGACCTTGCGACCGACGCGGTCGACGAACGGAATGATGAAGTTGAAGCCCGGGCGCGCCACCACCGTGAAGCGGCCGAAGCGTTCGATCGTATATTGATAACCCTGGCGGACGACTGTTACGCCCATCAGCACGAAGACGACGGCCAAAACCGCCAGGACGATGACGAACGAGCCCAAACCCATGATGTTTCCCCCTTGCCCGGGCGATAATGGCGCGAAGCGGCCGCGCTTCCAATCGAAATCGGCATGACCGCCGACCTGCGCCTGTGCCGTTCCCTGCTCTTCCTTCCCGCCTCCAATGGCCGGGCGATCGAGAAGGCGAGGGGCCTCGGCGCCGACATGGTCGTCCTCGACCTCGAGGATGCGGTGAAGCCCGACGACAAGGACGAGGCGCGCGCCGCGGCGGTCGCGGCGGCGGCCGAGGGTTTTCCCGGGCTGTGCGCGATCCGGATCAATTCGAAGGAGCCCTGGTATCGGCCGGATCTCGAAGCGGCGGCGGCCAGCCGGGCGGATTATGTGGTGGTGCCGATGACGCCCGGGCCGGAAGCGCCCCGTGAAGCCGCCCGAGCCACCGGCAAGCCGATCCTCGCCATGATCGAGACCGCCCGCGGGGTCCTGAACGCCGCCGCCATCGCCCCGGAAACGGCGGGCCTCGTCGCCGGCACCAACGACCTCGCCGCCGATCTCGGCCTCCGCCCCGGCGGCGACCGGGCGCCCCTGGCCACCGCCCTCCAGACCCTCCTCCTCGCCGCGCGCTCGGCGGGGGTCGCCGCGTTCGACGGAGTCCATAACCGGCTCGACGACCCGGAAGGCTTCGCCGCCCAATGCGCGGAGGGAAAGAGCTTCGGGTTCGACGGCAAGTCGCTCATCCACCCCAGCCAGATCGAGCCCGCCAACCGACTGTTCGGGCCGGGCGAGGAGGAAGTCGAAGCGGCCAGGCGCCTGCTTGCCGCCGCGACCGGCGGAGCGGAGCGCTTCGAAGGAGAGATGATCGAACGGATGCACGTCGAGCAGGCGAGATGGGTGATGGCGAGGGCACGGGGTTGAATCGACGTCCCAGTAAGGACTCGTTGCAAGCCGAATGTTCTTTTTTTGTCTTGCATTGTAGGACATTTCCTACTATATCGGGGTCTAGGCGAGTCGCGGACACGTCGAAGGCTCTTTGACATTGCGAGAATGAATTGGACGCTCCTCGTCTCCCTGCAAAGAAAGCGGCTGCGCCACTTGCCAGCCGGGGCTTCGCCGATACAAGCGGCGGGATGATCATGCGCATATTGGCCGCACTCGCAGTTCTCCTCGCCTTTCCGGCCTCGGCCCAGCCGGTCTCGACCGAGGCGCTGCGCAAGCATATCGACACCCTCGCCAGCGATGCCTTCGCCGGCCGCGAGCCGGGGACCGAGGGCGAGAAGAAATCGATCGCCTATATCGCCGGGCAGATGCGGTCCTTCGGCCTCGAGCCCGCCGGGCCGAGCAACAGCTGGTACCAGCCCCTGGAGGTGATCGTTCGCCGTCCCGGCGACCAGACCAGCCTCTGGCGGGTCAAAGGCAAGAAAGGCGAACGGATCGAGCTCGGCCGCGACGAGATCATCCTCTACGGCCGCGCCGCGCGCGAAACCCTGCAATCCGCTCCGGTCGTCTTTGCCGGCCACGGCGCGGTGATCGCCGACAAGGGCATAGACCAGCTCGCCGGGGCCGATCTGAAGGGCGCCGTCGTCCTCATCCTCTACGACGCTCCGGAGGGCGCCGGCCTTCCGGCTTATTCCGAGCGGGTCGAGGCGGTCGCGGCGGCGGGCGCCGCGGCGGTGATCGGGATCATCGGCAAGGAGCTGCCCTGGCCGGTCGTCCAGCGCGTGTACGACGCCGGCCAGAAAAAGCTCGCGATCCACGCTCCGCCGCTCCTTGCCGGGGCGATGTCGCAGGCGGCGGCCGAAAGCCTGGTGTCGGCCGCCGGCGCCGATTTCGCCGCCTTGCTCGCGACGCCCGGCCCGTCCTTCAAGCCGGTCCCGCTCAAGCTGCGCGCCAGCTTCGAGGTCGCCACTGCGATCGAGACGATCAGGACCCACAACGTCGTCGGCCGGATCCGCGGCTCGGGCGGCGGCGGCGAGAGCCTGCTCTACCTTTCCCACTGGGACCATCTCGGCCTGTGCGACAGGGAGGCCGAGGACAAAATCTGCAACGGCGCCGTCGACAATGCGAGCGGAATCGCCGCTTTGCTCGAGATCGCCCGGGCTCTCGGCCGGGGGCCGCGGCCGAAGCGCGACATCCTGTTCCTCGCCACCACCGCCGAGGAGATGGGCCTGCTCGGCGCCGAATATTTCGCCTCGCGCCCCATCATTCCGCTCGGCTCGATCGTCGCCGCGATCAACATGGACACGCTCGCCATCACCCCGAAAGGCGAGCCGGTGGCCGTAATGGGCCGGGGCCGGGCATCGCTCGACGCCGTCATCGACCGGACGATCGCCGAATCGGGCCGGCCCTTCGACCGCGACGACGAGGCCGCGGCCTTCGTCCGGCGTCAGGACGGTTGGGCCTTCACCCGCGCGGGCGTCCCGTCGATCATGGTCGGCGGCTCATTCGCCGACATGAAGATACTCGGCGCCTTTCTCGGCGGAGCCTATCATTCGGCCGCCGACAATCCCGGCCCGGGCCTGTTGCTCGACGGCGCCGCCGAAGATACCGATTTGATGATCTTGCTTGGAAAGAAGCTGGCGGACCCGGGGATCTATTCCTGGCCGAGCCGGTAACGCGTCGAGAAATCAGATTTAAATCACCGCACTCCGTTCGCCCTGAGCTTGTCGAAGGGCTTTCCTTCTTATTCTGAAAGGCAAAGAAAGGGGCTTCGACAGGCTCAGCCCGAACGGAAAGAGGAGGAACTTCGCGTTCGCTCTGTCATGCCTGAGCCCGGCTGGGAGCGTCAGTCGTCGTAATAATAAGGGGAGCGCTTCGCCCACACGGATCCCGGGTGGCGCGCATGAAGCAGCTCGAAGGCGCGGCGGCCGAGATGGTCGTGATTGGCGCCCCAGCGCGCGACCCGGATCAGCCTGTGGAGCATCTCGGGCGAGCGCGGGTCGGTGGGGCGGGCTCGGGCCAGAGCGAGCGCCTCCTCCCAAAGGGACGATGCCCCTGCGGGAACGGGCGCCTCCCGGTCGAAAGTCGCGAAGGCCGCCCGTTCGGCCGCGGCTTGGTCCTGCGCCGAAGCGACGAAGGCGGGGAGGCGCAGCGGAAAGGCCGAGCGGCCGCATTGGCCGAGGCAGGTGAGGTCGCCCTCGCCGGTGGTTTCATCATAATAGAAGCCGGCCTGATAGGCGTTGAGCGAGGGGAATTTCCCCGGGGCTCCAGTGCCGCGCGGGACGATCATCCAGTCGGTCCAGCGGCCCTGGAAATCGGTCACCGTTCCGACCGGCCGGGTATAATGAAAGGCGATGAGATCGGTGCGCAGGCCCGGAAGCTTGGCCATCGCGAAATATTCGGCGAAGCGCTTGGCGTCTCCGGGGCGCGCGGCGGCGATCGACTGCCAGTCGCGCCGCATCTGCGGCATCAGAGCGGCGAGATCACCGGCGATCATGTCGGCGGACCGATCGTCCCGAAGCTGCACCGCCCGCGCGAAATTGGTGAGAGCGATGTCCAGCCTGACGGGCGCGGGCAGGGTGCCCGACCGCGACAGAGCGATCCTGGAGTCGAGCGGAAGCCGGTCGATGATCGCCCGGGCGTCGGCGCCGATGCCGACCCAGCCGCCGCGATGGGGCGCGAGATTGGAGTCGTTCTTGGCCCAGTCGTCGCCGACGCAATATTCGCCGGGCCCGCCGCAAAACGCCTCCCTGAGCGAGAAGCGCGCAAGCTCGCCGAGATCGGCCGCCACCTGCGAGTGCGCCCCGGCGAAGAGGTTGCGCTCGCCCAGCGTAAGCTCGGGGTCCGCCAGGATCGGGTCCAGCCTCGCCCTCACGGCTCCGGGATCCGCCTTGGAGATGGTGAGCCGGGTCAGGTGATATTGGGCGGTGAGCCAGGCCGGATCGCCCCGGCGCACCGCGGCGGCGTCCATGGCGAGACGGGGAGCCGACGCGTCGTCCGGCTGGACCAGGCTCAGTGCGGCAAGCAGCCAGGCGGAGTCTTTCGTGGCCGCCCAGCGGTCCCGGGCGTGATCGAGGCCGGGGCTGTCCTCGCCCGCCTGAAGGGTCTCGATCCAGTCGGCGACCTCGGGCCTGGCGGAGGCTTTGTCGCTGAGCATGAGATAGTCGCGAAAGGCGAAAGCGATGTCGGAATCGGCCTCGGGCCGGGCCAGCTCCGCCTCAAGCTCGGTCAACAAGGCGCCCGGCCGGTCGCGATAGGCGAGGGCTCGAAGCCTCTTGCGGACCTCGCCGCGTCCGTAGGTGCCGGCGGGCGCCGCGGCGAGCGCTTTCAGTGCGGCTCGAGACCGGGCGATCGCCTCCGGCGCACGGGTGGCGAGCGCCTCGCGCTGGAGCGCCCGCACCTGAAGGTAGAGCCCCTTGCTCCGCCACGGCGAGGACGGGTCCCGGGCAATGGCCGCGAAGCGTTCGGCGGCCTCGAGATTGCGCCGGTTGTAGAGATCGAAGGCGGCTTCCTGATAGGCGCGGTCCGCCTTGAGCCAGTCGGGGGCGTCGGCGACCGCCGGCGGGAGTGCGGCGCCCTCGTTGCCGCAGGCGTCGAACACCGCATCCTGGGTAGAGAGCCAGGCGCGGACGGCGGGCGTGTTCGGGCCGTAGCGCTTCGCGCGGTCGCGCAGCGTCGCCGCCGCGGTGTCGAAAGCGTCGCGGAAGCAATTCTCGACACTGGTATAATCCGGGCCGCTGCGCTCGGTCGGAATGTAATAAGGCGATTCCGGGACGCCGGGGACGATCTTGCGCGCTTCCGCCCAGCCGTAGATCCCGTCGTTCGGGCCGAGGCTCGCCGGCTCGCCGCAGCAAGACGTCGTCAGGGCGGTCCCAGCGGACGGCCCGACATCCAGGCCGTGGAGAAGCCGCCAGTCGAGATAGAGGAGCGGCCGCGGCGAGCGCGCCGTGAGCATCCCGAGCCGCCCTCCGAAGAGCCGCGCTTTTTCGGCGGGGCCGGCGCCTCCGGCGCGGTCGATGAAGATGGGGTAGGGACCCGGGTCCGCCGACCCGAAGACCGGGCCGCCCCACAATGCCGCACCCGCAAGCAAGGCCGCAAACGCCATCCGTCCCTTCATCGCCACCCCTCGATTCGCCGCCGCGCCTGGTCGAAATCCTTGGCCGTCCAACTGCTTGGGTTGAACATATAGACCCGCCGCCCCGGAGGAGCGCGAACGATCGGCTGATCGGTCGCGACCCCCAATGCGGCGCGGCACCGAGGATTGCGAAAATCGCCGCCCTCCGCCAGCCTTTTCCTCAGCGCGTCGCCGCCGGCGGTCATCCGGAAGACCATGGGCACGATCTCGTCCACCGGTGCCCGCTCGAGCCAGCCCTCGGTGTCGCACCACGAAGCGAGCGCGGTCATCGAGAGCAGGGTTCCGCTGGGCAGTCCGCGCCGGACGTCGGCGAGCAGTTCGAGGAGCACCGCCCGCTCCGAGGCGCGCACCTCGAAATCCACCTGGACCCGCCGGGCCGGAACCGCCGCCGCGTAATGAAGGATCGCCGCGCTCGTCCTCGAGCGAAGCAACGGGCTCCATTCGAGCGGGTGTTCGTGGTCGATCTGGACATGGACGACCGCCGTCGACGGCGGCTGAGCCGATTTGAGCGGGAAGCGCCGACCGCGAGCCTTGAGCCCGGCTCCGGCGAGCTCGACGAAACCGGTCTGCACGGCGATCTCGGCCGAAGCGCCGGCAAAGCGAAGATCCTCTGGCCGCTCCCAGGCCCACAGGATGAGCTGGGAGGGGACCGGGGGCGCGGGCCTGCAGGAGCCGGCGAGGAGCAGGAGAGGAAGGAGCAGAGGGAGGGCGCGCACCGGGCGACTTTCGCCATGCGCCGGGCACGCGTCAATCTGCTCTTCCCCTCTCCCGTATTTACGGGAGAGGAGGGGCCCAAGCGCAGCTTGGGAGGTGAGGGTCTGTACTCCGGACTCAGCAAGACCCTCACCTCCCACCGCTTCGCGGCGGGCCCCTCCTCTCCCGTGAAGGACGGGAGAGGGGCTGGGCGCCTGGCGATCGTCCGCATATCGTCGATCCCGATGGTCGATTCTGCTATGCTCGCCGTCGGTCTCTCCGGGGCAATCATTGAATGAAACGCATCGTCTTCTGCTTCGACGGTACCTGGAACAAGCTGGCCGTCGACACGCCCACCAACGTCGTCCTCACCGCCGCCAGCATCGAACGCGAGGCTCGCGACGGCACCGTCCAGATCATTCATTACGACGAAGGGGTCGGCACCGGCGCCTTGGACAAGGTGACCGGGGGAGTCTTCGGAGCGGGCCTCGTCTCGAACGTTCGCGAGGCCTATCGCTTCCTGATCTTCAATTACGACCCCGGCGACGAGATCTACGTCTTCGGCTTCTCGCGCGGCGCGTTCAGCGCCCGCACCTTCATCGGCTTCGTCCGCCATGTCGGTCCCCTCAGCCGGCTTCACGTCGCTCGGATCGACGAAGCGCTCGGCCTCTACGAGCAGCGCCTCGGGGACGCCGACGGCGCGGGCGAGAGAATGCGCAGGTTCCGCGCCGATTATTCCGCCGAAGTCTGCATCGGTGCCGACGACGATAGCTGGCGGTGCGAAAATGTGCCGGGCTACATCGCGGGCCAGGCGCCGCCGCTTCGAATTCGCTACCTTGGAGCCTGGGATACGGTGGAAGCGCTCGGGGTTCCGGGGATGTTGTGGATCAGCCGCTGGACCAACCGCGGGAACGCGTTCCACGATCCCTCGATCACCGACTTCGTCGAGAGCGTCCGCCACGCCGTCGCGATCGACGAGCGCCGCTCGACCTTTCCAGCCACTCTGTGCGGCGATCTCGACGTCCTCAACGCGGCCAAGGGCAAGACGTCCGACGCGCCCGACGCGCCTTATCAGGAGAAATGGTTTCCGGGAGTCCATGGGTCGGTCGGCGGCGGCGGCGACATTCGCGGCCTTTCGGACGGAGCGCTCGACTGGGTCCTCAAGGGCGCCAAGCTGGCCGGACTCAAGCTCGACATCAAGGAGGGCTCGCGCATCCAGGCCTTCGCTCCCGATCCCTTCGCGCCGCTGGTCAACAGGAGCAGGTTCAAATCCGGCTTCCTCGACCGGCTCAGCCGGGACCGGCCCGGTCCCGGCCAAATCTGGCAGGTCAGCACGGCGGCGATCCGGCGCTGGAAGGCGGACGCCTCGACCCTGCCCGAAAAGAAGCGCTACCGGCCGAAGTCGCTGGCCAGGGTGGCGGCGGAGCTCGACGAGCTGACCCTGCCGGGCCCGGTCGCGGAGTCGACGATGACCACCCACCGAGTCGCCCTGAGCGACACGCTGGGCCGGATCGCCCAGCTTCATTACGGCAAGGCGTCCCTCTGGCCCGACATTTTCGACGCCAATCGCGACCAGATCGACGATCCCGACGAGATATTCATCGGCCAGACGCTTCGAATCCCGCACCCGCCGCCGGAACGATGAGCCTTCCCCGGTTTTCACGCCGGCTTCCCGATCGGCGCCGGCCCGCGTTCTCCTCACTTTCGGTTTCGAAGCGGGGCGCCCCAGCGTAGGAGTGACGGATGAACCTCGATGATCAGCTCCGCCGCTATTTCGGCACCGCCGACCTGGCCGCAGTCGCTCCCGCCGCCCTCGATGCGGGGGTCGAGCGAATAAAGGTCGATCTCGGCCTCGAGAAGGAGAGGGGCAATCGCTTCGCACTCTGGGCTTTGCTTCACATGCTAGGCTCGGCTCCCGACCTCGACGTCGCCTTTCCCAATGAGCGCGATCGGGAGGCGGCACGCAATTTCATGGACCTGGCCGGCCGCGCGGATGGAACATAAGTCAGGTTTTCGCGGTTTCCCGCTGCGGACCGCGAAGGTTTAACCTCCGAAACGGCCCGTGTGACATTTAGACTCCTGCGCTCGCTTCGAACGCGGAAGCGAGGGATAGTGAACGATATAGCGACGAAAGCGGCGACCGGCGTCACCGGACTGGACGACGTCCTCGCGGGCGGGCTGAGGCGCGGCCGGGTCTATCTGCTCGAAGGAAGCCCCGGCACCGGCAAGACCACGATCGCCACGCAATTCCTGATGGAGGGCGCCGCCCGGGGCGAGAGCGGGCTCTACATCACTCTGTCCGAAACCGAGACCGAGCTTCGCGAAAGCGCCGCGTCCCACGGCTGGGACATCGCCGCGCCGAATGAGATTTTCGAGCTGGTGCCGCCCGAGAGCCTGCTCGACGACGAGCAGCAGCAGAGCCTGCTTTATTCCTCCGACCTCGAGCTCGGCGAGACGACGAAGCGGATATTCGAGGTGGTCGAACGGGTCCAACCCATGCGGGTCGTTCTCGACAGCCTCTCCGAAATCCGCTTGCTCGCCCAGAGCTCGCTTCGCTATCGGCGCCAGATCCTGGCGCTGAAGCATTATTTCTCGCACCACGACGCGACCGTCGTGATGCTCGACGACCTCACCACCGAGGTCAACGACAAGACCGTCCACAGCGTCGCTCACGGAGTCATCCGGCTGGAGGAGCTCGCCCCCGAATATGGCGCCGAGCGCCGGCGACTGAGGGTGATCAAATATCGCGGCCAGCGCTACCGCGGCGGTTATCACGATTTCGTCATCGCTACCGGCGGCGTCCGGGTCTACCCCCGCCTCGTCTCGTCGGAGCACAGGAGCAGCTTCAAGCGCGACACGCTCAAGAGCGCTTCGCCCGAGCTCGACGCCCTGCTCGGCGGCGGCATCGAGCGCGGATCGAGCACCCTCGTCCTCGGCCCGGCCGGGACGGGCAAGTCGCTGCTTACCCTGAGCTTCGCGGTCGCGGCGGTCAAACGCGGCGAGAAGGCCGCCTTGTTCATCTTCGACGAAGAGATCGGACTGCTCTTCGAGCGCGCCAAGGGCCTCGGACTCGACCTCCAGGCGCTGGTCGACGAGGGCGGGCTGACCGTCGAGCAGGTCGACGCGGCCGAGCTTGCGCCCGGCCAGTTCGCGCACCGGGTCCGAGCCGCCGTCGAGGAGGACGGGGTCCGGACCATCATCATCGACAGCCTCAACGGCTACCAGGCTTCGATGCCGCAGGAGAAGGCGCTGGTCCTTCACATGCACGAGCTGCTCCAGTTCCTGAACCGCAAGGGGGCGAGCACTTTCCTCACCGTCGCGCAGCATGGCCTGGTCGGCGACATGCGGTCTCCGGTCGACGTCACCTACCTTGCCGATACGGTGATCCTGCTTCGCTATTTCGAGGCGCTCGGCCGGGTCCGAAGGGCCATTTCGGTGATCAAGAAGCGCACGAGCGCCCACGAGGATACGATCCGCGAATATCAGATCGGCGCCCATGGGATCACGCTCGGCGAACCCCTGAACAATTTTCAGGGCGTCCTTCGCGGGGTCCCGGAGCTGATCGGCGACCGCACCCCGGGCCTCGGCGAACCCACTTGAGGGACGAGCTTTCCGAACGGGCGCTGATCCTGGCGCCCATCGGGCGCGACTCGGCCGTGGCGCGCTCCATGCTCGGCGAAGCGAGCATCGGCGGCAATATATGCGCCGACCTCGCCTCCCTGGTCGCCGAGCTCGGTCTCGGCGCCGGTTTCGTCCTCGTCACCGAGGAAGCTTTGATGCGGTCCGATTTGCGCGCCGTCCGATCCTGGATCGACGCCCAGCCCGAATGGTCGGACCTGCCCTTCGTCCTCCTCACCGGCCGCGGCGGCGGGCTCGAGCGCAATCCGGCCGCGGAGCGTTTTCTCGAAGTGCTCGGCAACGTCACCTTCCTCGAGCGGCCCTTCCATCCCACCACCCTGGTCAGCGTCGCCCGCTCCGCCCTGCGCGGCCGGCGCCGTCAATACGAGGCCCGTGCCCGCCTCGAATCGCTCGCCGCGAGCCAGTGCGCCCTCACCCTGGCGAACGAAACCCTGGAGGCGCGGGTCGACGAGCGCACCCGCGGCCATGAATCCGCGCTCGCCCAGCTCCACGAGGCGCAGAAGCTGGAGACGCTCGGGCAGCTGACCGGCGGGGTCGCCCACGATTTCAACAATCTGCTCACACCCATCATCGGCAGCCTCGATCTGCTCCGCCGCCGGGCGCCGCCGGCCGACAAGTCGCACCGCCATATCGACATGGCGCTCCAGGCCGCGAGCCGGGCCGCGACCCTGGTCCAGCGCCTGCTCGCCTTCGCCCGCCGCCAGGATCTCCAGCCGCGCTCGGTCGACATCGTCGCCTTGCTTCGCGGGATGCAGGACCTGATCGGCAAGTCGGTGGGGCCGATGGTCGAGGTCGCGGTCGACTGCCCTGCGGTGCTGCCGCCGGCGCGGATCGATCCCAACCAGCTCGAGCTCGCCATCCTCAACCTCGCGCTCAACGCCCGCGACGCCATGGCCGGCGGCGGCAAGCTGAGCATCTCGGCCGCCGCCGAGCGGGTCGCGCCCGGCCAGCTACTCGCGGCCGGCGAATATCTGCGCGTGGCGATCAGCGACACCGGCGTCGGCATGGACTCGGTGACGCTCGGCCATGCCGTCGAGCCCTTCTTCTCGACCAAGGGCGTCGGCCGGGGCACCGGCCTCGGCCTGTCCATGGTCCACGGCCTGTGCGCCCAGCTTGGCGGTACGCTCTATCTCAAGAGCAAGCCGGGGGAAGGCACGACGGCGGAAATGTGGCTTCCGGCGGCTTCGGAACCGGCCGGTCGGGAGGAGACGGAGCAGGCGCCTTTGGTGGTCGCGACCCGGGCCGCGACCGTCCTGCTGGTCGACGATGAGGATATCGTCAGGCGCGCCACCGCCGATATGCTGGCCGACATCGGCTATACCGTGATCGAGGCCGCGTCCGGAGCGGAGGCGCTTCGGATGGTTCGCGACGGGGCGGCGTACGACGTCGTCATAAGCGACTATCTGATGCCCGGGATGAACGGCGTGGACCTGATCCGCCATTTGCGCGACCTTGCGCCGGCGCTTCCGGCGATGCTGATCAGCGGCTATTCCAACATCGCCGAAGGCTCGGGGTCGGATCTGCCCCGCCTCGCCAAGCCCTTCCGCCAGGCCGATCTCGCGCGAAGCGTCGCTCAACTCCTGGCCGAGCCGGCCGATGGCACGATCAAGTTCCCGGTGGAGCGGACGAGGCGCTGAGAGCCCCGTCCTCCTGGACCACGTCGCTTCGACCCTCGATCTGAAGCGCGTCGCTCTCCTTCTCCTCGAACTCGCCGCCGTCCCCCGCCAGCGCGGCCCTGAGCTGGACGGGATCGACGGCCTTCTCCCACCGCGCAACGACGATGGTGGCGACGGCGTTGCCGATGAAGTTGGTCAGCGACCGGCACTCGCTCATGAACCGGTCGACTCCCAGGATCAGCGCCATCCCCGCCACCGGGACGGTCGGAAGCACCGACAGGGTCGCGGCGAGGACGATGAAGCCCGATCCGGTCACCCCCGCAGCGCCCTTGGAGCTCAGGATCGCGACCGCCATCAACAGCATCTGGTCGCCGAAGCTCAGCGGCGTGTTGGTCGCCTGGGCGATGAACAAGGCGGCGAGCGACATGTAGATGTTGGTGCCGTCGAGGTTGAAGCTGTAGCCCGTCGGGACGACCAGTCCGACGATCGGCTTGGGGCAGCCGGCCCGCTCCAGTTTCTCCATCAGCAAAGGCATCGCGCTCTCGGAGCTCGACGTTCCGAGGACGAGCAGCAGTTCGTCCTTGAGATAGCGGATGAGGGCGAAGATCGAAAAGCCCGCCGCCCGGGCGACCAGCCCGAGCACGACCAGCACGAAGAGGAGCGAGGTCGCGTAGAAGGTGAGGACGAGCTTTCCCAACTCGCGCAGGATGTCGATGCCGAATTCTCCGATGGTATAAGCCATCGCCCCGAACGCCCCGATCGGCGCCGCGTACATCAGGATGTGGACGACCCGAAACATGACCGCCGTCACCACCCGCATCGCTCCGAGCACCCGCTCGCCCCGCTCGCCGAGCAGCGCCAGCGCTATCCCGAACAGGATCGACACGAACAGGACCTGCAATATCTGCCCCGAGGTGAAGGCACTGAAGAAGGTTTCCGGGATGATATTGAGGGCGAAACCCGTGATCGTCTGATCGTGCGCCTTGTCGACATAGGTGGCAACCGAGCCCCGATCGAGCTTGGCGGGATCGGCATTAAACCCGTCCCCGGGCCTGACGACGTTGGCGACGATGAGCCCGACCGCCAGCGCAAGGGTAGAAAAGGTCAGGAAATAGGCCATCGCCTTCGCCCCGACCCGCCCGAACGCCTTCAGATCCGACATCCCCGCGATTCCGGTGACGACGGTCAGGAAGATCACCGGAGTGATGATCATCTTTACCAGCCGGATGAAGGCGTCCCCAAGCGGCTTCAACGAGGCGCCGAAAACGGGGAAGAGCCAGCCGACGAGGATCCCGAGGGCGATAGCGATCAGCACCTGGACATAGAGGCTTTTGTAGAAGGGTCTTGGCTTGGTGACGGTCATCGCGCCTGTTTCCTTGCGGCTCTCACCACCGCCGCATAGCGCGGGTCGAGCGCGATGGCGCGCTCTTCGTCGGCGCGGGCGCGCCTTGCGTCTCCGCGCTCCCGAAGCAGAAGGCTGCGATGGTAATAGCCTCGGGCGGACTGGGGCGCGTAAAGGATCGCCTTGTCGAGATCGGCGCGCGCGCGCGCCGCATCCCCGAGGCGGTGCCGGGCGAGGCCTCGGTTGAGATAGGCGGCGGAGGAGCGCGGGGCGAGCGCGATTGCCCGGTCGAACGCGCCGACCGCTTTGTCGAGCTCGCCCTCCCAGGCCCGCGCAAGCCCTTCGGCCAAATGGGCCGAAGCCCTGCCGGACGCGCCTCTCGCGACGGACGCGACGTCCCGCCGGCAGGCGCTCGGGTCGCGCTTCGGATCGTCGACCGTGCAGGCGTTCCAATCCCCGCGCCGCGCCGCCGCGCCGGTCTGGAAGAATTCCTCGCCGCCGATCGAAGTGATCGGAACCGCCGATTCCAGGTGCGGCCGCGGGATTCGCGATCCCGTGACGACGACCTCGTCGCCCCCGACCGCCGTCACGGGCGTCGAGGAGGGCTCGTTCGCCGGCGGGATTTGAATGCCCGTGACCGCGACTTCCCCGTTGTCGCCGAGCGCGGTTTCGTCGGTCATCGGCGCCGGCGGAGGGGCGACGTCCGCGCGTGCGGCCGGGTCCGCGGCCGCGTCGGCGACCGCGGACGGCGAACCCGGCTCTCCGGATTCGGGCGGGGCGGGATCGCGATGGCTTTGGGTGGAGACCGAAGAGGCGTCGGGATTCCCCGAGCGCATCGCGCCGCCGGGCGGCTCGGCGCGCTTGTCGCGGCCGCCGTCGAGTGTCCGGTCGGGAAGCGACGACCAGGCCAGCGGCAGGGCGATCAGGGCGACCAGGAAGGCGCCGGCAAGCGCGCCCGCCTGGGGGCGGTTGAACCGGGTCCGCCAGGGCGCCGGCCCGGACTCGAACCGTTCCCCCGGTCCGGCCGCCGACGGCTCCTCGCCGCCGTCGAACCGCCGCATCGCCTCCGCGATCGCCGCCTCGCGCCGGGCGGGGGCCGGGAACGGAGGCCGCGGCAGTGCGGCGGCGATGTCGTCGTCGCCGCCCGTCACGGCCGGCCGTCGCCGCCCTCGAGGCGACTCCGTCTACGGCGGCGGCGGGGCGGGAGAGGATTCATTCGGACGGACCTTATATCGAAAGTGCGGGCCGGTCGAACGCACGATCTCCCCCTCCCGCCTTCGCCCTCTCCCGGTCGGCGGGAGAGGGTTCGGGCGGGCCGGTTTCACTGGGTGCCGTGACCCTGGCCGCCCATCGACTTCGCGGCGCCCGCCGTCCGGATCAGCTGGATCAGTTCGGAGCGGTAGCCGAACGGGTCCTCGCCGCGCGCCGCGGAAACGAGGTTAAGGACGTCCTCATAGCCCATCGATCCGACGTGCCGGCCGCCGCGGAGGAGCTCCGCGAATGCGGCGACTCCGGCGGCGAAGCGGGCGTCGCGCGGAGCGTCGGCGAACCGCCGAACCTCGGACGAGCGCGCGATCGGAGTCGAGATGAGCCGGCTGACCGACGATTTCGGGAGCTTGTAGCGGATCTTCACGAAACCGTATTCGCCGCTCGCGATCCGGCTAAGGGCCGGGGCCGGGGCGAGATAGCGCCGGTCGCCGATCAGGCGCGGCCCGCCGACCGGAACGATCTCGTAGAGCGCGGTGACGCTCTGGCCCGATCCGACCTCGCCCGCGTCGACCTTGTCGTTGTCGAAATCCTCGCGGGCGAGCATCCGCGTCTCGTAGCCGATCAGCCGATATTCGGCGACCGCCGCCGGGTTGAACTCGACCTGGATCTTCACGTCCTTCGCGATCGGGAACAGGGTCGAGGTCGCTTCCTCGACCAGAGTCTTGCGGGCCTCGGAATAGGTGTCGATATAGGCGGCGGCGCCGTTGCCGTTCTGGGCCAGCACCTGCATCAGCTCGTCATTGTAATTGCCCATGCCGAAGCCGAGCACGGAGAGGAACACGCCCTTGCCGCGCTCGCGCTCGACGAAGCCCTTGAGCTC